>VGVZ01000001.1 GCA_016873805.1 Ignavibacteria bacterium
CCCCTTAGGTGCTCTATGCGTACCCCATTCCAGCCACTTATGCTTGATTGGGACCCAACGTTCTAGAAGCTTGCCTTCAACAAACTTCTTTGTATGGACATCATCCTTCACATTTGAGACAACATCTTCAAGCTCAAACGCTCCCTTGGCAATGTCCTCGTGCGCATGGACAACCATTCCAACGCTTATATAGCAAACACTTTCCAAAGGAACAGTTTGTACTGCTATCTTTTGTTCTTGATGGTCTTCAGGGAAAAACAATCGATAGGTCAGGTTGCGTTGTTCACCCGTCCCCAACAGCGTTACCTCGCCGAATTCAGGGTAATGAACCCTTCGCTGGGGTTTGTTACGACTTCCATCACTTCTCTGGAACAAATATGTAACATTTCGCACTGCTGCATCGAAAATTTTGATCTTGCTGAAGAAATCCAGCCGGATGATGCTACTGTTTTGAAGGAACCACCTTTGAGACTTCTCAGCGTATTTCGAGTGACAGTAGGCATCCGATACTATGAGAGTTGAAACACCATTCGGTCGAAGGAGTTTGAAGCTTCGTTCTATAAACGGAATGTACAAGTCCCACTTTTCCCATAGGGTCTCGTACATGTCAGTATCTTCAATTGCCTTTCTCAGTGCCAAATGCTTCGGACCTGAATCGGCTCGCACGTAGGGAGGATTGCCAAGAGTAATATCGAACCCGCTCGTCAGGCTAAACATCCACTCGGCATCGAAGAACTCGGCGTTGGAGTTCTGATCGTAAGGATCCCAGTTTGCCAGTTTGTCCGCCGCGTTCTTGGGAAGTCCGGCTGAATTGACAAGTATGCGGGCGATTTCCTCTCGCAATCGCTTGTCTTCCGATATACATTTCATCTTCTCTTTGCGAGACTTTGCACTAAAATAGTCATGACGGATTTTTTTGAGTCTATCCTCCAACGGATACAACTCAACGGGTTTGATAACGTGTTGAACATCGATTTCCAGTGGTAAAAGCGTGTTTGCCGCAACGAACTTGGTCTCAAGGTTGGGGAGCGAGAGAACCCCTCGGTTCTCCTTCCTGTCACTCCCTCGCTGGTCAACCAGCAGCGAGACAAAGAACCTGAGCTTCGCAATCTGCGTGGCAATCGGTTGTATATCCACACCGTAAATGCAGTTCTCAATCAGGTAGAGCTTGCGGCCGTAGTCGGCAAAGTTGTTCTCTTCGCTGAACGCATCTTCAATCGTCTCCAGCGTTTCCTCGCGAATGGAAGAATCGGTGAGCTGCTCGGCGACTTCGATCTGCTTCTGCTTCCACTTCCTGTTCTCCGGGTCGAGTTTATGGAGAACATGCACCACCTTGAGCAACACTCCCATCGGGAATGCGCCCGAGCCACAGGCAGGGTCGAGGACCTTCATGGAATGAATCGCGGCAACGAGATTGTCTTTCTCTTGGTCCGTGAACACCGGAGGGGTCTCATTGTATCCAACGAGCTTCCGTAACTCAGCTTCCAATGAATCTTCCTTGTCAACCCATCGGTTTGGTTCGACTTTGCTTTCCAGCTTGAGCTGTCCCTTTCGCGCCTTGTTTCCGAACCCGTCCGTCTGAGCCGTCCCCACTTCCTGAGTTGCCGGGTTTTCCTGCAACATCTTTGTTTTGAGATACGCGATGAGACTCTCATCCACCATGTAATTCACTATCTCACGCGGCGTGTAGAAACTGCCCGTCGCTTTGCGTGCCGTTGTGCCTGTCTCCGGGTTATATTCGGCAAGCAGGTTTTCAAATATGCGCCCCAACAGTTCGGGATCGAGGGCAATCTCCTCTTCCACCGGCGTGTTCTCGGCAATCGTGAACTTGTAGTCGTTCAGAATGTGGATGAGGCCTTTTACCTTGTCCCGTTTGTGTTTCTTGTCGTCGTACACATCGCTCAGGTCAATCTCCAAGTCCGCTTTTGCTCCGCCGAAGAAGAGAATGTTGGGAACAGTCGGTTGGTTCTTGGCAACACGGGAGAACCCGTCTATCCGGATGACCTTCCGTTTGTCGTTTTCATCGGGTTTGTCGAGACAGTCGAAGAGTCCTCCGTTGAGGAACGGAATCGTCGAGAAGAGCTTCAACCCATCATCCGGGTTTTGGAATGACTCCTTGTACCGATAGAGATTGGTGATGTTGTAGTCATCGGCGTGTCCCCATTGGTCACGTTCATCGGTTGCGAAACGCCTGTTCTCCGGCTCATCCTTCGTATTCATCTTCTGGTTCAGCGTGGCGAAGAAGAGGTTCTGGAGGATGGCCTTGTAGTAATCGGATCGCTTCTCATCGGAACCGTCGAACTTCTTGAGCAGACGGGCAAGTGCTCGCTCGGAAAAGAGATCGTCCGGCACGAGATGTTTCTCTTTGAGGAACCAGACGAATATGAGTCTTGTAAGCAGTCGGATGACATTGATGGAGTTGTTGACCTTCTTGTCCTTCTTGTCCTTCACGCCCGGAGCTATGGGGAACTCGACGCTCTTCACAGCCCAGAAGTACCATGCAGCGATGCGTTTGTAGAATTTCTTGTTCAGTTCCGAGATGTTCAGCGTCGCCCGCCATGCGGCATGCAGCTCAACAAAGTTAGTCGGTGCGTGGATACGCGTCAGTTCAGGGAGCGAAAGGTCGAACAGAATCTCGATGTGTGCCCTGTGAGGCGAGGCAATGCTGATATCCTTGATCAGCGTGACCTTCTCCAGCACATCCTTACTTTCATCCCGCTTGTGCAACCGGCGGTCAATCACGGAGAGTGTCAGGGAGTTGCCATACTTGAACAGAATCAACACAGGCATGGGAAAGAGCCGGTTCACCTCACGGGTAATGTGGCTCAATGCCGTGCGGCTGTACTCTGCCTGCGCAAGCTCGATCACAAAGAACAAATACGTTTCGATGATGGTACGGTCGACCTGTTTGGTATCAAACAGTGACGTGTTTCGAGAAACCTCCTCTTTGGTGAGTTGGAACAGCAGGTCAACATACTTCCAATCGTTGGCCTGTGCTTTCTCTTCGTTGAAACGGGAGCCAGCCTGGATGAACGTCTCTTTGAACTGCGCGTAGGTTGGTTTGTCCAGCGGGGCCTGGCGGTCGGTGGCGTAGCCGAGCGTTTGGAACAGGCCGAGTGCATTCTTCGTCAGATTGCCCTGCGCGAATGCCTTCAGCGATTGCTCGATTCGTTTCTTGACGTCTTCGTTCATCGTTCTTTCAGTTTCTTTCGTTCCGGTAAGTCGGCCACGGTCTGTTCATAGAACTCGTGGAGCTTCCGGCGGAGAAGTTTCTTGTCGAGCAGTTTTGTCTGGTACTCGGCAACGAGAGCTGGCGAGAGGGAACGGCTCAGTGCGTACTCGACCACTTCACTATCATTGCTTTTGCAGAGCAATACTCCCACGGAGGGACGCTCGTGCGGTTTGCGGACATCTCTATCGAGGGCTTCAAGGTAAAACTCCAGCTTGCCCAGGTACTCGGGTTTGAAGTCGTCAATCTTGAGTTCGATGGCAACAAGGCAATTGAGCGAGCGATTGAAGAAGAGCAGGTCAATGAAGAAGTCTTTCTTGCCAACATGAATCGGGTACTCGCCGCCGATGAAGCAAAAATCCCGTCCCAACTCAATGAGAAAATTCTTGAGGTGTCCGACGAGTCCGTTGTGGAGGTCTGCCTCGGAGTGCGCATCGGGCAAACGGAGGAAGTCAACGATGTACGAATCCTTAAACACGTCTCCGGCACCGGGATGAAGTTCTCTCATCAGTGGTGAGAGTTTTGGCTTCGCAAGGGCCGCCCGCTCGAACAGGCCGCTGTCGATCTGGCGTTCAAGTTCACGGCTTGACCAGTTCTCTTTGATGGTGCGGCGGAGGTAGAATTCCCGCTCCTCCGGGGAAACGCATTTCCCAAGGATAAGCATGTTATGCGTCCAGGTTAGTTCTCTCAGCAGTGCTGAGAGTTTTGTCCTGCCCTTGTATTCCTGGTAAAACTGGCGCATACGCCAGAGATTCTGGGATGAAAAGCCGGAAGCGTGCGGCTCGTTGCGATGAATGAACGTTGCCAGCGATTGAACGGTCGCCTTCCCCCACCCATCGGATTGTATCTTCTGGCTGATGAACTTGCCGATGTTCCAATACAGCGTAATCAACTCGGTATTGACTGCACGGTAGGAGCGAGTCCGGGCTTGCTGGATAAGCGCAATGATCGGCTGGAACGAGCGATGATGCCTGCCAGTGCTTGAGGATTTCTTTGCAGGCGTTCTCTTCATTCGGTGATCACGAGCCATGTCACAAGCTCGAAGTTGTTCAGTTCTTCGACTTGTTTTGATTTCGGCATAATGAGACCGCCTCGATCCGTGGTAATCCGTTGTGTCATCTTCTTCTTGAACACACGCACAATCTCCTCCACCGCTTTCTGCAACCGCCCTGTGTAGGCATCCATCTCTTGTCCGTGTCCGGTCTCCTGGTTAAACAGATCGCACAAGGTCTGGAACGCTTCAGTGCGTCCTTGACACATGAGTCGGTAAATCTCGAGTATCTGCTTTGCGTTGGTGTAGTTGAACCGTACCTGGCCGTCATCCCAGATGTAGACGAGAAAGTAGGGCTGGAGGGGGTTCACCTCTTCAGTGCCGTCGGTATCGCCTTTCTGCTTGAGGCAATAAACGACACCGGGCTTGATGATTGCTTTCTCAGCTTCTGAGAACTTGGCTACGTCGAGAACATCGGCATGTTTGCCTGCCGGTGACGGGACCACCGCGTACAAACCAAATGGCGCATCCCTCAATCGTTCCTTGTTTTTTTCGATGTAGTTGGTCAACTCAATGCGGAAATCGTCGAGCGTGAAGTCGGTGAGGGTAATGCTTTCATTCATCTCTTCGAGATCGAGCACCTCATCCCTCAACCGCTTCAGCTGCTGGTTTCGGTACTTGAGATCCTCCTCGATCAGTTCCTCCAATTGATCTGTGTTAAGGATGTTGTCCTCACCAGTGGCGGTCACGTCCACCAATGCCATGCGCGCTTCGACACGCTCCTTCAGGTTGATGTAGTTGTCGAGGTCCTTCGTTGGCCAGAAATTCACAAGCTGAATCTTCTCATTCCTTGTCCCGATGCGGTCGATACGTCCGAATCGCTGGATGATGCGGACGGGATTCCAATGGATGTCATAGTTGATCACATAGTCACAATCCTGGAGGTTTTGTCCCTCACTGATGCAGTCTGTTGCTATGAGGATGCTGATTTCATCGTTCTGAGGCATTCCCGAAAGTCGTGCACGGTCTTTTGAGACAGGAGAAAAGTTGGTCAGGATGCTGCCGAAGTCGTTTCTGCCGAAGGTTGTCTTTGTGAAGCTCCCCGCGACGAGGCCGATGTGCTTCTTCAGATCATCCCTTGCCCAATCCTTGAGACACCTGTACAGGTAGTCGGCAGTGTCGGCGAAGGCAGTAAACACGATGACCTTATCATTGCTTCCGTTGATGGGATGCTGCATCTTCTTCACGATGTGTTCCTTCAACTCCTTCAGTTTTGCATCCCGGTCAGGAGTAACGGCGACGGCATTATTGTAGATGATGGAGAGCGCCTGTTTATCGGCATCGAGGTCTTCCAGCCATTCATCGAGTTCGAGATCGGCCATGTCGTACGTGAACTTCTTTCCCACCCGCCACTGCTCGAGGTCGTCGGCATTTTCCTCAAACTCATCTTCTTCCGGCTGTGCAGCTCCGAGGTCAATTTCCTGTCCGTTCGACTTTACACGCTTGAATCCGGCTATGCGGCTTTCCAAGTGTTCGATCTTGCGGATTGTGCGGTCGAGCGAAATCTCAAACGACTCAATCGAGCTTTCGAGTCGCTTGAGGTAGTTCACCTTCATCATCCCGATCAGGAAGTGTTCACGATCGCTTTGTGTAAAAGCAAGGACTTCCCGGGCTCCCATTTCCTCATACTTCTTGCGCTGTTCCGGCTTCACGTAGGCCGATGGGTTAAACACAGAAAGCTTGTACTCAAGAATCTTCTTGTTGAGAGCGTCATACGTGAAGAAGCGGTCCTTCAAGTCGATGTTCGGGTACACCGCATGAGGTTTCAGACGCTCGGCAAACTGCCCCACTGATTGCACATTGTAGTAGTTCTTCACATGCTTGCGGCTTCTTGCAATGGTCATCTCATCGAGCAGTTTGAAGAAAGAAGAATCCAATCGTTCCAGCAATTGCCTGACGGTCCGGTTGGTGTTCTTCCGATCCGCCCAGTTGGTGAATTGCGTTTGCGCATTTTTCAGGGCAAGCTCGATGTCCTTGATTTGCGTTGCCTCAAACAGTGCATCTTTGCGTCCCTCGGTAATGAGCAAGAGTTGATTCCGGAGATCGCGCAGGTTGTTATTAACCGGCGTTGCCGAGAGCAAGAGCACTTTGGTCTTTGTTCCCTCTTTGATGATCTTCTCCATCAGCCACTTAGCGCGGTTCAGTCGAATCTCGCCATCGTCTGTGACTTTTTCCATCGGGTTGCCACGGAAGTTGTGGCTTTCGTCTATGACTACAAGGTCATAAGCGCCCCAGTTGAAATGCTCAAGGTCAATTCCGTTTGCATCAGAGATACCCTGCACTCGCCCCATATCTGTGTGGTACAGGATGGTGTAATTGAACCGGTCGTTGCGAAATGGGTTGAGAATACTGTTTTGTGCAGCTTGATAGACCGTCCAGTTGGCTGCCAGCTTCTTCGGGACCAAGACCAGGACGCGACAGTTCAACAACTCAAAATAGCGGATGACAGCTAGCGCTTCGAACGTCTTCCCCAAGCCGACGCTGTCGGCGATGATACAGCCATTGTGTTTGAGGATCTTATTGATTGCTCCCTTGACACCATCCCGCTGGAAGTCGTACAACATGTTCCAGATTTCGCTTTCGAAGAAACCGATCTGTCTATTAAGCAAGCCACCTTTGTCCTGTTCACTGAGGAACTTCTCAAAGATGTGATAGAGCGTCTTGTAGTAGATGAACTCTGGTTCATTCTCCACATAGAACTGATCGAGATACTTGAGCACCTGCTCCTTCACATCCTCTACCAACCCATCCTGATTGTTCCAAATGCTGTTGAACCATTCTTCAAGCTCGTTGGCATCCCGCCGATCCTGGATGACCATATTCAATTCGATGTTGTGCCGACCGCCCAAACCGAGTCCGCTCACGGTGAAATTGGAGCTCCCCATGATAGACTCTTTTGTCCCATTTGGGTTTTCCAGATGGTAGAGCTTTCCGTGCAGGAAGTTCGGCTTGACCATCGATTTGATGTCCACCTTCTCTTTAATCCATCCGACACATTCCTTGGCAATCGCTTTCTGGGTCATCCTATTCTCGATCGGAACGACCAGTTGATCATCCTCGATCTTGAATTCACGGCGATTCGTCTTTGAAGGGTCAATGGAATTGATGAATCGAGGTTCACCAAAGAGGAAGCGCAACCGCTCGATCCGTTCAAGTTGAGACTTCAATTGTTGGTAGGCGTAGATGGTGAAGTAAGCGGAAACAAAGGAAAGTTTCGAACCGGGTTGAATTACGGTCTTCAGGAAATCGCCGACCGTTCCTTTGGTGTAGTTATCTCGTAATGCACTCATTCGACTTTTGGTAAGAATTGAATGACCTATTTTGCGTTAACAATGATAATGGAATTATTCTTCACTTGCCCGTGTAAGCAGTCCGGCACGGCCAACCTTTTCACCTAACTACTCCAAAAACGATTCTCGTCTTTCCCCCCTCCTCCGCCGTCATGGGCGGCTCCACGTTGCGTCCCTATTTCAACACAGCAATGGCCTGCTCAAGCTGTCTGTCCCGACCTGACCGAGCGTCCGTCTCAGTCTGCACAACCCTGATGTGAGGCGGAACGCCGTTCCACTCGATCGGCTCTCCGTCGTATCGCCGGAAGTCTTTGGTCGAGATCCGAATCTCTCTGCCGCTCGGAAGAGAAAAATACTCCGGAGCCCCGGAGCCGCCCCCCGTCGTGTCGCCGAGAACAGTCACCGTCGCTATTTGTTTCATCATTTCCACAAAACCCTCGGTCGCACTGAAGCAAACCCCGTTGATGAGCACGACGACGCGATGCGCGTACCGGAACCCCCCTCCCGGTTGAAGAGGTTGACGCGACTGCAATTGACCGTTTACAAACCCCGGCGCACGCGGCAGGGGCGCGTCGATAAATCTGCTCACCACAACATCGGTCGTATGATCCGATCCTCCCCCGTTGTTTCTCACATCCAGAATGAGTCCATCTGTGCCGCGAAGGTAGCTCAGCACGGCGTCAAATTCCAGGATCCAGCTGCCCGAGGTGAAGGTCGAAAGCCTGATGTACCCAAGGTTGCTCGACATTCTCTCATATTCGATTCTCTTCTCGCCGGCGAGCTTCAGTTCCCTGTCGAAATACTTCCGTACCACAAGGGGATCGAAGGCGAATCGATCTCGTACGCTCCGAGGGGGCTGGTACGCCTGAACATAATAGCCACCTTTTGTCCTCAGTCCCACATGACCATCTTTCAATTCCGCGAGCAGGTCGAACAGCACTACAAATATCTCATCCCCACTGGATTGCTCCGCACGAACGCGATAGAGCGGATGGAGACTCTCCCAATTGATTCCCTTGAACTGAAAATAGGGATAAACCGACTTGGTGATCCTCCACGCCGCTTCGATCTCCGCGACGTTGTCGACTGGGTCGGGCCCACCAACGATCAGATCACTGCACGCCGGCACAATGATCGCGAAGAAGACAAGAATTGCCAAACCGTATCGCAGACGATGCGACGTCGTCTTCACAGAGCGTATGTGACTCCCAGTATGAAAGAGTCGCTTCCGGAGATGAAATAATCCCATGAAGTGATCCGTGTGACCTCTAATCGGTAGGCGATCCGAATCCGCAATGAGGCCGTCGCGCGATAGTTCGCACCCAGTTCTCCGTGTGCATTAAGTCCGGTAAAGAGGGTGAGCAGTCGGAAAGGTGAAGCACCGGTCTTGCGCGGATCGACAGATCGCCCGCCGAAGGAGAGGATACTCAACTGTGACGAGCCGTCGAGTGTGATTTCGGCACCGATTGGACAATACGCTTCCGACCGGACTCCGGCCGATATGAGAGATGCGGCCGAATACGCGTTGAAAATCGATTCACCCGATCCGGCAATATTCTGCCTCCGGAAGTGAAGGAAGAGTTCGGCAGAGGGGCCGGCAAAGAAGTACAGCTCTTTTCCCCGGAGAACCATCTTTCCTGCGGGATACAGGAAATCAACACCGAGCGAGAACTGCCTCAGTTCTGCCGAGACATTGTGGTTCTTGAGTCCGGACGTGAACAGGTACTGCAGCGAAAGCCGATACCCGTACGTCTCATGATCACGCGACCAGCGTGCGGCGAGGAAGGGGCCCGTGCCCGAGTATTTTTCAGATGAGATGAATTCATCACGAACGGCCAACAATCCCGCACCGCCGTGCAAAGCGATCCCCTTCTCGAAGAGGGAGGATTGGTTTGTCAAGTCCTGGGCCAGGAGAGGGACTGAGACCAACCAGAGGACGAATACCGGCAAGACGTATCGACAAGGAGGTGTCATGGTCGTGCAAGTCCGCGTGCGGAATGGCGTATCGAAGTGAATCCCCTGATTGCCATTCATGACCGTACTGATGTGAGATTGTGCTCAGGTCAGAATCTCAATGTGCAAGTGTACGAAAGATGGCAAGATTTGGCAAGTTAAAATATCTGGAGGGCAACATGGTGAGGGCGCGCGTTTCGACGCGGAGCGAGGTTGAGAGAGCCGCGAACCCCGACGGACTGTCGGCGATAGAATTGCCGTTGGGATTCCTCTTCCCATGCTTGCCGAAGGCACCCTTTGGGGCCGCGTGCGAACGAGAGCGTGCGGACCGCGATCGCCGACTGGCAGTCGCCGCTACAAAAGCTGGTCACTCGAAGCTTCGGCCGTTGACCAGAGGTCGGCGCTGCGGGTACGGCGGGCGATAGACTGTCGGGGTTGCAGGACCTCGATCGCCGATTGGCAATCGGCGCTGCAGGTGCCCTTACTGATCTTTCTTCTTCTCTTTCCTCGAGAGAGCGATCCCTCCAAAGCCCGCGATGACGGCGATGTAGAAGCCGAAGTCGTACCACCACCCCGTATTGTACGGCTCGTAGACCCTGATCCCGTCCTTGAAAAGCCCCACAAGAAGAGAAAGGGGCGCGATCCATCCGTGCCACACCCCCGAAAAAAATCCTGCCGGTTCTTGAGGCGAATACGTACTGCCGCCGGGAAAACAACCGCTGAATGCAATGACAATAAGAACGGTCGGCAATAGCACCATCATCTGATTTTTCATCAATCCCTCATTGTTTCTGGAAAATGATTTCTCCATTGTGAAGACCTCGAACGCCGACTGGCAGTCGGCGCTACGAATTCGGGGCGCAGTGGAGTCTCAGATTCTATTTGATCTTCGCCTCGAACGGCGAGGCAGGGAGTCCTTCTTTGTTACACAGATTCGCCCCTGCCGGATTGTCCCCCCACGCATATCGTACTGCGACCGGATTTGCGATGGCATCGTTCCAGACGATGACGGTGTTTCCTCTTATCTCTGCATTTGCCCAGACGAATTTGCTATCCCCTCCGGCGATCGCGAAGTGCTTTGGAGGCCTCCCGTCAGACGTTGCCAGACCGCTTCCCATATCCGCAAAGCTGATGATCAGCTTGTTTCCTTCTCTCTTCACATCACGATACAAGGGCCCCGATGCCACGATCGCTTTGTCGCCGTACGCAATTCTCCTCGCCAGAAGCGCGAGCCGCTTGCCGACCTCCGCTTTGTTCTCGGGATGGATGTCGTTCCATTCGCCGACATCGATCGCAACGGCCATTCCGGTATTCGGCACCGTTAGTGTGCTGAGCTGTGCCTGCCGGAGTTCGGCCCAACTGCTCTCGGTCGGTTCCTGTCTCGCTTCCATGAAGTTTGCAAGCTGTACGAAGAGGAACGGAAAGTCGCCCTGCTGCCACCGGGTTCGCCAATCCTCGATAAGCGTTCGCATGAGATCGGCATACTCTGAGGGTTTTTTCGTATTTGACTCTCCCTGATACCAGATCACCCCTTTGATTGCGTAGTTGAGGACCGGCGCGATCATCGCGTTGAAGAGTCCGATCGGCTTCCAGCGGATGAAGGTCTGCGGACCCAACGGCTCCATCGTCGCCGCGAGCTTGTGCTTCCAGGTGCCTTTCAGATCGATGGTGTCGCTCCCGCAGGTCAGTTCGTACGGTTTGTCAGGAACGAATCCCCCCCTGCCTGAGCTGTTGATCACCCGAACAACGATTGTATTCTTTCCACCTCTCAGCGTATTCGGTGGAATCTCATACCGTCTCGGCGGGTACTGATAGCTTGTTGTCCCGACGAACTTCCCGTTGACGTACGCCGAATCGGCATCCACAATCCTTCCGAGATGAAGTCTTGCGGCTTTGCCTACCATATGCGCCGGTAGATCGATCTCCTTTCGGAACCAGACCGATCCATTCACACGTCCTATCACTCCGTCGGCCCAGTAGCCGGGGATTTGCATTTCTGGCCAATCCGAAACGTTCGTCGCCGGATCCGACCATCTCCGGTTCAATCCTCCATCGCTCTTGTTCAGCATGCCATACCAGGCACCGTTCCTCTTTCTGTCGGAGGACTCGATCGTGGTAATGAGGTCGTTGTCTTTGAACATCTGCGCTTCGTTGTAGTAGGAAGGAAATTTCCTGAGCGCCTCTTCACTGATCCACGCCTCGGCGGGCGATCCGCCGAGCGCCGCGTTGATCAATCCGATGGGAACATTGTACTTGGCAAAGATGTCGGCAGCGAAGAAGTATCCCACCGCGGTGAAATCGAGAATACTCTGTGCATCCGCCGCGACCCACTCCCCCGACTCCATATCTTCATGTGGTCGAGTGAAATCGTATTTGTCGGGGACGAGAAATTGTCTGATCCGGGGATTGGAGGCTTTGGCTATGACGCCGTCGTATTTGTCCTTCACTCGCTCCATCATCAGTTCCATATTGGACTGTCCTCCGCAGATCCACACGTCGCCGAATAGGATGTCCTTTACCACGATCCTGTTGCTCGCGGCAAATGTTATTTCATACGGACCCCCTGCTTTCTGAGGCGGAAAGAGCACCATCCATTTCCCGTTCGCATCTGCCGTCGTCGTGAAGGTCTTCTTGTTGAAGCCGACCGTGATGATTTCGCCCGGAGCGGCCCAGCCCCAGAGCTTCACATTCGTTTCTCGCTGAAGGATCATCCCGTCACTGATGAGTCGAGGTAGCTTGATCTGAGCATGAGCGAGGGAAACCAAAATGAGAGCTATCGATACCAGCATTCTTCGCATCGTTGTCACCCGATTGTGTTTGGATTGACTGCGCCAAAGTGAATCAGCACTCGCATCGCTCTCAGCGTGTTCCACCGGCTTGGCTGACCGGTCTTTTCCATTTCGAAGTGAACCCGTCCCGGATGAGCCGCGGCCAATGTCCATTTCCCGTCTCGACCTTGCTTGCCCAACACCAGATCGATCGCATCCTGCATGCGGGAGTCGTATCTCCAATTCAATGAGCGCAGACAGTCGAGTGCACGGAGGATATCGTATCTCCAGCGGGAGGGATATGTCAATCTGAGAAATCTCGGATCGATGATCGCACCGGTTCGGTGGGACCGGAACAAGCGATGCCGCAACAGAAACTTGACGCCATGATCGATCGCGGAGCGAATGTCGCCTGCCCGATACTTTTTCTTGCTCTTGAGATGGCAATCAAATCCCTCCAACACGCTGATCGTCGTGTGGAGTGAGCTGTGTCGTGCTCCTCTGTCGTACTCGCAGTTCCAGCCGCCGTCACGCATCGCGGTGTCGAGAAGATAATCGACAATCAATCGGAGCACCGGCGATTCAGGCATGAAGTACCCCGCCATGTTCAGAAGCATGCCGTTCACGCAAACGTCGCTGTATTCAATGGAGCGAAAGATGTTGATACCGCCCCCTTTTCCCACGGGATTCCCGAGCAGGAGCGCCGTGCTCTGTCGGCATTCGGCCTGGTGGGGAGAGATTCCCATTTCTCTCAACTGAAGCAGCGTATAATGCGTGGAGGTCCATTTGGGCTGATACGATCCTTGCCCCCAATGACCGTTCGGATTGCGGTGCTGCAGAAGTTTCTTTCCCCATCCCTCCCGTTCGATGCGCGACTGCAGAGTGTCCAGCTTAGCAATGGAAGCCGGCACGAGATCCTTCGATGCATGGTACGCGATCGAAACATCGCCGTTGAGTAACCATTTCAAGACGTTGTGCGCCATAGGTGAGAGGAAGTCTTGTTGACAGGAATCTACATCAATCTCGCGGCTGAAAGCGTCACGACGTACTGTGACGGCGCCATAAACCTACGCGTCAGGTCAACTCTGAGCAATCCAAAGAGCCGGCTGATGCCGATACCCCCCTCAACGTACCAGCCGTCTGTCGGGTGACCGTAGATCGAATGTCTTTCGGAGCGGGTCCAGGAGCGCGCCGCGGCTCCATGAATCACCAGTTCGATGTTCCGCTTATAGAGGTACGGAATGTTCAGTGCGAGCATCGGGATCGATCGGAAATTGTGCTCCAGCGAAATCATCACAAACTGTTCCCCCGAAAACTCCCTCACCTCCATCCCACGCATGACGCCGAACGGACCGAACCCCGTGCCGCCGGACTCCAAACTGAACATCCGTTGTGGCGGAAGAGCTCCATTCGAGAGGCCGACGACAACTCGCGCGCTCAACAGCGGATGGAAGAGGTTCCTCCTGAGGAATGTCGCAAGATGGATCTCACCCCGCACCACGCCGCGCGTGAATCCGGATGAACCCGTGAGAATGCCCTTCGCGGCGGTCTCGAGCTCAAGTTCAAAATGATCGACCGGTATGAGATTTATGGCGATTGGATCCTGACCAATCCTTCCCTTGAATGTGACCGTACGGAGCATCCCCTCGTCGGCAAGTGGATTGTCCCGATAGCGATGCTTGCGGTAGAACAGACTGAAGTCGGTCCGCTTCTCCGCAACTCCATGACGCTCGGCCCGATACGTCAGCGTCGCCGAGAGTATTCGGAGCGGGCGCACTCGCGCCGATGCACTCCACCCCTCGGCATAGCAGTAGTCACGGCGGTCGTTCTTCGCGAAGAGTGCGGAGGCGGTGACCATGAACGTTCCCACCAGCCCGTCCTCATAGAAGTAGTCGATGTCCCGATAGAGGTCAAAGCCCACGCTGATCTTCCGGCCGCTGTCCGCGAACAGTGTGAACCCGAGTGATCCTTTTGTCTTTCGATCGGCAAATCCGTAGCCAAGCTTGGCGCGTACACCGAGCCAGGAGATCACCGAATCGCGTTTCAGATCGATGCCGCCGAAGAATCCCTCAACTCGATTGAACCGGACATCGAGAATCCGGATGACCGACTGTACGGGTCCACCGAGAAATGAGAGAGGTCCCTTCGGCTCAAATTGCCGTTGCAGAGTCTGCGTGCTATCGAGCGTGATGTACGCGTGCCGTTCCTCCGATGTCAGCGGAAGAACTTCGGTTCGTGTCCAGAAGAGCGAATCGTAGACTTCGGCCTCAGGTGCTTTGGTGCGCCGAGCTCTGAGCCGCATGGTATCGGGAAATTCGGCGTTGATCCGGTAGTCGTAGATGACTGATGTCTGGTCGAACCCGATCCTGGGAAAGGTGAAACCGGCGATTCCGATATTCATCAATGCCTTCACGCGTATGTCGACCGGCATCCAGTACATCTCATGGTAGAGGTCAAACTGTTGGGCGTAACGAACATCCAGCTCATCGACAAAGGGAATCGCATACGCCTCGTTCGGCGTCACCTCGACGCTTGTGAGCGCGTAGACGTCTCCCGCCACGCTCAGGGTTCCCCGGAAGAGCGGAACCAAACGGCTCCGTGGTATGATCTGGATGGTGTATATCGGAATGCCGTCGCGCGCTCTCGTTTCCAATAGCTTGAATCGGTAGTAATCGAATGTCTCCCTTGACGTCGGCCCCACAAAATTGAACCCGCTGAACCGGATGTTGTCGTCGTAGAAATTCGCAATCCCCCCGACGGCGGCGAAGTTCTGACTTCCCTGAATATTCTCCGTCTGACGTTGTTGACGAACGATTTCCCTGAGCGTGTCTCCCTGTTGCCAGTAACCGGTTGTGTACGATTCCGAAATCATCGCGATGATCGTATCGCGCTTCATGCTCTGGCGCGTGAACGCATCGAACTGGTATGACCGGAGCATTTCTTTCCATCGTCCCTTGTTCTCGATGACTTTCCTCATGATCGCATACGCGGGATCTTCATCTGTGACAACGACCTCGCCAAGCACAATCGGGACCGGTGTGAGTCGAACCTCCTCCTGACGATCCGCGCTCAGTGTGACACGGATCGTGTTGGGTTGATAACCGACGAAGCTGAAGATGATCGCGTACTCTCCCGGAGGGAGCGTGAACCGATAGAAACCATCGGCGTTGGTGATGGTGCCGCGTGTCGTGCCATCCACGCGGATGTTTGCCGCGGGAAGAGGATCGTTCGTTGAAGCGTCTCTCACGGTGCCGAAGAGTGTCAGCGTTTGGGAAAGGGCGACAGAACAGAACAGTAGTGAACTACCAAGGAGTATTCTGAAAGAAGTCATCTGATGTCGAAGGACTAACCTTTGGTATTGAACGACGCCTGGAGCGCGGGCGAATGCCTCTAAAGCACCACTACGCTCCGTGGGCATACTGACAGTTCGTTTTGCGAGGTTCAGCGGCAAAGGTCCAGTCGGCCAACGGGTGCTGCCCGCGTATCACGGTGTCTACCATTAGACCCAACGAGCGAAGTGTCACTTCGTTCTACAGGTACAACTGGGGTGTCACGGTCTATACCAGGGCATCTCCCGGGGTGTCACGGTCCATACTGTAGCAGCCCAGAGGGCGAAGCAACGCTTCGCCCTACGCGTTCTCCCGGGGTGTCCCGGTCCATACCGTGACACCCCGGGGGCGAGCAGCGCTTCGCTCTACGCATTCGTCGATTTCCCGGGGTGTCCCCGTCCATACCGTGACACCCCGGGGGCGAAGCAACGCTTCGCCCCACGCATTCGTCGATCTCTCGGGGTGTCCCCGTCCATACCATGACACCCCGGGGGCGAGCAGCGCTTCGCTCTACGCATTCGTCGATTTCCCGGGGTGTCCCCGTCCATACCGTGACACCCCGGGGGCGAAGCAACGCTTCGCCCTACGCATTCGTCGATCTCTCGGGGTGTCCCGGTCCATACCGTGACACCCCGGGGGCGAGCAGCGCTTCACCCTACGTATTCGTCGATTTCGAGATGCTCGCGTCGTACAGGATTTCCGCGATATCTTTCACAACAACCTGCTCGGCTGCCTCTTTGTCTTTGACGCCGTCGGTCATCATGGTCATGCAGAACGGACACGCGGTGCCGATGACGTCAGGTTTGACGGCAAGAGCTTCCTCGGTTCGTTCGTGATTCACACGCTTCCCTTCGGTTTCTTCCATCCACATGCGTCCTCCCCCTGCGCCGCAGCAGAACCCGCGACTGCGCGACCGTCCCATTTCCACCAGATGCACGCCGGGAATGGACTCAAGGGTCTGGCGCGGCGAATCGTAGATGTCGTTGTAACGCCCAAGATAGCACGAGTCGTGATACGTGATCGTCTTCTGCAGTTCGTTCGCAGCTTTGAGTCTGCCTGTCCTCACCAATTCGTGCAGAACATCGGTGTGATGGACGACCTCGTAGGTGCCGCCGAATTGCGGGTACTCGTTCCTCAACATGTTGAAGCAATGCGGGCACATCGTCACGACTTTCTTGAACCGGTACTTCCCGAGTGTCGCAACATTCTCCTTGATCAGAATCTGCGCGAGGTATTCGTTGCCGATGCGACGCGCGGAGTCGCCGGTGCATTTCTCTTCGGTCCCGAGGATTGCAAAGCTCACCCCTGCCTGCTGCATCAGCTTCGAAAACGCGACCGACACTCTCTGATACCTGCTGTCGAATGAACCCGCGCATCCTACCCAGAAGAGGACATCAACTTCCTGCACGTCTGCCATCACGGGGATATCGAGGCCGTTGGCCCAATCGGCGCGGGATGAAGAGCTGAATGCCCAGGGGGTGAAGTTGTTTTCGAGATTCCGGAAAACCGTCTGGACTTCCGCGGGGAAGTTCGATTCCATCAACACAAGACTCCGCCGCAAGTCGATGATTGAATTGACATGTTCGATGTTCACAGGACATTCCTGCATGCACGCCATGCATGTGGTACACGCGAAGAGCTCTTGCGGGGTAATGTAATCGTGAATCAACGTCTTATCGAGGGGCTTTTTCCCTCCCTCAACCGAACCATCACCGTTTCCTCCAGCGATCGCCATTCCCTTTTCCGCCAGTCGGGCGCGGATATCCATGATGATCTTTCGCGGCGACAGGAGTTTGCCGGTGATGTTCGCGGGACACGAAGCCGTACATCGACCGCATTCGGTGCACGTATATCCATCCAGCAGCTGCTTCCATGTCAGGTCTTCGACGTCGGAGGCGCCGAACTTTTCGACATTCTCTGCCTCCAGATCGAGGCGCGGGATTTCGCCGTACGGTTTCAGGGTGGAGAAAAAGACATTCGGAACCGATGCGAGGATGTGCAGATGCTTCGAGTACGGAAGGTAGTTCAAGAACGCGAAGATAAGGACGATATGCGTCCACCAGAACATTTCAAACCAAACCTCCACGGTCGCGGCAGCCGATGAACCGAAAAGGGGCATGAGTGCCGCGGAGATGAAACGGACATCTTCCATCCCTGTCGGCTCAAGGATCATGCGTGTCGCATTCTGTCCCAGCGTGGAGAGCATGATGAACAGAATTGCGATCAAGATCCCGGTCGCGTCCAGCTTCGAGTGAATCCCCAGATCGAGCCGCTTCGGCTTGACGACGTACCGATTGAACAGCGCCGCGAGCACCGCGATGACGACGATTCCGGCAACGACATCTTGCAGAAAGAGAAGCGGCGGATACAGGAATCCCAGGAAATCCAACGAGAATCCGTGAAAGATCCCCTCTCCGATCGCCTCGATCACGGCGGTGAGGAGGATGACGAATCCCCAGAAGATGAAGAAGTGGATCAGACCCGCAAACGGCTCGCGCAGGATTTTCGATTGGCCGAACGCCACGACCAGTACTTTTTTCAATCGGGTACCAAGCCGGTCGAACCGATTTTCGGGCTTCCCTATTTTCAAAAAAGTCAGAAGCCGGTTGACGCTGTATCCGAAGAAGCCGAGCGACAGGAGAAGGAATGCGATGAAGAAGAGATTCTTTGCGGTCATGAGGTTCC
The DNA here is from genome assembly GCA_016873805.1 of Ignavibacteria bacterium. GTDB lineage: Bacteria > Bacteroidota > Ignavibacteria > UBA10030 > UBA10030 > VGVZ01. The sequence goes on from VGVZ01000001.1 coordinate 18,306, forward strand.
TTTCAGGCGTCTATCAGAAGTGCAAATCCGATTTGAAGAATGTCACCGCTTCCCCTGCGATCGCCACAGAGGCAACTCCGTGTTTCTTCCCCTTCACGCGCACCTTCACCCGTCCTTTCCGCCCCATCAAATCTCCTTGCTCGCCAATGTATTCAATCCTCCCATCCCCCATCACGAGCGAGGGGACCGTATATCCTGCCGCATGTGCGTATTGATAGACGTATGCCCCGAGCGGGCCATTGGCCGAACCCGTGACCGGATCCTCATCGATTCCTGCCGAGGGCGCGTAGAACCGGGAGTGAAAGGCCGAGCTCTTTTCAATCGGATCAAGCACAAAGAGCGAAACGCCGAGCACGTGCATGGCATCGCACGCACGTTTCAGTTCGGCGAAATCCGGTTCGAGCGACTTCAGGCGATCTCTGCGTTTCAACGGGACGTACAGATACGATTGCGCCACCACCGGCAGCCGTTTGTGAAGATCGGTGCTCCGGATTCCAAGCGAGCCGAGCAATCGAGGTGCCAGTCGGCGGAGGTGCCGGAATTTCGGAGCCGGCAGTTGAAATTCAATCACAGTGCCGGAATGCCTCTTCTCGACTTCGATCCCCAGAATTCCGCTCTTTGTCTGAAGTCGAAATCGATATGTCCCCGCAGAAGTCATGCCGCACATTGCTTCGTCGGCGAGGGCGGAAAACGCGGCGATCGTCGCGTGGCCGCACAACGGAACTTCAATCGCCGGGGTGAACCACCGAATCCGAAGATCGGCAGTCTTGACACTTGCCGGAAGCACAAATGCGGTTTCTGAGAGATTGATCTCGCGTGCGATCTTCTGCATCTCTTTGTCTGAAAGCCCGCGCGCGTTCAGCACCACACCGGCAGGATTCCCGCCGAATGGCTGATCGGTGAACGCGTTTACATGACGAAACGGTATCGATTTCATGAGTCTTCCTCTTCGGGTAGTCTGACGGCAACAAGGTGACGGCGGTCTTTCACAAAGTAGACCCGTCCTCCGTTCACAAAAAAGGTGCCGGGGAGCATAGCGGTGGCTCCATGCTCGAGTACCTCACGATAGAAAAGCGTACGTTCGCTCCTGGCATAAATACAAAACGTGTTCTCAAACAGGGGACGCTCGGGAGTGGATGATGCGCCAGGGAGGTAATAACTAAAGAGAAGAGTTTTCCCGAGATCGATATGCTCCATCATTCCGCTCCCTTCCCGCCCCGCCAACTCCTGCCGCACAATCTCTCCGATATCGGCCGAGAGATGTGGCAGATCGGTCACCACCGGGAATACGCTTGTCTGATCCACGGTACGATCAATCGCCTCCTGCCTGACGTTTTGAATGGTCTCGTGATCGATGTCTGAGGGTTCGCCGGTTGCCCTGTTGATTCTCACGAAGACGCGACGGTCAAAGAGCGACTTCTGTGCGTAGACATATTCGCCGGAGGAAAAAAGGAAAGCGACTTCCGGTGTATTCCAGAGGATCGTACCGGTACGAGCGTCGACAGCCCAGATGCCCTGATGCGCCGGGAGATTCGGTTGTTCGTATGCATGGAGAAAGAGAATGCCCTCCTCGACGGCTTCAATCCCAATCCACCACGGTTCTTCCAAGAGGAGTCCCGACCAGAGTTCCCTTCCGGTCGCAGCATCCACCGCGAAGAACGAGGCGGTCTTCTGCTCCTGATCGCGTGTTTCCCCGACCAGAGTGTCTCGCGCATCGACGAGGAGTCGCCAGATGATTCCGGACGCGCGATAAGTCCACGCTGGTGTGAGTCGGTTTTTCCTGAATGGGATCTTCACCTGGTCCTGAGCACGGCTTCGATACCGTTGCCGCTCGCATTATCTGCAGCGGTACTGAAACCCCATTGTGGGGGGCAACTCGTAGATCGTCGATTGGCTGAAGAATGCTCCGAAAATCCCGACGGCACCTTTGATGTTGGAGTAGTCGGGTTCATCCGATCGGATCGACCTCTCATCTTGAAAACCGTTGACCACGTTGTAGTAGCGGTAGAGATGAGGTTCGACTTGCATCAGCTCGACGCGCGCTTGACGTACTCTCAGGGAATCATCTCCCGCATCCCCCCAAAGTTTTCCGAGCGTCTGTTGATAGGCGCGGTTTTCAAAGACCGCCGACTCCGGATCGTTCCGAAACGCTCGTCGGGTGAGACGTGGATACACCGCACGGTACGTCCGGCAATCGACGACATCCGCGATGGATTCCGGTACTTCGATCGATTCGGAACGCCAGATGCCGCCTCGCTTGATGTCGTAGTCGATGACGAAGCGGACATAGTAGCCGAGGGCGACGGAGGAAAGCCGCGCCCTCACCACAAAGTTCTCGGGAAAACGATCCGGTTGCGAAAGCGCAAAGGAATTCTCGATACTCACGGAACCAATTTCCGGAACACGCGCCGTCGCCTCCACCGGGTCGCGACCCGGAGAGGTGATGCGAAGCGTATAGGTACTCCCCTGCTCGACGCGATGGTTGTTCAGAACATAGGCACGGATATCCGATTGATACCGGCTCTTGTCCCATCGGACAATCATCGTGTCATTCAGCGCACCGCTTGTTCCGCGCGAACTCTGAAGAACGACATCTGCGTCCGTCACGGGCGTATCGGTGGTTCGTTCCAACGGATCAAACCCGGACGGATTATACGTGGTGTAGAGCCGGACGTACTGCGTATCGCTCTTATTCGAGAGGATCGCGTAGACGACAAGGGACTCTTCGAACGGCCCCTTGGGGCTGAACGGTTCTTCGCATCCCGGAAGAGGAAAGAGAAGAGCGATAGATCCAAGGACGATGACAAGACGCGCGATCATAATTCCAGACTCAGCGATACCGAGGGGAAGAACGGGAGCATGTTGATCTGGCGTCCGGTCTTCCGCTCGAAATAGAATATGTTTTGGTGATCATAAAGGTTGACGATATGCGCGCCGACAGCGCCCGTCACATCGTAGAGGGAGAAACGGTATGTTGCACTTGCGTCGAGGCGGTGATAGGATGGAAGCCGCGCGGCGTTCTTCGCCCCCAGCATCGAGTAGGGAGATCCCGTCTCGCCCGCATATCTCCCCTCAAAAACATCGCCCAATCTCAATCGATCATAGTACCCGATCGTTTTTTTGAAGGGAAACCCGGACCCCACCTCCCAGCGGAGTGAAATATCCAGGTCGGGAGTAACGTGAAAAACACTCAGGAAATTGAAATTGTGGCGGCGGTCATGACGCGGCGGATAGCGAAAGCCGTTTGCCTCAATTGAAGTCCAACCCAGCGTGTACGCCAGGTAAAGATCGACGATATCCGTCCCGAACCGCAGCAGGGCTTCGAATCCGTATGAACGCCCGGTGCTGTTGATGTAGTCCGGATCCAACGCATCGATTTTGTCCCGATTGTACGTCACCAGCGAAGAATAAGATTTGTAGTACGCCTGCACATTCGCGGAGAGCGATCGCGTCACGTTTCCCTCGATGCCGGCGACATAGTGATCCGCCTGTTCGGTATCCAGGTCCTCCGGCACAGGAATCCAGGCGTCGAACACAGATATGACGTCATCTTCATTGTTCACCGTGACGGCATTCTGGCTGAATCGGCCGTACGACAGTTTTCCTCTCCACCCATCGAACAGAAGATAGCTGACGTTGAGCCGCGGCTGGAAGACCTCGAGTCCGGCGGAGCGTGTGAAGACCGATCCGACGTCGGTATGCACTCCGCCGTCGATCTTCAGATCGTCAAGATGTGCCTGGTAGCGGAGCCACACCCACGATTCCACCAGCGTGCTCCGGAGACGACGCACGATCCCGAATGTATTCACGACGTCGTACTCCATCCGGGGGAAGCTGAATTCAAATCCAAAGAAAAAGAGGTCGCGGGAATCGGTGTACAACGTTGCATCACACCGCACCCCCAGTTCGGAGACGCGTGTCGATGTCGGAGTGATGGACTTCGATCCTTTCGGATGACGTTGTGCCTCGAAATCGTTCTGATAGCCGACGGCCTGAATGAAGATCCGATCTTGAATAAGGCCCGACGCCGTGAACCCCGCGGCCTGCGTACGCCACCGGTAGTCGGGTTCATCCGCGAGCGCAGACTTGAGATCGTCGCCGCTGAAGAACCCCTGAAGCCCGAAGCGCGCCCCTTCCTTCGTCTGACGGGTCAGCTTGATGAATCCGTCGTAGAAATCGAGCGGCGTGTTCTTTCCGATCAATCGATCAAGTGTGCGTGGAAAGACGAGCTTCCGCCCGCTGAGAAGAAACTGAAAATTCTCGAAGAGCGGACCCTCGACCTGCATTTTCGTCGAGAGAAAATTCACGTTTGCCCGTCCCGCGAATCCGATCTTTCGCCCGTCGCGTGTCGAGAGATTCACGACAGAGGAAAGCCGACCGCCGAATCCGGGGGGAAATGCCCCGGTATAGACCTCCGTATTGCGAATGATGTCGGGATCGAAAATACTGAAGATCCCAAAGGCATGGTAAGGATTGTATATCTTCATCCCGTCGAGAAGTATCAGATTCTGGTCGCCGCCACCGCCGCGAACGTAGAAGTGGGAATTGACATCGCTGGTTGTCACGATCCCCGGGATAACCTGGATGGCCCGGAACACATCCTCCTGAATCGTCACAGGGACGGCGCGCATTTCCCGTTGATCCATAACGTGGATACTGGTGTTGATTTCACTCAGCTCCCGCTTACCCCGTTCCGTGACCACGATTTCCGGAATTTCGACGGCCTTCGAGACGAGCGTAAAATTTACAACGATCGGATCTCTCCCCGCCACACGGATTTTCACAATCCGTTTGTCGTAGCCGACGGCGCTCGCGGAGATTTCGTATTCGCCCGGAGGGACGTTCGGAATGAGGTAGAATCCGTTGATATTGCTCGCCGCCCCGCGATTCGTGCCGATCAGGACGATGTTCGTGAATGGAATCCGTTCGGTCGAAATACTATCGGTCACGATCCCGCGGACATCGACACCTTGTGCGGTGAGGTGCATCGGGAGTATGATGAGGCCAGCTATGAGGCGTAGACTGCGCATGATCTTTGGGAGAGACGAGGACGGAGGAGGTGCGTGCTCTCTCGGAGGCCAATATGAGGAATAAATTTCTGAGGGGCAAACAACAGGGGCGTTCAAGATAGTTCAGCCGGAGCGTCACTCCGGCTGACTGCGAGTCACCGGTTGATCATCAACGATCGATCGGCGTTATCACGTCTTCGCGGCTTTCTGTTCCGACAGAAACTCTTCCACCAGTCTTCCATCGGAAAGGGCCGTTTCGATTCGCTTCAACGCCTCCCGGATGTCTTTTTCCGACGAGACATAGGAGAGTCTGATGTATTCTTCGGTGTCCTCCGGTCCCCTCGCGCCGAAGCAATGCTGACCTAACACGGCGACGCCTCCTTTGTAGAGAAGGAATTGCTGGAGGTCCTTTGAACTTCCGAATCCTAATCGTCGACAGACGCGCGTTGCGTTCGGATAAACGTAGAACGCTCCCTGAGGTTTAAGGCAGAAGAACCCATCGATGCGGTTCAGTCCATCCACGATCAGATCGCGGTTGCTTCGGAACTCTCTTACCATTTCGTCGACCGAATCCTGCGGTGCGAGAAGTGCCGTCATGGCCGCATGCTGGGTGAACGTGGCCGTGCACGAATTGGAGTTCGTCATGAGGCGTCCGACATGGACGGCCAGATCCTCGGGCATGACGCCGTAGCCGACCCGCCAGCCCGTCATGGCGTAGGTTTTCGAATGCCCGTCGAGGATAATCGTTCGCTCTTTCATGCCGGGGAACTGGCTGATGCTTTCCGCTTTGGCATCGTAGACGATCCTCGTATAGATCTCATCGGAAAGAACCCAGATGTTGTTCTTGACCGCCAGGTCCGCAACGACCTCCAGATCGCTTTTGGGAACGATCCCGCCGGTCGGATTCTGCGGAGAATTGATCACGATCATCTTCGTCTTTTTCGTCACAAGCGACTTCAGTTCGTTGACGTCGAAGCTGAATCCCTTTTCTTCTTTCAGGCGAATCGGTACCGGTTTCGCTCCCACAAAGTTGATCATCGATTCGTAGATGGGATAGCCCGGGAGGGGATAGATCACCTCGTCTCCTTCCTCGACGCATGCGAGCATACTGAAGAAGATAACTGGTTTCCCTCCGGGGACAACAACGACTTCGCTCGGTTTGACCGGGATCGCGCGAGTGTTCGCGACGTACTCCGCGATCACTTTCCGGAAATCGGGCAGTCCTGCCGAAGGACCGTAGTGCGTGTGTCCCTCGTCGAGTGCTTTCTTTGCTGCATCTTTGATATGCTTGGCCGTGTCACATGCCGGTTCTCCGATCGAGAGCGCAATGATGTTTTTTCCCTGCGCTCTCAATTCTGTCACCTGGGCGAGGACTTCGAAGGCCGTTTCGGTTCCCAATCGGGAAAGGCGGCTTGCCAGCTTCATAAACGTACTCCTGATTCAGAGATAGTGATATTCGTTCACGCAGAGGGACCTTGTTCGGTCGCGCTCCTCTTACTTCTTCAACGTCATCAGCTCAACGGCCTTCTGTGCGATATGTTCGCCGCTCACCTCGAACGCTTTGATGAGTTCCCACGGAGCTCCCGATTCGCCGAATCGATCTTTCACACCGATTGCACCGGTAATGACGGGGAGCGCAAACAGCTCGGGCGCCTCCGTGATGGCCCGGCACACACGATCCGCCAGACCGCCGATCTGATGTTCTTCGGCGATGATGACGATCCCCGTCTCTTTGGCGGCTGCCACGATCGCCGCGTAGTCAAGCGGCTTCACGGTGTGCATGTTGACGATTCGCGTTTCATAGCCGAATTCCTCCTTCAGAAGATACGCGGCTCGCATCGCCTCCGGAACCATCGGACCGCACGCGATGATGCTGAGATCTTCCTTCTCCGATTTGTACTGATCGGCAAGGACGGTGTCAAACGCATCGACGAAGGTTGCACCTTTTCGCCGATATCGGATAACATTCGCCTTTCCGAAAACGAACGGGGTCGCTTCGGTCGTGACAATCGGCGTCGCCTCACGAGCGTACCGGATAAACTTCGGCCCCTTCAGTCCGAACAGAAGATGCTCCGTCGCCTTCTTCGTCTCGATGATGTCTGCCGGAACGGAGACATTCATGTTCGGGAGGCTGCACACTTGGAACAGATCTTCGAGCGCCTGATGCGTTGCACCGTCCGGGCCGACTGAAACGCCGCCGTGCGCGCCGGCGATGAGGACGTTAAACTCGCCGTAGCAGATCGTCGTTCTGATCTGGTCCAGGCACCTGGCGGCAGCAAACGTGCCGTAGGTTCCCATGACCGGGATTTTCCCTTCACGCGCCAGGCCTGCAGCGACACAGGCACCGCTCTGCTCGGCAATCCCCAGACTGATCCAGCGTGACTTTCGCTCGGGGTGGCCATCGTAGAAGTCGCTGATCGTGATCGAACCGGAAATATCGAGGCCGATGCAGACGATCCGCTCGTCCCCCCCATGCTGTTTCAACGCTTGACCGAAGCCCTTTCGCGTCGGTTGCATTTCCACCTTCATCGCCTCATCGCTGTTCCACCAGTACTCGCGCTTGAACTTCGGCATACGCGCGTCGAGATTCTTGACGGCGCGCAGCTGATGCGATTCTGCGATCTTCAACATCTCATCGACGGGGATCTTCCCGGTCAAGCCGAGCTGTTCCAGCCCTTTTTTCAACTCTTCCATGTTCGGGGACTTCCCGTGCCATCCCGCGACGTCTTCCATGAAGTCGACTCCCTTCCCCTTCACTGTCGACGCGAGAATCACGGTGGGTTTCCCTTTGATCGTTTTCGCTCTCTCGAATGCATCAACGATCTGCTTCATGTTGTGGCCGTCGATCTCGATCGCTTCCCAACCGAAGCTCCTGTATTTTTCGACGAGGGATTCGACGTTCATCACCTCTTCGACTTTGCCGTCGATCTGCAAGCGGTTCCGGTCAACAATCCCGACGATGTTGTCGAGTTGATAATGCCCTGCCTCCATAATTGCTTCCCAGATCTGTCCTTCTTGTTGCTCCCCATCCCCCATGATGCAGTAGACACGTGATGCGGAATTGTTCAAGCGCAATCCAAGCGCCTGGCCGACCGCGATGCTGAGTCCCTGCCCGAGCGATCCGGTCGAGACTTCAACACCCGGAAGTTTCAGCCAGTGAGGGTGACCCTGAAACGGACTGTCGAGTTTTCGAAGTGTCGCGACTTCTTTGACGTCGTAGTAACCGGCCACGCCGAGTCCAACGTAAAGACTTGGCGCCTTGTGCCCTGTTGACCAGATGATGCGGTCCCGACCCTCCCAGTCTGGGACCTCGGGATCCAGATTCAGGACGTGAAGGTACAGCGCGGCCGTAATGTCCATGATGGAAAGAGTACCGCCGGCGTGACCAGAACCGGCTGCGGTGAGCGAGACGAGGTTGTATCCTCTCATCATGTTTGCCTGCTCTTCCAGCTCTTTGATCGAATAGGTCTTGCGGACAGTATTTGTTTTCGAGTTGATTAGAGGCATGCGGGATTCCTCAGGTTGGCTGATTTGAAGGTTTGCCGACTAGGCTTCAACTTATGTACCAACCCCGCCTTTACGGAAAGCGCCGCAATTCGCATCCTAAACCATAGGTCGAGACGCGGGGATTCCCAACATTGCAAAGCTGTCCTGATGATGGGAATGGACAGATCGAGCTTCAATGAAACTCAGCGAGGGTCGACGCGGCGGGCTGCAGAGCAAGGGGCTGACTCAGATGGGGACCAAACGTGAATCTGGCTCCGACATCCGAGGGTGCAGAGGCCGCTTTGCAGACCGACATGAGTGCGGGATCCTGACTTCCTCAGAGCGGAAGGATGGTTCCGACCCTCGCACGACGGCATTGAGGTCAGCGGGGACTGAGGCCCGGACATTCGAACAACGGATTGCGGATCAGCGAGCTTCCGGGGGGATGTGCGAAACGTCCTCGACCTTCGGCTCAACCACACGAATGAAATCCCCGTACTGCATTTTCACGCAGTCGGTATGCGTGCATCCGTTGAAGATGATGTCCGCATTTTCCTGGAGCGCCCGGGAGACGATCACCTCCATCCCATACATCGTTCCGAGCGGAGGCATCGCTCCGAGATCGCAGTCGGGAAACAACTTCCGGAGGGTCTCTTCCGGGGCGATATGGACCTCTTTGGCGCTGGTAATCTTCTTGACCGCATCCAGGAGCACGCGGTGATGCGCGGGCACGACCACCATCACCTGCTTTCCATCCGCCGTCACCACGACGGTTTTCGCCAGCACCTTGCCCGACTGATGAATCGCGTGTGCAACCTGTTGGGCTGTAAACGCTTCGGGATGCGCGATCACCTCATAGGAAATCTTGTTCTCTTTCAGAAAACTGACGAGTCTCTCAGAGATACTCATTGGCGATCTCCTTTCCGTGCGATGGAGCTACAATTGCCGATCCATCGTCTGTGAGTTTAGTGTTCCGACGTACAACAAAGCCGTCCCTTGGAATTCATTCGCATGATCAGTGCAGTCGATTTCGGTGCACGTTGCACGCGGGATGCCGATTGCCTCGATCAATTGATCCGCGGTCTCAAAGAATTGGGTATGATAGTTGTTGGCGTACAACTTGTACGTTTGCCTGGGAACAAGCACAATTACTTTCCGCCGTGCGATTCGTTTCAACTGCATCACCGCAGCCTCAAGATCCCGGACATGCTCCAGCGTATGACAGCACGTGACATAGTCAAAGCTCTTGTCGGGAAAGGGAAGCTTCTCGGCAAATCCCTGATGCCACTCGATCGTGAGCCCTTCGTTGTCCGCTTCATGGCGCGCGAGGAGGAGCGCCTCTGAACTCACATCAACGCCGCTGACCCGAAATCCCTTCCGGGCGAGCCGGATCGCGAGCGATCCTGTTCCGCATCCGACCTCCAGCAGTGATCCGGGAGCATCGAGAGCGGCGGCGATTCGTTCGGCGTCGGTTTCTTCGACGCAGTCGTTCGAACGATGCTTCCACGCGCGATTATACGCATCAATCCAATCGGCATCGCTGATCGTCTGATACTTCTTTCGCCAGTCGACGTCGAACCACGAGCCGTACTTTCTCTTGAGAGTCCACCGCGCGAACAAACGCTGATTGATATATCCCAGCATTCTCCTCACAGAGACGGGCAGAAGCGATTTCAACCGTTGATATGAACTTCCCACACTCGTTCCGGACCGTTTGATGTCATGCGAAAGAATTGTGCCTTTCGTAACATACTCAAGTGCGAAGTGAACATCAAGTTTCTACGCACCAAGGGCCGTAATGGTCGGCGCCAGGGTCACGTGTATCATCCCGCGCAAGGCGTTACAGACATATATCTCATCTGCCTCTTGAAGGTCTGTGAGGGTCACGACCTTTTCACAAACGCGCGGTTGCGATCCGCGCAGGAGGATTGAGCGAAACACCCCGGGAAGAATTCCGCACTCGCTCGGAGGCGTGAAGTACTCTCCGCCGCGTTTGATGACGATGTTGCTGCGCGCTCCTTCCGTCACCTCCCCGCGTTCATTGAGGAAGAGGATGTCAAACCAACCGTTCTCGACCGCCCTGGCAAGTTCCTCATCGTACAATCTCCGATTCGTCGTCTTGTGATAGAGGAACCGATCGTCCGAATTCGTTCGATAGTCGGAAATCCCGACGCGTGGAATCGGCGACAGCTGCCCGAGGGGCCGGACTTCCGTTTCCAACATTCCATCACGATACAGAATGAGCTTCACGCGATAGGAACGGGCGAGTCCCTTCGTTCGGCGAATTTCCCGTTCTGTCCGATCAAGGCAGGCGATGATCTCGGCGCGCGCAAACGGGAATTCAAAGTAGAGGCAAGAACTGCGGAGACGGGCAAGATGCCGGGGCAGAAACGACCAGCCGGTGTCGAGGTCAAAACGCATCGTCTCAAAGAGCCGAAACTCCTCAGAGCGCTCCGTCACAAACCGCGATTTCAGCAGGCACTCCGCATACTCTGCACGCGCCGCGGAGTCGTGGACGATCCCGCTCCCCACTCCGATTTCCCAATCGCGACGCGGATTCTTTCGGACGAGAGTCCGGATCGCCACGCTGAATACTGCACGCCGATCCGGCCCGAAAAAACCGATTGCCCCCGTGTAGCCGCCACGTGCTTCCTGTTCAAGCTCACGGATGATTTGCATTGTCTTGATCTTCGGAGCACCGGTCACCGAGCCGCACGGGAATAATGCTCGGAAAATCTCCTTCGCATCCGTTCCTTTCCGGAGGGACGCCTGAATTGTCGACGTCAACGGAAGCACCGTCTCGTACCGCTCGATCGCGAACAACCTCCGGACATGTACGCTCCCTGTTCGCGCTATGCGACCAACATCGTTCCGAAGAAGATCGACGATCATGAGGTTTTCCGCACGATCTTTCTCCGATTCCTTCAGCCACATCCGTTGTTGTTTGTCTTCCCGAACATTCTTGCCCCGACCTGCTGTCCCCTTCATCGGCCGGAGTGTGATGCTCGAGCCCTCCAACCGGAAGAAGAGTTCCGGAGAAAGAGAGAGAACCGTCGTCTCGCCAGCATTCAGAAACGCACTGTAGCACACCAGTTGGGACCGACGGAGCTGATGATAGAACTCGGCAGGCGCCTCAAGGGAATCAAATCTCAACTTGAATGTGTAGTTTGTTTGATACGTATAGCCGTCGACGATATATTCTGCGATCCGACCGACGCGACGAGTATACTCCTCTTCCGACATCGAGGCTGTCGGATGAATGGCGCAAGCCCTTTGGATCTCTTGCGAAGAATTTCCGAATTGCTTCTGCAAGATCCGGTATTGCCCCCATCCCGATTCGAATCTCCCGCTTCGCGTATTGAACACGATCGGCTTGCGATAGATGCCGAACCAGACGAGCGGAATTTCAGAAGGAAACGGCGTGCCGAGGGCCGACTCAAAAGCATATCCTGCCTCGTAGGAAACGAATCCGGCCGCGTAGGAGCCACGATCGAGGGCGCGTTGAACCTCCGTCAGGGCAGATTCAACTTCTCCAAGGGAGGTTGCCACCACGATGTGCGCCGGAGCGACAAAGAGATAGGAACGGAAATTCTTGCGGTCGAGACGGCGCGACTCGAAGAACGTGCAATCCTTTTGTTTCTCCAACCACCGGAGGAACTCAAGAGAAAACGGATCACGTTCGCGACTTCGTGAGCCTTTTGGTGCTCGATTCATGGAGAGAGTGAGATCAGTGGGTGTCTCTGTGTTCCGGATTCGTGGAGGAAACGTCTCCTTCAAGAAAACAAAACCGGCGACCATCACCCCTCACGATGGAGCGCCGGCACATCGTTCTTGATGAACCATCATCACCCCGTTGGAGGAACTCATCAGGGGATCGGATGGTCTCTATTTCGAGGCCTCGAGTTCGGAAGCCCTCGGAATAATGATCCAACCGAGGATATACGTCACGACGAGCGGAACGATGCCCGTGAAGATTGTCGCGAAGACGTACAGCAGGCGAATGACCGTCGGATCAACGTCCATCATTTCGCCGAAGCCGCCGCAAATGCCGGCGATCATGGAATTCTTTTCGGATCGATAGATTCGCTTCATCGGATATCCTCCTGAAATACGACCGGCTCGATCACTTGATCTCAAATGTGACCGACGCCCACCAGCTCTCCCAATCGAACTCTTTCTCCCCCTGGACCGGGAGCATGTGGACGGTTCGAACAAGCCAAACGCCTGTGTGTGAAAGCGGCACCGAAACGACACCATTGGCGTCGGTGCGCGCGGAGTAGGCATACTTATGAGCAGTACGCGAATGACCGTCGTAAGTTGCAGCCACGAGAGCGTCGGCGAGAAGCTTCCCGCGAAAGATCAGGCGGAACCTCATGGAGTCCCCCTTCTTTTTCTTATAGGGATTTTCGAGCGGAACGAGTTCAATTGTCTGGCCGAGCACAGTGCTCACGGCTTGATCGCTCCCTTCGCCCGCGCTCACGAGAGTCTTGATATATCGGGAGTATCGTTCCCGTCCCGGTTTTTCACTTTCGCCTCGTTTCTGCCGCGCGTCAACAATCTGATCGAGGCCTTCAGATTTGAGGTACTTTGTGAAATCCGGCCCCTTGATTTCGATCAGTCGGGGAGCCCAATCGACCGCAACGAGATGAACACCCCCCGTCGTCACGCGGAGTTCCACACCGGAAGAGTCCGCGACCGGTTTCGTTCCGATCACGTTCGATCTCATCGACCCGTAGAGATGTTCAAATCGAAGAATTCGTGCGCCGTCCCACTTGACGTGCTGACCCGGAAACTGATCGTGAATGTGGATAGCAATCTTCGTTGCAACCCCGGTTTTTATGCGGAAGGGGTTCGCAAAGAGGAAACAATCGTGTGCCCGAACGGCCTGCAGAAACACTCCCATACACAAGAGCAGAAGCGATAGCCGCATCAGATGACCTCGCGAACGTCGGGTAGTCATACCTTCTCCTTTCCATAAGTCTTCAACGCGTCCTGGAACTTCTCAAAGAATTCCTTTGGTTTTTCCGGCGTCAGGCTGAGTTCCCTTGCGTGCCAGGGATTGTTCCACCAGGGAAGATACATCCGTGAAAACTTGATCCCCGATCGCTTCCGAACGTATATCTCCCCTTCGCGCGCGGCAAGACCCAAATGCAGAGGCATCCAGGTGTCCTTGTGGAGAGTCGGGAAGAGCCATTGGAGGACCTTGTTGTGCTGATCGGGGCGGATGGAGCCGATCGGGTCAATGAATTTTTGCCAGAACGATCGGCTCGCGAGGAGCGAGGTGTCGCGAAAATAGCTTTCCTCGATCTGGCTGAACGGGATTTCCACATGCTTCTTATTGCGAAGCGTGATCCGGAGTCCCGTTGTGCCGATATGATACACCATCGCCGTGTAGTTGTTCAACAACAAGATGAAGGAGAATGCGATGGCGGTTCCCCACAGATAGACAATGATCAGCAATCCGTCCAGGGACCAATCGAACTCTCGGGGGAACTCACCGCGAAGAAGCGTCGCGGGGAGCCACATCATGCCGCTCGTCACCACAATCACCATGATCCCGATCATCACCGACACAACGATAGCCCCCACCCGCCATCCCGGCCGGTGCGCGGCATTCATTGTGTGAAGAATCTGCATGGTTTCAGATGTCATCTTCTTGTCGAGATGTCGAGGCACGCAGGCGTTTTCGCGCGCTCATCTTTTTTTTCTTTCGAAGCCGTCGTTCAATCGACGTGTTGGTGGGTCTGGTTGCGATTCGCCGCTTCCGCGGCTGCAGCGCGGCGCGCAGGAGTTCACGAAATTGCTCAATCGCATTCTGTTTGTTCTGCCACTGACTGCGCGACTGCTGATTGACAATGTGGAGCACTCCATCGGCATCGAGGGATGACGAGAGATGCTCGCGAATCCGGTGCCGTTGCGCCGCGGTGAGACCGGACGATGCCGCGACATCAAACAGGAGTTCCACGCGGGTCTCCGTTTTGTTGACATGCTGTCCTCCGGAACCGCTGCTACGCGACGTTCGGAATGAAATCTCGGACAGCGGGATGTTCACACCGCGCGTAATCACGACAACATCGATCTGCATCTCCGTTGGCTCCGACTCATCCGACTTTGGAATGAGAGCACAGATCACTCCCGCCGGCTATTGGCGTCCGAGATTCTTGTTGAACCACTGCAACATCCTGTTGCCGGCATCGACGATGAATTTCGGTTCCTGCAATCCGTGCGGCATGCGTGGATAGACGATCATCTCGGTCTTGACGCCCAGTCGCTTCAACGCCACATAGAGTTCCTGGCCCTGCGAGAGTGGAACGCGTGCATCTCTTTCCCCATGGAGAATCTGCGTCGGCGTTGTGATCTTGTTCACGTTGAACATCGCCGAATGCTTCATGTACGTTTCGATCCGATCCCAGTACTCTCCGAGAAAGTAATCCGGCAAGAAGCTTGGAATATCGGCGGTGCCGACAAAGCTCATGAGGTTCGTCACTCCCGCTCCAACACTCGCCGCCTTAAACCGGTTTGTTTTCGTCACCATGAACGACGTCATGAAGCCGCCATAACTCCACCCACACACGACAAGACTATCGGGATGAGCGACTCCCATTTCAATCACCTTGTCCACGCCGAGCATATCATCATCATAGTCCCCGAATCCCCAGTCATTGTAATTGGCGAAGCGGAAATCCTTGCCATAGCCGCTGCTTCCGCGCGGATTCGGTCGGAGAAACGCATACCCCGCCTGCGCGAACGCCTGTAGAGGATAGGTTGTTCCGGCCGCCGTGAATCCCTGAGTAAATACCCCCGCCGGCCCGCCGTGAATATTGAGGATGAGCGGGTAGCGTCTCCCCTTTTCATAGTTCACCGGATACGTCAGGATCCCTTCGATCTCTTTGCCGTCTGTCGACTTCCATGTAATCACTTCCGTCCTGCCCATGGGAAGCTTCGGAAAACCTTTGTTCACGTCGGTGAGTTTTCGCGGCTGGAACTTTTGAAGCGTCGAGATGTGGACATCGGGGGGAATCTCCGGGGTTTGATGAACGAAGGAGAAGGTCTTTCCATCAGCGCTGAATGAAGCACCCGAAAAATTTCCGGATCCGGGAGTCAGCACACGCGGCGTCGCGCCGCTCAGAGGAATCGCGTAGACCCGCACAGATGTCCGATCGGTCTCACTCACGTAGACTTCTTTGCTGTCGGCCGACCAGCCGATGACCGAGAAGTTCCGATCGGGAGTCGATGCAAGGCGTGTCGGCTTTCCGCCCTGAGCCGGCATGACGTACAGGTCTTCGTAGCTCGCCCACTTCGGGTCTCCGCCGTCCGACGCAAATGCAATCCACTTGCCGTCGGGCGAGAAGCGCGGACTCGTGTCCGAGCCTTTCCAGGCGACAACAGGCGTCACTGCACCGCTGTCTGCCGGAACTTGAGAGATGTCGGTTGAGGGCCACGTATCCGCAGTCGGATCGATCTTGTGCGCAAAGACGATTCTCTTCCCGTCGGGAGACCAATCGAACGACGTGACGTGGAATGCTCCTCCGGTGAGCCGCTTCGTCGCTCGTTCTCCTTTTTCATTCTTCTCAACCTCAACGGTATACAGATGGGCGAGCGGGAAGTCTGCATCGACCACCTGCATATCCCTTTTTTCCTTTTTGTCCTTTTCCTCTTGCTCCGTCGGAGGATCGGTCATCGCGTATGCGATACGTTTTCCGTCGGGCGACCACTTGTAGGAGGCCACTCCCGATTTTGTTTTCGTCAGTTGTTCCGCTTCCCCTCCTGTCAGCCGCATGAGCCAGATCTGATTCTTGCCGTCCGAACCGCGCGAGGAAGAGAACGCGAGATATTTTCCATCGGGAGAAAAGGCGGGATTTGAACACGACTTCTCTCCGAAGGTGAACTGGTAATTTTGTTTTCCGTCGGCGGAGGCCAGCCAGAGATGTGTGAGAAACTCGGACTTCTCCCCCTCAAGCTGCGGGAGGGAGACCGTGTATGCCACGAGTTTTCCATCCGGAGAGATTTCCGTGCCGCCCACGCGTTTGAATTGTATCATGACTTCAGGGGTCCATCGGGTCGGCTGTTCCTGTGAACGGAGCCCTGTGCCCGGAAGAATGAGAATCGTCACGAGTGCTAGCCGCGAAGTCCAACTCGCTGCGGATGTCATGAGAGACTCCTCACAAAAAAATGATCTGTTGGGATATTCGGTTTGAAAGATAGTAAGAAGATACGGTATTGGAGGCTGGAAAAAAAGCATTGGCTATTGTCCCCGCACGTCCTGCAGGCCGGTTTTGCCGGCGATGATGGAACTGCCGTCAGATGCATGCCCTTGCTTTCTCCCCACTTCTTCACTATCATCGCACACCGCCGGGCATCGCAATTCACCCGGGTACTAAGTGCTACGCACTCCCGCGCAGGCAGGTTTATTCCATCTGCAATAAGCTACTGAACCGCCTGGTGGACAGAGCATCAGGTTGCTCATCCTGCGGCTCTCCCGGCATCCCAATTTCAACATCGAAAGGATTCCCAGATGACTGCACAAAAGGATTTGCTCACCGCTGGAAACATTGCGAAACAACTCTCCGTGTCCGATGCGAAGGTGAAGAAAGCCATCGATCAGTTACGCATCAAGCCGGTGGCCAAGAAGGGAATCTGCAACTACTATTCAAAGGATGTCATTCCGAAAATCAAGACAGCACTTAAGTAGTTGCGCCGTCCATCCATTCTGCCGCCGGGATTTCCTTTGCGGCGGCACGGATGCGACAGTTCCACACCATCGTTCCTGCAACAGATATTTCTTCCGCGCTCTTCCACTGCAGTGTCTGAATTCCCGTCAGATCCAAGACACTCGTAACTCGATGCAACAACAGGGACGTGCGGCAACTGATCAATCCTCGTGATCGCGTCTTGATTCCGCGCTATCCTCACATTCGCAGGAATGAGTAGTTACCATCATGATTGGAGGGAGGAGATTAGCGCACACCCTGCTTTTGTTTTTCTGCGTGATGTTGCTGCTCGCGACACCTCTGAACGCGCAGGAGGGCGAAGCGGCAACGAAAAAAGAATTGTTGCGTGAGGTTGAGGAACTGCGAAGGGAATTCCTGCAGACGAGGTCTTCGTGAAACCTCCGGGGGTTTCTTCCTTCCGTCCGGGAACCCTTCGGAAGCTCAGAATTCAGCAGCTATACCAATGGAGGGGATAATCCCGATCGCCCCCATGTTTTCAGTCTGGCCCGTCTGTTCATTGTAGCGCGGAACGTCGACCGGTTTGCGGTTGTAGATGTTCGTCACGTCAAGATAGAATATCAGATTCCAGGTCTCGAACATCCACTTTCGCTCGACGCGAATATCGAGACTGTGGTTGGCAGGGATGCGCCGACTGTTGTATTGCGAGGCCACCTGAGTACCATCGGGATTGTACGGAGTGTACGGCCGTCCGCTGGCAAGTCGGAACTTCCCGCTTAGTTCCCATTTCTTGTTGAGGATGTACCCGCCACCAACATTCACAATCCACCGTTGATCGAAACTCCCCGGGCGGAACACACCATCCAGTCCCTTGAATTCCGAGCGGCTGTAGCTCACGCTCACCAGACCGTAATGCGGAATCTCCGACGATTTCTTCTGGAGAAACAGTTCGATCCCTTGTGATCTCCCTTCCCCCCTGCTCGCCAGCCGGTCCACGCCAAAAGAGGAAAACCCATCATCCGTCCCTCCGAATCCCGCACCCGTATTCGCCATCACCAGGAACGGACGCGTCAGACTCGCCGGATAATCGAAGTAGTTTTTGTAGTATGCTTCAACGGTCAACTTGATATCGCTCCGCAAGAGATGATCGAAGCCGACGACGGTCTGATCGGCTCCGACGAACGAGAGAGACCTGTTTGATGGTTCGGATACGAGCCAGATGTATGAAGGTGATTGATAATACCGGCCGAGACTGAGATTGAAATTTGTTACTTCCGTGAGCGCATACGTCAACGCAAGTCGGGGGGAAAAGACTGTTTTGTCTTTGATCATGTCAAAGTAGTCGATGCGACCCCCCCCGATCGTTTGCAGGTTCCCCCACCTCTGCGAAAGCTGGATGAACGCGCCGGCTTTCTGTGCAGTCGTTTCATATGACGCGTCCACCGAGATGAGCTGACCATAGTTCGTCCAGAATGGCCGCAGGAACATGTCGCTGGAGAATTGGACAATTCGTCCTTGGACGCCGAACGAGAGCTCGGTATTTCGCGAAATCTGATAGAGCACATCGGCCTGGAGCGAAGACTCCCGTTCATAGGAATCGTTCGAAAATATCGGCAGTAGCAATGTGTCGCGCTGCTGCGTATCAAATTGGACGATCGTTTGTCCGAGTGTGACTGTCCAGAATCCTTGTCCGAAGAGGTGGAGCCAACGCACCCCTCCGAGGAACTGATCTTGCGAGCTCACCAGAATGCGGGAGTTGTCCAGACGCTTATCCGGCGTGTCGTTGAAGAGCTTGACGTTGTCGAGTGCGGCGATCGCGAGAACGGAAACCTCATCGTCGCGACCGATCTTGTAATTCGCCTTCGAGAGGAAATCCCAGTATTCAGGGACAAAGGCGAATCCAGCGGCGCGAAAGATAAAATCGAGATAGCTTCTGCGCGCCGAGAAAATGACGCTGCCGGTCTCGCCCATCGGACCTTCAGCGTTCAAACCGAATTGGGTCGCGGCAATCGTCCCTTTTCCCCTCCAGCGATCCGAACGCCCGTCGCGAAGATCGATTGTCAACACTGAGGAAAGTTTGTCTCCATATCGTGCACCAAAGCCGCCGCTTGAGAAAGCGGTTTCGGTTACGAAGTCGAGATTGACAAAACTGAGCGGACCGCCACTAGCCCCCTGCGTTCCGAAATGGTTGATGTTGGAGATTTCGATTCCATCCACAACGGAAAGATTCTCCGAAGGGGCGCCTCCTCGGACGATCAAATCGTTGCGCCCTGCCTGTGCCTGTGCGACGCCGGGAAGGATCGAAACGGCCCGCACGACATCTTCGAATCCGCCCGGGAGTCTCCGGATCTCTTCGTACGATTGTGTCTGCAGACTCACCGGCCGGTCGGGCTGCTTCTGGAAATACTCCGCTGTGACCGTCACTTCATCCAACTCGACCGTCGCCTCAATGAGGGCGAAGATCACGACGACCGGCTTCGAGGGCATCACCGTGAGATCTGTTTTCACGATCGGTTTGTACCCCAGGACAGAGGCGCGGACGGCCTGGGGCCCAATCGGCACATTGGTAATCGTGAAATCGCCGTTGAGATCGGTCGCAGCGCCGATTGTCGTTCCAACCACAACGACATTGGCGGACGGAAGCGGTTCTCTGGTGGATGCATCAATGACACGGCCGGTGATTGCACCCGTCAGTCGGCTTCCTTCCTGGCTGAAAAGGTGGATGGAGAAGGATACAGACAGCAGGAGTATCAAGGCGAACGTGGAAAGTGACGTGTTCCTTATCATGGTATTCAGCTTCCGAGTCAATTGGTGGGTCTTGTGTGCCTCATGATAACAACACTTTGACACGGTTGATTCCAGCGGAGGGCCTATCACCCGGTTGTCCCATCTTTGAGAAGGTGCGGACACCTCGGTGTTCGAGTTGAACACAATCTCCTGGGTACGAATATATCCAATCCGCGGTCATCCGCTTCTTCCCCCACTTTCCAACGGGGCATCCGCGGCCAATTCATCTGGGACGCACGCTAATGGTCCATCGCCCTAACCCTTCGTCCGCAGGACCCCGTTGGGGGAAGGATGCTACGCGGAAACCGGGGGAGCCTTCCGAAAGCCACCCTCCTCGTCGCGAGCCGATCACCCCCACATTTCATTCTTGAGAAGGACGGGACACTTCGGTTTTCCAAAAAAAAGGGGACTGTCCCCTTTGTCATTCTGGTGGGACAGCCCCTCGTTTCCCCATACACTCATCATTGTTTCACACCAACAATTTCCCCTCCTGCATGATCATCTCGTCATCAAACCACACCGTCGGTTTGTGAACGAGTCCATCGATGTGACTCTGCACGTTCACTTTTCCCCCCATCGTCACGTTGTCGCCGAATGCGATGTGAATCGTCCCGAGTACTTTCTCATCCTCCAAAATGATACCGGTGATTTTGGCCCTGTCGTTTGTCCCGATACCGAATTCGGCCACGTTCCTCGATTCGCGTCCGTGAATATCCAGCAGCTCGATCAGCTTCTTCGCTTCCGCTCCCCCGGCGATCTCTTCGGCGTAACCATCCTTCACCACAATCCGAATCGGTTCTTCAACCATCCCGATTCCCGACATCGATCCATCCACTACTACGACTCCCTGGGATTCTCCCTCCAGCGGAGCGAGAAATGCTTCTCCGGTCGGGAGGTTTCCACCCTTCCCTTTTTCCCGGAACAGACCGTGACTCGGAATCGTTTTTCGGCCTTTCACCGGCATCGTGATATCGGTCCCGGATGGTGCCTTCACTCGAATGACTGAGGTTCTGTCCATCATCTCGGTGAGCTTGTTCGTGAGCTCAGCAATCTTGAAATAGTCGGCGTTCATACACCGAACCATCATGTCTTCGGTAACGCCGGGAAGCGTCGCAATACGGACCCCTTTTGCCTGAGCCGATCGTTTCGCGTTGGTATGCGTCATGGATTTGCTCGTCGGGATCAAGACAAGGTCCATCGTCTGCATCATCTCTGCAATTTCGGGAGGCGGCTCCTCACCATGCGTGCGTCGAGGTGTGATCTCGACGAGAAACACGGGATTGCCGAAATCCTTAGTCACCTCGAACATCGCCTGTCCGATCAATCGGCACGGGGCATCGGTGATCACGGCCACCTTCTCGTGAGGTTGAAGACCCATGCAGTCGCGTAGCGCAATCTGTGCCGCGGAATAGAGCTCTTTGGATATCGTCATTGTCGTTGCCTCCGATATTCTCTGTCATGAAAACAACGTACTGCTACGAGAACCAATAGTAGTCCACCACTCGAGCCAAGACATAGAGCAATCCGAGTCCGAGAAGACTCAGGAGAGCGAGCGTGAGTCGACTCTTCGGCTTTTCATCATCAGGGAGATGATCGTGCTTGAGCTCCTCAGACATCATCCGCTCGATGTTGTTGTGATGGTTTCGAGTCCGTGACTGGTTGGACCTCGCTCGGTGCGCCACAGGAGAAATGAGAACAGGAGTCCCAACGAGGCGAGGCCCGTGAATATCCACATGCCAGCCGCGTAGCCATCGGGATTTGCAGGCCCGGCGTCGAACGCGTCGTTCGTCACACCGATCAGCCACGGAATCGCCGCCATGCCCACCTGCTGGCAGAGCGTCATCAGTGAATACGCAGAACCAAGCCGATTTTCCTCCACAATGTACGCTACCGAGGGCCACATGATCGCAGGGATAAGTGAGAATGCGATCCCGAGCGTCAGCATGACGGCGAGCAACGTGAGAGGAACGGCCGCTTCACCGAAAAACGGGAGCGACAGCGCAACGGGTGCCCCCGGCGGAAGATATGTTGCCATCAGGAAGAGTGGAAGCAAGAGGATCGACCCGAACATCATAAACAATGATCGCTTCCCGATCCGGTCAACCATATATCCGAACAGCGGCGTTGCGATCATGGCGGCGAACGGCAAGAAACTGTTCAGGAGTCCGCCAACTTCCCTCGATGTGCCGTGCGCTTCGATGAAGTACTTGATGGCAAACGCGCGGAACGGAAACACGGTTGAATAGAAAACGACACACAATGCGACAACGTACCAATATGACTTGCTGAATCGGTAGAGGTTTTTCAGATCGAGCTTTTCCGTCTCACTCTCTCTGCCAAGAGAATATCTCTTCTCAGCCCGTTGTTCGAGAACCCAATACAACATGCCTCCAGCAACGCAGGTACCGGCAATCGCCGTCGCCAGCCACAGCGGATCCTGCCAGTTCGTGTAGAACGAGCGCGCCCAGGCCGGTGACCAATCGGCAGAAACCGAGCCGAGCCGCGCGATCATCAGGTTGATGCCGAATGCGAAGCTCAGCTCTTTTCCCTTGAACCATTTTGCGAGAGCCGTCGTGACGGCCACGATCAGCGGTTCCGCCCCTAATCCGAGGATGAAACGTCCGATCAACATGATCGTCAGCTCGGGGGAGAGAGCCGTCACAAATGCCGCTACGAGGCAGATCGCTCCGAACGCCAGAATCGAGATCTTCGTGCCGAATCGGTCAATAATGTATCCGCCAAACAAGAGGACGAGAATCGCAGCGACACTATAGACCGAGTAGAGCAATCCAAGATCCTGATCGGAAAACGAAAGCTGATCCTTCAGCAAATCGAATATTGGGGCCGCGGAATCGTACACATAGTAGTTCCCGAACATCGTGAGACTGATGAAGACCAGCACCATCCATCGATACAGTGGTGTTGGCTGGGATGGAGCGGTTGTGTTGTTGTCCTGCACGTTCATCTCGATGTTGTGGGTTGGCCTCTCGGTCGAGTGATCAATGACGACACTATCGAACAGATTTCAGAATTCCGAGGAGGAACTTCCAGAATTTGCCGACTGTGTCGAAGTAGAGTTTTTCGTCGGGTGAATGAACATCTGCGAGCGTTGGGCCAAAGGAGACCATATCCATGCCGGGATACTTTTCGCCGATGATCCCGCATTCCAGTCCCGCATGAATTGCCTTGATCGCCGGCTCTTTGCCGAACATCGATTGATAGGTGGACTTCGCAGACTTCAGGATTGTCGAGTTGAGGTTGGGCTTCCACCCGGGGTACCCGGCCGAGTACTTCACCTTGGCACCGCCGAGTTCCATGATCGCACCAACCGTGTATTTCATCTCTTCAATTTCTGAATTCACCGAGCTCCGCTGGGTGGTAATAACCTCGATCTTGGTCGCCGACGTGGTGATAATCGCGAGGTTCGTCGAGGTCTCCACCAGTCCCGGGATATCGGCACTCATCTTCATTACGCCGTGCGGAAGCCCGGCGAGGGTGCGGAGAAGCTGAGCCTGGAGATTTTTCTTCAAGACTTTCACCTTCTTCTTCGGCTTCATTTCTTCCGCGCTGACACGCAGCTCAGGATCGACGGTGGAAATTTCCGCCCGGAGAACGTCGTTCAGTTCCGCAACGGTCGAAAGAGCTTTCGACACTTTGCTGGTAGGAACATAGACCACTGATTCGCATTCACGTGGAATAGCGTTCCGCTTGTTCCCTCCCTCGATGCTCGCGATGCGTCCTCCCAGACCATCGAGGGCCATGAGAACACGGTTGATGATTTTGATCGAGTTGCCGCGTCCCTTGTCGATCTCCAATCCGGAGTGTCCCCCCTTCAATCCGCGCACGGCGATGAGGAGCGGCGCGTGCTTCGCCGGCGCGTTGTCGAACGCGACCTTCCATCTCCCGACCGTATCGCGTCCTCCCGAACACCCGACATACAGCGATCCCTCTTCCTCTGAATCGAGGTTCAGGAGGGTTTTGCTCTTGACGAAACCCGGTTCGAGATTCTTGGCCCCGGTGAGCCCGGTTTCTTCATCGACTGTAAAAAGAAATTCCAGTGGTCCGTGCTCCAGAGACTTGTCGGCCATGATCGCCAGACCGGCCGCAACAGCGATGCCGTTGTCGGCTCCCAGGGTTGTCCCGTTCGCCATCAGGACATTTCCCTTTCGGACGATCTCGATCGGGTCTTTCAGGAAGTCGTGCACCTTGTCCTTGTTCTTCTCATTGACCATGTCGAGATGTCCCTGCAGGCACACCATTGGACTTCTTTCTCGGCCGGCACTTGCCGGTTTTTGGATCACGACGTTTCCGAACGTATCCTGCTTCGCTTCGAGTCCCAGACCTTTCGCCACACCGATGACATAAGCGGCAATTTGTTTTTCATTCCCCGACCCGCGGGGGATCTTGCTGATCTCGCCGAAGTACTTCCAGACGAGCTGTGGTTCCAATCCTTTAAGTGCCTCTGACATTGTACACCTCTCAGCTAGTTTTCGTTGGTCGATTGAGTTGGAAAGGGTTGTTCAAACGTGATCAGTTCGCCTCTCACGAGTCGATTCATGAACATCGAAAGGCGGTCTTGAACTGGTTCGACACGTTCACCGAACTGTTGTCTCATCTTCCCGGCAATAGACTCGATGCTCGTCGAACCATCACAGCAATTCCAGATGAAACTGCCGAACTCGTCGAGGCTGACGCGAATGTGCTTGCGGCGAATCCATGGTTGAAGCCACCGGGCACCGAGTCCCCGACGAAACTTCGGAACAAGCAGGACGATTTTGTTGTCGTTGCGCACCTCCCATTCGACAGTCCGATGGGGAATGAGGGTGAAGAATTCTGCTCGATCGAGAGTCTTCTCTTTTCGTCTGAACATAGAATCCTATCAGGCTGTTGAAAAAGTATTTTTCTGTCATTCTTCATCCCGCTAATAAACAGCGGGATTCAGAATGACATTGGATCTTGTTTTTCAACACCCTGCTATGTGGGCGAAGCCGATTTCTTGTTCCGGAGGGAACCAGCCATTCATAAAACCGGAGTGGAGCAATCACCTCACCGGGACTGCTCCACTCGAAGGGACGATCAGGCACCTGGAACTTCGACGCCTGATCAAGTTCAAGGATCTTCTCGCTAGAACACACCGCTCGGCGGCGCAGGTTCATCCGGTCTACCCGCGTTCCTCAGAGGATATCGGATAAGAATCCAGCCGATCACGACAAGGATTGCCAGACTCAAATAGAATGGGAGCGGGAAGAAATTCAACAGGCCCGGAATGAAATCGGCGTACTTCACATCGAGCACGGCCAGCCCGGCGAACAGCAGTCCGATGAGCGCTTCGCCCGCGATGAGACCCGCCGCGAGCAATACACCGGTATTTTCGACACGCGCCTTCTGTGCATCATTGTGCTTGCGGCGCGCATTGAACTTGTCAACGATTCCCTTGAACAGTCCACCGATGAAGATCGCCGAGGTGGTCTCAAGCGGCAGATACATGCCGACGCTGACGATCATCGGGCTCTTTACCTGCATGAGGATCATGCCGAAGCCCATCACCATACCGACAATGATCAACGGCCACGCCATCTCACCACCGACGATGCCTTGCGAGAGAAGCGCCATGAGACTCGCCTGAGGCGCGGGGTACTGTTTGCCTCCGAGCCCCGTCCCTCCCATGTTGATATCACCTTGATGGAGAATCAGGATCGGGAAGAACATGACGACCGCCGCCAATCCGACGCCAAACAGATCACCCACCTGCATCTTCCACGGCGTTCCGCCAAGGATATGACCGACTTTCAGATCCTGTAGCATTTCACCGGCTACTGCGGCTGCCACACAGACGACGGCCGCGACGCCGAGGACGGCGGCGACTCCCGTGTTGCCGGTCATTCCCAGGGCGACCATAAGGAGCGCGGCGATAAGCAACGTCGAGAGCGTTAGCCCGCTGATCGGATTGTTGCTCGAGCCGATAATCCCCACAAGATATCCCGAGACCGCGGCAAAGAAGAAGCCGGCAATAATCATGACAAGTGTTGCCACAACAGCCGCAACGACATCCTGCGCGAAGTAGTCATAGATGAAGAACGTAGCCATGGAGGCCGCAAGAATTCCGATCATGACCCACTTGAAGCTCAGATCCTGCTCTGTGCGTACTGTGGTGTGCTCACCCGTTGCCGCGCGTTTTACGTCACCCACCGACCGTTTCAGTCCGGTGAAGAGACTTGCTCGCATGCGATAGAGCGTGTAGCCTGCGCTCATCAGCATTCCCCCGATCGCGATCGGACGAACGATGAAGCGCCAAACGTTGTTCGCCATGCCGATCCACGTTTCATCGGTCGGTGTGACGTCGGCAGGAATGAGTGTCGGTCCGATGAAGTACGTCAGGATTGGAACGAAGAGTCCCCACGCGAGCAATCCGCCGCTGAAGTTGAGCGACGCAAGCCGCGGTCCAATGATATATCCGACACCGATATACGCGGGGCTAATGCCCGGCGAGCTGATCAACATGCCGCTCTGTCCGACGGCTTCACCGCTTGAACGCAGACCGATGGTGGATTTCGTGAACGCCACAAATTTTTCCCACGAGGCCGCGAAGAACCGAAACTGCACGAGTGCCTGAATTGTTGCACCCACCCCCATCGCGCTGAAGAGGAACTTCGCGCCCGTGCCGCCGGCACGCCCTGCTTTGTGAATCTCTCCGGCCGCGACAGACTCGGGAAACGGGAGTTCGACATCCTCAACCATCACACGTCGCAACAGGGCGACAAACATGATACCCAGCACGCCGCCGGCAAACATGATTGCCGTTGATTCGAGATAGTGACCGGTCGTGCCGAATTCCGGCCAGATGCCGGCGATGTAGAACGCCGGAAGGGTAAATATTGCACCGGCCGCAACCGATTCACCGATCGATCCGACCGTTCGGGCAAAATTTTCCTCCAGGATCGTTCCCTTCATGATGCGAAGCAACGCCATGCCGATCACGGCCGCGGGATACGTTGCGGCGATGGTCATCCCCGCCTTCAGACCGAGATAGGCGTTCGCCGCACCGAGCACCACGCACATGATCAGACCGATGATCAACGCCCGGAGCGTAAACTCCTTCATGGACGTTTCAGACGGAACATACGGGACGTACTTCAGACCTGTCCCCGCGCTAGTCACTTCCGCCATAGGTGTCTCCTTGATAATTGTGAACGAGAGTATTGATGGCTTGAAATGTTGAGGTTGATGATACGAAAACTTTCGCGTCCAAACACGGTGAAATCGTCTTCTACGTGCGATTCAGCCGAAGCATCGCCTTCAGCACGTAGCCCGCAATAGCGGGGTTTTCCTTCAATCGCCGGACGGAATATGCATACCACTGCTCGCCGAACGGAACATAGACCCGGAGACGATGTCCATCCGCAACAATCCGATCGCGCAAAGCTTCACGCACACCAAGCAGCATTTGGTATTCATACTGGTGTTTCTGCCGCTCATATTTCTTGATCAGCTCATAACTCCGATCGACAAGATACTCGTCGTGCGTCGCGATCCCCACGTAGGCGCCGTTCGCAAACATCAGATCCAGCAGCGAAACGAAACTGTCGCGGATTTCCTGATACTCCTTGAATGCGATCTCCGCCGGTTCGACGTAGATCCCCTTGCACAGGCGGACGTTCGCCCCGAGCTTCAGCAGGTCCCGAACATCATTCTCACTTCGACGCATGTACGACTGGATGACAACCCCCACGTTCGCAAATCCCTCCTTGCGAAGCCGATGATAGATCTCCAGGGTCGCGTCCGTGGTGCTCGAATCTTCCATGTCGATCCGAACAAAATTCCCTACAGATCGCGCATGATCCACGATGGATCGTACGTTCTGGAAGCAGAATTCGTGATCAATCCGAAGCCCAAGCTGACTCAACTTCACGGAGAAATTTGTATCGAGCCGGTGGCTGGTCATTGCATCGATGACCGTCCTCCAATCTCTGACCATTTGCTCGGCGGGATTCCGTTCGAGAATGTCCTCGCCGAGGATGTCGAGGGTCGCCATCATCGAATTTTGATTGAGTCTCCGAACGGCGTCAGTTGCAGCCTCGAGCGTCGTCCCTGCGATGTAGCGTTTCGAGACACGTCCAACGATTGATTTGGGAATTAGTGGGAGCGTTTTGGCAATCAGCGAATTCAGGAGATGCATGGGGAGAGTAAGCGTTTGGCTTTCTTGTTCGGTTGTGGGCAAAAGATGGACAGCTGCATGGAACAGCGGACTATTCCACACCAACCACATTCAGATCGGACGGGTATTCGATACTGAATTTCAGAGGAATCAATTTCTTTTCGCCGGGTGTCAGATTGAGTTTCCACCGGAGCGAGCCGTCAGCTTCCGGTTTCATTTCTTTAGGTGACGGGGCGATGACTTCAACGACAATTCGTTCGTTGCGAGAGAGTGGTATCTGGTCCCTGACCTCGATGTGAATACTTTCTTTTCGTGTATTCTCGATCGATATCAAATAGTCATACGTGATTTTTGTCTTCCGCGTGAAGGTTCCGGTGTATTCCGTAAAACGATTCTGAAGCTTTCGTTGTGTCTTCACGCGGTCATCGATACCCAGACCGACGTCAAAGCTTTCTCCCGCCATCGTCCGTTTGAGCGGAGAGGATGCAACGAAGGTGTTTTCGAAGAACAGGTTCACCGCTCCGGAGAGGAATGGATACTCTGTCGCGTTCTTGATCGATCCGGTCATGAATGCAGCAGGACTATTCTTGGGGATGGAGAGATACTTCATCTCCACCGGAAGATCGAACACGCCGACCGTCACTTTGTGCGGAGAATTGTCGCTTGGAATTGTCGCGCGCACGGGAACACGGAAGATAACTGACGCTCCCTGCGACTCGACCTCAGCGACCGGCAGTTCCATCTCCATTCGCTCTCGCGACACGGTGATCTCGTCGGTCATTTTCGATTCTGCGGCCGCATCTTTTCTCCGCAGCGCACCGGCTACCACGGGAGGCGGGGGAAGGAACACATCGACGTACCAGGGCGTAAGTTCTGAGGGAAGTCCCCCCTCGGAGGGGCGCGCGGTGGAGAGCGTCAGCTCGACATTCGCCCAGTCCTCTCCTGTATTCTGTTTCACCTGACCGGCATAGACAAACTGCACGATTTGGGAGTTGGAAGAAACTCTGGCTTCGTACGCGGGGTACCAGACTGCTCCGGGGACGACGTACGAAACCGACATCTGGACACGCCCTGAAGTAGTGCTGTTCACGGTGATATGGATTTGCTTCTGGCTCTTCCGGGAATAGGCTTGAGAATTTCGGATTTCGCGTTCGACCGTTTCGATCTTACTTCGCAGATCGATCAACGACTGATTTGTGGCACGCATCTCAGCAAAGATCCCGCCGAGCTTCTTCTCCAGGAAGGCGAGGAGTCGATCCCATTCCTCCAGCGTGGCCCTCTGAACACCCGATGGTCGGGCTTCCCGGGACGTCGATATTTTCACAGAGTCGACGAACTCCCGCTGGCTTCGAAGGACAACGAGGGCATCCTGCAGCTTCTGTTCTTCAACGCGCAATGAGCGAAGCCTTGACTGCAGGTCGCGAATGCGGACTTCCGGAATGGTGTCGAGAAACACCGTGGCCACGCTCACATCGAGGATTTTCACCGCACTCTCCCCCGCTCCACTCACGCGAATTGTCTGGTCTATCAATGTCGTTGGCAGATCGCCGACCACGAGAATCCGCTCTCCCGATGGGAGCTGATCCTTGATCGTCCGTGTAACCATCGCACGATCCGGATAGACTGCGACGGCGGAGACAATTGAATTCACTGCTTGATGGGTTGATGGGGCGCCCGTTTGGGCCTGAAGGAGAAGAGGGATGAAGACGAGAAGGCAAACAGTCCTTTGGAGCATCAGAAGTCCTTGATTGGCGTTCAAGAAGCGGGAAAAAGATAGTCAGACATGCCCGAAAATGCAAGGCAAACTGGTTCTCAGGTGCGGGAAAGGGGAGGTAGGGCAACGAGTGTCGGAGCCATAGCGCTCATCGCCATCGGATAAATCCGACGGCTCATTCATAGCCTGATCGCAAACCTCCTGTCGGAGGTTTCCGATCAGAAGAACGTTTGTTCATACAGAGAACCATGAGAACAAGACGATTAGAAGAAGGCCTCTTTGACGAATATCCATTTCCAGTCCCGCCAATCTTTGCACAGACCGGAGTTCACAGGATTGCACGCGACGTCTTGAAGGATTCTCCTCACTTCATCGCCGACGCGCACAATGTGATCATAGCTTTCATGGCGCCAGAATAGACCCTTCCTATTTATCAAGCGATCTGCCTTGAGTGCGTTGTGCCATTGAAGATTCCCGACAATGTCTGTAGCCAGGTACGGCGACGAGACTCGTCGTCGTACGGGCTCCAGAAGCGGTGCAAAGACAATGTGCACGTGATTCGGCATGATGCAATATCCATCCAAATCGTATTCCTTCTCGTCGCGAAAGTGAATAGCCCAACTTGTCCCCACGCTCTGCGTGGGGACGCACGCCGCTACCACTCGGTGCTGACTTTGATCAATCCCTCTTTTTCGTAGTAGTCCCGCGCACTGGAGTACTTCCAGTCTGTAGGATGGTCTACATACCCTCGCTTGACGGGATTGTTGTGGATGTACTCGATCTTCTGCCGCATCATATCGTCTCCCCGGATGATCTGCGGGTGGCTTCCCTCCTGCCAGACTTGGTATTGCCGATCCCGCTTGTGACGTCGTTTTGCTGAAGCCAATCTGCGCAACGTCGCGTCCAATCCTTGTGACTGCAGATATTCAATAATCCTTCGCGCAGTGAACGACTTGAAGTCTCCAATTTCCTTTGAGAGCTGACCGCTGCTTGCGATGAGGTGGAGATGATTCTCCATGATGACATAGGCATACAAGCGGAGTCTTTTCTCACGCTGAAGAAAATCGAGAGAATCGAGCACGATCTGGACGATTGCGGGTCGAGCGAAGAGAGGTAACCATTGAACAATTGTACAGGTCAAAAAATATGGTTGATTGTTCTCATAGATCTTGTAGCGACTTCTCCCCATGAAGTCCCCCCTGAGAGTTGAGTTGATGACCGACCAGATACTTGTTCCCAGAGAGACGCAGGAACAAGCAGTGTTCCCACGCGGAGCGTGGGAACGAGGGTTAAATGGACGCCGAAGGTTGCCGCTCCATCGCCATCGAATGAATTCCTGCGGCAGGCAGGCGACGGCTCATTCATAGCCTGATCGCAAACCTCCTGTCGGAGGTTTCCGATCAGAAGAACGTTTGTTCATACAGAGAACCATGAGAACAAGACGATTAGAAGAAGGCCTCTTTGACGAATATCCATTTCCAGTCCCGCCAATCTTTGCACAGACCGGAGTTCACAGGATTGCACGCGACGTCTTGAAGGATTCTCCTCACTTCATCGCCGACGCGCACAATGTGATCACAGCTTTCATGGCGCCAGAATAGACCCTTCCTATTTATCAAGCGATCTGCCTTGAGCGCGTTGTGCCATTGAAGATTCCCGACAATGTCTGTAGCCAGGTACGGGCAGGGAGGTTGACCTTCATCTTCTGAGGCCTTTCTGAGGAGAGATGACTGTGCTAGTCAATCTCAAAACGTTAGCACAAATCCGATCCGCGGTTCCACTCTTTTCTGAGATTTGTACCCGACAATCTTTCCATCCACCTTCTCCGGCGCGAAGGTCCATTCGTAGAGCGTCGAGATGATCAGCCATCGGTACGGTCGATATCCCACCTCGGCAGAGAGCAATGAATGCTCATCCGCCACAAACACGCGACCGACATTCTTCTTATCATATCCCCCAATCAAAATGATTTCCGGTATCACATCCATCATATCGAGCTCGAGGTGAAGCGCACCCCGGTTCTTCACGCCGACAGGTGAATAGTACGCTCCGAGCAGATAGATGCTTCCCAAAAATCGCGCGTACAGTTCACCGTAGTATCCCTCCGTCGCCGTCGAAAGCCGCAATGCCTCGGTCTTGCTCACGAATCGCGTCCCTGCGATCGATCTGAACCGCTCGCGTTCGTAGAGAGGATCGAAGTACGACGGAATAAACTGATCGCCCAGCCACCGCCGCTCATACTTCATCCCAAGTCCTATCGCGGAGCCGCCGGCAATATCGAGATCAATTCCAACCGCTACCCCATCGTCGTAATCGACAATGTTGGCGTAGTCGGCATACAAAGTCGTGCGCAGTGCGTTCAGCGACAAAAGTGGAAATCCGATATCAATCCCCATCACGGTCATCGTGCCGCCGTCCCCAGCTGTGATGATTGTTGCATTTGGATCACCCTTCGTCTTGTCTGCATCGGGATGCATGTCTGTGGCGTATGTGGCACCGACTTCAAAACCGCCGAGAATCGGAACGGCGGCCAGATCGGTGTATTGTAGAGGTCTGGCGTATCCCCGGAGTCCAAGAATCCCTCCCCCACCGAAGTCGCTGTAGACGCTTTCGAAACCGAATGTTCCGAAATCAACATCGAACTCAGCTCCCAACTTCCTTCCATCGTAGCTCGCATTGTTCCGATAATAGTACATGATGAAGCCGTGACCGAGCCGGGAGTAGTCGAGCACACCGAGCCTCGCATACACCGGATCATGTTTCATCCCCCATCGAACATACCGGAGCATCCGGAAATAGTCATACGTCTCATCAAAATCCTCTATCCGAAGTTTGCCCTCGCGATTGAAGCGAAGGTTGATATCAAGTCCGATCCCCAGCTTGCCAAACACCAGCTCCGGCATGAGGTTGACGAGGTAGAAGGCCTCGCCGTCAATGACCGTCAAGCCGACATTCCCTCGCATCCCGGATTGTTCACGGAAATGCATCATCCCGCCGCGCGGCCGCAGCTGGGCAATCGCAAAGGAGAACCCCAGCAGAAGCAGAATAGTCAGGACAACAAGACGATGCCGATTCATGTTGACCTCTGAAGTTGTTCTGAGAGATCAGATTCCAAAAAGAATTCGGCAAATCAAAACGGCGCCGAGCATTCCGAAGACATCGGCCACAAGTCCGGCCGGAAGAGCATGCCGCGTGTTTTTCACGTTGACCGCGCCGAAGTATACCGCAAGAACATAGAATGTCGTCTCAGTGCTTCCATACATCGTGGAGGCAAGGACACCGATAAAAGAATCGGGTCCATGGACGCTCATCAGCTCGGTCATGATTCCGAGCGACCCGCTTCCGGAGAGGGGACGCATCAACGCCATCGGGAGCGTTTCGGCCGGCATGCCGATGAGATTGGTGATTGGCGAGAGGAGAAGTACAAAGACATCCATCGCGCCGCTCGCGCGAAAGATTCCGATCGCGACAAGCATCGCCACGAGGTACGGGATGATTCTGATCGCCACATTGAATCCGTCCTTTGCCCCCTCGACGAAGACCTCGTACACCTTGACGCGCTTGACAATTCCCCAACCGAGAAAGACCAACAGCATCAGCGGAATCGCGACGATTGAAACCACATTCACCATTGCCCGAAAGAGTTCGCTCATGACTTCGTCCCTCCTTCCGGTCCAGATTCGATTATCAAATCCTTCTTGTAGTATTTCAACTTCTCAAGGAGCTTCACGGCAATCAATCCTGCAATCGTTGCACACGAAGCACCAAAGATCGATGTGCCGATGATGATGCCCGGGTTCGAAGACCCTGCCGCGGCTCTTACCGCAATCGCCGTTGCGGGGAGCAAGACAAGTCCGGCCGTATTGATCACCAGAAACGTGCACATCGCGTTGGTTGCCGTTCCGAGTTTCGGATTAAGCTTGTTCAATTCCTCCATCGCTTTAAGGCCGAGCGGCGTAGCGGCGTTACTCAGACCGAGCATGTTTGCGGCAATGTTCATGATCATCGCGCCAACAGCGGGGTGATCCGGCGGAACATCCGGAAACAGCCGTTTCGTGAGGGGCGTGAGGAGACGGGTAAGACTCCGGATCAACCCAGCTGCCTCTGCCACCTTCATCACGCCAAGCCACAGGGCCATGATCCCGATCAGTCCGATGGCGATATTTACGGCGATCGCGGCGTAATCGAGCGCGGCCTGCGTGACGGCTTTGAACTTCACAAATCGGATCGGCTCGCGCACGAATCGCACTTTCGCCGTGCGTCCATCTTCACTAGCCACCAGCGACTGCACCGTTGCGGTGAGTTTGTCTTTGGTGCTCGCATACTTCGCGAACTCCTTCCAGATCGCCGGCATCTCGGCCGTCGAACTGAAGGTCATGCGCGGAATCTCGAGATCACTCTGAATCACAACAGGGAGGCGGATTTCTTCTCCGGAAGTCTGAACGCCGTAGAGGGCATTGAAGGCGGAGCGATCGATGACGAGAGTTCCCTCATAGGTTGCCCTCGCGGTTGTCGGGGATTTCGAAATCGACACTACTCCTTCCATTATCATGTCGTTCCGATATCTGTTTTTCACATCGGCGTTGAAATCGGTACCGGCCGCAACAAGAATCCCGATTACGACGAGTGAGATCCAAACATAGTTGAGCATGGGTGCCTATCCGGGTGATGTAAGGTTTGTGTGAGTGAGCGTCTCCCTATGGAGAAAAACTGAAACGCACCTGCCCGCCTCTTGAGAATCGTTTTTGGCAGGCGGGGAGTTCGCAGGAAATTCACAGAGATCGCAGAGAACAGATCCTTGCGAACTCATAGCATGAAGAGGAACATCAAGATCGATCCGGATGCTGAACAGAGGAAGTTCACGACATCGTTGTTCATCCAACGAAATCCGCCGACAATGTTGCCGGCCACCGGCGGAACTTCCGGGGCACCAGCACAGTGGATACGCTTTTCTGTCTCCTTTCCACACGACGGACAGCGGAACGTTGCCTGTACTGTCGCTCCCAGCAGGCTATCAACCAGACTCGCCACGATACCGGCTCCGATGATCGTGAGTGCGACTTGCCATCCCGCAAGCCACGGAAGCGCGACGAGTGTCACTATGCCGCTCCCGAACGCACTGCCAAGAATGCCAAGGTAACTCACGCCGCCGTTTACCCCGGCCGCAGTTTCACGAAATGTCGTGATGAGATATGTCTTGTTCTTCCGCATCAGGCCGATCTCGGTTCCCCATGTGTCGGCCGTGACCGCTGCAATCGCGGCTACGTAGAATGGATAGAAATCAAATCCGCGGAAGAAGACTGAGCAGACAAGCAGCGCGCCCGGTATCCCTCCATTTGCGAGGACCTGCGCATAGTCTCTCGTGCTTCCTTTTTCGAAGATATCCGAGAACTCTCCTTTTCTCCTCTTGCCGAGTTTCGAAAGAACGCTTGAGAGAACAAAAAACGCGAGGATCGGGATTGTCCACTTCCATCCTCCAATGCCGAAGACAGGGGATGCAAGGAGGAAGACCGCGACGGAGCCGCTCAATGACAGGAATCTAACATAGTGCGAGACAACCGCAATCACGATCGCGAGCGACGTGCCAAGCGCGTACTGCCGTAGATCGACCTGCATCGAGGGAAGAACGAAGATCGCCAGAAGGAACGCTGTGACGAGAGGAACCGTAAGATTGTCCAATCCTCTGGCCGATATCGCTTCCCAGGCCGTTGCAGTCAAGGCGGTAATCCCGCTCACCAGAAAAGCAAACTCGTATTGACGGTGTTCCTGTAAACCGAATTGCTGGAGCCCGGCGTAGACGGTGACAAATGTAATGATAAACATCGTCATCGATCCTTCGACCGATTTCTTGTCGGATGTGAGGCGATATTCGGTGGGAGAGCGATAGCTTTCTCCGACGATGGCGGCACCGGCGTCCGCAAGGGCAAGCACGAGGATTGAGAGTGAGAGAATCAGCGGGGCACGATACCAGAAGATCAAGACCAGAATGAGAAACGAAAGGGGATAGAAGACTGTTCCGTAGGTTGCCCTCCCCGTTCCATGCATCCCTTTGAGAAGCCCCTTCCTGATCGCGACGAAATTTACAGCAATGAAAAAGATTGCCAGAATGATTGCCGGAAGCGCAACGGTGAAGATGAGCGGCGCAAAGAAGATCAATATCCCCACCGAAATGTGTACGAGCTTGCGCGTGAACTCAGGCGACCACTTGAAGAGGGTCCGAACTCCTTCTCCCAATGCAATCGTACCGAGGAGGCCGCAGAACACGTAGAGCAGTCTCCACCATTCGGCCGTTGATGGAATCGTGAAGAGATGTGGGAATTGGATTTCCATCGGTCAGGAGAGCGCGAGTTCCGATTCGGGTGTCCCCCTGATGAGCGAGTAGACGAGTAGGTCCAGGACGATGTGCGGCTCGCGTGAGGTTGTTTTCAGGAGCTTGTCCGCCTGGAGGAGAACGCGAAAATTTGATTCGAGATGTTTCTGGGTGTAGTTGGATTGAAACTGCTGAAGCGATCGGAGAAAGTACGGATGCACTTTGACCTCTTTGGCGAGGTCTGCCGGCGCGAGTCTGTGAACTCCCGGGTCGGAAAGCTTCCAGAGTTGAACGAAGAACCGCGTCAGCATGATGATGATGGTCTGGGGAGATTGCCCGTGCTGAAGCATAGCGGCAAGAATCGACATGGCGCGTGCCAGGTTCTTCGCGCCAATCGCGTTCTGGAGATCAAAAATCGTATACCCTTTGGACGCGCCCACGACCGCCGAAACATGATCCAGAGTGACCGATTTCTCTTCTCCAAGATAGATGATGATCTTTTCGATCTCGTTTGCCAGCGCCCGCAATGAATTGCCGACCTGTTCCTGCAACAACATCACCGCGTCCGGATCGATCGTCCGGCCCGATTTCTTCACACCTTCGACAATCCAATCGGGAATCTCATTGTCATACAGCGCCTTGCATTCGACAACCGTCGCATGCTTCTTGAGGTCGGTGAATGGTTTTCTTCGGAAGTCGACTTCTCCGGCAATGAGGATGAGAAGAGTCGATTCGAGCGGCCGCGTGAGGTATGCTGCAAAGATTTCTTTGGCCGCTTCGGTCGTGGCGAGTTTTTCGAACTCTTTGACGATAACGATCCGTCGTTCACTCATCATCGGAAACGCGGAGGCAATCGCAACCACCTCCTGAACGCTCACTTTGCTTCCATAGAGAGTGTCGAGATTGAATCCCTTCGTTCCATCGCTCAGCGTCTGGGCGATGATTTGATCGACGGAATGTTCGATCAGCAGATCCTCGCTCCCGTGGAAGAGCGTCACGGGAGGGATCTTCCGCGATCGGACGAGACTCTGAAATTCCTTATGCGTCACCGCCGTTGCCTTTCGCGCGCTCCTTCCGAAGAGCCACCGTGAGAACAATAACCAGTCCACCCCAGACAATCCCAATCGCACCAACCATCGTGACCAGCGTTTCAGTCGGCATGGCTCACCTCCCTGCTCATGATTCTCTTCACCATCCAGTTGTTAGCGAGAACGAACAACCCGATCATGATTCCCCACTGCAACAGACACGTCCCCACCGAGTACGTATGGAACGGATTCCACCATCCCTCCCGATCGAACGATGTGATCGCAAGGTAGAACCACCATCCGATGAGGAAAAGAACCTGGGCCGGGATCACCCAGGTGATGATCGTGTTGTACCATTTCCCAATCTGAATATCGGTTCCAGCCGAATTGATCGCTTCTCTCCGGAATCGATCGGCGCCGTACTTGACGACCCCAAAAGAGATAAATCCCCCACTGATCATCAGCGCAATCCCCCAGACCCAGTCCTGATTCTCAAAGAACGCGAGACTCAGGGCAGAGGGGATGCCGAGGAGAAAACCGAGCGTCGCGACGAAGGCGAGCGATCGTTTCCGTTCAAGCCCCATATCCTCGAACGTCCGGACAGCAAGCTCGATCATCGAGATGAGTGACGTCATCGCGGCAAACGCCAGCCCGAGGAAGAAGATAGTGGAAAAAAACGTTTGGACAGCGGCGCCGCCGGGCATTTTGCCGAAGAGCTGGGGAAGGAAGATGAAGGCCAGACCGGTGTTCGTGCTCCCCTGACCGCTGATGAGCTCCTTGATTCCCTCTCCGGGAGCGAGAGCAAACACGGTCGAAAAAATCGTGATGCCGGCCAGGAGGGAAACCGAATTGTTGCTGAACGCGGTGAGCGCGGCGTTCAGTGAGATATCTTCTTTCTGCCGCGCGTAGACCGCATACGTGAGGATCAACCCCCACCCCGCTCCCGTATCCCACGCGTTTTGCGTGAGTGCCGAAAGCCATACCCTGTAATCAAGCAGTGTTTCCATCGAAGGGGTGAAGAGGTAAACGATTCCCTCCCACGCTCCTGGGAGTGTGACCGCGCGGATCGCAAGCGTGATGAGGATGACGAGAAGGGCCGGAATGAGAATGCGATTGGTGCGCTCGATTCCTTTTACGACGCCCCGATAGATCACAAAGGCACCGATTCCCATCGCGATGAAATGAAAGAAGAGGGGTTCGTAGCTCCCCGTGAAGTTCTCCCAGAGCGAGAGGTGATCCGACGAGGAGATCAACGTCCCCGTCACCGACGTTGAAAGGTACTTGATACACCATCCGGTGACGACGGAATAGTAAAACATGATCGCCGTCGCGACAAATCCGATGAAGGCTCCCATCCAACCGTATCTCGGACCCGCGATCTTCGCGAGCGAGCCGACCGTTCCGTATCGGGTCGATTTGCCGATCGCGAATTCCGCGATGATTAACGGAATCGACCAGAGGAAGAGAAACAACACCCAGGGAATCAGAAACGAACCGCCGCCGTTCTGCGCGGCGATCCGCGAAAACCTCCAGACGTTCCCCGTTCCGACAGCGATCCCTATTACCGC
Organism: Ignavibacteria bacterium; assembly: GCA_016873805.1. Taxonomy (GTDB): domain Bacteria; phylum Bacteroidota; class Ignavibacteria; order UBA10030; family UBA10030; genus VGVZ01. The sequence goes on from VGVZ01000001.1 coordinate 57,032, forward strand.
CAGAATCATTCCCCAGCGAGAGGTGAAGAATTCCTTTTCACGGGCCATGTGATGCGCTCCTGATCGGGCGAAGAGAACAACGAGACGATGCTATTTTCTGACGATGGTCACTTTCTGCATCACCACATCGGTCAGCGGACGATCTGCCGGCTTCGATGTCTTGACCTTGCCGATCGACTTCACCACGTCCAATCCGTTCACCACTTTGCCGAAGACCGTGTGCTTGCCGTCGAGCCAGGGAGTGGCCACGACGGTGATGAAGAACTGGCTTCCGTTGGTGTTCGGCCCGCGATTCGCCATCGAGAGAATTCCCGGTCCGGTGTGACGAAGAGTATCAACGATTTCGTCTTCAAACGGCTCGCCATAGATGCTCTCTCCCCCCCGGCCGGTGCCGGTCGGGTCGCCACCCTGTATCATGAAATTGTCGATGACGCGGTGGAACACAATCCCGTCATAGTACCCCTTCTCCGCGTGGCCGACAAAATTCTTCACGGTTTTCGGCGTGGCCTTTTCGAACAATTCGATCTCGATTGTTCCCATGTTCGTCTCGATCACAGCAAATGGAGTCATTTCCTTTTTCACCTTTGTTTTGAGGGTATCGTTGAGTTGCTTCGCTGGTTTCTTATCCTGAGAGAACCCGCCCATCGCAACCAAGGCAATGAGACATGTGGAGAGAAGAAATCGCATCATGCTGCCGCTCCTTAGGAGGTTAGATAAAGATGATGCCGAGCGATCCGGCAATGAGACAATAAAATGCAAAGATACTAAACTTTCCTTGTTGGACAATCTTCAGCAGTACCTTGATTGCGACGTATCCCGAAAGAAATGCCATCAGAGTCCCACCGGCGATGTGAAGCACACTCTCCGCGCCGAAGCCGTTGAAGACGAGATCTTTCGTCTTGAGCAGCGTTGCTCCCGCGATGACCGGGATGGACAGAAGGAAGGAAAAACGCGCGGCATTTAATGGGGAGATGCGCAAGTACACCGCAGTGCTGATTGTGAATCCGGAACGGGAAATCCCGGGCACGATCGCAATGGCCTGGGCAATGCCGATCATGATCGCCGAAAGGATTCCTACGTTCTTGTTCTCTACGGGTTCGGCGAGTCTCGTCAGGAAGAGGATAAGACCGGTCAGCACGAGCATCACGGAAACCATTTTCGGATCGGTAAATGCGGCCGTAACGGCATCCTCAAAAAGCAAACCGATGACCGCGGCGGGAACCGATCCGACCACGATGGCCAACGCAAGACGGAATTGCTCGTTTTCATCGTAGTATTCCCGACTGAGACGGCCCCCTGTCAGGGCCTTCACAGTCGATTGGATAATTGCGAGAATATCTTTCCACATAACCACCACAACGCTCATCAGTGTGCCGAAATGCACGAACACCTCGAAGGTGATGTCCGTCGACGGAACGACGTCGAGCAAGTGCTCCACGAGCACAAGATGGCCCGAACTGCTGATGGGAAGAAACTCCGTCAATCCTTGAACCAGACCGAGAATGAGCGACTGAAAGAATGTCACGTGACCTTGCTTCTGGAAATGTTTAGAACCACGTGTCGAACAATCGGTTGACTAATAGAGGAACATCACACCGAACTTCAATCCCACGGTGAAGGATTCAAACCTCGCCGTCTGACTCCCCACCGAAGCCACTCGCCCCTCGGGAGTCTTGAACTGTCCCCCGAATATCCATCGCACATCGACGCCAACACTGCCGTAGAACGAATCGTCGAATTTCGTATTTCCCACCGCCTCGAGCTTCAATCCAATCCCTTCTGCGCGAAAGGTTTCCGTGCGGTTCAGACCGTAGAGGGTCTGATCGAATCCTCCGAAGTAGTATCCCACCCCGCCGCCAAGCTTCAACCAGTAACCCTCTCCCGAGATGAGATAGTGTGCAAGCGCTGTGGGCAGATGGACTTCGTACGAAAAATCGGAACGCCCCATTCCTGCACTCCCAACAAGCGAGAACGATTTGATCTGATATCCGTACTCCAGCGCCACCGACCAGTCTGTCGTCACCTGATACTCCGGGACGATCGAAAATTCAGCGACCGCATGGAAATCATCGAGCCGATCCCGAATCGGAGGCAGCGAGGCTGCGTTGATATAGTCTGTCACTGATGAAGCCGCGTGCGCCCCTACCCCCATCCCCAGCGTAATCCCCCTCAGACGCTTTCCGCCTTCCTGAGTTTGTGCCTCCGTGGAAGATCCCAAGGCGACAACGAGAACGCAACCCGCAATGATTCTGTGGAACTTCCTCCTGTGGAACATCGACTACCCCGGCTCTTTCAGGTCTCCCCGGAACTCAGAAATCTTCAAATGGTCTTTCAGGAAATACGTCACCCCAACTATCACAATCAGCACAAATCCCATCTCGTGCGTCGCGACGGAATAGCTCAGGGCCGTGGGCGCATCGACCCGATAGAGTTGTACGAGAGCATAGGTAAGGAACGAATGATACGTTCCGAAGCCTCCGGGAGCAGGAAGAATAAATGCGGCAGTCGAAAAAGTGAGCAGAACAACCGCTCCCCCCAGTCCCACGTCCGATGACGCGATCGTCTCGAATGCAAAGAAGGAGACGTAGAAGGTGAGGACGTAGCAAATCCAGATCCCTATGCTGGTAAGAATGATCATCCCGACGTTTCGCCGGGTTCCGACCACACGGAATCCTGCCGCGAACGCATCAAGGAGATGCTCGTAGCGGTCCTTGATCCGATGGGGAAGCACGCCGCGCAGCCTCTTGAGCACACCGATCAAACTCTCGCTCTTCAGGAAGAGGTAAACAAGGAATACGATGGAGAGAACCGATCCTCCCAGAAACAGAGGACGAAACCGCGCGACATCCGCGAACAGCGCGTCCAGGCCGGACGGATAGAGAAAAAGAACAGCACAGAGGATGAAGAAGAAACTCACCAGATCGAGAATCCGTTCCACGACGATTGTGCCAAGCGCGGAGCTCTTCGAGATCCCTTCGAGTTTTCCCACCACGTACGCTCGGGCGATCTCTCCGGCACGGGGAAGAAGATTGTTCATCATGTACCCGATCATCACGGCTGAAAACAATCTGTGGACGGAGACATTTGCTTTCAGATGGGACAAGAGGTACTTCCAACGCCATGCGCGCACAAGATGACTGACACCGGCGATGAGGAGAAACACGCCGAGCCATCCCACCTTGACCTGCAACAGAGTTACCCAAAGCTCTTCGAGCGGGACATCGCGGAAAGCAAGGTACAGAAAGATTCCCGCGAGAAGGAATCCAACCAATGTGCGAACATAGGAGCGGGATGAGGATGGCATACCGGAGTGCGCGCTACCGGAGGTCCACGATTTCGGTTCCAGCAGGGGGGGTGAAGGCGAACCTGCTGTCGTTGATCTTCGTATTGATCTGGAAATCACTCAGGTGATAGGTCGTCTCTGTTTCATTGGCATCGAGGATCGATATCCGATGCACGATCCATGTCCCGTCTTCAACCCACACCTTGACACTGTTCACGAACGAGCGGTCGTCTTTCGGAACGAGCTTCAGGACAATCAAGGCGATTCCCTTGTCCCGTTCCCTCCCCAGAAGGGTCACGAAGTAGTTTTCGGGCAGATTGATCAGAAACCTTTCGGGAGAAACGGAATTCTGGTTCTCTCTGTACCGATCGATGACGACTTGTCTGTTCACGGGAGAGTATGCCCACACCGTTTGACCGTCCGTCACGATCGTCTGATGTTCCGATTCGATGCGATATTTTCCCGGCTTCTTCATCGCGATGGTTCCGCTGAATTGCTGTTCGATCTGCGAGAATCCAAACTTGACCTTCTGGGTGAACGACGCCGTGGCATTCTCGATCTTCTCAAATCGTTTCTGTATCCGGTCGGTCACATCCTGAACTGACATTTCCTTTTCCTGCCCGAACGCCAGGAAGCCGCAGATTGCCAGTGTCGCGAAACTCACTATGCTGTGCCTCATCGATACTCCTTCAGAATCATTTCCAGTTCCACTTCTGTTTCGACGAGGACCTCACGGGCTTTACTCCCGTCGAACGGGCCTACGATCCCGGCTGCTTCGAGTTCATCGACCAGTCGCGCGGCGCGCGAGTATCCGACTTTGAGTCGCCGTTGAAGCAGTGAAACGGATCCCTGCTGATGCCGCACGATGATCTTTGCCGCTTCTTCGAAGAGATCATCACGGGTGGAACCCCCGGCCATGCCGCTCCCCTTCTTCCGCTCGAACATCGATGGTAGTTGAGCCGGTTGAGAATACCCTTGCTGCGACGCGATGTGGTCGACAATCCGTTCGACTTCATCGGCAGAGAGGAATGCATTCTGGATTCGGATCGGTTTGGGAGAACCGGGGGGAAGGTAGAGCATGTCGCCGCTGCCGAGCAGTTGCTCCGCTCCATTCATATCAAGGATCGTTCGCGAGTCGGTTTTCGACGCAACCTGGTAGGCAATGCGCGCGGAGAAGTTCGCCTTGATGACGCCGGTAATCACATCAACGGATGGACGCTGCGTTGCGAGAACGAGGTGGATTCCGACAGCCCGCGCGAGCTGCGCCAACCTCGCAATCGGTTCCTCCACATCCCGCGCGGCAGTGATCATGAGATCGGCAAGCTCGTCGATGAAGACGATCAGATACGGAAGTTTCCGATGCTTGATGGTTTCCGTATCCTTCAGGCGCCCGCTCTTGAACCGCTCGTTGTAGTCCCCAATGTTGCGCACCGCCGCCGCGGCAAGTCGATCGTACCGCTTCTCCATCTCGAGTTCGACGCTCTTGAGAACCGCCACGGCGTTCGCCGGCGACGTGACGATTTCTTCCTCAATGTCAGGCGACACGGCGAGGAAATGGCTCTTCAGTTTGCTGAACAGGGCAAGCTCGATCTTTTTTGGATCGATCACGACAAACTTGACATCGCTCGGGTGGAGACGATAGATCAAGCTCGCCATGATCGTGTTGATGCCGACGCTCTTTCCCGAACCGGTCGCGCCGGCGATCAGCAGATGCGGCATCTTTGCGAGATCGTCGATATATACCTCGCCGGAGATTGTCTTCCCCAATGCGAGCGGCAAGGCCGCTTTCGAATCCCGAAATTTCGATGTGTTGATCACGCTTCGAAAACGAACGAGGGCGGGATTGTGATTCGGAATCTCAACCCCGACCGTCCCCTTTCCGGGGATGGGGGCGATGATCCGAATTCCTTTGGCCTTCAACGCGAGGGCGATGTCGTCCTCGAGACTTTCGATTCGACTGATCTTGACTCCGCTCGCCGGGACAAGTTCATAGAGCGTGACGACCGGTCCCGGAGTCACCGAGACGCTCTCGATTTCGACATCGAAGTCGGCAAGTTTTGCCCGGAGCAGTTCCGCATTGGCTTCGAGTTCTGCCTTATCCACCTGCTCCGAAACGGAGGAATGTTCGAGAAGATCGAGCGAAGGGGGCACATAATCGATCTCTTCATCTTCCGAAATTTCGGCGATCTGTTCATCCCCCTCTGTTTCTTTTACCCGAATTCCCTTTTTGATGCTCAACGGTACCGAGGGGGGTGAAACCACCTCATCATGATCGTCGAGAGTACCATCCCGGTCTGCGACACCGTCATCAACAAACACCAGTTTCCGTTTCCCTCCATCCGGAGGAGTGATCTCTTTTGCCGTCCGCGGTCGTTGAATCGGAGGGGACTGAAGCTTCTCCTTCGGTGGCGGGAGTTCTTCACCGCTCTCCTTGATTTCGATACCCCTTGCCTTCGTCTGTATCTTCGCGCTTCTCCATGCGACCCACCAATCGCCGACGGCGTTCCACGCACGGGAAATCCATTCCCCGACGATTCTCATCCAGTCGCGCATCCTGTCGATCGTTTTCTGAATATCGAGGTCGACGAGGAGAATCAGTACCAAGGCAAGAGATCCCACCAGCGCAATCAGAGATCCGCTGACTCCGATGAGCTTCTGCAGAACGCTGGAGACAAAATCACCGACAACGCCACTCCATTCCGGTGAGATCGAATCGATGCCGACACCAAGTCGCAACAAGCCGAAGATCCCCGAAGTGAGCAGGGCAAGCGCCACGAAATAGCTTGAGAGGATGACAAGCTTCTGAACATCCTTCTGTCTGAGGAGAATAACGGACCACAAGAGCCCGAGGAAGGGAAGCACGAGAATCGAATACCCGATCGTCGCATTGATCAACCAGTTCGAGATGATGGCGCCAAGGAGGCCGAGAAGATTCTGGGTCTGGTGGGCACGGAGTTGGATGCCTTCATCGTTCGTGAAGACCTTCCAGAGGTCGCCCAGGGGAAGATCTCCGCTCGCCTGATCCTCAGGCGCGTACGAGAAGAGGCTGAGAAGCAGCATGATGGACAGGAGGATTCCGACCAAGCATGCAATTTGCTTCTTCTGACTCTTTTTCTTCCGCGACGACGTATTGTTCTTTGCCGCGTCCATGGGTCTTGTCCGGCGGGTTAGGGAGATGGTTTCGCTGCGTTTGGCGCACCGTCGTCGGATTCGGTCATTTCTCGCTTGAGTCGAACGTTGTTCCCGGTCCAGATCGGGAGGACAGGAACTGAATCGACCGCGCCGCAGGTTTTGAGGTCTTCTTTGAATCCGATTTCAATGAGGTACTTCCCGTGCTCCGAATTCTTGAGCATCCTCGGAATCGACCGACCCAGGCTCCTGAACAGCTTCCGAGCAGCAAGCGCAGCGTCCGTCGTTTCGACAGAGGGATTCTTCGACTCGAGGAGCCGATCGATGATCATCCCTGCGCAGACAGTATCCTCGAGGCTGAACCCGCCGACAACGGGCGAACGTCCGGCACACAGGATCAGAAAATCTTCGTTGAGCTCCTGAAGAAACTCGACCACCTTTGAGACGTTGTTGAATCCCCCCACAACCATTTTGCGCGCATGGCGTCCCTTCACGAGGGCCACCGACCCATTGGTGGAACAAAAGATAATGGACTTCCCCTTCACATTTGCCTCACTGTATTCCGATGGGGAATTTCCCAGATTGAAACCCTGGATCATCCTCCCGTTTCGCTCTCCCCCCCGAAGAGTGACATCCCCGAACAGCGTTCCTGAAACTTTTGCGGCATTCTCAATGGTCGCGACCGGGATGATTTCCCGTGCTCCATTATGGAGCGCGTGCACGATCGACGAACTTGACCGCAGGACATCGACCATCACGAGGTTCTTATCGCGAACCTGAAGTTCATCCAGTTGCAGCGCCGAAAACGTGACATCTGCCTTCATGTACTCTCCTGTTATCACTTTTTCACAAAGGGCGGCTTGACGATCGTGGCACCAACCATCTTTCCACGAATGTCGACGAAAATCTTCTCGCCGACACGGGCACGATCCGGGTGAACATATCCCATCCCGATCGGCTGCTGGAGCACGGGCGAAAAAGTGCCGCTCGTCACATGTCCGATCCGGACGCCGCCCGAGAAAATTCCATAGCCGTGACGCGGCACCGATTTGCCTTCACCCACGAAGCCGACGAGGAGTTTCTGCAATCCGGCTGACCGTGCCGCAACAATCGCCTCCCTGCCAATGAAGCCGCCCTTTTCGAGCTTCGTGATCCAGCCAAGTCCTGCTTCCAACGGATTCGTCGTTAAATCAATGTCGTTTCCATACAGACAGAACCCCATCTCCAGTCGAAGCGTGTCTCGTGCGCCCAATCCGACGGGGGCAATGCCGAAATCTTTGCCCGCATCAACGATGGCATCCCAGACCTTCACGCCGATGTCTGCATTCCCACGGATATACAGCTCGAACCCGATCTCTCCTGTGTATCCTGTCCGGGACACGAGGACCGGAACTCCGGCAATTTTCGTCTGGGTCCACGCATAGTACGCCAGGTCGCTTAATCCGGTCGCACTGATTGTTGACAACGTCTCGAGAGCCTTCGGGCCTTGAACGGCGAGCAGGATCGTCTCTTCGCTTTCATCTTCGATTTCGACGTCGCCGTTTGCATGGTCCCGAATCCATAAAAGATCCTTTTCTGCGTTCGCGGCATTCACCACCATCATGTATGAATCGCCAAGATGGTACAGGAGGAGATCATCGATCATGCCCCCGTCCTCGTAACACATTGCCGTGTATTGGACACGCCCTGGGTCGAGCCTCGAAACATCGTTGATCGTCACACGCTGGAGAAATGCCGTCGCATCGCTGCCGCGAATCCGAAACTCCCCCATGTGCGAAACATCGAACAGGCCTACGGCATTTCGCACCGCGAGGTGCTCCTGGACAATACCGCCCGGATACTGGACCGGCATCTCGAATCCTGCAAACGGGACGATCCGCGCACCAAGCGCAACATGCTTTTCAAAGAGCGGCGTACGCTTCATCGATTCCATCGGCGCCCGCAGTTACTTCGACTTCTCAAACTTTTTCCAATCATCGAGAAACTTCTCGAGTCCCGAGTCCGTGAGTGGATGCTTGACCAGCTGCTGAATGACCTTGAACGGAATCGTGCAGACATCCGCGCCGATGAGAGCGGCCTCGACCACGTGCACCGGATGACGGATACTGGCGACCAGAACCTGCGTCTCGAAGTTGTAGTTGCGGTAGATCGTCACGACCTGTTCGATCAGCTGCATTCCTTCCTGACTGATGTCATCCAATCGCCCGATGAAGGGGCTGATGAAATACGCACCGGCTTTCGCGGCCAGGAGAGCCTGATTCGCGGAAAAGCAGAGCGTCACGTTCGTTCGGATTCCCTCCTCCTTCAGCGCTTTCGTCGCCTTCAATCCGTCGACGATGAGGGGAACTTTGATCACTATGTTCTTATGGATCTTCGCGAGCTCACGCCCTTCTTTCATCATTCCGTTGAAATCCGTCGAGACTACTTCGGCACTGACCGGGCCATCCACGACGGCGCAGATCTCTTCGAGGAGCTGACGGAATGGCTTCCCTTCCTTGGCAACGAGGCTGGGATTGGTGGTCACACCGTCCAGAATCCCCATGCTGGCGGCTTCGCGAATTTCCTGAATGTTGGCAGTATCGATAAAGAACTTCATGGACGATTTCCTTTGCTAGGCTTCGAATTGTTGCGTGATATCTTTTTTCTGTTTCACCGACATGAACCGGAATTCATCCACCGGAACAGATTTGTCGGGAATGAGCTTGATTCGAACAAAGAACTTGAATCTCATGCGCGTCAGTCGTGAGATCGTGCCGTGGGTCAGGAACTCTGCGATGCTCGGATGAACTCGCAGCTCCAAGCGGAATTCTTTTGATTCGGATTTGAAACGGCGGATCCATCGTTCGATGTGATTGATGGTCGTTCGTTTCGATTGCACAAGCCCGGTCCCTCCGCACGTCGGGCACGCCTCGCTGAAGCTGAGCATGACGTTCTGCCGAATGCGCTGACGGGTCATTTGAATCAGGCCGAACTCCGTCATTGGAAGTACCGTGACCTTGGCCCTCTCGCGCTTGAGCTCTTTCCGAATTTCGTCGTACAGTTTCTTCCGGTTCTTCTCTTCCTCCAAATCGATGAAGTCAATCACAATGATGCCACCCACATCACGAAGCCGGATTTGCCGGCAGATCTCGCGTGCGGCTTCGAGATTCGTCCGCAGAGAATTCATCTCCTGGTCTTTCTTCGCCGCGTATCTCCCGCTGTTGACATCGATTACCGTCATCGCTTCGGTCTTTTCGATGTAGATGTATCCTCCGCTCTTGAGCCAGACCTTCGGTTGCATGAGATTCTGAATGTCCTTCTCGATCCCATATTTGTCGAAGATCGGTTCTCTGTCCCGATATTGTTCGGTGCGGCCCAGCATATCCGGAGAGATCCATTGCAGATACGAGCGAATCTCTTTGAACAGCTTCTTGTCATCAACGACCAACTGTTCGACATCTGCCGAGAGGAGATCGCGAATAACACTCGCCTTGGTGTCCATATCCTTGTAAATCAGCGTGGGGGCTTCCTCGTTCTTTACCCCTTTCTCGATGCTGCGCCACACGCGAATGAGTTCATCGAGATCCTCCTTGACCAGATCTTCCCCTTTCCCATCCGCGACGGTGCGAATGATCGTGCCGAACCCTTCCGGCAGCATCCCGCGGACAATCTTTCGGAGCCGGCGTCGTTCCTTGAAGTTGCTGAGCTTCTTGGAGACTCCGACTTTTCCGTCAAAGGGGAGAAGAACCAGGAATCTTCCGGCGAGTGAAATCTGCGACGTGACACGCACCCCCTTCTTCCCCACCGGCTCTTTGATGACCTGGACGAGGATTTCCTGTCCTTTTTGAAGATCGACGGTGCGGGTCCGGCGGGATTCAGACTCCTTGCCTCCCCGCTCGCCGTTCCTCCGCTCGGGAGCTTTGTTCGCTTGGGGGGTGGCCGATGAGGCGAGTTTGGATTCTGTATCCTCGTCGTCATCCTCCTCGTCAAACATCGCATTGTATTCCGAGAGGGAATCGCCGATGTCGGAGAAATGGAGGAAGGCGTCTTGTTGGAGGCCAATATCGATGAACGCAGCTCGGATCCCGGGCATCACCTTGGCGACTTTGCCAAGGTAGATGTCGCCGACCATCCGTTCTTTACCGGGAGATTCGACAAACAGTTCGGCGAGGCGCCGATCTTCGAGGATGGCGATACGATGTTCGTTCGCCGTAGAGTTGATGATGATTTCTTTCTTCATAGGGACACACTTTCCCATTCAGCATGAGCGCGAGCGACCCCAAACGCACCGCCTTCCATCGAACTGGAAGTTGTCCCGAAACCATCGGTACGGCGACGGGAGGATACCACAAACCTTTGGAGGGTCTTTCGTTCTTAAAGAGAACCACCGCGAGACTCTCGACGAGACGAAGTATGGATTGCAGGATCAGCATTCGCGCAAAAATCGGTTTTTGATTTAGTGGTTCGTCTCATGTCCCGGACGGGACGGCCGACGACCAAGGCCATTGAACTTCAGGACATCCCTGTTGCGACAAAAACAAAAGAGGTCAAGCTACCCTGTGTCACACAAAACTCATTGCCGACCGTTGCTTCCTTCCGGACCTGGCGGAGTTGAGCACTGCTTTGTTGCACAGGACTTGACCTCAGAACACAATCCCTGGACTCAGACAAGTATGAAACGCTTTCCGAAAATGATACTCCGTGTCTTTTCCCTGCCTGCAGCATCTTGGATGGATTTCAGGAGGGTCCACCACACGGTTCCACTGGCCAGCATGACGCTGGTGCTGACGTGGAGCTGATCGGATTCGAACCGACGACCCCTTCGTTGCGAACGAAGTGCTCTCCCAGCTGAGCTACAGCCCCAATTCGTAGAGAGATGCCCAATCTCTTGGCTATGAATTGCTTAGAAGATAATGATAAAGCCAAACAAAAACAATCCGGCTCAGTCAGCTTTTTTTTCAGTGGATTCCCTGTCTCCTCCCGATTGAATCTCCTCAAAGATTTCCCTATGATGACGCAAAAACTGGAGTGAATTGTGAGCAGCCATCGTTCGGAAAATGCGTTTCTCCGTTTTCTTGAAATCGTCCGTAGAGTTCGAACCGAGTGCCCCTGGGACCGGGATCAGACCCATCAGAGTATCCGGCATAGTCTGATCGAGGAGGCGTACGAAGTCATCGAGTCGATCGACAACAACGATTTACAGCAGCTGAAAGAGGAACTCGGAGACCTGATGCTCCACGTCGTGCTTCATGCGGTGATGGCCGAGGAGAAGAACGCGTTCACGATCGACGACGTGATGACCGCCATTTCGGACAAACTGATCCGCCGCCACCCTCACGTGTTTGGCGGGACAGTTGAGGCCGGAACCCCCCACCAGGTCAAAGCGAACTGGGAGCGCATCAAACTGGATGAGGGGAGAGAGTCTCTGGTGGATGGCGTTCCCAGAGAACTTCCCGCACTGCTCAGAGCATTGCGGATTCAGGAAAAAGCGTCGAAAGTCGGGTTCGATTGGAAGAAAAAGGAAGATGTGTGGATGAAAATAGAAGAAGAAATCGGGGAATTCCGACGCGCCGAGGCCTCCGAAGAAGCCGGGGCAATCGAAGAGGAATTGGGCGACTTTCTGTTTGCTCTCGTGAACTATGCGCGGTTTCTCGCCATCAATCCAGAGTTCGCTCTCAACAAATCGACGGAAAAGTTCATCCACCGATTCAAGAAAATCGAGGGGGAGCTGAAGAGGACGGGGAAGGATGTGCGGAATGCCACGCTCGAAGAAATGGATGCGCTCTGGAACAGCCACAAGGAACGAAAATAATCCCTACTTCTCGTTTTCCGATTCTCGTCTCTCACCCGAACCGTTCGTCACGTGGAATCGGTCGTATGCGTCGATGATATCCTTGACCAGCCTATGTCTCACAACATCGTTTCGATCGAAATAGACGAATTCCACCCCCTTGATCTGCTTTAATACCTCCCGTATTTGAACAAGCCCTGATGTCGTCTTCTGAGGAAGGTCGATCTGCGTAATGTCGCCGGTAATGACCGATTTTGAATTCACACCAAGTCGCGTGAGGAACATCTTCATCTGGAGCGCTGTGGCATTCTGTGCTTCATCAAGGATTACGAAAGCATTGTGCAACGTTCTTCCCCTCATGTACGCAAGGGGGACAATCTCGATGATGCGCTTTTCGATGTATGAACGGAGTTTGTCGGATGTCAACATGTCATCCAGCGCGTCGTACAGCGGTCGCAGATATGGATCGACCTTTTCGCGCAGATCACCCGGGAGGAAGCCCAGACTTTCACCGGCCTCGACAGCCGGACGGCAGAGGACGATCTTCGTGACGTCACGGTTCTTGAGCGCCGCCACGGCCATTGCGACCGCGAGGTACGTTTTTCCCGTCCCCGCCGGACCGATCGCGAACACGATATCGTTTTTCCTCATCGCCTGCAGGTAGTTTCGCTGACCCGGCGTGTGGGCTTTGATGATCCCGGATTTCGTGAAGAGAATTGCCTGCTCGGCTTCCTCGCTTCCCACCTCTGCGGGGAGATCATGCTGATTCCCGTTGACAGCGACAAGATCCACGACGGTACCGACATCCGCGGCGGTCAGATTTCCGTTCTTGTTGAGAATGTAGATCAGTTCTTTGAAGACTTTTTCAAGTCTTCCAACCTCTCCCATCGAGCCACGCAGGGTGATTTGATCACCCCGTACGGTGATGGAGGCATCGAACCGTTCTTCGATCATCTGCAGGTTTGCATCATTGAAACCGAGAAGATGAACGGTATCAACGCCTGTCAATTGGATCTTTTTCTCAACCAAACGATTGTCTCCCTACGTTGATCAGCGCACAAAACAAAACGCCCTTGAGACCCACCGAGGAGTCCCACGGGCGTTTGCCATTCTCTGATAAAAGTTCACGTTGGACGTCTTGGACGAACACTCCTACTGAGCTGGGCCCTGCTTCTGCTGCCAGTACGAGCGCTCAGCGGCCTTTTCTTCTCTGGTCAACGGGGCCTTCGGTGGAATCTTCAGCTTCTGACCAGGCCGGATGATATCTGCGTCTTTAATCTGATCGCGGTTGGCTTGCCAGATTTTTGGCCACAGAAACGCGTTGCTGTAGATCGTCGGCTTCTTGGCAATGTTCCAGAGGCAATCTCGATCACGCGCCCACGTCCCGACCGTGTATGTCTGCGTCAACTGGCCGGATTCGATGAGCTGCTGCAGATTGCGGCGGAGGGCATCCAGCCGACCCTGCGCATCGTTGAGGCGGTTATGGTATTTCGTCAGTGCGGAGAGCTTGTTCTTCCGCGCCTCGTCGATCCAGGACTGGACCGTATCGAATTCACCCCGACGACTGTAGAGATCTTGATTCGAGAGTTTGGAAAGTTCGTTGATCCGACCATCGATCTTGGCCAGTTCGGCCTCGAAGGCGGCAATTGCTTCGGGCGTTCCACCGACCATCGCCATCAACTCATCCTGACACTTCTTCACGGCAGCTTGCTTGTCGGTATTCTGTTTCTGGAGGTCGGCTGTCTCTTTCTGGAGCGCGGTCAGTTTGTTCGTTAGATCGTTCTTCTTCGCGGTGAGGGAGGTAATCTCCTGTTGCCACTGTTCTTTTGTCATTTCCTGCGCGAAGCCTGCCGGGACCACAAGGAGGACTATCACAGCGAGAAGTGCAATTCGTGAAATCACAGTCATGGTTCTAATCTCCTAGTTAGTGCTGCTGGTTACTTTCCCTTAAGCCGTTCTGCGACAGCCGCCTTCTCCTTCGCGCATTCGTCCAACTGCGCATTCTTATCGGCAATCGCTTTGAGCAGAGCAGCCTTCTCGGCCTCTCGAGCGGCGACTTCTTTTTCGAGCGATGCGACTTCTGCCCGGAGAGCTTCCAGCTGTCTCATCTCCGCTTCACTCGGCTTGCTGGAGCATCCCGCCAGGATCATCCCGGCCATTGCCGCTGCCGTGACTGTGAGAGCGAGCGATTTCTTCATGCGAACTTCTCCTCTGTTTGATATGATCGATGAATCGTTTTTCCAAAAATCCCCAATCCAACACGAATCCATGATACAGAGACAACCCAAAAAAGTCAAGTCCATTGCGTCGGATTTCCACTGAATCCGACGATTTCGCCCCCCCGCCGTCCCTCTTCATGATTCTCATCACGCAGATCAACGACCGCCATGGATCCCCTATAGAAGTCCCCTTTCCGCAAAACTGACATACCGCGAACCGGCGATGATGATATGATCGTGTACCGGGATCCCGAGGATCCTCCCCGACTCCACCAGCTGACGCGTGATCGTGATGTCTTCCTGGCTCGGCTCGGCATTCCCGCTCGGGTGGTTGTGCATGAAGACGACTGCCGCGGCCTTCTCCTTGAGAGCCTCGTGAAAACATTCGCGAGGATGAACAAGCGACGTGTTCAGCGTGCCGACGGTTACCCGGAGCGCTTTGAGGAGTTTGTTTGATGAGGAGAGAAGCAGCACCCAAAATTCTTCATGCATCAGATCGGTCAACTTCGGGAGAAACCAATGCACGACGTCTTCCGGACTGCTTATCGTCGGCAGTTTGGCCGTATCGTCCGGCGGGATTCGGCGATGGAGTTCAAATGCCGCGACGATCGTCGCCGCGCGCGCAGGTCCAATCCCTCTCCGGGTGAGATCGGAGACGTTCATTCGGGCCAATTCTCTCAGTGACCGTGTTTCTGAGAGGAGTTTCTTGGCAACATCGACCGCGGTGGCGCCGCGAGTTCCGGTGCGAATCAGAATGGCGAGAAGTTCTGCCTCGGTAAGGGAATTCGCGCCATGCCGCGACAATTTTTCGCGGGGCCGCTCCCCTTCCGGCCAGTCTCTGATCTTCGTGTGGTAGTATGAACCTTCCTTGATGGATCTCCCCTGTTTCCCCTGTTCCATGCCTGGTCAGTCCTATTGTGAAGGATTGCCTCCTGCAAGATCGACTTCGCCGATCTTTCGGATTGTGCGATTCTTGTATTGCAGAATTGTCAGATAGGAGTTTACCCGCTTCTCGCCAAGCGTGATGATCGAATGCACCCCCGTGAATCTACGTTGGGACGCCATCGCAGCGGCGAGCGATGGTCGAGTACCGGCCCCCGATCCGATTCCCTGGAGGACAAATCGCATTGCATCGTAACTGAACAATGTATGAGGTATCAACGTACTCCCAAAATCTCTCTGGTACCGCCGGAAAAGCGACTTGTACGTTTCGCTCTCCTCGTCGATGTAGTAGTCGCTGGAAAACACAACTCCTTCAACGTATTGTCGATTGTATTCAAGTTCCCCGAGATCGTACCAGTCCCCCGTCCCAAGGTATTGCGTTTGGAAGTTGAAGTACCGCAATTGTGAGGAGACTATTCCGATCTCATCGGCATTCGATATGGGAAGAAAGATCGCGTCGATCGTTTTGACTGGGAGGCCGAGGCTGTCGATATTTGCATCAACTCTGTGCACGGGAATCTTCAGTGAATCTGCAACCCTCTTTCCATCGAATCCGAAAAGCCGCCGCACCGACACCGTCGCTTCGCGTTCAACCAGCGAATCCAGCAATCGAGGTGGAACACCCCATTTCAACATGCCGATGAGGTGATTGTTGGTCAGCTTCTTGGCAAAATCGATGTAATAGTCCTCGAGTCGTTCCATCGCCTTCTGGCGCATCATCATCAGCTGACTGCGCAGATCGGTTGCACCGGCTGGATACCACTGCTGATCGACAACCTCGCCGCCCAGCTGACTCACCTCATCCACAAATGCATCTGCCATTGCTTTGTTCGCCGGCGATCCCGAAACCGGGGCCAGCACGGCAAACGTGCGGGAGCCAAGTGTCTGGAACGCGTAGCGCGCCATCGCGCGGCCCCGGACGTCGTAGTCGGGATTCAGCTGATACACAAAGCTTCCAACATTCGCTATCCCATTCGACGTCGCTGTCGGCGAAACGATCGGGACTCCAAGGGCATTGGCAATCCCTGCAGCGGTGAATGTCTCTGCGCTGAAGAACGGACCGACGATCGCGGCGATGCTCGCATCCATGCACAACTCGGTAACTTCGCGGGCCGCCTTTCCCGGATCGCGCTCGGAATCGCGGACATCCAATTCAACGCGCGGAAAATTCGTCTTGTTGTATTCGTCAACCGCGAGTTTCACACCGGAGAGAACTTGCGCCCCCAGTTCCTTGGCCGCCGGATTGTCTACGTGCAGCATCAGGGGAAGAATCACTCCCACGCGCACCACGTCGCCCGTCTCCATCCTCTCGAGAAGCCGCTTCGCCTCATCGAGATGTTTCGTCCGCGGCGGAAGCCCCGTCAGCGAGCGGAGGAGGGAACGCGCTTCCTGAATCTCTCCCGACCGATAGAGCCGTTCGGACAACCGCATCGAAATCATCACTCTCATTTCGTCCGAGCGCACCTCTCCCAGCAGAATCTGCAGCTCTGCGATCGAGAGATAGGCCAGGACCGTGCCGCCGAGCAGTTCTTCACTCCGGTTGCGGACCTCGGGATCACCCGACTGCTGACGCACCAAGAGAAACGCCATCGCTGCGTCGTCATACCGTGCCGTGCGCAAATAGTTGAGGCCGAGCGTATAGAATGCATCGCCGACGTAGAGGGACCCCGGAAAGCTATCGACGAGATGTTTCAGGAGGCGGATGGATTCCCGGAAGTTTCCAAGCCGGTACTGTGCCTTTCCCGCCATCACATAGGCCCCGGTGATCCGATGTCCGGTCGGGTACTCCCTGATGGCTTGCATGTACAGCGCAAGGGCTTTTTCGTAGTCACCCGCTTCGAATGCCTTCATCCCGTCTCCAAAGGCCGCTTCCATTTCTGCATGATAGACGACGCGATCCTGCCGTGCGGACGAGGCGGACACACACAGCACCAGAAGCACAAATGACAAGAGGGTGAATCTCATGTTCGTATGCATCGATCAGCGCAACGTCCTCTGTCCAACGATGTTGAGCTTCCCCTGTCGAGCCCTCTCGTTTGCGGGATCAAGTTCAAGGGCGCGATCAAAGAAATCCTCTGCTTGTTCGAGTTCATTGACACGGAGCAACAGCGTACCATAACTTGCGATGGCTTCGCTTGAGCGAGGACTGAGCTCGATGGCGCGGCGCAGCGGTCGTTCCGCTTCGGGAATTCGTCCAAGTGCCAGCAACGCTTCGCCGGAATTCAGCCAGCCGCTCGGGTCATTCGGATTCAGCTCGACGGCTTTTGTCAACTCCCTCAGGGCCGCATCCCACTCTCCTCTTCCCATGAGCGCCATTCCGAGCCAATAGCATGCCAGCCATCGGGAAGGGTAGTCGGTCGTCACCTTTCGGAGAACGCGGATGGCCTCTTCGGATGCATTGCGCCGCGTCAGCAACTCACCAAGCAATTCGCCGGCACCAAGGAATTCCGGATCGAGCTGGAATACTCTCTGAAGGTGGGATTCTGCCAATCGGTGCTTCTGCAGGCGCCAGTACGCGACCCCAATATTGAAATGAAGGTGTGAGCGGAAGATCTTCGACAGTGTTCGTTCGACAGGAAGAAGTCTCCGAAAGTACAGCAGCGAACGTGCGAAGTGCTCGCGCCTCAGCTCCAGCAGCCCATGATAGAAGTGCATCTCTCGGGAGTCTTTGAATTGTTCCAGAGCTTTCTGCAGTGTACGCTCCGCTGCGTCGAACTGCTTCAATTCGCCCTGAACGTGCGACAGGCGGAGCCATGCGATCTGCACCGACGGGTCGGTCATGAGGATCCGATGGTACACCTGAGATGCGTGGAGAAACTTCCCCTCGGCGTAGAACGTCTCTGCCTGTTCGAGCAAACCCGGAATGGACATACGGTCGGTCATCAATGCATGAAGGTAGCGATCGACGGAACGAAAAGCAATCAGAAATCTCGACGCAACGACGCGAGACCGGTCGCGATTCCAAATGCGGTAAAGAGTGAGGAAAAGACTGCGACCAACACGACACCCAGGAAGAACCATTGAGGTGAAAACGTCATGGACTTCCAGAGCGCCTCAAAGTACAACGACACCGGGAACAGAAGACTGATCATGGCAAGCAGGAGAAAGACAAGATTGAGGAGAAACGTCAACGTTGCCCCCTGCGAGGACGCAACGCGGATGGGATTCTTTTCCCCGTAGTTCGCGAAATAGCTGCCGAGCCCGAGGTTCACCGAAACAATCCCAACGACAAGGAGAAGCGTGCTCACGAGCCCGAACAGCATGAGCGAGAGGTCGTGTCTCACAATCCTCATGAACGGGAGATTCGAAAAAAATGCCACACTTGTCCCGAGCAGCGCGACGACCGCAACCGCGACCGTAATCTTGAAGAAGAAGAGACGCCGCGAACGCAACGGAGCACTTCTGATCAGCCACATGGTCTTCCCTTCCAGACTGATCATCGGGAAGACGAATCGAAGTGCGAGGGAGGCTACCAGGAACCCGCCGAACGCAAAGAGGACGAGGTAGATGAACGCAGGCAGATCGGGCACGTCGAATCGGAATCTTAACCTCCGAACGCTCATGATAAACAACCCAATCAGCACAACCATGACCGTGAGATGAATCCATTGGCTCGGATCGCGAAAGAATTGGAAATACTCCCTCTTCACAAGCGATTCGATCTGCGTCGAAAAGAGCGAGGCACGGCGAAAATCGAGAAAATGAAGGCGGTTCCCTTGGCTCTCATGCGCCGCCTTCGCACGAGGTTGAGCGATGATCCAGCTTCGGTAAAAGAACCTCTGCCCAAGCACAACGACAAAGATGAAAGCCGCGGCGGTCACAAGCAGAAGCAGTCCGGCGAACGGCAGGGCTCGCCAGAACTCGCCAATCGCCAGAAAATAGAGAAACTCGGACACCCAGTGGTTCGGCAGAAACCTGGAGAACATCGGATCAAGGTGCGCAAAATGGAGATTGACATTCGGGTAGTATTGGAATACCTCTTCGACGAGCTTGATCGGATTGGTGAATTTGAAGAAGAGATAGATCCCCACAAGATAGAGCCCTGCGAGTGCCGCCATGACTCTGCGGAATCCCCACCGACCGGCGATTTTGATGATCGCCATGAGAACCATCACCGCCAGCGAGGCTGAGAGAAACATGAACGGAATCAGGACAAGTCCCAGCAGAACCCCGATCATGACCCATGAATATCCGAAATACGCTCCGTACCCTCCCAGCACGGCGAGCGCAACGAGGAAAAGCGTTGTTGAACTGTAGAGGAAGTTGTCGAAGAACTTCAGGATGAAAATGTTGCTGTACGGAATGGGATGGGTGAGCAGATAGCGAACCTCCGCGGAGCGGTAGAGTGTCGCATACGAAACGATGATGTTGCCCAGGTTGACCGCAACGAAGAACACGAACAACATCATGGAGATGAACCGATGGTACAGAAACAGCCCGGTCTTCGTCTTTTCGAGCACAAACTGCGTCAACTCATGAGCAAACAGGAACGTCACAACGGCAAATCCGCCGAACACAAAAAGAGATGCGATCCCGCGCACCATCGGGACGGGACGAAAATCAAATGTCGTCTTGGCAAACGAAAGGACTTTGAACTGGAGTATGTGCGTGAGCAGTCGCATGCCCTATTTCGTCAGTTCAAGGAAGAACGACTCGAGATTCCCATCCTGGCCGGATTTGAAGTCCAGAAACTTTTCTTGGCGATCGGCGAAGATCAACCGCCCATCCTTGATGATGCCGATCCGATCACAGAGTTCTTCGGCAATCTGAAGACTGTGCGTCGACATGAAGACCGTCACGCCCACACGCGTCTTTCGCTTGAGGACATCCTTGACGATCTTCGCGCTTCGGGGATCGAGTCCGATCATCGGCTCATCGATGATGATCGTCTTCGGACCGTGCAGCAGTGCCGCACAGATGGTGATGCGCTGGCTCATGCCTTGAGAGTATTCCTCCGTCCGCTTGTCAATCCAGCTGCCGACTTCAAATTCATCGATGAGTTCGGCGATCCTCTCTGTCACCGCCGATTTCTTCATGTGATACAATCCTCCGACAAAATAGAGGAACTCTCTTCCCGTCAGCTTGTCGTACAAGAAGGGTTGATCGGGGATGTACGCAAGTGTGCGCTTGGCTTCAAGCGGATGAGTCTGGGTGTCGTGTCCGTTCACAAGAATGCTTCCGCTGGTCGGCGTGTACAAGCCCGCGATCATTTTGATGGTCGTGGTCTTCCCCGCACCGTTCGGCCCAAGAAATCCAAAATACTCCCCGTCGGGAACGGTAAGGGTCACATCGTCGACGGCGGTGAAATCACCGAACTTCTTCGTCACATGTTTCAAGTCTATCATCGCATACCCTCTTTTGCGAGACTTCCACACTCCAGAATCAATGTCGCTATTCCCATTCGATCGTCGCCGGCGGTTTTGAACTGATGTCGTAAACGACGCGATTGATCCCCTTGAGTTCGTTGGTGATTCGACTGGAGACGACCGCAAGGACGTCGTTCGGGATGTGCGCCCAATCCGCTGTCATCCCATCGACGCTCGTAACCGCACGAAGCGCGATCGTCGATTCATATGTGCGGCTGTCTCCCATAACGCCGACCGAACTCACCGGGAGAAGAACGGCAAAGGCCTGCCAGATGTTGTCGTACAAGCCCGCGTTCCGAATCTCCTGAATGAAAATCTCGTCTGCTTCCCGAAGCATCTGAAGCTTATCGCTCGTCACATCACCGAGAATGCGGACGGCAAGACCCGGTCCGGGAAAGGGGTGGCGTGAAACAACTCCTTCCGGAAGACCGAGCCGCCGACCAACTTCCCGCACCTCATCTTTGAAGAGTTCCCGAAACGGCTCAAGGAGCTGGAAATTCATTTTTTCCGGCAAGCCCCCGACGTTGTGATGCGTCTTGATGGTCACCGACGGCCCCTTGAAGGAAACCGATTCAATGACGTCAGGATAAAGCGTTCCCTGGGCGAGGTATTCGAAGCGGGCCTTGGTTTCCAGACTCTGTTCGAGCTTTCGCGATTCTTCGTCGAACACGTCGATGAAGGTCTTCCCGATGATCTTTCTCTTCTGCTCCGGATCAACCACACCCTTCAGTCGGGAGAGGAAAACACCGGAGGCGTCGACATGCGTGAGGGGAAGTTGAAAGGAGTTGCGAAACATCGCAACAACATCGCGACTCTCATCTTTCCGCATGAGCCCGTTGTCGATATGGAGGCAGTGTAACTGAGCTCCGACGGCTCGATGAATGAGAATCGCGACGACCGAGGAATCGACTCCGCCGCTCAATGCGCAGAGCACATGACTCTTTCCGACTCTTTCCCGGATGTCTCTGATTGATTTTTCGATGAACGCTGCGGGAGTCCAATCACCTGTTGCCCCGCATACGCGGAAGACGAAATTCGAGAGAATCGTTTTTCCTTCAGCAGTGTGCACCACCTCAGGATGAAACTGGACGCCGAAAATCTTCTTCTCGCTGTTCCGGATGGAGCAGATCGGAGAATTCTCCGTGTGGGCGATCGGTTCAAAATCCCGCGGAAGCGTCGCCAGGGCATCGCCATGGCTCATCCACACCGTCGTCGAGGGACCGATGCCGTGGAAAAGATCTGCGTGGTCGTCGATGTTCAGCTCGGCGCGACCGTACTCTCGTCTCGCTGACGCATCCACCTGGCCTCCAAGCCCGTGCGCGATCAGTTGGAGCCCGTAGCAGATGCCGAGGATGGGGATTTGCAGATCAAAGATCTCTTTGGAAAGCTGAGGAGCAGTCCGTTCATACACACTGGAGGGACCCCCGGAAAGGACAATCCCGACGGGACGCATCGCCCGTACCTTCTCGAGCGGAAAGTTGAAGGGTTGAATTTCGGAATAGACTCCGAGTTCGCGAATTCTCCGGGCAATGAGTTGCGTGTACTGGGAGCCGAAATCGAGGATGAGGAAAGTCTCAGAATGCGTCATACGGCAGAAATATATCAAAATCTGTTGGGCGATCCAAAATCACGGCCGCAAGGTTACGGTCAGCGATCTGTTGTCAATGGCCGCGACGTCGGCGGAGAGTTTCTCAGGCATGTCCAATTGAGCGCCTTCAACAAACTTCTCGTACTCGACAACCGAGCCGAATAGGGACAAGATGTCCGATGGTTCTACAGACCCAAATCCTCCAAAACCAAGATAATTTTGATAGCTGCTGTACTTCCACCTGCGACAGCGGTCCACCAGTGACGGTTCGACGGGATTTCGGTGGATATATCTTGTCAACCAGATGAGATATTCGTTGCTGTTAACAAGTCTTATCTTGTATTTGGACTCAAAGAGATGTCCGGTGGAGTCCCGTTGTCGATTGATCGCTTTTGCATATCCATTACACATCTTCCCCATGAGTTCGGAGATTCCCTCCGGCTTCAGTCGCTTGAGGAGGAAATGTAAGTGGGTCGGCTTCAGTCAGAAACAGTCGATCTACACGCGGTATTCCTCCGATGCAGCCGGCACCGTCGTGAGGAAGTAATCGTAGTTGCGGGGTGAATCAAAGATCTTGCTTTTTCTGACCCCTCGATTGTAGACATGGAAAAAGGCATTAGTCAACTGCCTGAACTGCGTCTTGTGTGACATAGATCCCCCTTTGCAGGCTGACCGTCACCTCTGAGGTGACGGTCAGCTGTGTAGCGTTGAATGTAGGCGTCAACGTCAAACTTCCGCTTGCATCCGGCGAAGTTCATGTATCGAACCTTGCCGAACACCGGCCGTTCTCCCCATGCTTGATCATGCACTCCACCGATGCTCCACGCGGCCCCAACATACCCGTTTGGATCTCGACCATCCAATTCATAGCGGTCGTTGAGATAGATCGTGACGGCGAGGGCTTCCTCCGGAGATGAGGTCCATTCGAGTATCTTCTTCGCCCAGTACATCCTCATAAAGCCATGCATCTTCCCCGTTGTGATCATCTGCGTCTGCGCGGCATTCCACAGCGGATCGTGGGTCCGCGCAAGTTCAAACTGTTCCAGCGCGTAGATGTACTCACGCTTGTCCTTTCGGTGTTCGTTCAATGTCTTCTGTGCCCAGGCCGGAAACCCCTCGAACGAATCGTACGCCGGGTTGTAAAAGCAGAAGTTGTCAGAAAGTTCGCGGCGGACAATGTGCTCTTCAAGGAACGCATCGATAGCGGCGTGAGGTTGTTTCCGTTTCCTTACTTCCAGCGCGACCCGCTGCGGACTAATCTGACCGAAGTGGAGATAGGGGGAGAGGTTTGACAAGGCCTCTTGTGTCGGATCGTTGCGCCATTCCGCAAATTGTTTGAGATGATTGCTGATGAATGAGTGAAGCGTTTTGCGCGCCGCGGCCTCGCCTGGTCGAATCCATTCGACTTCCGCGACCCTCGAGTCGACCTGGAGCGACGCACGCGCACCTTTCCAATCGATTGGGGGGAACGACTCCTTCCAGTTGTGTTTCTCCGAACGAAGAGGGGGGATTTCAGTCAGGAAGCGAGACAGAAGTCGCTTGATCTTGGGCCGAATCGTATATGCACCGAATTCCAGCTTGGAGGAGGCCTCCCAACACGGTACGATGTTGTGTGTGTCGACTTCGTCAAATGGGATGTCGATACGCGCAGCGATTCGTTCCTTCCATGATCTCGAAATGCGAAGAGGGTTGAAATCGGTGACAAGATGTCCCGCATGATGGGTCGTTACGGAGCGTGGAATCTCTTTGATCGGATCACCGAACAGGAGGATGAGCGGGATGTTCTTCCGGCGAAGTGCGGATTCCACTTCTTCGAGGCCACGCACCATGAAACCGTACTGTCGGATCGCCGCGTCAAGAAAGTGGGGAACGAGACAAAATACCACGGCGAGCGGTTGACGTGTCCGTCGGGCAATGCCCTGCGCGTGAAGGAGCGCCCAATTGTCATGGGCACGCTGGTCGCGGCTCATCCAGTAGATGACGGGACCTGCTTTCGGTTCTCCCTGCCGGATCGTACGGATGCGGCTCTGGTCAATCATTCACGCACTCGTCGCCCTGAATCTCAAGTCTTCATCCAATATCACACTCATCATTGCTCCAGCCTTTTCAACTCTCTTTCCACCCTTTGCTTGAACCATCGTTCGCCGGCAAAATCGCTGAATGTCAGCGCCTTCTCAAATTCCAGCTTTGCGAGATCTTTTCTTCCATTCTTGCGATGGATCAATCCGCGTTCGTAGTAGCAATTGGGGGGAATGGGAGAATCCTTCGGAAGTGCGATCGCCAGCGCCGCCTCGAAGGCTTTCAATGCATTTTCCGGATCCTTCAGTTCCCCCCTCGTGCGACCACTCAACAAGAGAAGCCCCGCTCTCCGTTGGGGAGAGAGGTTCGTAAGCATGAGAAGCGGGTGAAGCCCTTCGACGACTTTCGTATACTCACCCGCGCTATAGAAATTATTCAATTTCTCGATTTCGATCTCTTCCTTCGTGAGCGGCGTAGTAATCCTTTGCTCTGTGCCGCGCACGTGAGGGACCGACTTATAGTACGACAGCGCACGCTGTCGATCTCCCATGAGCTCATAGCAGAAACCGATCCAGTATCGCGCGCGCGATTGAGTGGACGTGTCAGCGTTCTGAACCGCGACGAAAGCCGAGTACCATTTGATTGCTTCGGGAAAATCATTCCGGTAACGATACACATCGCCGATCTGGTCGATGGCCGCGTTGATGAAATATTCTGCCTCGGCATTCTCGATGGCGGTCGCCCGCTGGTAGCTCGCAAGCGCCGCATCGGCGCGGCGAAGGCGATAGAGAAGCGAGTTGCCGCGGTAGAGTTCATAGAATGGATTCTGCGGATATGCCGAGGCGAGCTGATCGATGAGCTGAAATGCCCGCTCATATTCTTCCTCCTGCTGCAGGAACTGAGACAACCATTGACGGGCTTCGTTGCGCGCGTAGAGTCCCTTCGTCGCCGCACGCTCGAGTTGCTCAAGCCCCAGCCCCCGATCTCCGCCGAATCCCATCAACTTCACGATCCATCGAAACGACGCCGGAATCTGTGAAATCATGTAGTTGAACAGACCGAGTCCCATCTCGGCATCCGCATTCGCAGGATTGTTCTTGACGGCATCTTCCAGATACCCGTACCCTTTGCGGCCGTCCCATACCGCTCTGACGAGTTGACCTTCGATCGATCGGACAATTCCGCGATAGCCGTAGATCCCTCCGATGTAGAAGAGGGCAGTCGAATTCTTCTTGTCCCGCTTGAGAATCTCTCCAGAGACCACGATGACGTTGTCCGACAGCACGATGAATTTATCAAAGTCTTCTCGCTTCCGGAAAAACGCATACCGGTAGCTGTAGATCATGGCTTTGAAAAAGTGACCGCGCGGGTCCCTTGGCGCGATCCGGATCACCGATTCGAACTTCTGCTCCGCCTCCCGGAATCTGAAATTGTAGAGGAATTCGATTCCCTCCATCGTCACATCGTGAACGCGTCCCCAGTCAATCGCGGGAGGAGTCTGTGCAGGCAGGCTCTGCAAAACCAGGAGCGTGAAGACAGTGAGGGCCTGACTTCTTCGTACCACGGCACTCATCTTCCCCTCCGACGCCAATGCACCTCGATTCCCTTTCGAGTCGACCAGCTCAACATGATTCACTTCCTCCCGTCTGCCAAATGAGATTCATAGTGATACATGACCGCACGCTCCAGCAGTTGAAGCGGCAAGGATCCCATGCGAAGGATCGTTTCAACGAAGTCTCGTTCCTCATACCGATCGCCCAGTTTCGCTTTCACTTCACGCCTGAGCTTCTCAAGCTCCAACCATCCGATGATATAGCTGGGGGCCTGTGTCGGCCATGTCGTGTATCGGTTCACTTCGGCTTCGGCGGCCGATGGCTCCAGACCGACCTCGTCCACCATAAACTGCACCGCCTGTTCATACGTCATGCGTCCGATATGAAGCGACGGATCGACGATGACCCTCGCTGTTCGCCAGAGTCGCATCTGCAGCCAAGCCAGACTATCATCGGCATTCTTGTAGAAGCCCTCTCTTGCCATCCACGCTTCGGCAAAGAGCGCCCACCCTTCTCCGTAATATGTGCTGCCGAGTCGAGAACGTACGACGCTTCTCTGCCTGCGCGTATAGAGAGACTGCAAATGGTGACCCGGATATCCCTCATGAAGAGCGATCACAGTGATCCAGCCATAGTTCTGCGCACGGAGTTTTTCACGCACCTCCGCGTCCGACATTTCCGGAACGACATCAGTCACAAAAAACCGCCCGACCGGAACCTCCTCTCGCATCTGGATGCCGCCGTAGCCGGCCCACGCGTAGGTCTCCCGGAGTGCCGGGGGCGTCGGCACGAAGAGCAGAGTCTCCGGTTCCGGGATCGTCATGAGCTTCTTCGAAACAAGCAGTGCACGCGCCCGATCTGATTCGCGTCGGTACGCCTCGGCGATCGTGCCTCCCGCCGGATGTCTGGACTTCATCGCCTCCAGAAGTTCAGGAACGGCTCGTGACTCGTCCACCTGCTTCGCCAGTACGGCAAGTGCCTGCTTCGTTTCTTCATGCATCCGCCGTCCCTCGGCGATCATCCCTTCGGCATCGTACGGAAGGAAGTGGACTTCTTTGAGAAGCCAGTTGTAGTATGACGAACCAACCGCCCAGGATGATTCCTCACCCGCCTTCAGGCTATCGTGCAGAAAATGCCGAAAGCCCGAGAGTGCGGTTCTGGCTGTTTCACCCGACGAAAGCAACAGGTGTTTCAGGGAATCGGGGGCGATCGCCGAGACTCTCTCGGGGTATTTTCTGCTGAGGAACTCCTCGTTTCGACGAATCGTGTTTATCGTCAGTCGCACCCACAACGGAGGCGGTTTGTGCAACTGCCTCTTTCCGAGCTCGACGACTGCCGGAACATCGTTCAGCGTGTTCAGAATCTCATCCCAATCCCTCCCTTGCAGTGTTCGATCTCCGAGCATCTGCCAGTACAGATTCCCGACAGTGACATACCGTCCCGGAATTCTCTCGGCCTCGCGGAGGAGGGTGTCGATGAGTGTTCGTTTGATCGACGCCTCGAACTGCAGCCAATCGATGCGAGCATCGATGGAAAGTTTCGTCGTATCAATCGCGTGCAACCGGTTCAAGGTTATTTTCGCGCGCACAACGCGAATCGAATCTGATGCCGCACGGAGACGCTCTGCACTCGATACGCGACCATCCCCTGGCTGTCCACGACTTGCGAAATGCTCGCGTACCACACGTTCAAATTTGTCGGAGTCAGTCGGAGCGAGAACCGAGAGAAGCCCGCATCCGGCAAACGAAAGCAAAGCGCCAAAGAAAACGAAGAATTGTATGAAACGAGCGTATGGTCGCATAGTGACTGGGAGAGATTCGAAAAACGGACGATCCTTCCTCTGCTCCCCTCCTACGTGCTATTTGTAGACGAAGAAGACTGTTATTCGGGCCACAACATCCGCGTCCTTTTTCGGAGACCTTCCTTTGGGATCAAATGTGTTGAACCACACATTCGGCATGATGTGGACGTTTGAGACCGGCATGAAATCCAGACCGGCAACGGCGAAATGTTCCTTGTATCCCGCCCCGGCGATCTTCCGATCAGGATCTGAGTAATCGTATCGTGCAAACAGGATCACCGGCTTTGCCACCGAGAGCCACGCAAACAAGGAGGCTCCTGCCGGAATGATATCACGCCCACCCACCCCTGCCTTCCGTTGCGTCTGTTGAACGTACTCTCCTCCCACGGCAAATTGCTCAGTTTGGAATCCCACGAATCCTTTGAGGGTCAGCTTGCTCTTTTGAAAGGCAGCAGGTTCGTAGTCTGCATAGGCGTCGAGCACCAATCCCTTCACCGGCTTCACGATGAACGCACCATAGTATTTTTTGTACTTATTGATCTCGGGGCGTTGACCTGTCCCATTGCCGACCATCGTGACATAACTGAACACCTGGCCCGCATCAAACGATCCCCGCAAAGCGACGCCGATATCGGAAGCCGAACCAAAGCCCCTCATATCACTGATGGTCTTTTCGATCGACCGGTATCCCCATATCATCTCCGATCCTGCCCAGGACCACGTTGGGGTTGGAACGAGCCCGAATGCGAGATTGCTCATCGGGAAGATCTCGCGCCATTCCAAATAGGCGGCCTTGATGAACATCGTGTGACGTCCGCCTGCTTCGAATGTCTTGTCGTTGCCTTCGAGAAGGAGCTGTGCCGAGAACCGATTCGCGATTTCGTGATCAACGTAGAGATGCAACCGGCGGAACTGAAACGCTTGATAGTCCGCAGGAACTTTGGAGTATTGGAGCGCACTGACCTCTTGATCATTCCCCCGAATCTTGTAGAAGTAGTCTCCGAAGACATAGCCGTGAATCCTTGCGGCGGGCTTGTCTTGAGATGTAAGGAACGAAGCAAGACTGAGGAGAAGAAGGACCAATATTGATAGTCGCATCGAATTGCTCCTGAACATGTGGGTACCTCTGGTTGATCATCTGGCAACAGCGTGACAAAGATAGTGACTTTTGAAGTGAGATTGATGATGGATTCACCCCTCCGGTGAACAAATGAGGCAGACGGATTCCGGCGGGCTCAATCGCGCACAAGAGGTCGAATCGGCTCGGAAACTCTACTCGTAGAGATGTGTGCACGGTGTGGAGGGACTTTAGGACAGCGGTGGTTGTCGGATTTGGCTGAATTTTGACCATTGGGCATGCCTCAGGATGGCATGATGATTGCCTATATTTGACCAGAGAACCAAGAATCTCCACGAGGCATCTCATGAAACACGTTCTGATCATCGCAATTCTCGCATTGATGGCCCTTCCTACCGAGATCCGCGCAGCGGAGTCGTCTGGCGAGTCGCAATTCCACCTTGGGTTTTCGATTTCATTTGGATCACCGGGGCATTTCTATTCTTCACTCCGACCTTATGGTGATTGGATTGAGATCGAGCGCGGATTCTACGGATGGCGACCGATGCGCATCCGTCGCGGCTGGCGACCGTATGTCTACGGACGGTGGGCGTGGACCGACTATGGGTGGTACTGGCTTTCCGATGAGCCCTTTGGATGGGCCGTGTACCACTATGGCCGATGGTACTACGATGACTACTACGGATGGATTTGGATTCCTGATCACACGTGGGGTCCGGCGTGGGTTGAATGGAGGTACGATCATGATTACATCGGCTGGGCGCCTCTCCCGCCGTACGCCCGATTCAGTTTCTCTGTGGGCATTCGCTTCACCACAAGGTGGCACGCTCCCGTACACTATTGGACGTTCGTGCCTCATCGTCACATGACAACGCAGACGATGTATCGCCATATTGCAGGTGAATCGCATTCCCGCCGGCTGATTCGGACGACTCGATCGGCAGGCACATACGAAGTCGATCGCGACCGTGTCATCAATCGGGGTGTTGATCGTTCCTATGTCGAGCGACAAGGCAACACGAGAATCGAGAGGATTGATGTGCGAGACTCACGAGAACGGGGCGAAAGGATTATCCGCGACGGGCGCGGAGAGCGAATCGAGGTCTTCCGTCCGGACCCGGATCAGAATCCGACGCGTCCCGAAAGAATCGAGGCACGACAACCCGAGCGACGGCTTTCGATTGACTTTGATCGTCTCGAACTGCCTGAGGGACGTGAGCGAATAGAGGAAGAATCCAGCCGGCGAGGCGGAGCGACGCGACAGGAAGAAGAAAGACGCCGAATGGAACCTCCCACTCCTCCAGAGGAACCACGTGAGCGAAGTCGCGAGCTCCGTTCCGCTCCGCCTGCTCCGGAGCGACCCGAGCAACGCCCCCAGGAAACGTGGCGAGTCCGTCCTGAGGTTCAACGCGAGTCCTCGGCGCCACGTGCCACTCCTCAACCCCCATCGCGCGAGCGTGCAACACCCCAACCGCCGCGACGGGAAACTCCCGCGGCCAAGCCCGAACCGAGACGCGAATCATCCCCCTCGAACGAACGATCGCGCTCGAGGGATGGAAGGCGTGGAGGTGGTGGAGGGTAGCGATCGCGTCGAGATCCCCCGATGAATTGTTGGAATCGTACCTCCTCCCGCAAAATAGAAGCCCGGAGTCATTGTGACTTCGGGCTTTTTGTTTTATGAACGAGCAGACCTTCGGAGGGCCCCTTGGTCCCAGCTTGGCATCCTTCCCCCAACGGGGTCCTGCGGACGAAGGTTCTACACACCAGCCCCCTCACCCTTCGGAAGGACGGACAGTCCAGCCCTTCGGAAGGCTTCGTGGATTCAACCCAGCATCCTTCCCACAAAGTGGTCCTGCGGACGAAGGTTCTACGCACATGCCCCGCACCCTTCGGAAGGCCGACCTACTACGCCGCAAAACTCCTCGGCTCTCCGGGCACGAGTTCAAATACCTTCTTTTTCATCGGGGAGGGCAAATGCTTCTTCAACGCCTCCGGAGTCCCCGTGAGAACCGGAAATGTCCCGTAGTGCATCCCCACGATATACTTCGGATTCACAAGCTGGCATGCGATCGCCGCTTCGCGGGGACCCATCGTGTAGAGATCACCGATCGGGAGAAATGCAAGATCCGGCTTGTGGAGCTGGCGGATGTACTTCATGTCTCCAAAGACACACGTATCGCCGGCATGATACACTTTGAATCCGTTCTCGAATTCAATGACGTACGCGGCCGCCTCACCACCCGGCACAACCTTTCCATCGGCGTCAATACCGGAGCTGTGCTTGGCATCAACCATTGTGACCTTGATGCCGTTGACATTCATGGTCCCCCCTTTGTTCATCCCCTCCGCATTGGTCACTCCCTGTCCCTGCAGATAGAGAAACACCTCATAGATGCTCAAGACTTTTGCATTCGTTCGTCTCGCGATTTCGACCGTATTCCCGACGTGGTCTGAGTGACCGTGTGTGATCAGAATGAGATCGACCGGCGCGACCTCTTTGGCCCCCGATGGGGCCTTTGGATTTTCCATCCAGGGGTCCACAAGGACCGTCTTTCCCGACGGAGACGCAAGGGAAAACGCCGAATGACCGTACCACGTCACCGTCAGAGCGACTTTTGTCGACCGCTTGGTTGAGTTCTTCATAGTCGTTCTCCTTAAGTATATGCGCGGAATCATGGGGAAAAATCGCCGAATGCTTCGATCACCTGTTGCATATCTTCCGGCAATTCCGAATCATAACATACGTGTTCTCGTGAAACGGGATGGACAAAGCCAACCGTCTTCGCGTGGAGTGCCTGCCGATTCATCAGCTTGAGCAGATTGAGTGCCTGTTGTGATTTCTTCCCTTTCAGTCCACCCCATGTCGCACTTCTCCCGCCGTATGCCGGATCGCCGAACACAGGGTGTCCGATGTGGGAGAGGTGAACCCGGATCTGATGCGTTCTCCCCGTCTTCAGCTTCAGGCGGACAAGAGAAAGATAATCCAACTTCCGAATCACCTCGTACTCTGTCACCGCATGCTTTCCCTCCCGCGTGACCGTTACCTTCTTCCGGTCCCGTTTGCTTCGCCCCAGACTTGCTTCGATCGTTCCGCGCGGTTGGCCTAATGTTCCCCAGATGATCGCCCAGTACTCCCGATCGATCGTCCTTCGAGAAAACTGACGCGCAATGAGGTGATGAGCAGAATCGGTTTTGGCAATCACCATGAGGCCGCTCGTATCCTTGTCCAGACGATGAATGATCCCCGGCCGCATTTCCGTATTCACGCCTGAAAGGCGGTTACAATAACTGAGGAGAGCATTGACGAGGGTCCCAGAGTAGTTGCCGTAGGCCGGGTGCGTCACCATGCCGGCAGGTTTGTTCACAATCAGGAGAACATCGTCTTCAAACACAATATTGAGGGGGATATCTTCAGGCCTGGCGACGGGACGCGGGGGGCGGGGGAAGGTGATATCGATGACCTCGTGCGGAGAGACGGGGTGACTTGCTTTCGCCGGCTTACCGTCGACAAGCACCAGACCATCCTCGATAGCTTTTTGAACTTTGCTGCGGGTAGCGTTTTCAATCTGATGCGTGAGGTAGATATCAAGTCGGACTTTGTGTTGTTTCGGAGCAACAACGATACGCCGCTTCTCGCGGAGATCTTCTGACTGACTGGCCAATGCGTCGTGATTCTCCATCAGCATATCACCAGTGAGAGGAGGGATTAAACAGGGAGAAGTTATGGCGTTCGCGACGTTGCGTCTGCCGGTTCCCTCGCGGCCGGAGGGGGTTGGGAAGATTCTGACGTCCCTGCCGCCGGACTCACATGCGAGAACCGCTTGTGAAACAGAATCAAGATGACAACCCCGATCGAAACCGACGCATCAGCCACATTGAAGACCGGCCATCGATGCAACTCGTAGCCGAAGAGAGAGATGTTGAAGAAATCGACGTCAATGAAGTCTACGACACGACCGTAGAACAACGGGGCCTCCCCATACAGAACGCCATAAAACATTCGGTCGATGAGATTCCCGATCGCGCCTCCAAGGACGAGGGCTAGGGCGAACCGAAGCACCAACGGTTCGTCTCTGCTCTTCAGCAAGTACCAGAAGATCGCGACGCTCGCGGCGAGGGTGAACAACGTGAGGAACAGTTTGCCTCCAACATCAATTCCAAACGCGATGCCGGCGTTCTCGATGTACGTGAACCGAATCAGATCTCCAACGATCGGAAAACTCGTTCCGATGGCGTACCCCGAGTGGTGCACACCGAGGGCCGGGATGGAGAATCCCTTCACGAGGAGCTTAGAGATTTGATCGACCACGACTACGATGGCCGAGATGCACAGGATTCGCATGGTGTTGGAAGATCGATCTGGTGAATAGGAGGCACAACGCGCTCAGCTACTTCGTCCGAGCGAGCTTGCAATCAACACATTGCTGGGCATGCGGTACTGCCTCGAGCCGTTCTTTTTCGATCAGTTTTCCGCAGTCTGTGCAGAAGCCGTACTCCCCCCTCTGGATTCTTTTCAGCGCGTCATCGAGGTAGTTGAGAAACTTCACATCCCGGGAGGCAAACAGAAATGCTTTTTCCCGTTCCATCGTATCCGTTCCCTGCTCCATGTGCAATGAATACGCGGAATTCTCTGCCTGGTACTCGCCGGTTGTAACGTCCATCATCCGGGAGCGAAGCTGGTCGAGGTCTTCGATGATTTCCTGACGCTTTTCCTGGATGATCGACTTGAAGTGCTCAAGGTCTGCCTTGCCGTACCCTTTCCGGGGGACGGCAGGCTTCGGCGCGGGGGCCTTCACGGGCGGTTTGAGCTCGACTTTTGGTGCCGCTTTCTTCTTCACGACCTTGTTGGCGGCAGGTCTTCCCACCTTTTTCGCTGGTTTCTTGACGCTTTTCCTCGTCGCCATAACACTCTCCTTGAATGATTCTCCCCCAAATACGAAAAACTCTGATCAAAATCTCCCACAATCGTCTACGAGGTTCCCGACTTCAATCGCTCGAGTCCAATCACCGATTGCTCTCCGTTGATCTCTTCGGCTCTCATCGCAATCTTTTCCTTCAGGGCCGGTGCCGCAACGATCAACTCGACGGCAAGGGTTTCCTGCTTCACATACTCGGCAAGCCGGCTCAGGGACTTGGCGAGTCGATCGGACGATTCATGATAGATCCGGATGCGGTCCGTGACATCGAATCCCGATTCTTTTCGGATGTTCTGAACGCGGTTGACGAATTCTCGCGCAAGCCCCTCATCGATGAGCTCATCGTCGAGCGCCGTGTCGAGCGCCACCGTCATCCCGCCATCGGAGTCGACCAGCCATCCCTTAATATCTTCGTGAATAATTTCAACATCTTCCAGACTAATCGCGCATTGCGAGCCGTTCACGTTCAGACTCAGACTCCCGGCAGAGGCAAGCTGATGGATTTCCGGCGCGCTGAACTCACGAATCCGGGCCGCGATCGCCTGCACCGCTTTCCCGTACTTCGGACCGAGTGATTTGAAGTTCGGCTTTGCGGTTTTGTGGACAATCTCGGAATCATCATTCACATACTCAATCGATTTCACATTAATTTCTTCGAGAATGACCTCGGCCATCCGTTCGACGCTCTTCCGTTGTTTGTCGCTCGTCACAGGCAGAATGATCTTTCGCAAGGGCTGGCGAACTTTGAGATTCGATTTCATGCGCATCGATCGGACCAATCCCACAATCCTCATCGCCCGCTCCATCCGCTCTTCAAGCTCGGCATCGATCGCCGATTCGTCCACGTCGTCGAACCGCGACGTATGGACAGAGTCCGCCAACTCAAGATTGGTCCCCGCCTTGATGTTTCGAAAGAGTTCTTCTGCAATGAACGGAGCAAACGGTGCGATCAGCTTTGAGAGGGAGAGCAGACACTCCGCGAGGGTCTGATACGCGGCCGTCTTGTCCTTTCCCTGTTCGCTCTTCCAGAATCTTCGTCGATTTCGTCTCACGTACCAGTTCGACAGCATGTCGATCGTGAAATCGCTTACCGCCCGGGCGGCTCGGGTGACATCGTACTCGCTGAGGTACTGATGATAGTTCTTCGCGAGGGTGTTCAATTCCGATAGAATCCATCTGTCGATCTCCGGACGTTCCCCAACCGGAATTTTCGGATCCGAATAGCTAAACCCATCAACATTCGCGTAGAGGGCAAAGAAGGCGTACGAATTCAGCAGCGTGCTGAAGAATTTCCGCTGGACCTCGGCGATCCCCTCGCCGTCAAACAACGTCGGCCGCCAGACAGGACTGTTCGCCACAAGATACCAGCGCGTCGCGTCGGCTCCATACTTGCGAATCAGTTCAAACGGATCGACGGTGTTCTTCTTCGACTTCGACATCTTCTGCCCTTGCTTGTCGAGGATCAGCTCATTGACAAGGACATTCTTGAACGCCGGCTCGTCGAAGAGAAATGTTCCGATGGAATGAAGCGTATAGAACCATCCCCGCGTCTGGTCGATTCCTTCCGAGATGAAATCGGCGGGATACGAGCGCTCGAAGATCTCCTTGTTCTCAAATGGATAATGCCACTGCGCAAACGGCATTGCACCGGAATCAAACCAGACATCGATCAATTCAGGCGTGCGCCGCATTTCTCCGTGACATGTTCCGCATTCAAAGGTGACCTCATCGACAAAGGGCTTGTGCAGATCGAGAGGATCGGGGACGTTCCTCCCCTTCCGCAGTTCTTCAACGCCGCCGACACACTTCTGCTTTCCACATCCATCACAAATCCAAATCGGGAGCGGCGTTCCCCAGAACCGATCGCGTGAAAGCGCCCAGTCTTTGTTCTCTTCGAGCCAGTTTCCGAATCTCCCCTCACCCACTTCCGGCGGAATCCAGTTGATGGCTTTGTTCTGCTCGATCATGCGATCGGCGTACGAGGTGGTCCGGATGTACCACGACTCGCGTGCGTAGTACAGCAGCGGCGAGGTGCATCGCCAACAATGAGGATAGCTGTGGAGGTACGTTTCTTTGCGGAAGAGAAGCCCGCGTCTCTTCAGGTTCGCGACGATCTCAGGATCCGCATCCTTGACGAACATCCCTGCAAAATCCGTTACTTCGGGTCCAAATTCTCCCGACTGATTTACGGGATGGATCGTCGGAAGGTTGTAGCGGAGGCCGGCTTGATAGTCATCCTCGCCGTACGCCGGAGCCATATGGACGATACCGGAACCATCTTCGGTCGAAACAAAATCCGCTCCGACGAGATACCACCCCTTCTGGTTGGTCTCCTGATAGCGGAAGAGGCGCTCGTATTCCTTGCCGAGGAGTTCGGATCCCTTCATCCGCTGAACTTCTGTGTACTCATCACCCAGCAACGAGAGACGAGCTTCCGCCAGGATGAGAAGTTCTCCTTTGGTTTCGACCTTTGCGTACGTCACCTCGGGATGAACGGCGAGTGCGACATTTGAGATGAGTGTCCATGGCGTCGTCGTCCAGACGAGGAAGAACGTATTCTCCTCCCCCCGTACTTTCATCTTCACATAGACAGACGGATCCTTGACTTCCTTATACCCCAGCGAAACTTCATGAGACGAAAGCGGCGTTTCACATCGCGGACAGTACGGCTGAATCTTGTATCCTTTGTAGATCAACCCCTCATCAAAATACCGCTTGAGCGCCCACCAGATCGATTCGATGTAGTTATTCTCGAAGGTCACATACGGATGATGGAGATCGACCCAGTATCCCATGAACCGCGTCATCTCTTCCCAGTCGGCTTTGTACTTCCACACCGACTTCTTGCACTCCTCGTTGAACCGGGCGATGCCGTACTCGAGGATTTCGTCTTTGTGCTTCATCCCCAGTTGTTTCTCGACCTCGATCTCTACCGGCAATCCATGGGTATCCCAGCCGGCCTTTCGATGGACCTGGAACCCTTTCATCGTTTTGTATCGGCAGACGAGGTCTTTGAGCGTCCGGCTCATGACATGATGAATTCCGGGTCGACCATTTGCCGTTGGAGGGCCTTCGAAGAACGTATACTGAGGCTCCCCTTCTCGGCTTGAGATGCTCTTCTCGAAAATGTTCTCGTCATCCCAGAATTTCAGGATGACTTGTTCCAATTCGTGATACTGTATTCTGTCATTCAGCTGTTTGAACATCGCGTCTCACCACTCTCCACTCACTTCGACAAAGCGCATGTGCTTCTTCAACGTCATCAGAATTTCAACCGGCGGACCGTTTCCTTCATCACCGCGGTCATGCGGGGCTCTGCTTTCTTCGCCACCGCAATTACTTCTTCAAGGGAGACCGGCTTCAGCGAATCGGGAAAACATTCATCCGTCAGAATCGAGAAGCCAAGGACCTCCATCCCCATGTGTACCGAAACGATGGTCTCCGGAATGGTCGACATTCCAATGGCATCGGCACCGATGGTGCGGAGAAACCGATATTCTGCGCGCGTCTCCAGGTTTGGGCCCTGCATCGCAGCATAGACACCTTTCTGAACTTTGACCTTCAGATCGAGCGCGACCTCTTCCGCCAGCTTGATCAACCGTTTGCTGTACGGTTCCGACATATCCGGAAAGCGGGGTCCGAGGCTCTCATCGTTCGGGCCGATCAATGGGTTGTCCCCGAGCAGGTTGATGTGATCGGAGATGATCATGATATCTCCGCCGACGAAATGCGGATTCAAGGCTCCGGCCGCATTCGAAATCAACAGCGTGCGTACGCCAAGGAACTTCATCACCCGGACGGGAAAGGTGATCTGCTGCATTGAATACTTCTCGTAAGAATGGAACCGCCCCTGCATCGCGACAACCTTCTTGCCGGCGAGTCGGCCGAAAATCAGCCGCCCATGGTGCGATTCTACTGTCGAGATGGGGAAATGCGGAATCCTCTGGTAGTCAACCTCGAGGTCTTTCTTGATTTCTTTGACTAATCCCCCCAGTCCGGTGCCAAGGATAATCCCGACGGGAGGCACCGACCGGGTATACTTCCGAATGAACGCCGTCGATTCTTCGATCCGTTGTCTCAGCGTCTGCATATGTTCTTCATTGGGAAAGGTGACTAGAGGTTTTTTACGATTTCATCCACATCGAGATCGCTTCGGCGCTCGCCGGCGCCCGATTCCCTCGACACGAATTCCTCATCATCAATTTCCAGCGCGCGGATGAGTTCAATTTCCGATGAGAGAAGGACTTTCAGCCGACTCAGCATGCTTTCCTTCCTCGCCCGGAGATTGGAGATCTCTTCCTTTGCACGCGCAAAATCAAGACGTGCCTTCTCGACAATCTGACTCGCCTTGAGCTGCGCCTCTTGAACAATCAGCTCCGCTTCCTTCCTCGAATTCTCAATCGACTTCCCGCTTGCCTCCTGTGCCTGCATGAGGGTCTGCTGAAGGGTCTTCTCCATGTTCTTGTAGTCCTTCAGCTGAACTTCGAGCTCAATAATCTTGTCACTCAGCCCCTTGTTCCGCACGAGGATATCCTCCAGCTCATTCGAAAGCATGTCGAGAAACGTGTCGACTTCCACCGGATCATATCCGCGCATCACTTTCTTGAATTGCTGGCGTTTGATTTCAAGCGGTGTGATCTTCATGTTTCATACCCTCCCGACACTGCGTCGTTTGATTATTTCAATCGTCTGATTCAATCAGGGCTTTTCACGCCCTCCAAAAATCGCCGTCCCGATCCGAAGAATCGTGGCGCCTTCTTCAATCGCTACCTCATAGTCATGGGTCATGCCCATCGAGAGTTCATCCACCGATACGGCCTCGATCCCCTCCCGTCGAATCGTCTCCTGCAGCTCCCGCAGCGCCCGAAACGAACCGCGTGAATCCTCCGGATCGTCCGAAAACGGGCCCATCGTCATCAATCCCCGAATCTTTATCCCATCCAGCGGGGCGAGCGTCCTCACCAGCTGGAGCACCTCCCCCGGGGGGACCCCGTATTTGGTCGGTTCATCCGTGGTGTGGACCTCGATAAGAACATCGAGCACTCTGCCGTGCTGCTTCGCTCTCTTGTGGAGCTCTTCCGCCACGCGGACATTATCCACGGAGTGCACCAGATGAACAAAACCGGCGATGTACTTGACCTTGTTCGTCTGCAGGTGGCCGATGAAATGCCAGCGCAAGGGAAGCGAGCATAGTTCATCGCGTTTCCGGTTGAGTTCCTGAACATAGTTCTCGCCGAAATCTCGCAGTCCCGCGGCTGCGGCCGTCTCTACCTCGCGCGCGGATTTCGTCTTCGAAACCGCGACGATGAGGATGTTGTTTGGATCGCGCCCGCAACGAGCACACGCCTCGTGAATATGCCGACGTGTTTTTTCTATGTTTTCGGCAATCATGAGCGTTGGCAAGGGACAAATATACCCGATGATTGATGGAAAATCAATTTCTTTCACAAATCATTCGCTCGCTTGGGCTTCTGAGGCATCGGTTGAATCGTTGCTTGACTTCAACTCCAATTTTTGCTTAATTGGCGTTTGTTGCGCGGCCTCTCACGCAACGTTGCACTAGGAGAGGAAGGACGATGCCGGGTTTTGACCATTTTGACGACGATTTCCAACCCCCGAAGCCGAATCGCAATTCGGACGACGATCTGCGACGCTTTCGTGAGCAGTTGAAGAACGGGGAGAAGGATATCAACAGCACGGAGGCGCTCGAAGAAATCGTCCAATTCTACTTTGAGCACGAACAATTCGACGAGGCGCTCCACTTCATCGACCGGCTTCTCTCCTTTGAGCCGTATAGCTCAGAGGCCTGGCAGCGCAAGGGCATGATCCTCAATAACCTCCAGCGCTATCAGGAGGCCCTCGAGTGCTACGCCAGGGCGCTCGGACTCAACCCCACCGATCCTGATATCTTCGTCAATCAGGGTATCACCCTCGACAACCTCAACCAGGTGAAAGAGGCGCTCGCCTCCTTCGAATCGGCTCTCGGAGTCGATCCTTCCTACGAAGATGCCCTGCTCCATAAGGGGATCACACTCGAAAAACAGGAGCAATTCGGGGAAGCCGCGCAGGTATTTGAGAGGATGATCTGTCTCAATCCGGATCATCCCGAGGCATGGTATGAGCTCGGGTATTGCTACGATTTCCTGGACAAACTCGATGAATCGATCCGGTGCTATCAGGAACATCTGAAACATGATCCCTTCAACGCAAATGCATGGTACAATTTGGGGATCGTGCTGAGCCGCAAGGGGAATTTTGAGAAGGCGGTCGAGTGCTACGAGTATTCCATCGCCATTAATGAGAAATTTCCATCGGCATGGTACAATCTGGGCAACTCGTACGCGAACCTCGGGCGCCTGTTCGATGCTATCGATTGCTATAAGAAAACAATTGAATTTGATTCGGAAGATGTGCCGGCCTGGCATAATCTGGGCAACGCCTACGAAGAACTGGGGCAGTTTGAGGAGGCCATTGCGGCGTACGGGAAGGCCATCGAGCTCGACCCCAAGCGACATGAGTCGTATTATGCACGGGGGTGCTGTTACGATGCCCTCGAACAGCCGGCAAAAGCCCTCGCCGACTATCGCAGCGCCATCCGCTTCTGCAAGGATGACCCGGAGATCTGGTACGCTCGAGCGGACGCGGAATACAATGTCGGCAAGTATCATGATTGCCTCTCAAGCTATCGGATCCTGTTGAAGCTCAGTCCGAAGAACTCCGAGGCCTGGTTCGACTATGGTGACACGCTGCAGGAACTCGGACAGAGTCGCGAGGCAATCGAAGCCCTGAAACGATCGATCAGTCTCTCTGCAAACAATCCCCTCGCCTATTACAGTCTCGGGAAGGCCTGCCTGCTCGCACGGAGGAAGGGCCAGGCCATGGAGGCGCTCCGTAAGGCATTTGAGATGAAACCCGAGCTCAAAGAGACGTTTGTCATTGAGTTTCCCGTCCTCTCCCTCCAAAGCGATTTCTCCAGTCTGCTGGGGTAGAACGCCCGGCAATTTGCACGTCCTTCTTCTCAAGACAACCGTATGATGCCTCGTCCCGATGATGATCGCATGCCATCGATGAAACTTTCAGACCACGTTCACTTGGGAATAATCGGATATCCGATCCGCCATGCCCTCTCCCCGCTGATGCATAACACGGCGATCCGCGAATTAGGATTGGACTGCGAATACCACTCCATCGAAATCCGTCCGGAGAATCTCGCGCGCGATTTTCGAAAGCTCGTGG
This sequence comes from Ignavibacteria bacterium, assembly GCA_016873805.1. GTDB lineage: Bacteria > Bacteroidota > Ignavibacteria > UBA10030 > UBA10030 > VGVZ01. The sequence continues at coordinate 97,932 of VGVZ01000001.1, forward strand.
ACGACGGATACACAGGACTGAACGTCACACTCCCCCACAAGCAATCAGTCATTGGACTTCTTGATGAGGTGGACCCGACGGCGCAGGCAATCGGAGCTGTGAACACGATTCGAATCCGGGAGGGTCTCTCCGTCGGGTACAACACAGACGCACTCGGATTTCTCACCAGCGTGGAACCCGTCGCGGACGCGTTCGCCTCGCGGAACGTTCTGTTGCTCGGATCGGGAGGAGCGGCACGCGCGGTCCTCTATGGCATCGTAACCAGGTTTCACCCGTCAGAAATCATCGTGGCCGGCCGAAATCCCTCGAAATGCGAAAAGCTTGTCCGAGACTTTGCCGGTCTCGCTCGCGAGAAGACTTCCTGGCACACGATCGGATTGGACGGCCGAGAGATCGACCGGATCGTTCGCGAAGCAACAGTGATCATCAACACGACGCCGGTCGGCATGTCTCCCCATGAAGCCGCCACACCGCTTCCTCATACCACTCGGTTTTTCCCCCATCAGGTGGCGATCGATGTCGTGTACAATCCAATCGAGACGATGTTTCTCCGAACTGCCTCGCTGGGCGGTGCGCGAACTCTTGACGGCCTCGGCATGTTGATCTATCAGGGAATGGCAGCGTTTGAAATCTTCACCGGTCACACGATGCCCGTTGCGGCCGTGCGCTCGGCGCTTGAAGGGAAACTGGGAAAGAAGTGAAGGAGAGGATGGAAAACAGAGAAATCCAGATACCACGGATGTCTGAGGAACAACTCAAGAAGTATGATCGCCTGCGCGACATCCTCCGAGAACTGAGGAGTGTTGCGATTGGATTTTCGGGAGGGATCGACAGCACGGTGCTCGTGCGCGTTGCGACAGATGTGCTCGGGGAGAACGCGCTGGCAGTGATCGGAAGATCCGAGACGTACCCATCGAGGGAGTTTGAAGAGGCCGTCGCGATGGCCACGTCGTTCGGATCGCGATTCAAAGTCATCGCCACTGAAGAGACGGACAACATCAAGTTCCAGGAAAATCCAGCGAACCGGTGCTATTTCTGCAAGACCGAACTTTTCGGCAAGCTTGGTTCGATCGCCCGTGAGGAGGGCATCGCGTGGATCGCCGACGGAACGATCGCAGATGACCTGGGGGATTTTCGCCCGGGCATGCTTGCCAAAGACGAACAGCACGTCCGTTCTCCTCTGTTGGAAGCGGGCTTCACCAAGAGCGATGTGCGGAGTCTCGCGTTTCATCTGGGGATTCCAAACTGGGACAAACCTTCGTTCGCCTGTCTGGCGTCGCGATTTCCATACGGCCACGGCATCACCCGTGAAAATCTCACGCGAGTCGATCAGGCCGAAAGCATGATGCGTGACTTCGGTTTCCGATTCTTCCGCGTTCGGCATCACGACGACAAAACAGCCCGGTTGGAGGTTGGGGAGCCGGATTTTGACAAGGTGCTGGTTGGTGAGATGCGACAGCGCATTGTTGAGGGACTGAAAGAACTCGGATATGTCTACGTGACGCTTGACCTGCAGGGGTACAGAACGGGCAGTATGAACGAAGTCCTCAGCGGAATCGAAAAGCAACAGCTCTCACGGAAGTCCGACTGACTCACGTGGAGAGCGTTGGACGGAGATGTACTGCATTTTGCGGTTGCTTTTCTGGCACGATTCACATACGTTCGGTTCAGGATTGAGACACTGATAGGATGTTCGAAGAATCGACGATCGAAGATCAACCATTGACAATCCCACTCATCTCGTGAGAGACTTATGAACAACCATCGCAAGGAATCGAGGAGAAGCTTCGTGAAGAAGATCGTCGGGGGCGCAGCGGTTGCCGGGCTTGCCTCCAAGATGGTTCCACTCGAGGCCTTCTCAAAGTGGAATCCCGAATCGACGGATATGGCGACCAGACCACTCGGAAAAACCGGTCATCATGTTCGTCTTTTCAGTCTGGGGGGGCAGGCCACGCTCGAGAAACCGGGAACCGAGGAAGAATCGATCGCAATCATCAACCGCGCCATCGATCTTGGTGTGAACTACATCGATACTGCCGCGGCGTACGGGAGAGGCATCAGTGAGACGTATCTTGGCAAGGTCATGAAGGAGCGTCGAAAGGAAGTCTTTCTCGCAACGAAGACGAATGACCGTTCATACGACGGCTCAATGCGACTCCTGGAAAAATCGCTGGCCCAACTGCAGACCGACAAACTCGATTGCTGGCAGCTCCACAATGTCCGCACGGATGAAGACTTGAAAAAGATTTTCGCGGACGACGGTGCAATCAAGGCAATGGAGAAGGCAAAGGACGAAAAAATTGTTCGATTCCTCGGAATTAGCGGTCACTACGATCCTCATGTCCTCAGACGCGGAATCGAGCAGTATCCGTTCGATACCATCCTCATGGCGCTCAACGTCGCCGACCGGCACAACGCCTCGTTCATCGAACATCTCCTCCCGCACGCCGTCCGCAAAGGTATAGGGATCATCGGCATGAAGATTCCCGCGAGGGGCCGGATGTTCCGCGAAGGGGGAATCACGAAGATGGAACAGGCGATGCGATACGTTCTCACCCTCCCCGTCAATACGGTCATTGTCGGCATCACGAAGATGGAAGAGCTTGAAGAGAACATTCGGATTGCACAGTCGTTCAGGCCCTACTCTGCCGAAGAGATGGCACACCTCGAAGATCTCGCGAAGCCGTACTATGCCGATGCGAGCTGGTTCAAGGTCTCCTGGTAGCGGCGGATCGACCACGAAGATCTACGAGCGCTCGCCGCGTCGAACCGACCACCAGACTGAACAGGTGTACCGTGAACATCCTCCTCATCTATCCAGAATATCCGGAAACCTTCTGGAGCTATCGGCACGCATTGAGATTTGTCTCCAAGAAGGCCGGTTTTCCTCCGCTCGGTCTCTTGACCGTGGCGGCAATGCTCCCTCAGAGCTGGAATAAACGCCTCGTCGACGTCAACACACGCGATCTGACGGACACAGACATCCGCTGGGCCGACTACATCTTCCTCGGTGCGATGGATATCCAGCGACCATCGGCGGAGCGGATCATCGCGCGCTGCAAATCGCTCGGAACAAAGGTTGTTGCCGGAGGTCCTCTCTTTACCACCCATCATGACGAGTTCCCCGAGGTTGATCACCTTGTCCTCAACGAAGCGGAGATCACTCTTCCTCCCTTCCTTGAAGATCTTCGGCGAGGATGCGCGTTGCCGGTCTATTCCTCGCCCGACCACGCCGACGTCCGGAGGACTCCCGTTCCGCTCTGGCAATTGGCCAGACTCAGAGACTACGGATCGATGAACGTGCAGTATTCACGAGGTTGTCCGTACGATTGCGAGTTTTGCGATATTACGGTTTTGTATGGACGCAAGCCTCGCATCAAGTCGGTAACGCAATTCCTCACGGAGCTGGAAAGCCTCTATCGGATGAGATGGAGAGGGAATGTCTTCATCGTCGATGATAATTTCATCGGGAACAAGCGTCTCCTCAAGAACGAGACGCTTCCTGCCCTCGCGAGATGGATGGACTCGCGGCGCCACCCCTTCACCCTGAACACTGAAGCGTCCATCAACCTCGCCGATGACGAAGAATTGATGCAGGCGATGGTACGCGCGGGATTCGATGCGGTCTTTGTCGGGATCGAGTCGCCAAATGCGGAGAGCCTGAACGAGTGCAAAAAGATCCCGAACCGCAACCGCGATCTCGCCGACAGCGTGCGGAAGATTCACCGGGCAGGAATCCAGGTCCAGGGCGGATTTATCGTCGGGTTCGACAAGGATCCCCACACGATTTTCGATCGGATGATCGAATTCATCGAGGAGACGGGGATTGTCACGGCGATGGTGGGACTGCTCAACGCCCCGCGCGGGACGCGGTTGTACAAAAGATTATTGGAGGAGGGGAGACTGCTGAATCGCATGTCCGGCGACAACACTGATTTCTCCATCAACTTTCTCCCGAAGATGAATCTCCAAACCCTCCTCGATGGGTACACGAATGTCCTGCGAGCAATCTATGGTCCGAAGGAATACTACAATCGCGTACGTCGGTTTCTCAAGGAGTTCAAGCCCTCCCAGCCGAAGAGGTTTCAGTTCCGCGTTGGTCACCTGAAGGCCCTCGTGAAATCGTCAGTCCTTCTCGGAGTGATCGGCAAGGAACGAGTTCAGTATTGGAAGCTCTTTGCCTGGTCGCTGCTCACCAGACCGCGCCTCTTTCCGCTTGCCATTACCCTGGCCATCTACGGCTTTCATTTTCGAAAGGTGTTCGAGAACCATCTTCATCAAATCAGCCTTCCCTGACGGATATCGATGCCTCAGAATGGTCTCACCGGGGTTCGACCGCGCCACGCACGAGGCGATTCCTCTCCGGCGCTCTTGCTCATCGCTATTGCTACTCCGTTGCGCTCCTGGTAGATTTGATGCAGTGTGATGCGACTCCTTCCTCAAACATCCATCAATAACAGAAGGGGCATTGTCATGAAGAAATCAATCTTCATCGCGCTTGGATGTTTCCTTTTCCTCCCTATGAAACCTCCGACTGATGCCACCCACCTGCGACCGGGAAGATTGGGACATTAGACTCTTCGGCCCCGCCTCTATGCCTCAGGTGCCTTTTCTCTGTATCGACGCCCGAACGGAGGCCACTGCTTTATTGACGGCTTCTTCAAGCTATTTTGGAAAACGCTCCACGCGTTTTGGAAGCTCCAGAAGTTCGTCTTCCTCCGCGACAATAGCGGCTTTCCGCTCCTCCAGTTCGGGTTCAACGCGCCTGCGTTCCTCATCCATTTCGCGTTGCAGCTCTGACTTACGAAGCTCGTATTCGGCTGCCTCTTTTCGGCGCTCCATGGATGACTTGTACTTGTATTCCTCCTCGTCGCGCTCACGCTGCCGCTTGACTTGCAGATCGCGCTCCCGAACGCTCTGCTCATGTTCCTGCTGTTCTCGTCTCGACTCTTCACGTTTCGCCGCCATCTGCGCATCGAAGGTTTCCCGTTGTTCCGCCATCTCCCGTTCAATGGTTGCTTTGCGCCCTGCCTGGGCTTCGATCGACGCGGCAAGCGCATTGACGTTGTAGTCGATTTCGTGAACCTCTTTGAGCCTGGTAGTTTCCGTATCGATGGCGGCGCGCAGATCGGCCAGTCTGCTGGATTCCGCGATCATTTTCTCGGTCAGGTCTCTTAAGGCTTTACCATGGAAATCTGGAGGTCGGCTGCACCCTTTATCACGTTCTCATCGGTCTACGTGAGCGCTTTTTCAAGCGCTCGTTGTGACGCTTCCACAGATGGCTCCGCCGCCTTCTCAGCTGAGAGCTGTTCGATCTTCGGGAGCGCAGCCTCGTACGCCTTCAGAAGATCTTCTCGGCTGGTTCTTGCAGTCACCTTGGCAGGTGAGCAGCTTTCGTCTCTTCTTCCATCACAACGTCCGATCTGAAGGTAATCGGTGGTTTAAGGTGGGTGGTATCTCGTCCTCTAATCTCCGCCCTCGGAATTCCGATGAAGAGCCTGCACTTCCCACACTATCACATCTTTCTTTCCCCCCCACTCAACGGCGAGCATTTGGAGCGTCACAAGGATTCTGATCTTCTCCTCAAACGGAAGCCTCGCCTGTTCTCTGCGGGTTTCTCTCTCGCCCTCAAAATATTCACGCAGGGTCACAACGTTGTTGTGTCGTGTGAGGATCTTCAGGTCGTCATCACTCATGGTACGAACCCTCGAATCGATCCCATAAACCATGTCTCAGCAGAATATCTCTCAAGTGATCCTTGTCGATTCTCGCTTGCTCCAGAAGCATGCGGATTTTTATCTTGTCCTTATCCCGTGATGCTTTCAAGAACAGTGCTATCAGATACTCAGCCGACATGACCTTGGTCGGTACCCCTTCATACAACGTTTCAACGGCATTCTCCACAGCTTCCTTTGCAACCCCATCAGCGGGAATAAACTCTACAGGGATGCCATCTATCAGGAGCCACTGACCGGTCCACTTATCGTATCCCTTGTTCTTCAGATAATCGTAAATTGGTGAAAGAACAACGATCTGCTCTTTACCGACTGTCTTCTCTGGTATGATGAACAGATCGAGGTCTCGCGTGAAGAACGGCTCAATCCACTTCAGTGCTGCAATGGCCCCACCAATCGCATAGTCTCGAATGATTCCCCGAAGTTTCAGCTCATTAATGACTTCGAGTGTCTTCTTCATGGGTGAATAGGCGTTCTTGCACCGCTGACTTCCATACTTCTTGCCTTCCGCTTCGGTGATTCACGGTTTGCGGGCTGATGTTTCAATGCTTTTTCGCAGGGTGCTGCCTTTTTCCGTTTGTCTTGAAGCGCCACTACTGCTGTCCATGATAACCAAAAATGCAGCTTTGCGCAACACGACCACTCTCTCTGCGTTTTTCCCCTTGACTTCAATCAAAATCTTCCGTTCATTCATCTGAACACTTGTTCAAGTATTCCATTATGAAGGCCACCGCCCACAACCATGACCACGCGATCCGCTCCGCCAGGCGATCCCTGGGATCTGAGAAGACCGTCGTTGCGCTTGCCGAAACATTCAAAGTCCTCAGCGATCCAACTCGGCTCAAGATCGTCCTTGCCCTCACTCGGGAGGAGCTCTGTGTCTACGATATCGCCGAAGTCCTCGGGGCCACCGAATCGGCTGTGTCGCATCAACTCCGCCTTTTGAAAACCCTGCGACTCGTCAAGCAACGAAAAGAGGGAAAACACGTCTTCTATTCTCTCGACGACGATCACATTGAAGACCTCATCCGCATTGCCAGAACACACATCACCGAATGATGAAAACCCCTCCTCACGAAGTTCCCACTCGAGAAACCGTCGCCGTTGTTCCCGGCCTCTGCTGTCCGTCTGAGGAACAACTCATCCGCGCAAAGCTGGCCGACAAACCCGAGATTCGTTCATGCGAAATCAACCTTGTGACCAAGAGCGTCCACCTTCGTCACGCGGGAACAGAGAGTCAGATCCTGCAGTGGCTGAAGGAAATCGGATTGCCGGGCCACATTTCCTCATCCGCGTCGCCGCCGCCAATCCGCACAAACCGTGCGTTGCTCTACTCGACAGTCGGATCAGGGTTGTTCCTCCTCGCCGGCTTCATCATCGACTGGACGCCGGTACAATCGGTGCCTTCCGCGATCCTCTTTCTCCTCTCCGCACTGATCGGAGGGTGGCGAATCGGCGTGCGGGCGTTCCTCGCCGTCCGGAATCTCTCGCTCGAAATGAATTTCTTGATGACGGTTGCCGTGATTGGAGCAATGACAATCGACGCGTATTCCGAGGGAGCCGCGGTGGTGTTACTTTTTTCGATCTCTCTCCTGCTCGAATCCATCAGCGTCGATCGCAGCCGGAAGGCAATTCATTCCCTCATGAAACTGTCGCCGAGCGTGGCAAGTGTCAGACGCGGCGGCAAGGAACACCTCCTGCCCGTCGAGCATGTGGAGATTGGCGAGACAATCATCGTGCGACCGGGCGAACGCATTCCCCTCGATGGCGTTGTCATTGCAGGAGGATCGTCCATCGATGAGTCGACCCTGACCGGCGAGTCAGTTCCCGTACCGAAAGAGGTCAACGATCCTGTCTATGCAGGCACATTTAACCAGCGTGGTTCTCTCGAGGTCCGGACGACGCGAATGTCGGCAGATTCGACCCTCGCCCGCATCATTCACCTCGTCGAGGAAGCACAGGGACACAAAGCGCCGAGTCAGATGTTCATCGAGCGGTTCGCCGCGTACTACTCCCCTGCCGTATTCATCCTCGCGATCCTCGTGGCTGCCGTTCCACCGGTTTTGCTCGGACAGGCATTCGAACCGTGGTTCTATCGAGCGCTCGTTCTCCTTGTGATCGCGTGCCCATGCGCCCTCGTCATCTCAACGCCGGTTTCGATCGTCAGCGCGGTCACACGCGGTGCACGCCATGGTGTGCTGATCAAAGGGGGAAAACATCTGGAGTTGCTCGCTCAGATACGGGCAATCGCCTTTGACAAGACCGGTACCCTGACCAAAGGGGAACCGGAGATCACAGACATCATCGCTCTCGATTCGATGGCTCCGCTCGAGCTTCTGAAAATCGGAACAGCGCTGGAGGATCGATCCGAACATCATCTCGCCGCCGCCTTCGTCAACATGGCACGGGGGCATCAAGTCGACTTCAGTCGAACCGCGGTCGACGAATTTCACGCGATTACCGGCCGTGGAATCGAGGGATTTGTCGATGGCAAGAAATACATCCTCGGAAATCATCTCTTGATCGAGGAGCTGGGACTTTTTACTCCACCGGTCGAGGCGATCTTCGACCAACTGGAACGCGACGGCAAAACCGTCACGGCACTGGCCACTGATGAGCGAATTGTGGGCATCATCGCATTGATCGATCCTCCCCGGGATGAGAGCGCCCGAACCGTGCAGGAACTTCGACAGCTGGGGGTGAGATCGATTGCGATGGTGACCGGCGACAACAAGGGGACGGCAAGGGCGATCGCGGCAACCCTCGATATCGAAGACACCCGGGCCGAACTGCTGCCTCACCAGAAGCTCGAGGCAATTAGACAACTCCGCAAAGAGCACGGCCCGATCGCGATGGTTGGGGACGGAGTCAATGACGCTCCCGCCCTCGCGGGATCGGACATCGGCATCGCTGTCGGCGGCGTCGCCTCCGATACTGCCATTGAGACTTCGGATGTTGTGCTGATGTCCGACGACCTGTCCAAGATTCCTCAAGCCATCAGACTGGGACGCAGAACTCAGACGATTATCCGCCAGAACATTGCGCTCGCACTCGCTACCAAAGCTGCATTTCTTCTCCTTGGCGTTTTGGGTCTTACCAGCCTGTGGCTTGCGATCCTTGCGGATGATGGCGCAACATTGGTTGTTATCGCCAACAGCCTCCGCCTGCTTCGATCGTAGTCCCGCTGACTCTCGGCTGGTCTCCTTTGTCCGCGTGCGAACATCACAAAACTCGTTGACTTTTAGGCCCATATTTGGTAAATTATTCGCCACCTAAGATGCCATAATTGAATACGTTTAGAGGATTTCAATGTACGCCGTTGTCGACATCGCCGGAGAACAATTCAAAGTCTCAAAATCTGACAAGATCTTCGTTCCAAAACTTGAAACAGAAGTCGGCTCAAAGCTGACATTCGACAAGGTGTTGCTTCTCTCGGACGATAAGCAAACGAAGATTGGGACTCCGCACCTCGATGGCGCGTCGGTGCATGCAAAGGTCCTTTCCCATACAAAGGACGACAAGGTGGTGGTTTTCAAGAAAAAGAAACGGAAGGGCTATCGGGTCAAGCGGGGACATCGGCAACAGTACACAGAGATTGAGATTACGAAGATCGGATAAGCGAGTTTTTGAAGTCAGAAACAAGAGAGAAACGGAGTAGGAAGTATGGCTCATAAAAAGGGTGCTGGCAGTACGAAGAATGGTCGCGACAGCAATGCCCAGCGACTGGGGGTGAAGCGATTCGGCGGCCAGTCGGTCTCGGCGGGAAGCATTCTGGTCCGGCAGCGAGGCACGAAGTTCCATCCCGGGACCAACGTGGGGATCGGGAGCGACGACACGCTCTTTGCCCTTGTCGACGGCGTGGTGCGGTTTGAAAGGGTCGGCAAGACAAAGCAGCGAGTGAGCGTCCATAGCGCAGCGTGATGTAACCTCCCAGGCCTCAGAAATGAGGCCTTTTCTTTTTCACTAAACCACAACTCTCCAACCATCGCGCCTTGGGTTCTCGCGGGCAACACTGTCAACCGGACAGCGAGGAGTCAAGGAAATCAATCCTTCGAGGTTCCGTATGAACAAAATTACTGTCATTGGCGCGGGAAATGTTGGCGCAACCGCCGCCCAGCTCATTGCTGCGAAGGAACTCGCTAACCAAGTTGTGCTGGTGGATATTCTGGAAGGGATCCCTCAGGGGAAGGGACTTGACATGTATGAATCTCAGCCCGTGCACGGAGCGGATTCGCCCGTGATCGGAACGAATTCATATGACGAGACGGCGAGTTCCGATCTTATCCTGATCACAGCAGGCATCCCACGAAAGCCGGGGATGAGTAGAGACGATCTGATGGCAACAAACGCCAAGATCGTTCAATCGGTCACCAAAGAGGCAGTCGCAAAGTCACCGAAAGCTATCCTGATCGTCGTCTCCAATCCCCTCGATGTCATGACGTACGTCGCTTTGAAGGCAAGCGGATTCGAGCGACATCGCGTCATGGGAATGGCCGGAGTTCTGGATTCAGCCCGATTCCGGACATTCGTGTCGATGGAGCTTGGCGTCTCCGTGGAAGATATTACGGCGTTCGTTCTCGGTGGCCACGGCGATTCGATGGTGCCGTTGCCTCGATATTCCACGGTGGCCGGAATTCCTCTTCCGGATCTGATGGATCAGGCCACGATCGACCGTCTGGTCAAGCGTACCCGCGACGGAGGAATCGAAATCGTGAACTTCCTCAAGACCGGAAGTGCGTACTACGCGCCTGCCGCCGCTTCCGTCCAGATGATCGAAGCGATCGCGAAAAACAAGAAGAGGATTCTCCCCTGCGCTGTTATGCTCGAGGGAGAATATGGAATCAATGGAACGGTCGTCGGCGTCCCCATCAAGCTTGGAGCAAAGGGGATGGAGGAAATCATCCAGATTAAGCTCTCGGCCGATGAACAGGCGGCGCTCAACAAATCTGCCGCCGATGTAAAGGCCACGATGGACAAGGTTGTCTTCTAGCAGCCTCCGATCGAATCAGAAAGGCCCATTCAAAACCTCGGTGTTGGATGGGCCTTTTCATTTCTGCGCTGATTCACCTCAACGCCAATCGTGACAATTCCGGGGGAATGAATGAAGGGCGAGTCTCGGGCTAAGTGCGGAAAGTGGGGGGAGACATTTCAGCTAGAGGGTTTTCGTCAGATCGATCTCCATTTCCACAGTCGTCCCCTCGTTGGTGAAGAAGAAATCCACTCGATCAACCATGGATCGGATCAGAAAGATCCCCCGGCCGCTTTCCCGGAGGAGGTTGTCATCCTCAATCGGATTTGGGACTGTATTGAGGTCAAAGCCGAGTCCTCGATCCCGCACTCGTACGACGATGCTCTGAGCCGCAAGATGACATTCGACCTCGACAATTTTCGACGGATCGCGCTTGTTCCCATGAACCATCGCATTGTTTACGGCCTCGGTCGTTGCAACAAGCAGCCGGTAGAACGTTCCGTCATCAAGCCGTGCGGTCTTGTTCACGCTCAGCAAGAAGTCCTCGATTGTCCCGATTTTCTTCGGATCGCTCGCGCATCGGTGTGTGAACGATCGCGATCGTGGCCGAGACACTTTCCTTTTTCGCACGCCTCGCTTACCCATCGATTAGATAAGGATTCCCACCGTCATCGTTAGATTGGACGTTCTTCGCAATGTGACGTTGTCTTCGGACTGCGTCTCCCGCCAGCCATGAAGGATGAAATGTTGATTCGATCCATTGTCCCAGATCAGCGCCACGGTCGGTCCGCCGTTATGAAGCCGACGCTCGAAGACACTCACACCTCCTTCCACGCGATACCGATCCTGGAAGAAGACTCGATAACCGACCGCAATTCTGATGCCGGGGCCTGCAATGTACGATATTTGAGGCCAATACGCGACCTCCACGATGTAATTCTCCGGTCTCTCTTTAAACTCCTTCCACCGGAGGATTCCCCTCTCATAGAGCCGAAGATTGCCCGTCACCGAAAAATCCATCCTGCGATTCAACCGGATCCCGAGTGAATCGGACCAGTACGCTTGCCGAAATGAAAAACTCCTCACAGACCGAATCTGTTCTTCGAAATCGTATACAGTATAGTTTGCGAGAACCTCGGAAACGGTCACATTGCGGATCCATGAGCTCGGGGCATACCTCACCTCCGCGCGCAGCCGCACAATGCGGTTCCAGTTGTTGTTTGCGCTCTGAAGTCGACTCAAATACACCAGATGATTGAGAGAGACATCGGCAAACAGATCGATCGATAGATGGGAACCAACGACGTGGAGCCAACCGAGACCGGCAGAAACCAAGAGCTCGTCGCGATCGTCCGTGTTCAGCGTGTCCGGGGTGTCATATCGCAAAACGGACGCCGATCCTCCAAACCGGAGGCGGTCCGACGCTGTGACATCGGCAACGGCATTGGCGGAAACCCCCGTTCGGCTCGCGATATTCCCAAGTCGACGCGCCGATTTCTCCTGCCGTTCGTAGTCCCCCCGCGGCAGTGACGGATCATCGCGGACCGCATGCTTTTCTTCACGCTCATCATAGGAAAGGCTCAGCGCCGACATCAGCCAATCGCCGAATTCCTTTTCGAGCGACAGTGATCCGTGCACACTGAATTCACTAATCGAAACATCCAGAGGCACTGCGGACGGCTGAACTGCGCTCTTGTACTCATACGACCTTCGAATCCCCCGGCTGAGAAGACCTCCGCGGACCGTCAGGCGAAGTGATCGATCGACCGCGTAGACCAAGGTATCGGTTATCGAAAGATCGCGCGCCTCTCTCCGGAAGATGTTCCGATCTGTCCGATGTTCCCGCGATATTGCGGTGTCCGCCAACGTATAGAATTCCCGCCTCTGGTTCATAGATCGAACGGTCAGCTTGTTCCACGCGAGATCTCCAAATTGTCGTCGGAGCATGAGGGAGAGGCTGTCCGCCCGGGGCGATCGTCGATCCAGGTACGATGCAATTGATCGGAAGTGCATATCTGCATCAAATTCTTCCACCATCAGCTGATCACCCACAATCTCGGCAATGTACGAGAAGCCACGGTCCCGCACCCCTTCTTGCGATGCGAACTCGTACCCGCCGAGAAACGAGGCCCGAAGACGGGGTCCAGGACGATACTCCGGGCCGGCGTAGATTTGGTGCTGGGATAGACTGCTGAGTTCGACCGTACGATTGTCTGAAAGAATCAGAGAGCGGCCTGCGCCGTGCAACGACCATCCTGCCTTCAGATCCGACACAACATTAACGGAGAGCGTGAGGTCGTCCTTGATCGACGTTGGGTCGGTCTTTACGATTCGCGATCGGGATTCCTGTGACAGGCGAATGCTCGTTGACCCGAAATTCCTGTCGAGATACAGCTTTCCGAGCCAAAGGAATGTGTTGAGCGTACGATCGAACTGCAGCATGGAAAACCGTGTTCCATCGGTTGGAGTTGTGAGGGAGCGTAGAGCAGACTCCTGCGCCCGCCCGCCCCACGTCGTAGCGAGCATGCACGCGAGCCCAATCCACACCCTGCTGCAATACGGTTTCTTCATCTCCACAGTCGCTCGTGAAACAGTGAGAGGAATCGCTCCCGATCGATTCGATGTGCCACATGTGGATGCGTTTTGCGTCCGGACCGTTGTTCGCGGGGATAGGCAAGCGTCATCCCTCTGGTGAGCGTGCCTTGTGTCTCCACATCCACAAGTACTTCGCGAGTGGTAACCATCGATGGATCGATCACGGCAGCCACAGCGATCGGATCGTGCAGGTAGCATCCATCAAACCCTTCCGAACGGCTGTGGTACTCCATGTAGTGGGCTGTCGCATCGGATACGAAATCCAGAAGCGCCCGATCCACGGACGAAGCCCGTCCCGTTAACTCGCTTCTGAACAACACGACCTGCTCCGTGACATCGAGCGGCACAACGACAACCGGAAGCCCCGATCGGAGAACTATCCTCGCTGCCTCAGGATCGACGTAGTAATTGAATTCGGCGACCGGACCTGTGTTGCCGGCTACGCGGAAGGCGCCTCCCATTGTCACAATCGAACGGACGTTTCTCAGCGCGCGGGGGTTTCTCTTCCACGCGAGGGCAACGTTGGTGAGCGGACCGAGGGCGATAATTGCGAGCTCCCGACCGTACCTCTCGCATGCTTCCAGCAACACCTCAACGGCATGCGCCGCGTGGCGCCGCTTCGAAACTCTCCGCGAAAGCGATCGATCCCCGAGACCGTCTCTCCCGTGCACGTCGCGGGCCGTAACGAGTTCTCTCCGGAGCGGCTTGCCCGCGCCTTGAGCAACAACGACGGGCATCGCATATCCGATCCTGTCAAGAACCGCGAGCACATTTCGGGTACACTTCTCCACCTCCACATTGCCCGCCACAGTCGTGACCGCGTGGATCAGAAGCTCAGGAGACTTCAACGCGATGATCAATGCCAAGGCATCATCGACACCCGTGTCCGTATCTATCACGACAGGAATTTGTTTCGACATCACGGCTCAGCCACCACGAATGATGAAGAATGGCGAGGAACTATGAACCGAGAAGATCGGAAGCCGCGCGGGTCGGTCGATATCCCAGCATCTGCCTGGCCTTGCGGCTGCTGATGAGGGAATCGGTCCCGACGAGATCTCCGACCACGGTCACTTCCGGAAAGAACTGCTCGATCAGTGCTCGACTGTCGACTCCAACCCAATTATGATCCGCTGTGATAAAGAAAGACTCAAACGGATTGCGGAGATCGGCCTCAAGTGAATGTCGGATCGCATCGACCAGGTCCGAAACATGGACAAACGCCCAGAGGTTTTTCGACCACCTTTCGTATTCCCGCACGAGGCCTCGATAGACGATTCTCTCCCTCTCCTCGGGCACCCACACCCACGGAGGCCTCAACGCGACGATCCGCATTCCGTACCGCACCGCATATCCTGAGCACAGAAGCTCTGCCGTCGCCTTGCTCAAACCGTACGGATCCTCGGGGCGAAGGGGATGCTCCTCGTTGATAGGGAAATAGGACGGAAGTAATCGACGCGGTGAGAAGGCAAACCCGAGGGTTGATTCGCTTGACAGAAGAACAAGCTTTTTGATTCGATTGGCCGCACACGCCTCGAGCACGTTGAACGTCCCCAGGGCATTCGTCTGATAGACCTTCTCCGGCGGATCATTGAGGGGGTGCGGGATCCCCGCGCAATGGACAACAGCATCAAACCCGGTGATTTCCCGCCGACACTGACCTGCATCCAGAATATCGACATCATGACGCACGACACCATTTCTTGGATAAGGTTTTACATCCAGCACCTCCACATCCATCCCTACAGAGAGCTCCTGGACGACATATGTTCCTATCAGACCGCTTCCTCCAGTCACCAGGAGCCTCATAGCACCACCTTTTGTCCTCGGACAGGAATAGATACGTTGGAATACCCCTCAGAGTTGAGCCTCTTGGCAAGCGCTTCAGCGCGATCGAGTTCACCGTGGACAAGAAACACTCCCTTGAGGAGAGCAGGATCCATCGTCTGGACGTAACTCGTGAGCTCGTCCCCTCCGGCGTGAGCCGAGAACGCGTTCAAAATCTCGACGCGTGCCCGCAGCTGATACGGCTCCCCGAATATCCTCACCTCCGCTTGACGTTCAACGAGACGTCGGCCAAGCGTGTGCTCAGCCATGAACCCGACGATGAGCACCGTGTTCCTGGAATCCTGAATGTTGTTGGCGAGATGGTGCAGGATTCTCCCCCCTTCGCACATCCCTGAGGCGGCAATAATCACGCACGGATCGTGGCGATCATTCAACGCCTTCGAGTCATCGACCGAACGGATATAGGTGAGCCGCCCGAATCCGAACGGATCCTCGTGTTGCCGGAGATATCTCATCATTTCTTTGTCGAAGCACTCAGAATGCATCCGAAACACGTCGGTTGCATTGACGGCCAGCGGACTATCGACGTAGACGGGAATGGGTGGCAGGCGTCCCTCGTCACAAAGCTGGAAGAATTTGTAGATCAGCTCCTGGGTGCGACCGACGCTGAACGACGGAATGATGATTTTTCCTCCCTGTTCAACCGCTTCTTTGACCACCCGAAGGAGCGACTCACGCATGCCGGTCGCGGGATCGTGGTTCTTGCCCCCGTACGTGCTCTCACAAATGAGATAGTCGACATCGCCGATGGGCTGCGGGTCTCTCAGAATGGGCATATCCTTTCGCCCGAGATCGCCGGTGAAGCCGATCCTCTGCGTCCGGCCGTTGTGTTCCACTTCAAGGAGCATCGCAGCCGATCCGAGAATATGGCCGGCGTCGAAGAACTGCAGCACGATTCCCGGCGCAACCTGAAATGCCTGGCGATAGCCGATCGATACGAATTGATCGATTGTCTCGTCCACATCCTCTTCCGTGTAGAGAGGCTCGACAAGCGCTTCGTTTTTCTTCTTGTGCCGTTTGTTCACGAACTCGACATCACGTTGCTGGAGGAACGCGCTGTCGTACAGCATGATGTTGCAGAGATCGCGTGTCGCGGCCGTTGCGTAGATAGGATCGCGGTACCCGCTGCGCACAAGATTGGGGAGATTCCCGGCGTGATCGATGTGGGCATGAGAGAGAATGACAGCATCGATCGAGGGAGCGTCAAACGGAAATGTCTTGTTTCGGTCGAATGCCTCCGACCGCCTGCCCTGGAAGAGACCGCAATCGAGGAGTATCGTACTTCCGTTGGCGGAAACGAGGTGCATGGATCCCGTGACACTTCGGGCGGCACCGAGGAATTGGATGGTCATGCAGGTCGGTGTCGGATAGTGAGTACCAGCCGCGACGTTCGGTCGGCAAAGTAGCCAGAAGTGGAGTGAAATGCAACGCGGGGGCGAGCGAGGAAGGATGCGCCGGAAAAGCAAAGGGGCGATGTTCCTGAGAGCATCGCCCCGTTTCTCACTCCGCGTACCCTCCTCCCAGAGACACGCGTGCATGAGATTTCAGTCTACACGTCACCCGTCTTCGCGGGTAACTTCCTTGCACAGATGCAATCTCTTTTTTTCCGCGGGAAAAAGAAAGTTAATTTTTGTTCAATCTTTTGCGCCACGCACCGAACGATTTCACGCGCGCGACAGACATCCGTCGACGTCGAACCGCGCGAAGTTCGAACGTCCAGAACAGATCGCTTCCGAGAAGAAGTTCCCGGAGTCAACGCTCAAAGGCGAAACAAGATAATCGCAAAATCTTTTGGATGGAAATCGAGAGGAAACGAGATTTGGCAAAAACCAATGGCTGGACCGAATCCACCAGAACACCGGTCGTACGTGTTCACGCGATCGTGATCATCATCCGCCGATCAGCTTCTTGTAGCCGGCCGCATCCAGCAACGCGGCAACCTGATCACCGGACTTCATCTTCATCCGGATCATCCAACCTGTCTCGTACGGGCTTTTGTTGATTAGTTCGGGAGTCTCCTTCAGGGCATCGTTGATCTCGATCACCTCGCCTGAGAGGGGTGCAAAAAGATCGGAGACTGCTTTCACCGCCTCGATCGTCCCAAACGGCTTGCCCTGGTCGGTGACTTTGCCGACATCGGGAAGTTCAACGAACACAATGTCCCCCAACTCACCCTGGGCGTAGTCTGTTATTCCCACGGTGGCGATCTCCCCCTCGATCTTCACCCATTCATGGTCTTTTGTATACTTCAACTGTTCAGGGATGTTCATGGTTGGTCGCTCCCAGGTCTTTCGTCAGTTCTCATCACTCTTTGAAATTGAAAGATTCGATAAACTTCGTGTCGAAGTCGCCGCTTCGGAACTTCTCATCCTCCATCAGTTTCTTGTGGAACGGAATCGTCGTTTCGATTCCTTCGATGATAAATTCATCCAACATCTGCCTCATCTTATCAATCGCTTCCAAGCGTGTGTGCGCTTTGACTATCAGCTTTGCGACGAGCGAATCATAGTACGGCGGGATTTGGTACCCTGCATAGATATGTGAATCGACTCGAACGCCGAACCCCCCCGGAAAATGCAGGCTCGTGATCCTGCCCGGCGATGGACGAAAATCGTGATCGGGATTCTCGGCGTTGATACGGCATTCGAGGGCATGCCACTGCGGCTTCACTTTCGTCTTTCGCATCCGCTCCCCCGCCACCGCCTCGATCTGCATTTTTACAAGGTCAATCCCCATCACTTCCTCGGTCACCGGGTGCTCGACCTGAATTCTTGTATTCATCTCCATGAAATAGAAGTTCTTGTCCTTGTCGAGCAGAAACTCGATTGTCCCTGCGCCGACGTATCCCACCCCCTTGGCTCCACGCACCGCCGCGGCACCCATTGCCTCCCGAATCTCCGGTGTGATGGCGGGTGAGGGCGATTCTTCCACAAGCTTCTGATGACGCCGCTGGATCGAGCAATCGCGCTCGCCAAAGTGGACAACGTTTCCGTGCGTATCTCCCATCACCTGGATCTCGACATGGCGTGGTTCCTCGAGATACTTTTCAATGTAGACTGCCGGATTGCCGAAGGCTGCTTCCGCTTCGCGTCGCGCCGTGCGAACGGCTTTCTCAAACTCACCTTCGCTCCTCACGATCCGCATCCCCTTTCCCCCACCCCCTGCCGTTGCCTTGATGATCACGGGAAAGCCGATCTCATGAGCGAGGTTTCTGGCGGCGTGAACATCTTCCACTATTCCATCGCTCCCCGGGACGACCGGCACTCCGGTCGCTCGCATGGTCTCCTTGGCCAATGCCTTGTCCCCCATCGCAGAGATCGCCTCGGGCGACGGGCCGACGAATGTCAGCCCTGAAGATGCACAAATCGACGCAAAATCGGCATTCTCGGCGAGAAATCCATAGCCTGGGTGGACGGCATCCGCATTCGTGATTTCCGCAGCGGCAATGAGACGGGGAATATTGAGATAGCTTTCCTTGCTTGGGGGGGGACCGATGCAGACGGCTTCATCCGCAAATCGGACATGCAGGGCTTCACGATCGGCTTCCGAGTACACCGCGACGGTCTTGACGCCCAGCTCGCGGCATGCACGAATCACCCGCAGGGCAATTTCACCCCGATTCGCTACGAGTATTTTTCTGAACAATGGAAATCCTCTGGTGTGGAAGGAAAGGATGCGAAACGATCGGCGCCATCCAGCCGATTACGACGGCTTTATGAGAAACAGCGGCTGATTGTATTCCACCGGCTTCGCGTTTTCGACGAGGATTTTGACAATCTCACCATCAAGATCGGATTCGATTTCATTCATAAGCTTCATTGCCTCCACGATGCAAAGGACAGAGCCCCGGCGGATCTTGTGGCCAACCTCCACATAGGGATCGGCATCCGGCGAGGGGGCCCGATAGAAGGTGCCCACAATGGGGGATCGAATCTCATGGTATGACTGCTCTGCTTTCGAAGGGGCGGGTGTCGGCGCTGGTGCGGCGGCAGGGGTTGGAGGGGGCGCAACCGGCATTGCCGGCGGAGGCGCCTGCGGGAGGGAAATGTGGTGAACCGGGGCCTGCACCGGCTGGTGCTTGGCAATACGGATCTTCTTTCCTTCTTCCTCCACTTCGATCTCGTCGACACCACTGTTCTCGATGAGCTTGATCAGCTTCTTGATGTACGCCAGTTCCATGATAACTCCTTGTAGTGAAAGGGGGAGTCTTTGAGCGATCGTTCAGCCGCTCGCCGACCTGTCCTACATCTTCGCCCGCTCCAGGTATTGGCCCGTTCGAGTGTCCACTTTGATCGTATCCCCCTCATTGATGAACAGCGGCACATTGACTATGGCGCCGGTCTCCACCGTTGCCGGCTTCGTTGCCCCGGTGGCGGTATCTCCCTTTACCCCAGGGACTGTTTCGACGACCTTGAGGAGGACGTTGAACGGGATTTCCGCCGCGACCACGTCCGTACCGACCATCATCAGTTGGATCGTCTCTCCCTCCTTGATGAATTTCGCCCCGTCTCCGATGATCGACTCATCGACCGGGATCTGTTCGTATGTCTCTTTGTCCATCAATTGATAGCTCGAACCGTCATGGTAGAGGAACTGGAATTCTTTCTGCTCCATCCGCACCTCTTCCACCTCCTCCCCCGATCGAAACCTATTCTCCGTTGTCTTCCCCGTCTTGATATTCCGAAGTTTAGCTTGAACGAATGCCCGGAGATTCCCCGGCGTGCGATGGATGTATTCGTCAATGCGGTGCAGCTCGCCGTTGAACCTGATCACCATACCAACACGAAAATCAGAAGTTGTCGCCATAAAACCTCATAGTTTCTACAACTTTCGATCAAAAAACGCGCACTTTCGAGCAAAATGGGGTCAAAAGATAGTGAAAAGAGGGGGGATTGTCAAGAATCGTTTTTTCGGTTTGCATGCCGGCGACCACGAACTTAACAACACCCCCGAGCGCGGGCTCGTCACGATGATTGCCCCCTTCCCGCCGCAGGGGGACGTCGGAGGCTCCGTTGCTCAGCACCTTTCGCCTTACCGCATAATGTGCTATATTTTTTCCCCATTCCGCATCAGATGACTTGAGTACTCAATTCTTCCTCCCATCTGTTGCCTCACGTGTCTCAACGATCAAGGACGATCATGGCTAAGGATATTTCGAAGATTTCCTATTGCAATACCATCCTTGAAACCATCGGCAATACCCCGCTCGTGAAGCTCTCGAAGCTCGGGAAAGGGCTCAAACCGCATCTCTTTGTCAAGGTGGAATACTTCAATCCTGGTGGATCGGTGAAAGACCGGATCGGGACAGAGATCATCGAGGAGGCGGAACGCGAGGGACGTCTCAAACCCGGCGGGACGATCGTCGAGGCGACATCGGGAAATACGGGTATGGGATTGGCAATCGCGGCGGCCTACAAAGGATACCGATGTGTGTTCACGATGCCGGACAAGATGAGCATCGAAAAGATCCGATTGCTGCGCGCATTCGGCGCCGAGGTGATCGTGACACCGACAGCCGTGCCTCACGATTCCCCCGAGTGCTACACCGAGGTCGCAAAAAAGGTTGTTCGCGAGACTCCCAATTCCATCCTGGCCAACCAGTACTACAACCCGAAGAACCCCGAGGCGCACTACAAAACCACCGGCCCGGAAATCTGGAACCAGACGGCCGGCCAGGTCGATTATTTTATCGGGGGGATGGGAACCGGAGGGACGCTGAGCGGTGTCGGCAAATATCTGAAGGAGCAGAATCCCAACGTCAAGATCGTCGCGGTCGATCCCAGGGGTTCGGTCCTCAAAGAGTATTTTCACACGCACAAGATGCCCGAAAGTCATCGACCCTATCTGGTCGAGGGGATCGGCCAGGATTTTGTTCCGGGGACGATTCACTGGGAGTTTATTGACGATGTGATCGAGGTAACGGATCGCGAATCATTTCTTGCCGCGCGTCGGCTCACACGCGAAGAGGGGATTTTTGTCGGAGGTTCCGGAGGCACCGCGCTGGCCGGGGCCCTCAAGCTGGCCGAGCGACTGACCGACGATGATGTGGTGGTCATCCTGCTTCCGGACACCGGTGAACGATACCTGACCAAGATGTACAATGACGACTGGATGCGCGAGAATCGATTCCTGGTGCCCGAGCGAGTGACGCTCCGGTATATTCTTCAGGCGAAGAAGAGCGCGCACCCGTTGATCTCCGTCGAACCCCAATCGACGATCCGGCAGGCGCTGGACCTCCTCGAGGAGCACAATATTTCTCAGCTCCCGGTTCTCGACCACGGGAAATCGGTCGGGAGCGTAGACGAAAGCGACTTGATGAGCGCCGTGCTAGACCAACCGTCATTGTTCGATGCAACGATTTCGACTGTCATGAAGAAACCATTTCCGCTCGTCGGCATCGACGATCCGCTTGGAGATGCCGTTTCCCATCTTTTGAAGAAATATCCGGCGGTGCTCGTTGGAGAGGCGGAAGAGGTCGTCGGCATCGTCACACGATTTGACATCATCGAGCACCTCAGCCGCTAGATCTGGAGATATCGCTGGGCGACACATTGATGTTGTTGTCTCAACAGAACACCTGAGGACCAACCCATGGGATTTTCGACAAAGGCGATTCACGCCGCCATTGAACCTGATCCGGTGACCGGATCGATTATGACGCCTATTCACCTCACATCAACATACGTGCAGGAGGAATTGGGAAAGCACAAGGGGTATGAGTACGCCCGTGTGTCGAACCCGACCCGGACTGTCCTCGAGAAGCAGATCGCAGCGCTCGAGGGGGGAAAGGAAGGTCTTGCGTTCGCTTCGGGAATGGCGGCCATTGCAACGATATTTTCCCTTCTGAAATCCGGTGACCATGTTATCGTCTCTCACGACGTGTACGGCGGTACGTACCGTCTCGGAAAACTCGTGCTTGGAAATTTCCAGCTGGAGTTCGATTTCGTCGATGCGAGCGAAACCGACAATCTGAAGAAGGCCATCAAGCCGTCGACAAAGATGGTTTTCATCGAAACGCCGACGAATCCGACGATGACAATCACAGATCTCACGGCCGTGAGCAGGCTATGCCAAGCAAGGAAACTGATCTCGATCGTCGACAACACATTTGCGACCCCTTATTTCCAGACCCCTCTTGATCATGGGATCGATATCGTCGTGCATAGTGCGACGAAATACCTGAACGGACACAGCGATATGTTGGGCGGACTGATCGTGCTGAATGATGCGGACCTTACCGAACGGCTTCGGTTCCTCCAGAAGTCGATCGGCGGGATCATGAGTCCATTTGAAGCGTGGATGTGCCTGCGCGGAATGAAGACACTGGCCGTCCGGATGGATCGGCACAACGCGAATGCGATGGAGATCGCGGAATTCCTCCAGAATCATCGCAAGGTGCAGAAGGTGAACTACCCGGGTCTCATCTCCCATCCGGAGCATCGATTGGCCAGAAAGCAGATGCGCGGCTATGGTGGGATGATCTCATTTGATCTCGGCTCGCTGGAGAAGGCGAAAGGATTTCTAAAGAAAGTCCGTCTCTGCGCCCTCGCCGAGAGTCTCGGCGGTGTTGAGACGCTCATCTCTCATCCGGTAACGATGACGCATGCATCAGTCCCGCCGGAACAGCGAAAGAAGATCGGCGTGACAGATGGTTTGGTGAGAATTTCGGTGGGGATTGAGGATGTGGAGGATATTATCGCAGACCTCAATCAAGCGCTCAAAGGGATATAGCCGCGGACTACGCGGAAGAGCACGAATCGCTGCGGATCGGTCGGCCTCACTCGTACAGCAGATACTTCTTGCGAAGTGGTTTGAACTGATCCGTGTCGCGACGAGCCTGCAATTCAAGGCTCTTCACGCCGGCTTCCCCCCCCAGTTTCATTCGAACCTCCGAGGTTCCCATCAATCGGTCGATTGATCGCTCCCTCCATTTGAACTGATCACCCCCCTGATCAATCGCTGTCCGCAACATGACCAGGGCCGTTCGGATCGGATCGAACGCGTTCCGGTCGACAACCTCCGGCCGAACCCCGTTGCATGTCTCTCCTCGGTACTTCGGATTGGTTGCCACGTTCTCGATATCACGCGGCGTAAAGGTGACCGGATGGAACCGAATGCCGGCAAGTCCGCTTTTCTGCAGAGCTGCCGCCCACGCGTCTCCATTCAGAAACGGAGCACCGATGAACTCGAAGGGGTGATCAGTTCCCCTCCCTTCCGAGATATTCGTCCCCTCAAAATAGCACGTTGCCGGATACACGATCGAGGTCGCCGGCGTCATGATGTTCGGCGACGGCTTGACCCACGGGAGTCCGGTTTCGTCATACCAATGATCGCGTTTCCATCCCTCCATTTTCACGACATGGAGATTTGCCTTCACACCGTTGCGCAGCCACCCCTCCTCATTGAACATCGTCGCGAGTTCCCCGATCGTCAAGCCGTGCATGATCGGAATCGGATGCAATCCAACGAATGATTTCAGAGTGTCGTGCACCATGAATCCGCCGATTCTCCTCCCCGTGATCGGATTCGGCCGATCGAGCACCGCAAACGGAATTCCTTGTTCCGCCGCCGCTTCCATCGCATACGACATGGTGCTGATGTACGTAAAGAACCGTACGCCGGCATCCTGGATATCGAAGAGAAGAACATCGATCCCTTTCAGCATCTCAAGCGTCGGCTTGAAGGTTTGGCCGTAGAGCGAGTGAACAGGAACATCGAGCGCTGCATCTCGTTCCGTCTGGATTTGTTCCCCCGCGGGAGCCGCTCCCCGGAACCCATGCTCGGGGCTGAAAAGAGCAACGAGCTTGACATTCGGCAGAACTCTCAAGGCGTCGACCAAATGCCGACCGTCCGGGAGTCTACTGGACTGATTGGCGATCAGTCCGATGCGTTTTCCCTCAATGAGGCGGAGCTGTTCGTCAAGGAGGATTTCAGCCCCGACACGAACCTGAGAAGGCGCGGATGATGTGATCAACCAAACGAAGACGAGTGCGCCGTATCGTACAGTCTGTTTCATCTGTTTTCCCATTCTTATGGAACATGGATGAACGTTTTGGCAATGGTCCAGCCAGCGATCGTCATTCCGTCCCAGATGACGCCGGAAATAATGCGAGCATCGATTTCGTCAGGTTGGAGGATGATGCGTTCGAATTCTTCGGTGAGATCCGGGGATTTCTCTGCAGGACTCAAATGCCGGGCGATATAGACACAACAGATTTCATCAGTAATGCCGTTGAACGGATTGAACTCTCCTGCAATCTGCCACTCCCGCGCAGCATATCCCGCTTCTTCCGCAAGCTCATCGAGGGCCGTTTCGTCGTAGGAGCATCCCTCTTTCACGCCGCCGCACGGAAATTCGAGGCTTTCCTTCTCACAGAGGTACCGATACTGATTGATCATCACAATCCGGCCGTCGTTCAACACAGGGACGATCATGCTGGCGCCGTTCGTATGGACGTAGTGATACTCCCCCTTCAGGTCGTCGGAGAGGCTGAACTCGTCGACTTTATAGGTCCACCACGAGTTCTTGAATTTCACCGATTCGGAGAGTTTGTTCCATTTCTTGAGGGGCATGGACGATTCCCGGGAGAGAAAAGAAAAGGGACTCCCGATGATCACATCGAGAGCCCCGCGCATCGAGTCATCTACACCAGTTCGCTTTCGGAGAAGAAGAAGGCAACCTCAAGTCTTCCGTTTTCGGGGGAATCCGACCCATGAACGATGTTTTCCCCTTTGTTGTCGGCGAAGAGCTTTCGGATCGTTCCATCGGCGGCATCTTTCGGATCAGTCGCGCCGATCAGGGTGCGGAAATCGGCAACCGCGTTTTCCTTTTCCAACGCGATCGGGACGCACGGTCCGCTCGACATGAATTCCACAAGTCCGTCATAGAACGGTCGGCCTTTGTGGACGGCGTAGAATGCTCCAGCCTCGACGGCCGTGAGCCGAAGCATCTTCATCGAGAGCACCTTGAAGCCCCCTGTTTGAATTCTTGAAAGGACTTCGCCTTGCAGTCCTTTGCGTACGCAATCAGGCTTGAGTATCGCGAGTGTTCGTTCAACTACCATGTACGTCATCAACTCCTTTCGTTTGCTCTTCGCTTCTTACGGATTGATTGCTGATTCAAATCACTTGGCTCGGCGTTTTGGTTTCCGTGCCGTTCGGCTTTTTCTGGCAGCCGGTCGCGCTGTCGTCCGATGTGACGTTTTCGCTTTCTTCATTCCCCGCAGTGCTCTGGCCATCGTTTCCCCAAGCAACGCGGGATTGTCCACCACGATGATACCCGCCGCTTTCATCGCCGCGAATTTCTCAGCCGCTGTTCCTTTTCCACCCGAAATGATCGCTCCGGCGTGCCCCATGCGTCGCCCCGGGGGGGCCGTTTGGCCTGCGATGAAACCGACGACCGGTTTCTTTACATGTTTCTTGATGTACTCAGCCGCCTCTTCTTCCGCGGTACCGCCGATCTCGCCGATCATGAGAATCGCATCCGTATTCTTGTCCTCATTGAAGAGCTTCACTGCATCAATGAAGCGCGTTCCAATCACCGGATCGCCGCCGATGCCGATGCAGGTCGACTGTCCGATTTCGCGTTCGGTCAGCTGCCAGACCGCCTCATAGGTGAGTGTTCCGCTGCGCGAGACGAGTCCCACGCGGCCGGGCATGTGAATAAACCCCGGCATGATACCGATCTTGCATTCTCCGGGAGTGATGATTCCAGGGCAATTGGGACCGATCATGCGGACGCCTCGTTGATTCAGGTAGTTGTATACCTTCACCATGTCGGCAGCCGGTATTCCCTCGGTGATTGCGACAACGAGCTTCACGCCGGCGTCCGCCGCTTCCATGAGGGCGTCGGCGGCAAATGCGGCAGGGACAAACACGATCGATGTGTCGGCACCCGTCGTCGTCACTGCTTCGGAGACAGTGTTGAACACCGGAATCGACTTTGCGAATCGATCTTTCTCATTGCCGTTGTACAGGGTTCCTCCTTTACCGGGAGTGACGCCCGCGACAACGTTGGTTCCGTATTCGATCATTTGTCTCGTGTGGAAAGTCCCCTCCCCGCCGGTAATTCCTTGTACCACGACCTTCGTCTTCTTGTTGACTAGAATGCTCATGCCGTTCTCACCATGAAGTCACGTTCAATATTTCATCGTTGATTTGTCGTTTCGCAAAACGTTATGCTCGTGTTTCCAGAAAATCGGCAACGCGGAGAACCGTCTCCTCGTCAAACTGTTTGCCCATGATCTGCAGACCAATCGGGAGGTTGTTACCGTCTGTCCCGCAGGGAATACTCACAGCCGGAATTCCGGCCAGATTCGCGGATGTTGTGTAGATATCTGAGAGATACATTTGGAGCGGATCGTCCGTCTTTTCACCCGCCTTGAAGGATGTGGTCGGCGAAGTCGGACCGATCAGGACATCAACCTCGGAAAGTGCCCGTTCGAAATCCGAGCTGATCAACCGACGTACTTTTTGGCCTTTCAGGTAGTACGCATCGTAGTAGCCGGAGGAGAGAACGTAGGTCCCCAGCATGATCCGCCGCTTTACCTCCTGCCCGAATCCGCGGCTACGGGATTTCGTATAGTTTTCTTTCAGCGTCGATGCGTCGTCGGCCCGGAATCCATACCGTGCACCGTCAAATCGAGCGAGATTCGATGATGCTTCCGCCGTAGCGAGGATGTAATACGTGGCGACCGTATAGTCCGCATGCGGGAGCGAGACCTGCCGCACTTCAGCTCCCGCACTCCGGAGGATATCCAACTGCGTTTCAATTGCCGCGCGAATGTCGTTCCTGAGGGATTCGTCGAAGTATTCTCGCGGCACTCCGATCTTCAATCCCTTCACGTCGCGATTCAAAGCCGTGAGGTAGTCGGGAACCGGGACTTTTGCCGTTGTCGAATCCCGTTCGTCATGCCCGGCGATGGCCTGGAGGAGACGCGCAGCATCGCGGACTGTGACCGCGAAAGGCCCGATCTGATCAAGCGACGAGGCAAAGGCAACCAATCCGTAGCGCGAAACTCGTCCGTATGTCGGCTTGAGCCCCACGATTCCGGTGAACGAAGCGGGCTGGCGGATCGATCCGCCGGTGTCGGAACCGAGCGCTGTTGTGCACATTCCGGCGCTCACCGCCACCGCGGAACCACCGCTGGATCCCCCCGGCACCCTTGATGCATCTACCGGATGTTTCACCCTGCCGAACGCAGAGTTTTCGGTCGACGATCCCATGGCAAACTCATCCATGTTCGTCTTTCCGATGATGATCGCGTCAGCATCAGAGAGCTTTTCGATCGTCGTCGCATTATAGGGCGCAACGAACTCTTCGAGAATCTTCGACGCGCAGGTCGTATTCCAGTCTTTGATGCAGATATTGTCTTTGACCGCGACAACCATTCCCGCAAGAGGCCCTGCGTCGCCGCCCATGCGTTTTTCATCCACCTGTCGAGCCCGCACGAGGGCACGTTCGGCATCGACTGCGAGGAAGGCGTTTAGGTCTCTTCGCGCGTCGATCGTTGCAAGATATTCCTGGATAATATTTTCGCACGTCGTCGCGTGTTCCGAGAGGGCCGCACTGATGTCGTCAAACGATCTCATTGACATTCCGGCTTCTCTGACACGCGTTGAAGGCAACGTTGCAGGTTCGATGAGGCAGGATGCACAGTGATGATTGGAGCCGAATGATCAATCCGTTACGATGACTGCTTCTTGTCGCTGTCGTCGATGCGCTTGGCATCTTTCTCCACATCGTCTTGAATCTCACGAGCGGCCTTCCGGAATTCGCGCAACCCCTTTCCCAGGCCCTGTGCAAGCTCGGGGATTTTCTTTGCGCCAAAAAAGATCAGAACGACAAGCAGGATGAGAATTATTTCCGTTGCGCCAAGATTGCCCAACATGAGAAGAATCTCCTATGAGTGAACTGAAAAGCTTTCGTTATCCTTGCGGACGAGACTGTGAATCAATGATCCGAAGATCTTCCGGCCGTCGATTCGTCCGAGCACGGGATCGACCGCCCGCTCGGGGTGCGGCATCAGACCCATCACATTTCCGGCCGTGTTCACGATCCCCGCGATGCTTGCCACGGAACCGTTCGGATTTGCTTCTGCGATGATCTTCCCCTGAGCCGAGCAATACCGGAACAAGATTTGTCCGTTATCCTCGAGTCGTTTCAATCCCTCTTCGTCAGTATAGTAATTTCCGTCACCATGGGCAACCGGGATTTTCAGCACCTCACCGGGCTTGCACGACTCGGTGAAGATGGTATCGCTCCGCTCGACGCGAACGAACGTATCCATGCAGACAAATCGGAGAGACTCGTTTCGCAACAGCGCGCCCGGAAGAAGTCCCGCTTCCGTAAGAATTTGGAAACCGTTGCAGATTCCGAGAACAACGCCTCCATGGTTCGCGAACCTCACGACTTCCTTCATGACAGGAGAGAAGCGGGCGATGGCCCCGCAGCGCAAATAGTCGCCGTAGGAAAATCCGCCGGGGAGAATCACAACATCGGGA
This sequence comes from Ignavibacteria bacterium, assembly GCA_016873805.1. Lineage (GTDB taxonomy): Bacteria > Bacteroidota > Ignavibacteria > UBA10030 > UBA10030 > VGVZ01. Next base: position 126,582 of record VGVZ01000001.1, read on the forward strand.
TCTCCCAGATCGGTATCCTTATGCCAGACGAAGCGCGCCTCCTGTTCCATTATCCGCTCCACCGCGTTGAACGCGTCGCGATCACAGTTCGATCCTGGAAACACCACGACGGCAAATTTGATTTTCGATCTCATCGTTCTCTGGTGCGGGGTTCGATTAGACGTGTGTCACTTCTTCAATCGAAACGGTGAAATCTTCCATGACTGGATTTGCAAGCAATCTCGCACCGACCTCTCGGCAAATACGTTCCGCTTCTTGCCGGTCTCGCGCGTCCACGTTCAACTCCACGAATTTTCCAATCCGCAATTCGTTCACGTTGTCATATCCGAGCGCATGAATCCCATGTTCGACGGCTTTTCCCTGAGGATCGAGAATCGATTTTCTCAGCGTCACAACGATCTTGGCATGGAACACGGTCTTCATCCTCCCTGTTAGATATCGATGCTCGAAACTTCGGATTCCTCCTCCTCTTTTGAAAATCCCGCGGGGAGGCCGCGAATCCACTCGAAGGCGGAACGACCAATCCCGATCGCGATCGCGGCAATCAGCACAGGGAACAAGAGGCGTCCTCCGGAAACGAGGACAACGGCCGCAGCAACCACAGAGACGATGGCCCGCCATGGATGCGTCTTTAGCCCTTTCCGAGAAAATTTCGGCATGGCGTCATACTTCACCCGACTCACCATCAACAGGGCCAGGACGATCACCAGCGGTGCCAGGAGGCCGGCGCTCCACCCGTGCAAACCATGCTCTTCGGAATAGTACTGCAGGACATAGGCACAAATCGTGATGGCCGCGAACGGAATCGGCAACCCCTTGAAGTATTCTTTTTCAAACCCGACAAGCTGAACATTGAACCGCGCGAGGCGAATCGCACCGAACACCAGCGGCATAGCACTGATGATGATTCCGAATGTGTTCAACGTCTGAAGATGAATCTGATAGACCAGAAACGAGGGAGCAGCACCGAAGGAAACCACATCGGCGAGAGAGTCGAGTTCAACGCCGAACTGACTCGATGATCGCGTGATGCGAGCCATAACTCCGTCGAGCGAGTCGAAGACAGCCGCAAGAACCACGAACCAGGCGGACATCACGAACGCTCCTTCCGCGGCATTGACGATCGATAGAAATCCGCAGACAACGTTCAAGACGGTGAAGAGACTCGGAACAACGGCTCTGGTAATCTTCATTCCGCTATCCGTCTAGTTGAATTGAGCAAGGATTGTTTCTCCCGCCACAGGCCGATCTCCAACATTCACACAGATTTTTGCTGAAACCGGAACAAACACGTCGACACGCGAACCGAACTTAATCATGCCAAACCGCTCACCTGCGACAACGGTATCCCCCACGCGGAGCGGGCAAACGATTCTGCGTGCCACGAACCCCGCGATCTGTTTGAACAGGACTTTTCCGTGCCCGTTCTCCATTCCGACAATCGACTGTTCGTTCTTTTCGGACGCCTTGTCCTCGAAGGCGGCAAAATACTCCCCTTCGAGGTATCGATAGTGGGTGACTTTCCCGGTGATCGGGTTTCTGTTCACATGGACATTCAACGGAGACATGAATATGCTGATCTGGATCGCTTCTGACTTGAAGAATTCATGTTCCAGAACCTTCTTCACGACGATGACCTTGCCATCGGCAGGTGCGATAACGTTCCGATCGCCTTCGGGGGTCGTCCGTTCGGGATCCCGAAAGAAATTCAGTGTAAATCCGAACAGAACGATTGAGAGAGCAACGACCGAGTATTTTGGGATCCGGGGTTCAATGAAGAGGAGGGCAAGCAGGGCGAGGAGGATGCAAATACCGACAACGACAAGAAAGACATCGAGACCGTACTTCGTAACCATGAGTTATTGGAGACTTCCTTTCAATGAAAGCTGAGCAGATGCGTCGGACACGGGAACATGTTCTGACTGTGGGATGGCATCGCTCAACGGGGAGATCCTTTGAACCGATGTCGACATGTCATACGAAAGAAGGGAGAGCCGTGTCCTTCAGAGTGTGTCCAACATTCCCCGATGTTCTTTTCTTGAGCGATGAGATGGCGAGAGCGAATTGGGGGAATTTGAGAGTTCAATACGTTGCTCAGACGAATGCGACGAAAACTTACCTAAAAATCGAGGGAAAATCAAGAAATGAAAAGCCAAGTGAGACAGCGAACGAATGCAAGTTTACGGATGGTCTCCAATGATTTCTCTTTGGAGATGCAGCATTTATTCATTACTTTTGTTTTGGTTTTGATGCAGAAATCTTCGCTATGGAGTGATGTTCCCATACCCAGGCGGAATCCTCACTCCAACATCTGCAATCGAAAATTCCTATTTGCCCCGTGTCCTTCGTCAAGCTCAGGACACGCGCAGGTGAGAATGCCTTGTGGTGTCCTTCGTCAAGCTCAGGACACGCGCAGGTGAGAATGCCTTGTGGTGTCCTTCGGCCGTTCGACAGGACTTCGACGAGTCAGTCGAGTCGCTCACGGCTCAGGACACGCGCAGGTGAGAATGCCCCGTGGTGTAACTCTTGCCCGCCAATCTTACCTGTCCGCCATCTTTGTGGCGGAATGGCGGGGGCAACACGTCTAGCGAGGTTTTTCTGAATCTTATTTTGCCCCGTGGTGTCCTTCGTCAAGCTCAGGACACGCGCAGGTGAGAATGCCCCGTGGTGTAACTGGCAACACGTCTGACTCTGGATCAGAAGAGTCCAGGTTCGAGCCCTGGCGGGGCAACGAGGCAATTCAAAATGAAAAATGCAACATGAAAAAATGAGAGAGGGGCTCTCATTCTTTACTTTTTCACCATTTTCCCTTTTTCATTTTTCCTTTTTACTTTTTCATTGACCCGGCCCTATCGTCTAAGGGTTTAGGACGCGGCCCTCTCAAGGCCGAAATACGGGTTCGAATCCCGTTAGGGCTACTCCCAAAACGACAGAACTTAGCGAGCCTTTCAGGGCGAAGCTAAGTTCTTTGTCGTTTTGAGGATCCCGTCGATCCGCCGCAGGCGGAGAGACGGGAGCTGCCCCGCAAAGTCGACGACACGAGTTAGCTGCTTGTGATATCAGAGCGGCTACCTCGTTTGTCGTTTTGAGGAGTTAGCGAGTCCGTCAGGACGAAGCTAACTCTTTGTTGTTTCGCGCGTCCCGACGATGCCGCGTTTCTCAGCGTCCCGACATTTTTCAGTCGGGATTGTCGGGACCAGACGCACGGGTTCTCCGCCTACGCTTGAACAACAGCTTCGGCGGATCTCACTTCGTTCGAGAATCCCGTTAGGGCTACTCCCAAAACGACAGAACTTAGCGAGCCTTTCAGGGCGAAGCTAAGTTCTTTGTCGTTTTGAGGATCCCGTCGATCCGCCGCAGGCGGAGAGACGGGAGCTGCCCCGCAAAGTCGACGACACGAGTTAGCTGCTTGTGATATCAGAGCGGCTACCTCGTTTGTCGTTTTGAGGAGTTAGCGAGTCCGTCAGGACGAAGCTAACTCTTTGTTGTTTCGCGCGTCCCGACGATGCCGCGTTTCTCAGCGTCCCGACATTTTTCAGTCGGGATTGTCGGGACCAGACGCACGGGTTCTCCGCCTACGCTTGAACAACAGCTTCGGCGGATCTCACTTCGTTCGAGAATCCCGTTAGGGCTACGAGCTGCACCCTGAAACTCAATTGCGTTTTTGGCCTGAAAACGCTGTTGGGCGCTGACAGGAAAACTCGCTGCACCCTGAAACACGGAAGGTATCTGTGCACGGTCTGTGACGTTGGGGATTATGGGCAGGGGTTTGATGTAGCAGCGGACTTTGCGTTCCTCCCGGTTGACCAGAATCGCTTCTACAATCCTCTTGAGTACTTCTTTTCTCTCCATCACTGACAACTCGTCGAAGGTCCTTTCGAAGTCCTCTATGAAAACTCTGACAGCTTTGGCGACGCGCTTCGGATCCAGCTTTGGAGGCTCAAGTGCGAGCAATCGCCTTCTCTCTTGCTCAAGCTTCTCCTGAATTTCCTCGAGTTCTCTGATTCGAACGCTTACACTCCTCAATCCTGCTCCCTCTTCTGCAATCGAGAGAAGGTTCGCTATTTTTCCTTCGTTTTCCCGGAGGATCTCATCGATGTTTTCGAGCCTTTGCTCAATTGCTGACGGCTGCTGCTTGTTAAACTCTTCGACGTATTTGAGGACATTTTGCGCAGAACCAGGATTCAAAAACGTTTGCTTGATGCTCGTGAGAACGAAGTCCTCCAACTTGTCCTGCCTGATCGTGAGCTAGCCCCCGAAAAGAGATCCAAGATTTAGTTAGGAAGAATGTTATCTTGGGTCAAAGGAGGCAACATGGGAAGACAGAAACACACGGCGGAACAGATTATCAGCAAGCTGAGAGAAGCGGAGGTACTCCAAGGCAAAGGCATGACGCTGGAGGAGACGCTTCGTCAGCTGGGCATCAGCGATGCGACATACTACAAATGGCGGAAGGAGTATGGCGGGTTGAGGCTCGACCAGGCTAAACGGCTGAAGGAACTTGAGCAGGAGAACAGCCGATTGCGGAAGGTGGTGTCTGATTTGTCGATCGACAATGCGATTCTCAAGGAGGCAGCCCGGGGAAACTGGTAAGCCCGGTCAAACGGCGCCGGGCGGTGAAGGAACTCCAGGAGGCCATGCATGCCTCGGAACGACGTGTATGCCGTGCATTGGATCAGCCACGAACGACTCAGCGACGCAAGAGGATTGTGAAGGGAGACGAGGAAGCGCTGAGGCAACGGATGACGGCTTTGGCGTGTGAATATGGCCGTTATGGTTATCGCAGAGTGACGGAGTTGTTGCGAGCTGAAGGATGGAGGGTCAACCACAAGCGGGTTGAACAATTGTGGCGTCAGGAGGGCCTGAAAGTGCCCAAGAGACAGCCAAAGCGGAGACGATTGTGGCTGAATGATGGCTCGTGCGTCCGCTTGCGACCATTGTATCGGAACCACGTCTGGAGCTATGATTTTGTCGCTGACCGGACCAGTGACGGTCGACCGTTGCGGATGCTGAACATCATGGATGAATACAGTCGGGAGTGTTTGAGGATCCACATTGACCGACGAGTGAAAGCAACAGATGTGCTCTATGAGTTGTCGGATCTCTTTGTTGAACGCGGAGTGCCAGACTTCCTGCGATCGGATAATGGCGCAGAGTTCACCGCCAAGCAAGTACGCGAATGGTTGCAGAGGCTGGGAGTGAAGACGCTGTTTATCGAACCAGGTAGTCCTTGGGAGAACGGGTACATTGAATCGTTCAACGGCAAGATGAGAGACGAACTGCTGAACGGAGAGATCTTCGATACGATCCTGGAGGCAAAGGTAGTTACAGAACGATGGAGGAAAACCTACAACACAATACGGCCACACAGTTCACTGGGATATCGGCCACCAGCCCCAGCGGCCAGATACCCCCTCAGCATGCCAACCTGCCTGCCGGCAGGCAGGTGGCAGAATGCATAAACTAACTTATCATTGGCACCACTACTGGGGGCTGGTCAAGTTTGCTTGATTCAACGTTGCAAACTTTGGTTCGGCATTGTATGCAGGCCATCATCTACCAGCTAGGATCTCGAGCCCTGGAACCGCGACGACTGTAATCGCTGTGTCTTTGTAATCGGGTGGTATCTCCCCAATATTCCATCCTGTCGATGTCATTTCAACATAGTAATACCTTTTACCATCAGACTCGGCATAAACACCTTTCATGCCTGTGGCACCTGCAACCCCAAGTGCAGCATGTCCTGGCAAAAACAGTAACGCCACATCGTAACCCATCACTTTTAGTATAGCTGCTCCAAGAATAGAAAAATCCTCGCAATCGCCGGCGTCTTCAACAAGGGTTTCAACGGGATATTTTGGGTACTCACCGACATCGCTCCTGTAAGTGATTACACTCTGTACGAAGTGAAGGATAAAATTAACCTCAGCGAATGTCCCAAATGGATTACCAATTTTAATGAGTTGATATGCTAGCTCCCTCACTTCACCGCAAATGCCTTTTGCGACATATTCTTTAGACCATTCAGAGGATGGTACACGCGGCTCTGCTCTAAGGTGTTCATAGATTGCGCGTCTGATGACTAGTCTGAGGGAATAATCCTTTCCGTTCTGATTCCATTTGTATTCCTTGACGATATCCTCTGGTATTTGAGGCTTTGTCAATTCGGGGATAGAGACAACTCTGGAGGGTACAACATCTTCCTGCAACAACTTCGGGACTATTTCAATGCCCAGAGCATTTGCTAATAGAATCGCTGCAAGGGGGACAAGCGCACCTACTGTCGCAACAGAAAGCCCAACGATAGAAAGGGAGAATAATAGGACTATGATACCGCTCGCGCCAGTTAACAAAGCGATCCATTTGACTCCTCGTACCCTGATTAAGTTCCTAGTGAACAACTTAAGATCCGGCTTGTACGAATGGATGAGAAAAACCATTATCCAAAAGATCAACAAAGAGATAGCAAAGAAAATTGGGATTGAGAGCCAACCTACCACTGGGAAAAGGTCAAAAAAAGGCTCAATCAGAAAATGATAAGGTAACCAGAGTATCAGGTAGATTATAAGGCTAAGCAGAAGCATCGTTTGGTCCAGACTTCTTGGAGATTGCTCAATCCTAAACTAGTATGGATTCAAGATTCACGCCCTCAGAGAAACAGTAGAACGAGATTCTGTAAATGCTTTTTGCGCTTTGAACCTCAACAGTTCGAAAGTTATGTTCGATGGCCGTTGTTATTCTCGAACGGATATCATCACAGCCCTCAGATTGAATTTCTATAGTAGGCGCGTACCCTCCTCTTGGTTCGTCTGGCTTCAAAACAAGGAAGGGCTCAGCAGATCTAATAATTAGTTCCAAAATGTTGTTGAATTGTTGCTCATTTTCTCTTAGCAATTGGCAAGCGGACAAGTCCAATACTGGTGTGCTATGTGGCAACAAGTGAAGAGCTGCACCCTGAATGAGTTTCCACTCCCATTCGTTCCATTCACTCGTACCTTTCGGAGACAACCTTTGCCACAGTTCAAGAGGTTGACGCGAAACAAGATACTCTCGCGTGAGATTCCCTACGTTCACATTTATGAACTTCTGGTATTTGACGATTTCTTCTCTACGATTGACCACATACATCCAAAATGCCGAACCAGATGGCGCCGGGGCAAGATACTTCTCCTGACTGAAATCAATTATTTCCTTCAGCCGTTCAGCAGCACTCTCTATCTGAGAAACAACCTCATCAATAGTTGCGAAGTATTCAGGCAGTTTCTGATACATTACTTTCGTGATTTCGTGGTCAAGCAGCGAATTCCATTTACCCAACAATGTCTCCCAAATCGAGACGACAAGCCGTTCAATTCGTGTAGTCCATGCGTTCCAGTAAATGAACCCTGTTAGAGCGGCGAGAAACGCAAAACCCGTGGCAAATAGACTTGAATCAATGACGGTCCATCCGATAAGAAAGCTAGTGAAAGCAAGAAAGATCGTTCTTACACTTACTGATTCTTTTCGAGGTCCACGCTGTACATCCTGTGCAAGTCGACGGGTTAGCGGAACAACATCAGAATATTGGGCGGGAGAAGGTTCTTTCGGGATAAGCTTTTTGATATGTTCTCTTAGTTTTTGTAGAAACGATTCGACCACGTTCAATCCACCGACCTCTCCAGAGATAATCGCATTCACTTCTTCGAGAAGCTGATACCGGAATTCTTCCAAGTGCTTACTGGCGATCTGTAGCATGATCTTACCATTTTCACTAGCCAAGTCTGGAAGACCCGCATCGATAGTATCCACAAAGGAAATGAACTTCTCCGGGTTCCGAAGATCCCATTTTGATGGTGTTTTACTGCCGACCTTTTGTCTCTCTCCAAAAGGATTAGGAAGTGGAAATCTTTCATTCTGAGCAAGTTCCTTACGAAATACGTCAGCAGAATTGAGCGAGCTTTTATTAAGAAAAGAAAGCACACGTGCGTCCGCTTTTTCATCCGACGGCGTTTGAAATAAAGCTTCTTGGAGCAATTCTCCAGCCTTCCCTATCAATATGGTTTCCATGATTTGATCGATGGGAACTAAAACAGAAATGCCAGAAAAACCCGTGCACCAACCATTCGAGGGACTGTTGCCTTTAAGCCATTCACGATACTGATCTGTTCTTGATTCAATGGTCGCATCAATTGGTCCTTTTGTAAGTACGTACAGAACATGCCCAATTAGGAAATGCAGATCTGTTGGGTCGGTGTACATCGCGCCACGAGGATTGGCCATGTTTACTATGAAAAGTCGATCTAAGTGCTCTTGAGCCCATGCAAAAACCTCATCATTTGATAAGTTTTTTCCTCGATCATCTGGTCTAACAAGAAATATTCCTGTTCTGAAAAGTGGGAGTGAATCACCCGTTTGTTTCTTGTGAAGATCGGCAAAGAATTGATCAATCTTCTGAATTCGTTCGTGCGCTTCCTGCTCGGACAAATCTGCGACAAATATGAGTTGATTAATTGTATCTACAATGCGGTATCCTTTTACTATCAGACCATTTATCGTTTTCGCGTCGAATGACTGTTGCCATGTCCTCAAGAGCACATCTTCTTTTGAAGCTTGATCGGAGGCAATCCAGGGGTAGAGTAGTTCCAAACCGCTCTCAGTAAGCGGGAACCATTGATGAAACCAATCGGCGATGTGACCCAAGGACGGAGAAATCATTACGTAGAAGGTCCTCGACACGTACTTACTTTGTGGAACCTTGCGAGGACCGGTCAGCGCGTGTATTTTCGTTCGTAACTCTTCCAAGGGCATATTTGCTGATAGATTTTTTAGATTCTCTCCCGCAACTCCAGCACGGCAATCTCTACCTTTTGGTCGACTACCGCGAAAAGGGAATTATACAAGGCTCTCAAAACCTCCACTCGCCTCTTTTCCTTCCCTTTCGTCGGCACTTTGGATGAAATTTCGATCTCCCTTCGGAGGACTGGCTCAAAATCACTAATTAGTCTCGATCGAACTTCAGATCTTTTTTCACTAATTCTCGCTTCCACAAGGTTTCGTACTCGCTCGCGCCATTCTGGCTGAACAGTAAAATTCTCAACTGCTTCCTCAATCCCCGTACCAATCTTGATCTTTTCTTCTCCTGCCCCAGTTTGTATGAAGTATACATTACCTCTATTGTAAATGTATGCTTCATTCCTTTTTTCGTCCGTAGGATACAGATAACTAAGGGCTCTTCCCAAAGCAAATAATTCAAAAGCCTCGTCCTCGCCCTTCGGTCTTGGAACGAGTTCCTCCCACTTAGATGCATCAGTCCAACAATGAATGGGTCTATGAGCGATTCCCTCTGAGAATGCTTGCTCATAGCGAGCTTGCAGCATGTCGTAGTTTGCCTTATAGGTTTGCAACCTTGTAAGGGAATGGGCAGTGTAACCATGTCGAATGCAATAAAGAACTACTTCGAAGGCGTTTGGGAAATAAGCATGCATCATTCCATCGCCTTTTGGCTTGTAGTTTCCAAATAGTTGCTGAAAATCCTGCCTGATGCTCTGGTGAACGGCGGTGATCCAACTTGTTTCATACGCTCCTTCTTGCTTGCTACTATCGAGGGGGAAAAGTGCATTTGCGAGGCTGACCAATGACGTAAAGAGAGAATCTTTCTTCTGCTGTTCTGAGTAAAAGTGATTGATTACAGTCAAGATGTTGACTCCTAAAAGCTTGCTCTGAATCTCATCGTTGATTGCTCCTTTTACTTTCGCGACCCACATTTCATCACTGGAGGATGTGTCTGTAATCATCTCCGTTTCACGCCACAGATGACGAGCTCGTTCGGCAATCGCCTTTTCTAAATCAGACGGGATGTATTGATCATACAATACCTTTGCTCGCTCCTTATCAACAAGGCTAAATCTATTCCCAGCTCCACGCTTGCTGATATCTGAGAGGCTGTCTATTTCTAAACCTGTCGCAACGGCACTGTTTCTCACAAACGCAGACCTTCCTCTTAAGGAGTCTTGGACTTTCACCCATCGGCCATGAAAACCCTTCAGATATGAAGATAGCTTCTCATAGACTTGGATTCCTATTTCCTGAGACCACACAACTACTTGCTGGTTCAAATATGCCTCAAGATCACCGTCAAAAGACCCCAGAGCAGCTTTGATCTTACCACCTCTTCCGACGATGAAGCTTTTTGCTGCCATTCCAACCGCACCAGCCGATTGGGAGAGTTTGTGATCAGCTTTGACCAACCGTTCTTTGTCTCTATGAAACTCTTGTTCTAGAGCTTTCCGGTGAGCGGAAACTTCATTTGACAAGCGTTCAAGAAAATCAACTGCCGCTCCTACCGACTGACCTTTGAGAATCTCGTGGAACCTTAATTCTAAACCTTTCTTCGCCAACTCCAACAGCACCGATGAATTCTTTTCCATGATCGGCTTGTATTGTTCGGAAACTGAGAGTAGTTTCTTAGCCTTTAGGTCTGAGCAGGCTTTTATGAGTTCCGTCCGTTTCTTGTCTCCGATTTCACCAACCACGTCTATGGCAATCCTCATAGGGTTGCCTTCTTTGTTTTTTCGGATCGCTCCTTGCAGCTGATCAGCCTTAGCTTCCGACAAATGATGTTGGTCTATCCATTGATCCACTTCGCTTTGGCCGACGGAATCCAGCAACTCCTTGTCCAGAGCATGGTCAATAATTCGAAGGGCATAAAGCTCGACCAGTTTCTCCATCGGTAGTCCGAATCGGACTGTGCCAATCGAGGATAGAAACTTAGGCATATCATCAATTCCAAAATTGGATTGCTGAGGATTCTCTTTATCCTGGACCTTAGGCTGACCCTCGCTCGTTTCGAGCGGACTCTGAATCTCGAACATGAGGTATTGAACAACCGAATCCGCAATGTCCTTCATTTTGTCAAAAATCACTTTGTCGTTTCGGTCCGTTACTAGGAAAAGTGGATCAGGCATGAAATCTTGTGAGACCATAACATTTTCGTATCCGGGCATTCCATACGTGACTGTTTCTTTGTTGCCACGGATGAAATGAAATATTTCTTTCAAGGACGCATACACGTTGGCGTAGAAGTCGGGGAATTTAATATCCTGTGCCTCATCTTGAAGAACTTCCGGTGTGACAACAATCGATTGAAAAAGATAATTAACTCCAACGTTGTCCGATAGGAATTTCTTCGTGACGATGCAGGCGTCCGCGAACATTCCTGATCCAGTACCTCCTGCGAGACTGGAAATCAAGTACACCTTCGTGTTGGCTCGGGCTCCGAAGTTTTGTTTGAACCTGTTTACGGTGGTATAAGCCGAGTTCAGACTAGCAAGAAATTTGGTTAGCGTAGGAGGAAAAAGAAAAGCTATTCTCCCCAGAGGCTTGGTCATATCTACTCCACCGGAAATTGTTTTTGCACTCCATTTGCCGGCAAGTTTCTTGTACCATCCTAATGACTTTGCATTCCTCGGATTGCTAGCGACAGTGTCCGGATGAATCCCTATCATTTCGATGTACTCTACCGGCGTAAGGATATCCGTAGTTTCACGAGAGTGAGTATCTAACGCGATAAAGGCAAAGCCGTCTCGAATTTGCGGAACTGGTATTAGGTCATTGATGCTCTTTTTAAGCGCGCGCACAACCATGCACCCGAAACCACCAAGCACGATGTAGATCGTGGGCCTGAATGATGCGTTGTGTTGTAGCTCTTCCCATGTGCCTTTGTAGTTCTCATTTCGGACATGAGGATTGATAATGTCGTTCCAAAAGTCTGGCATGGGGAAATCCCTTTCTTTGTTTTGGCTAGTTTGAAAATCGGGTTTTTACCTCAGGTAGGCGAACTCGTAGTCACCGACCTTTAGTCGTAGCCCTGGTGAAAGATCATAAGTTTCCCCGGGCTCTCTCTGGATTTCAATGTCCACGTCGGGATCTTTGACGTTAATCTCTTGTTTAGATTCCTCCGGACTATCGTTCTTTATGTAGTCCCGCCCAAAGCGATAGAAAATAAGTTCTACACGCAAATCGTCTGGAAGCAATTCAAGAACAATATCCCCGTGATCCCGGCCAATACGAATTCTGTTCTTCTTCCAGTTAAGCCACCTACTCCAAATGCCCCTTTTGACCTTACCGAGCTCAATGTCATCCAACAAAACTCCAGAAGGAGCACTGAGGGGGCGAAGAACACCTACTGGCGCTTTAAGCCTTGCCCAAAGCAGAACGAGGACAAGTAGAACTATGAGCAGTATTCCGAGTACAACAAGCAAAGGCAATGTGAGTTTTTCCCAGATACTGGGGACATGGACACTGTATCGAACCTTAAAAGACTCATTATGATTTGTTGAGAAAGTCAATTCGCCCTCATAATCACCCCAGCATCCGTCCTCTGGGATCGCCATCGCGATTTCACGAGAGAGCGCCTCACCGGGCTTGATTGTGAAGTCGGTACTGCTAACCCGAGGATGCTTTGCTACTTCGTCTTCACACCTGCTAAGTTGCGTGGTCTTCGAATGGACTCTTACAGTTCGATTTTCTTGAAGACCGGATACAATCCTCACGGTGTAGGTTTTGGTTTCACCCTGATCAATATCTCCAAAACTTATGTAGTCTGGTTCAACGTAGAATCGAGGCAAAACCATGCACTGAAATTCTTTGCTCGGTCGAGGAAACATCTCATTCCCGTTCTTGTCCCGAGCGTGAAGAGTGAATCTCAATTTCAGGGTTCCTACTCTCGCAACGGAATATTCAAGGGAAAAACCCTTTTCAGTTTCTACCAACGGAATAGAAGACCGCAACTGATCTTCAGTCATTACATCTACCACTACTTTCGAGCCAGGACCAAGGACACCACGTGCATCTTTACCACCAATGGTCACTTTCACGGAACACTCCAACCTCTCTCCAAAGAGATATTTTTGCTTCAGTCCTTCGACCTCGAGTTCGATCATGCTTTTCCCTACGATCAGCAAACGATATTTCCCACTCCCGGAATCGAATATATAGGACCACGAACCAGGCGGGGTTGCCTTTTTGAGAGGAACTATCTTTAGATTCTGATGTGTATATCCGAGGGCTTCCTCCTCTAAATTATTTGGAGCTCTCAACTTGAATTTAGCGGCCTGATCGGTCAAGACTATGAACTTCCCATCCCTCACATACTCATCAATAAAGATTCGCTTTGATGAATGGAGTTGAATTATATCTTCTTCAGTATGCAACTTGATGCTATTCTGCCAGAATTGTAAGAGACCCAAAAAGACATCCATCAGGTCAACTGCTTCATCTGCAAAATAAGCATGCGATTCAGTCTTTGACTGGCTCGTCTTTTCGGCTAAATAGGAAAGGAATTCCCGATCAGCATCTGTGCTGAACCCAACACAGAAAACCTCCACCTGCTGCTCCACGAAGAGCGGTAGTATATGCGAATCAATGATTCTCCTCGCAATGGGGGTAAGCTTATTACGATAGTGCTCGTTTATTCGTCTGATTGATTCGCGGTCTTCTCCCCGGATGGCAAGTCTATACTCTATGTTGTAGGGAGCATAGCGATCACTAAACGGGTTAGGCTCGAAAATCCCATCCGAAAGAAGTAAAATAACCTTTCTGGAATTAGCCGGCGCTTCCTCAATGACATTCTTTGCTGTTTCAAGCGCCGCCCTAAAATCTGTGTGGGCTCCTTTATTCCCCGCACGAGCTATTGCATTGATGATTTTCTCCTTTTCAGATGCCATACTCCAATCAGAAAGAACCCTACCATCGGAGTCAAACTCAATCACAGCAATCCTGTCAACAGGAGAAAGTAGCAACGCTATAGCTTGAGCTGCGAGTTTTCTGAACTCCGATGAATCTGTCGTTCTCATGCTGCCCGAAGCATCCATCAGGAGAACCAAGGAAAGAGGTCGTGAATCCAGCGATGTGTTCTTCCCAACGGACTGATTCGCTTTGAAGCCCTCCGAATCGGAAGTGAAAACAGTGAAAACCAGCAGAAGCAACATTACAGAAGCTCCAAGGCCTAATTTGATGTGCACGATAACCTGCTTCATTTGATGGGTCCTTCTAATCAGAGCACTCCGAACACTGCCAGGATTAACCTCAGGGAGATCATAACCCATCCAACCAGCACAATTATCCACGTGGCCTTACGCGCTGCCTGAACGAGAATGAGAAACGCTGTAACCACCGCAAGATAGTCTACCGGATTGATCAAGTCATCGCGCAGCGCGAGACTGGGGAAGATTATGCCGATAGCGTTCAGAATTGCGAAGCCTACGTAGTGTGCGGTTGAATGGATAAATGTGAGTATCTGATGCAGTACCTCCTGCCACAGATTGTCCGGAAACATCCCAAGTGAGAATGTCATGGTTTCTCCAAGAGCAGTGATCGCGTCGTCGCGCGATGCATTGTGTATGTCGCCAGGGAGTTGTTCTCGCCCCGAGACAATCCTCCGGGCGGCGAGGACTTGTACATGAGCGTCGAATTGTAATGGGGTGACTTTATCTGAAGAGGGGAGTAGTGAAAAAACACTGGACTCACAGGCCTCTGGCGGCTCGAAGGGTCAGTTCTGAGCGTGCTGCCAGACGCGGACGGCAACAGAACTAGATGAATCGATGAGGAGACTGGCTGAATGGACCTTGACCGCAAGTGCCGTTGTGAAAGGCTTTGTTCTTCCACAAGGACCGAGCTAGCCTGTGAAATGAGGAAAACATATCTGAAGGCTGTGGCCATTCTGAGGCAGTTACCAAAAAGAGACAGAGTTTATGGTGCCCCTGCCGCACGGTTCCCCAACACGGGAATCTTAACACTGTATAAGCCAAGCGAATATCTTCAACCTAAGTCTAATTGGCGAACGGTCAAAGTGCTGAAGGAGAACAGCGAATAGACACATTTTCGAGGAGACATTATACCGCCATAAAACCTTAGATTCAACTAGCAAACCAAAGAAGAGGTCGCGAATCCAACGATGTTTCCATCCCACCGGTTTTATGGTGAGGAGCTATTTATTGCTCCTCTTCAACAATAACGACCACGCTTCTATCTCCGATCGCAAAAGCCTGATTCACCCGGCCGGTCACCTTAAGTTTTGCCCCTTTTGCGGGAACCGACTTCTTTGCCACGACGACGATTTCACCCGTTGCATCTCTCACCGCGTAATATCTCAAGAAGATAAGATTAACGCTTTCAGTGACATCACCGGAAATAGTTACGGTCTTCCCGTCATATTCACGTGGGTCATCAAGAATCTTCTTTATGTCCGTTGGAAATAGCTGTGAACACGACGCGCAAATGAAGACAAGAATGGGTAATATGACTGTTACCAAAACCATAGGCTCGATTCCTGGCTTGCTTGCGACACTCGCACGTTGAAATAGGAGACGTCTTTCCTCTCGGTCACCTGTACTGCGGGAGATAATGTCGATAAAAGAACTAGTCATTTGGGCTTCGTGGGAATCCTATCTTCATTGACTCTCGCAGTTCATCTGCAATTCTGTTAAGCTTGATGTCTGTTCTGAAACCTACCGTTTGCGCCGCGCCAATGATGATACGGTATGCATTTCGTTCGGGGATGTTCAGCATTTCCGCAATCCTCATTATTACACCGCCCTCAGCATCGAGCAAAGCACCGTCCGCCAGGGCAATGTCTGCCAGTCGGGACAGAATAAACTCTTTGTCATGCTCATCCCCATCTCTGTTTACCTCTGCAATAACCTTTGGAAGTTCTTCCAAAACCTGATCTCGATTCGACAAGATTTCTTTCTCTGGCTCATCTGTGAACCAGCGATGAAGTATTTGAATTAGAATCTTTGCCTCTTCATTGCCGATATCACCGTCGGCACCCAGTGTGAGGACACCGCTGAGAGCAACTGCTTTCATGACAGACTGGTGCAGTGTTTTGTAGGGATAACGGCGAGTCAGGTGAATAAGATCGTCAACGCTGTCCTCTAGCTCTTCGTCGTTCAATCTTTGTCCTTGCGTCTTGAGTCCATTTCTTGTCGCCTTTTCGGACCGGGAAAAGAGTTCGAGAGCTTTCAAGCGTATGGGTAACACCGGATGAGACGCGAAAGTCTCTTCCATCAGTTCCGGGTGACCTTTTATCTCGTCGATTTGGTGAAGAAGAGAGTCGATATCCAGATTCAGATTCTTTTCACTGAGGCCGAAAGCGCATTTCATCAATGAGGTTGCCGAAGCTTTGAAATTGCCGCACGCAAGAAGACCTACGCGATCAGCGCTTATCTCCGCCTTTTTCCTCCAGCGCAGATACAAACTCTCACCTAGAGGTGGCAAAACTGTTACTGCAGGGTTCTTTTCATCTCGTGTGAGAAGGGCGTTGAGGCGATTATTCCTGAAGAGGAAATGACCCATTTCATGACCGAGCACGGATTTGATTTCCGCATCTTCGAGATTCTCAAGTGCGCCGGCAGTGACCGCTACCAGGGAGTATGTGCGGGACTTTTGGATATCCAGAGAAGCAAATGCATTTATTTCCATTCCCGGGAGGCAATAGATTTCTTCCGTTGCCTCTATGTCGAGGCTGCTGCACACGTCACGGAAAATTTTATGTATGCGAGGTGATAGGCGATCCGTCAGCTTGATTCCCTCTTTCATCAACTTTTGGCGTAAACCAGAGTCATCCTGTCTCAGACGCTCTTCATACGTATTCAGATAGTTCTCAACACGGTAGACTTCAAACAACTCCTTCACATCTTCTGCGTCACCGCGATAACGAATATCTTCGTAGTTGATTGGCATGGCTTTATTTCCAGTTTAGCAGATCAAAAGGCATTCCTCCAGTCCGATGCCGCAACCGCACTAATCCTCCCGCACAATTTTCACAATCGCAAAGATTATGAATGCGAAGACCGCCAGCGCAAATACAGTCTCTGAAACGATCACAACCGGATCACTTGCGGAGGAGAATTGAGTAACGCTATCAGCCGTCGCTTCAAGAGCATCTGATCGTTGTTTGCCGCTTGAATCGGCACCGGAGAGCAACCTAATATCCAGTTGGGAGAACACAAGGTAACTCAGAGCCAAAACAGCTCCGATGCCAGGCATCCGTAGGTTGGGATGATAGCCAGACTCTCTCTTTCCTTCCTCCGTGTCCGACCAGCGAAGCTCAAAGGCAGCGTAGTCAAGCAACAGGAAGGCGAACGGCAGAAAGATAAGAAGACGCAACGCTGTGTCAGCATCGTGCAACAAGGAATCAACGATCAGTGCGAAGATCAATAGCGTAAGCACCAATCGCCATGCCCGAGTTACAAAAGCTCGAATGTGCTCAACTATTTTCATTTTCTTACTCCTTAGCGCCTGGTGATGAGTGTGTAGAGATGCGCTATGAATACTCCCAAGTGAATGAATCCTGTAAACATGGTCAAGAGTGTGAGGGCCTTCGCGCCCGACGTCCCAGGCAGATCTATCGGTTGAAGGCCGAAAAAGGTACTATAGGCGTTGACCACATGATCACTCACTTGCCAACTTGCATCGAAGTCGATCTTGAGCCAGTAGCCGGCGAGGCCAAACACGAGGGGCCAAGTAAGAAGGGCAATGATAAACAGAGCAAACGACCCGACAACCGTTTCGACATACCATCTAATTGGCCAGAAGAAGGCAAACCACGGGTGGCTGGAGAAATACCACCGGCGATTCAGATCCCTAAAGTGCTTCAAACACTGTTGCTCCTCGTCGAATTGCCCATATTGCCGGAAGATGCGAGCAATTTGGGTGATGATGCTCATCTGTGCATTCAGCAAAGATCTCTGACGCACACTTGAGTGAAACCACCGTGCCACTGCTTTGGCTTCCATCTCGATTTCTTTGAGTCTGTTTTTCACATCGATGTTGTAGGCAACACCGTAGAACATACACTCGGCTTTCACTTCGAGTTGATGGCGGAGAGCTGTTGCCTCTAGAGCCGTAGTGGGCGTCCGGAAACCCAAGAGTTCGGATGCTTCCAGTGCCAACGTCGCGCCTCGAATGCACTCTTGAACTGAATCGGCTTCTTTGAGGATCTTCTCGGCGCGGTTGTTGAGCCTCTCGGCGACAACAAGAAGGCGGCCGGGAGCGCTGTGGCCTGAGGCACCCTCCTCCGCAAAACGGCGAGGGTCAGTATCATCTCTCCATTTACGTAGCCTTTGCCAGTAGGCGTTGAGCAAGCCGGCCTTTTCAAGCAAATTATATATGCCGCCGCTGGGTTTGAAGATTCTCTTGATTTTCTTCTCGAGGATAAACAAACGATTCCTCTCATACGACTCGCTGTGCTTGTGTCCGACGGTAACCAAGATGTGCCGCTTGACGCGATTCAATCCTTTATACCGCTCCTCAAATCGCTTGTGAAGGTCCGACCGCCCCTCGCGCTCCGGCTCATCGGGAAAGTTGAGATAGATATCCTGAAAAGTTGTCTCCAAGTCGCTACTATTCCTCTCATTTCCAAATAACTCGTCCATCATTCTTTCAGTTGTGACAAGATGAACACGATAACCGAGTTTGTAAAGAAGGTACCCATGCATGAAGGCATAGGGTTCTTCTTCGTCAATTGCGGCGGCGCATTTTGTCCGCTCGAGGAACCCTAGACTGTCGTTAGGGAGCCTCATGTTGTACTGAATTGCGTTTCTAAGTCCGGCGGGATCAAACAACGATCGGTAATGTGATCCCGTTGCTTTCCGTAGATTGATCATCCCGCGCAAGAAGTTATGCCAGTCAAGCAGATGAAACTTACTGAGTGTAGAAATATCGACTAGTCCATTAGCTGTGTCCATCTTTGGCCGCAAGAATCGATCAGCGGAACCGGTCAAGACTAACCAATGTGCTTCAGGAAAAGCAAGAACCAGCATAGAATAGACCTCTGCTGCTAACGAAGAGAACTCTGGTCTAGTATAGACTGGATTCATTTCCCGAAGCCTTTCCAACGGTAGTCTAGTATCTTTCGACGTAGAGTTGAAAAGGCAGGGATCAATCAGGCCAACCAAGCTTTTGTCTGTCTCAGACTTTGAACAGTAAGCCTCTAATTGAGAAGACAGCTCCTCGAACTGTCGAACTGCATTCTCGCGACTCCAATCGCAAAGGGGCTTAATCCACACAGATTCAACTCCCCCCACGAAAGAAAGATACCGCTGGAAAGCATTCGCAAAACTAGAATCACCGGTGAAAAGATAAAAGGTCATAATTTAAGTGCAGTTCAAGATTGCTTTGTCAAGCTTTTAAGTTCCTCCTTCAGTTGCCATACATCGATAGGTTTGCGCAAGAACTTCTCTGCCCCGCTATTAAGACAATCTACGGCTGCATCGAAATCTCGGTACGCTGACATCATCACCACGGGTATAGCAGGGTAATTTTTCTTCGACCAACGGAGAACCTCGATGCCACCTCGATCTATGCCAGGAC
The DNA here is from genome assembly GCA_016873805.1 of Ignavibacteria bacterium. GTDB lineage: Bacteria > Bacteroidota > Ignavibacteria > UBA10030 > UBA10030 > VGVZ01. Next base: position 145,932 of record VGVZ01000001.1, read on the forward strand.
GAGATTCATCCAAACAAATATCCACCAGCAATAAGGATAACTCCTTCGACATCTTGCCTTTCGCTTCATCGAACGATGTCGCAACAACAATCTCAAAATCATTCTCCAATGCTCGGCGGAGCGAATTGAGGTACTCAGGCAGGTCATCAATAATAAGAATCTTTGCTTTTGCCATTGAATCTGATAATCTGAATTGCGGTTCTTGGACTTCAGCCAATTGTTTTTTCGAGCGCTTTGTCCGTTGCTCTAATCCAAGCGATAAACTGCTCGCCGCCGAAGTTCGGTATCTTCTTTCCACAAATAACATCGACCATAATTTTTTCATCACGCTTTTCGAGAGCATCATTCAACGCAACCAGGAATTTTACAACATCCGACTCTAAATCAATTTCACCATTGTTCGTTTGCTTGACCAAGAACAGCTTCCAACTGAATGTTTCATCTCCCAGCAACTTCCTTATGGTATAATCGTCAGGCAGATCCGTGTCAGTACAGTGTGTGGTGATCTTAGTCAGTAACTCGAAATCCTTTTTACCCAAGACGAAGAATTGGTAATCGGCCAGAAGTCGCAGATAGTAGTTTTGCTCAACCTGATGCTCCTCGATTACCTTGCGAGCATACTCTAACCGTTCATGCTCGCCGGAACGGATAATTCCAGCGCAGTCAGTCCTTAGAGAAAGGAAAACATGTCCGAGCCGGTGTTTAAGCACTGATAATCCTCTTGGCCTCTTGCGCGCTTCGACTTGTATTTCATCCCAGGAAGGAATTGTTCCGTACTTGGGGGAGTTCCAGTTGATCCCATCGCCTTGCAAGCAATTATTGATTGCGTTAATCAGCCAAAAAGGAAAATAGTGCTGTCTGTCGTGGGCAAACCCCGTTGCGAAAAGGTGATAGCATAGATCACCCTGAACAGAGAGTTTATAGAAATCTTCGTCCTTACTTCCTACATTATGCTTTGTGTGTGCCCCGTGTGCAAATATGACAACCTCGTCTTGTCTCAACTCTATTCCGATTTTCTTAAACAACTTTTCGAAGAACTCATCCGATGTCCGACCTTCGCTAGGAAGATTCACAAAAACGACATAATAATCTGCAAGCTCATAGGGCTTGGAGTATGCAAAACCACTCGGCAGTTCCGAAGCCTTGGTTGCACAACTCCCCCAGCTATCCATACCTGCATATCCAGTTAGAAGCAGATACCTTCGCATTTCATAATTCCTCAAGATCCATAAATCGCTTTCGTGAGCAAATACTTTGCGCCAAGAGCAGGGGAGTAGGGCTCGACCCTCGATGCATACTCAAAGCAGCGTTCAAGATTCTCAATTGGGATGAATCTTACCTTTTCGGAAACCTTTTCTGTCAAGCCGGTCAACCAGTCCCGCCCTCGTCCGGTCGTAACAATAACATACTCGTATCTTTGTACCACACTGCTGTGATTACTAAAGAAGGCTTCGACAGCATCTTTGTTTCTTTTCGTGGTCAGCTCTTCGATAAAGCTTAGATGAATAACCAGAAAATGTTTTGGGTTTCTACTCTGTTGAATCGCTTCTTCTTTCTCGTTGAAAGCTTCTACATACAAGCGATTTAACAATCCCTCTTGATCTGTGTTCACTTTGTCCACATGCGATTTCAGTCTGTCATCGAAAATATCGATCATCGTACCAACGATTTCCACAAATTCTGCTCGTAACGCCTCTCCATTTTCTGCGTTCATGTTATTGAATTTCCCCACGAATCCATCTTTTTTGAATTGAGCGTGGGTTGAAGCATCATCTTTCTTGTTTCGATCCCTGTGATAAAAGTTGAAAGCATTATTAAACGCCCACCCAGAAGCTTGATAGAACATATTCTTGCTGAATAAATAAACCTGGTCTTCGCCAAAATACTCGCAGTGAATTTTCAAAGGGGAACGATAAATCCTCTCATTCAGCACGAACTCTTGAACCCATTGTTGATATAACTGCCCAAAAGTGTTCTTGTCATTCTGGTCAATAGAATTCGGATCGTTGATTACCCGATGTCTGATAGGCGAATGCTCTTTACGATACTCGTCGAGTTGGCTACTTTGAACAAGGATGATCTTGTATCTGCCAGCTACATCTTCGAGATTGGATATTCCCTTCTTGACACCCTCCCAAGCCGCCAAGGGTTTACCTTTCCAGATTTCGAATCGATATGTCACAGCGGATAATTTGTGGTCATAAACAAATTCGATAACGGGTTTATCTGTCATACGCTGTCGTCGATCAACATCCCAGAAACTAAGTCCTCGAACCATACCAGCACAAAGAACGTTCTGGGACGTTCCCCCCATATTCGGTCCTGGTCGTCCATTTTTTGAAAGAACCCCGCTCCAATTTTTCATGCCTTCCACTTTTTTCATTACTTCTTCGGGATTTTTCTGTCCGCTTAACTGAATCCAGACTGTTATTTGTATTCTTTCTGTTTTCTTGTTCAGTTGATCAAACCGTATGTGGAAGGGTAATGGCTTTTTATCTCCGTTCTCCAGCTTGCAGTGCTTGACGTTTCTAATAACATTTTCCCAAATCGTGTATACAGCCTGTTGACCGACAACTCCTTCGGGTAGATATATGTCGGCATCCTGAAGTGTCTTCTTAATTGTTTCAGCACCTGCTGGTTTGTAGCCGTCCACTCCAGAAGTTCCTAAGACAATGCCATCCTGATCCTGATTTCCAATGTGACACGTAAATTCGATTTCTTCGATTCCGTCCGATTCAACAAGCGATCCACAGAGTAGATAGTTTTTCATGAAATCTTCTATCAGTTCCCAGCAGCTCCTTACTTCCCCGCCATAAAGATGGCCTCCACGCGAGATCGCATTCCAAAATGCACTTTTCCCTTTTAGGTAGTTCAAATACTCAATGAAGCCGGCGTGACTCTTGAGTAACTTGCCAATCTCTTTTTTTACATTTGTTTCCACATCTGCATTGAACGCAACGCTCTGAAATGCACCAAGTACGGAGCTATAAAGAGATTCCTGCTCTTGAATGGCCAATTCTTCCATGCTCTTCTTTGTGAGGTTTTCATGTATCGCCTTTACCCCTCGCAGCTCTGTCCATTGTTTGTGTAGAAATTTCGTTAGTCCATCGAGGGCGTGTGCACCCATATTGTGCGCATAAGATTCAGTGAGAATGGCTGAAGAAGCAGCCTGCACTGTAGCTTTCCGTTCGGCACGCCGGATTCTAAATGCTTCAAAAAGTCTATCTCCCAATCGTTTCAACCATTCCTCCTCTCCTTTTTCTACAGACGATACGTCCATAATTACGGCCACTACACGCTCAACCCTGTCCCAGAGCCAATAGCCTGATCGGTATTTTTCCCATCGAGGTGACATTCTCTCCAGTTCATCGGACTCAAGCATTTTGCTTCCCGCAGGATGCTGGTCAGATTGCTGGGTCGCATCACGGGCCGCCCAAGCTTTAGAAAGGTAGGTTGTCAACTCCTTTTGCTTGTACCAGTTTCTCCAGAGATAGTGCCGAAGGGTCTCTTCGTGTAGTCTGATTGACCGTGGAACGTAAGTCTTCCCCTTTTCCTCCTTCGGATAGACTGATAGTGAGAAACCTCCTGAGTCTTGAGGACGCCATTCAATATGGAAATAAGACTTTCCTGAATCCCCCTTTGCCTCTATCTTGCCGTGTTTAAAGAGTGAAAGTAATGGGGGATAATCATCAAGAACCTCCTTAGCCTTTTGTTCCCCCTTTTTCAACAATATGCGACCGGCTCTTTCGATTGCTAAGAGCGTGCCAGGATGCTTAAGATAACTCTCGCCTTCATTCTCTACGTGAATCGGCTTGCCTTCGCCGGCATTGAGTAGGTGTTGGTTTGCACATCGAATTGGGCACTCGCCGTTCGAGGAGACAAAATTCAGCGACACGAAATCGTCAACAATTTCCCAGTATTCTATTCCCAAGATACTATAACGTAGGGTGTCGTATGATATCTTGTTCTCAGGTGTCTTTTGGTAAAACTCTGATAATTTATTGTGCGGCTTAACCTTTCCACCGTTCGGGATTTCAATTTCAACGGGTTCATACAACTTGCACTTCTCTTTCAACTTCTTCTCATCTCCATTGAACACGAAGTCAGCCCATACGTCAAACAGCCCTTTTCTAAGTTCAGCCAATCGCTTTGTCGTTGATACGTCATGCTTCGAACCTTCTTCCTCCCACAATTCTGATAGAAGATTTCCTAGATCCTCTACAAGAGCATTGATTTGCTCATTTACATTAACCGCGGTATCATTAGCTTGGTTGATTGGCCTATTAATGGTGTACAATCGAAGTATGAACCGATTCGAACGCTCTTGCTGCGGAATGACTTCCAGCCCATCATCAACACCACATAGAAAACGTCCCATGAATCCGATTGAGGCGGTTGAGGGATCTCTTAAAGGGCATGTGTCGCAGCTGTGTTGACCGGCGAGAGAACACCACAGCAGCTCTTGAAGCAGTAAATGTTCAACTTCGTTTGTATCGGTGTACAGATAATCAGGATTGGGCAACACCCACTCGTTTCCAACTGAGGTGAATATCATTGCTAAGGAAGGGCTGATCAATCGGGATTGTTCGATGACTTTAAGAATACTCGACTCTTCCCCAGAAATGAAGCCGGCTATTTCAATAGACCGACTGATCTCCTCGGTGAGAGTATCGTCCCGGTGCCTGTGTCGAAGTTCATCCTTAAACTTATCAACAACCTGCTTGACATCTTTTTTTGTGTCTTCCTTATTATTCCAAGCGTTTATGTAAGGAAGAAAGAAAGTTACCGCCAGTAATACCTTACTTTCCGCATGGTTCGGAGCCTTCTCATCGTCGTCAATTTGCTTCACTGGAATTGCAACCCATGAGTAATCCCTTATCAGGTAATCTTCGACACTGACGCTCGAGCGCGGATCATCAGCCGTATCATTGAGAATTTCGCGCTGGCCAGTCCAAGATAATACACCTACTGACGACCATCCAGACTTTACTCGCGCGCCGTCTTTTAGTAAGTCTATTAAGTCCTTTGTTTGGGTCTGTTCTGCTTCGTCAAGGGGAGGATATACTATTTCCCAATGTCTCATCACGTCTGACTGGGGCTCGTACTTCCATAACCACAGGGCAAGGAGGTTTTCTAAGATCGATTTCTTGGACCAGCTCTGTTGCGTTAGCTGCTCTTTGATAGAAGTGGCACCAAGTCTATCTAGAAACTCACTAATCTCTGCTTTGTCAGATTCACTTGGTCCCTGGATCAAAGGCTCCAATTTAGACTGAGCTCCTTTCAGAATCTCTGCGAGTATTTCTTTGAGCGTCTCCATATTAGAATTGCATGCGGTACAAAGGTATTACGCTTGCATTATGATTTGGCGCCACTCTTCAAGCAGTGGTATCTTCTCTACCTCTGCCGGTATTTTGTCGAAGCTGGGAATACTGTACTGTATTACCCCTCCGATTCTTTCCTTATGGAAAAATTCATGAGCGCGATGGTCAACAACAATTTTTGCCTGTCTGCTGCTATTCAAATTGTGAGTATTCACTAACTCGATAGCACGCTGCATGATCGCGTAGACATATTCTGGCGTGGCAAATCCCGGATTTACTGAGCGACTTCCCTCAAAACAGCGGTATATCGGATGACTTGACCTAAGATCGTTTTGTCCCTTCAGCATGTACCATTTCATGTCATAGTAACCCGCGTGTACCGGTTCTTGACCTGTGAGCCGGATCGGTGCATAATGGGGCAAATGGCTAAATGCCACTTCCGGCAAGAAACGCAAGATATTCATGGAAATGTAATCGGTGTCCAACTCGATTGCATTCTTTATGGTGAATTCGACATCTTCCCAACGTTCCGGAGTTAGAGTACCGTCGGGCATCATGCGAGCATTGCCAAAGATCAAAAAGACGCTGGGAGAGATTCTCGCTTCACGCAGCCAACGGTAGACTCTGGGCACGCATTCAAGGTAGTGCTGGGGTTTATGAGTCTTGTTCATTGCTCTAAGAATTTCTGGGACCAAGGACTCGACACCGCAAAACAAATAAACGCATCCTGATTCTCCCATGTATTTCACCAGCTCCTTTTGCACGGCATCAACACGAGTATTGCAACCCCAGATGAAACCTCGCTTGTGCACTTCTTTGATGAGCTCAATAAGCCAATCCGGTTTCAGGGTAAAGGTTGAGTCGTCGAAGTAGATGGCTTCGTACCTCTGTTTCTTCAGAAGATCAAGTTCCTTGATTATGTTCCCTAAATCCCTCCAGTGAGTCCTTGAAGGGAAAAAAGCCTCCGAACAAAAAGCGCACTCCCAAGGGCAGCCACGAACCGTCATCATTTGTCCGGTCTTGCGATTTCCCAAGACTCTGAAGTTGTACTCGGGAAACCAGTTCAATCTTGCTGGCATCAAGAAATTTGGATCTACTTCCTCGCGATGTCCGGTAGTAAGAACTGGTTTAGAACCATCCCAATATGCAACGCCTGGAATCTCCGCTTTCTTCGTATCCCATTCACCCTTGTCGATTGCTTTCGCTATCTGTTGGATTCCAATCTCTCCCTCACCTACGACACAGGCATCTACGTAATCATGATGCAATGGTAGTGTGTACATGTACCCTGTAATCTCGTGAAAGCCTCCTTTGACGACAATTGCTTCTGGTAAAACTTGCTTCGTCACCCAAGCAATATAGTTTGCAAGGTCGTTCTGGATGCTCATGTTAGTGATTCCAACTAACTGAGGTTGGAATTCGTCGAGCTTCGCCTTGTACTCTTGGAGCACATCTTTCTTCCTCACATAGCAGATGTCCAAGTCGAGGATCTCGACATTATGCTTGTGTGCCATGAGTGCAGCAGCAAGATAATCAAGACCCATGAATTTTCCCGGATAACTTCGCTCTGGAAGAGGAGGAGCTACAAGCAATGCTCTGATCATAGAACCACTTTATCGGGTTGCAGTAACAGAACCAGTCGGGACCCACGTAACCAGTGCGAATTTCCCGTCCTTGGCTTCATACAGATAGTACGGCTTGCTTACTTCTCCGTATGAATCGAACTTCGTGATGCCCGTAACGCCCTTGAACTCTAGTTTATAAAGTGCATCCTTGATTCCATCGGAGGTATACCCCCCACGTTTAATCGCATCGGCAATAACCAGAATTGCATCGTAAGCGTATGCCGCATAAACGTCTGGCTCACCCCCATATGCCTTCTTGAACCCATCAAGAAAGTTGGCCACCTCTTCATCAGACACTCCGTACCCCATAGCCATCAGTGTATAGTAAGAACCATTTGCTGCGCTGCCAGCTATGCCAAAGAGATCTGGTGAATATGCGCCATCCCCACCAACAAACGGAACTTGGATACCAAGTTGACGAGCCTGTTTCAAAATCAGTGCACACTCTTCGTAGTTTCCCGGAAAAAACACAACCTCTGGCCTCATTTGCTTGATCTTTGTCAAAGCGTGACGGAAGTCTTTTTGCCCACCTTCAAAAGTTTCCTGAGCGAGGATCTTCCCTCCAATGTTGCTGAAGTTCTCTATGAAAGCTTCCCCAAGGCTTTTTCCGTAGTCATCGTTTTGATAAAGCACAGCAGCGGTCTTCTTTTGAAGGTATTCAAGCACGAAATGCGCTGCCGTTTTTCCCTGATCACTGTTGGTTGGAACGTTCCGGAAAATGTAATCACCCACATACTTAATTTCATCAGCCGTGGAACTTGCTGAAAAGAGAACTACTTTTCGACTTTCCGCCGTCCCAGCAATTGCCTGTGTCTCAGCTGATCGGAACGCACCGAGTATTACCGGCACGCGGTCTACGTTAATAAGTTTCTGAAGGGCGTACCCAGCGTCCTTTGGCTCACCACGGCTATCCTCATAGATTGCTTCTACCTTCTTCCCGTCTATCCCGCCTGCCTTGTTGATTCTTTCGAAGGCAAGATCAACACCCTGTTTGGTGGCAGCTCCATACGTTGCACGGGAACCTGTAAGCGGTGTTATTACCCCAATCTTGTAAGCGTCAGGCTGCTTAGAGCAACCTACAAGTAAGATCGATACGAGAAGGACAATACTGCCGCAGTACATTGCAAAGGTTTTCATCTTTATTTCTCCTTATTTATGTTTGTAAAATAGTCTCAAAACTCTCTTGCTCAGATAAACTCTGAGGGTTCAGGTGTTCCTTTGAAATCACACCCTCCTTCATCGCGTATGCCCTGTTTGCGATTGACAGTGCTCGGCGTATATTCTGCTCCACGAGCAGTATCGTGATCGAAAGAGATTCGTTGAGTCCTTTGATCTTCTCGATTACTCTGTTCACCAACTTCGGTGCTAAGCCTGCAGATGGCTCATCTAACAGCAAGAATTTCGGCTGTCTGAGCGTTACCATGGCGAGTGACAGCATTTGCTGCTGTCCTCCGCTCAAAGCGCCTGCGCGCATCGGCTCAATCTGGGCAAGCTCAGGGAACAGTGAGAAAATATTGTCGGGTGCTGGGGAGCGTTCTGGGTTACTGTTTCCATTTGGACTGCTGGAGGCAAGGCTCAGGTTCTCCGCTACAGTTAAGCTCGGGAATATCGAACCGCCCTGCTTCAGGTATCCAATTCCGAGTCGAGCGCGTTCATGCGGATGCAGGTCTGTAATATCACTTCCCTCAAACTGTATTTTGCCCGCAGAGGGATGCAGTATGCCCATGATCGTTTTCAAGAGTGTCGATTTCCCTGCACCGTTGGGACCGATGAGGGCAACGATTTCTCCTCTCTCTGCGTGAAGTGAAATACCCTTGAGTATCTCTTTCTTTCGATAAGAAGCAACCAGGTTGTCAACAATCAGTAGTTGATTCATTCCCATCTTACACTCCTAAGTATGCCTCACGGGTGACTCTGTCGTGAATCACCTCGTCCGGGAGTCCGAACGCGACAACTTCGCTATCGTCCAGCACATACACCCAGTGGGCAAGTTCCAGAACAACGCTAATGTTATGCTCAATGAAGATGATCGTTTTCCCTTGATCAACAAGCCGGGACATCAAATCCATCACGGAATCGAGAACCGCCGGGTGCACTCCCGAGGCCGGTTCGTCCAACAACAGAATCTTCGCATCCATCGCAAGCAACCGAGCTATTGCGAGGAGTTTCTGCTGTCCAAACGATAAATTCTCCGCCACTGTGTTTGCCTTATCTGCCAGGGTCACAAACTCAAGCAATGCCTGTGCCCGTTCGATGTTCGGTCGCTCCATCTTCATCATCTGCGCCCGTTGGAAAATCGGCTGCCAGAACATCTCTCCGACTTGATTGGGGAAAGCCACGACGATGTTCTCCAGTGTCGTGAGCTTTCCAAACACTCGCACATCTTGAAACAACCTTCCGATACCCAGTCTGGCAATTTCCCACGGTTTGCGAGTCGTCAGGTCGCCCGTTCCAAGGAGAATAGCGCCGCTTGTTGGTGCAATGTAACCGCCAATCAGATTGAACAAGGTTGTCTTGCCTGCGCCGTTCGGTCCAATCAGCGCGGTGATTCTTTGCGGTGTAAAGGCAATGCTCACATTGTTAACCGCAGCAACGCCGCCAAAGAACCGACTCAGGTGCTTCACTTCGAGTGTGGGCACGTTGTCTGTCCGTCTACTCAAATCCATATTCACCGGCCAAGCCTCTCGGTCTATAGATTACCAGGAGGATAAGCGCAAGCGCATACAACATCATGCGGATGTTTGGCGCCACAGTATCCGGAATCTGTAAGAATCTCAACACCTCCGGCAGAACTACAAGAATAACAGTTCCGACGATTGGTCCCTTGATATTCCCACTGCCGCCAATAGCAAGGATTGTGATGAGAAACAGCGACTCGGCAATGGTGAAACTTGTGGGGTCAATATAGCGCATATATCCCGCATAGAGAGAACCAGCGATAGCTGCCACTCCGGCACCGAGAGCAAACGATGTCGTCTTGAAAAAGAGAGGATCTTTGCCGATCGCCTGGGATGCGATTTCGTCTTCACGAATCGTCTTCAGAACTCGACCAAATTGTGATGAAGTGATGAGATAGACAAATCCGACGGTTAACAAAGCGAAAGCCGTTGTCAGTGACACATACGAAGAAGGGGAATCGAACACGAAACCGAAAAGTGATGGAGATGGAATACCGGGTATTCCATAGGGTCCACGAGTGAACGAGATCCAGTTGTACATTATGCCGAAGATGATCGCTTGAAAGCCGAGTGTTCCTAGAACAAAGTAGTCTCCCCGAAGCCGCAACGTCGGGATAGAAACGACAAAACTGAGTAACATCGATATGACGATGCTGGCAATTAGAGCTACAAAGAAATTCACACCCCAACTCGTCATGAGGAGTGTCGAGGCGTACGCACCGATTCCATAGAAAGCCGCGTGACACACTGAGAGCAAACCCGTGTAGCCCATCACCAGGTTGAGCGATTGCGTGAGGATAAGGTAGATACCGATCATTACAAGTATGTGGAGCAGGTAATTCATACTTCTTCCAAACGAACCTTTTTCCCGAGAAGTCCTTGCGGACGCAGCACAAGAAAGAGAACAAGGATGCTGAATGTAAAGACATCCATCCAGCGCACGGAGAACTGCCAAACAACAAGACTCTGAACAATTCCGAGAACAACGCCGCCGACAATCGCGCCTTCGAACAACTTCACACCACCCACGACGACCGCAACGGCAGAGATCAGCAGTGCACTCATGCCAACGTGCGGATCCATTCCGATATCCATTACAGAGATGATTGCGGAAATACCGGCTAACAAAGAACCAGCCGCAAAGATCGCAATCCTGATAACGGAGGCATTCCAACCAAGTACCTCAACAAGGGCAGGGTTATCTGAAAAGGCTGTGAGCAGTCGTCCAAGTCGCGACTTTTTGAAGAGAAAGAACGCAACAAGTGTGACAACAAAAGTTGCAAAACCCAATAACTGAAAACGTGTCAGTATAACTGATCCGACTTCAAATGTGATATCGACGCCCGGTCTGAGAACTTTTGTCTCGTTACCGGCTATCAGTGCAATCAGGTTCACAGCGAAAAGATAGATTCCAAACGAGCCAATTAACGCTGCCAACGGAGATGCGCGCCGCTTCTGAATAGGGCGATACACCAATAGCTCAGCAAGCACACCGCTGAAAGCAGCACCGAGGAGTGCAACGGCGACAGCGACTGGCCACCAGATATTGGTTGCAACTAGCATTAAATATGTCAGGTAAGCCGCTATAGTATAGATTGCCCCGTGGGCGAAGTGGAAAACGCCCGTTGACCGATAAATGATACCAAAACCAAGGGCAACGATTGCATACAAAGCGCCAGCGCAAAGGCCGTTAGCAAGTAGCTGTGGTAGCATGAGAATGACACCCTGGCAACAAAGATAAGAGAAGCCTTTGGGCAAGCAAGACGTCCATTGGGAGTCAAAAGACTACCCAAAAGACTAAGAATCGATGTCAGCGGGGCTTACTATACCATATTTGATTGCGATTACGACTGCGTGCGCCCGGTTTTTAGCGCTCATCTTCGCCAGGAGAGCGGCGATGACGTTCTTGATTCTTTTTTCGTTTGTATGCAGGTGTTCAGCTATTTCCTTGTTGGATAAGCCCTGGGCGAGGAAGGTGAGGACCTGTTGTTCTTGTTCGGTAAGGTGGAAATCTTTTTTCTTGATTATTTCCCCTGCAACTTTCTTCTGGACGGCCTCGATGAGCTTCTTTGTTGCAGTTGGAGACAATCCAACGAGGCCGTCAGAAGCTTTTTCGATTACTTCCCTAAGAAACTTGAGTTCGTCCGACTTGGCAAAGTATCCTCTTGCTCCGCTGGCCAGGGCTTGTGCAATAACACCTGGCTCACTATAGTGCGACGTAAATATGGTCTTGATTCCGGGGAGCTCGCTCGAAATCTTCTTGGCCGCCTTAATGCCGGCAAATTCCTCAGCCGGATAATCTATGTCGAGAAGAACAATATCGGGACGCTGCTTCTTGAGGAGGTCAATGCAGTTCTGCAGGCTTTTCTCTCCGCCGACCACCTGAAAGCCCTCGAATTCAAGCCAACGGATATAGCTTTCCCTGACAGAATCGTGATCATCGAAGATTAAGATTTTAACTTTGCTGGGCTCTCTTTGCATCATGATTCCTTTTCTTTAACAATGCGGCGAGATTCTTGCGGACGATCGCAAGTCAGGTTTCGCCTTCCCCGTTCGATTTGCAGTCTTCTCAGCAATCATCCAGGATTCGTTACTTGATGAAACATCGGTACTTACGGGCGGGAGACACAACGAAACGACGCGACAAAGTAGGAAACTACTGCGAAGAAATCAATTTTGAACCGTTTATCCGTTATGAACCAGTAGTAGTGTCAGTTGTCATATTAACAACGTCCAAATGGGAGAGGACAAATCAGCACCGAGCTGCGCTTGCCCCGCGAAGGCCTGTTTGCCTGTGCAAACGGGCAGGCGGAAGAAGCCCACCAAAAGGTGAAGCATAGCGGGTAAACGGGGAATTGGCACAAAAACGAGTGTCCGGTGACGTGCCTGCACGCCGAAGTTTGTTCTACACAGGTGTTTCGGCACGTCCGCCTTCCGCAAGCGTGCGGCGGACAGGCAGGCGTGTGTCGAGGGATGATAGGTTTGTGCCAAGACCAGGCCGTTGTTTGGGCTGGACAAGCGCGCCTTCGTCCGACAGAAGCGGACTCCGGCGGTTAAACGCATTTGGGACAATAGAGAGGGAGTCCGCCTATGCTTCAGAATAACAGCTTCGGCGGGGGTCAAAACGGCACTCCCTCGCCGATCATTGTCTCGAGCTTTTGGATAAGCAGATTGTTCTGCTCAACTGCTCGTTGGGCAAGCTCTCGAACGATGTCGAGCCTGCACGAGCCGAATTGATTGAGATACTGGTCGCGCTCGGATTCGAGCGACTGAATGAGATAGCGAATTTCTTCAGGTGTCAGTTCGATGGTTGTCATAAAGTTCTCCTTTGATTCTGATCCCGCTTCACGTTTCAGGCGTTGAGAGCGGGATCCTCAACTTGACGACAGAGTTAGCTTCCCCCGACAAGTCGGGGTCGCTAACTCTGGTCAAGTTGGGACCTCTTCCGGTGTGAATTGGATTGTGATCCTGGATCCTCCTTATGTTTCAGATCCCGCTATCGGGGGTTTAGCCGTGAGGCGGGATTCTCAATTTGACATCATCGTTAGTCCCGCTCTTGGATTTTGCATATTAGCGGGATTCCAGAAAGCGGAACTTCACTGCGTTCACTAACGCTGGTCAAATTGGAATTTCCTCCAAGCTGAAATGATTTGTTCTATGGTTCTTATACCAACCTTGGGAAGGTAGTAGACCTCAAGCCACGTCTTGTAGGGACGGCTGGTGACAATGATTTCTATGCGGGCGGAGTTGATGCGTTCCTGAGAGAGAAGCTGCCAGAGCCGTGAAGTGGGCGTTTCGTTGAGCCAATTGAGACAAGCTCTTGCTTCATCATCGTCAGTGAACGGAAGTAGAATCTCGTCGTAACGAGTGCCCTGTTGCTCTATGTATGCGGGATGTGGTGCTCTGGGTATGTGCGGTGTGGGATTTGGATTGACGATGTAGGCGATGATGCCAACAATGACCGCGAGTATTATGAGGGAGAATGTGAGCAAGTCACCGACTTCCGGATGGAGTTGCCTGACTCGCTTTCTCAAGCGTGGGCTGTATTCCATCCACGTGATGGACTCGTAAAACTCCTTCAACCCCGTTAACGGGGTAAACTGTTTCGTCAGTGACTTGGCCCGCCAAACAGACGGCGGGCAGGGCTGCCACTGAAACGCAGACTGACCAGCAACCTGAACGGCACGCCACGAGCCACGACCGAGGCGAGGCAAACGGGCGGGAGAGAAACCGACGCAGAAGACGAAGACCGACACGCCGAGACAAGCAGCTAGACGGCAAGCGAGCAGAGAGCCACGGGACTTGCGAGACGAGAGAAAGCAGACGAGAGCGGAAGGACGGGCCCCCGCCTGACCGGCGGGCAGGTGAGCGAGAAAGCGAACGAGCGCAACAGACCGGCCGGCGAGACGCAGCCGCAGCGGAACACCGAGGCGACCCCCAGCCCACCAAGCAACGGAAGTGATATCCCGCTGATCGAAAGCGTGGTCGGCCTTCTTGTTTTGGTCACACAGCCTCCCTTAACATATTCTGCCTGATCGCCGATTATTGTGCTGCGCCGCTACGAAAAACCCGTAGAGTTAGCTCGCTGAGGGCTTTCTTCCCTACGGGTCACCTGCCCGACTACGTCGTTCGGGCGGGTTGCTCCATTCCTCGAAATGGCTCAAGAGAGTGGAACAGATATCTTATGAAATCTTACTCTCTCCCTCCTCTGCTCAGCACGTCCGGTTCGCCTTCAGTAGTGAAATGTCTGCGATGGGCGAGTATTAAGGTAAAACAAAATCGTGCAAAAACAATTTGTCGGTCGTTAACCCCTCCCTGATTATCTGGATTGTCCGGTGCGTTCAGCTCGTGATCTGTAAGGCTCAGAGTGCTCGTTGTGAAAGTGCCAGTTCTCGATGTAGCGGGAAGCCAGTTCCTTGTCGCGGACAACGAGAAGATTCTCCGCGTTGCTTTCTTCGGCTGCCTTGGAAAAGTTTGCGCCAGAGGCGCATCAGCCTTCCGCCAGAAAGACGGCGGACAGGTCGGCTAAGAACGAGCCCGTGATTACGGTTTCATTGTCGATGATCATTACTTTGTTGTGAGCAATGGCGTGCCTGCACGCCGAAGTGTACTACTAACCTTTGAGATTGTACAACCGTTTCGGCACGTCCGCCTTCCGCAAGCGTGCGGCGGACAGGCAGGCGTGAGCTGCATCTCCGCCAGAGGCGGATCCGCCTTCGGCGGGGATCTTCGTCGAAATGCCGGCATTGGCCAGGAAGTCGGCCGAGGAGTATTTCTCGGTTCTCTGGCTCTTGTCCAGTAGCACCTGGACCCTGACCCCTCTCCGATGTGCTTTGACCAGGGCTTCGGCAATCGGTGCTGAGGTGAAGGAATAAGCCTGAACGAGCACGCCTGCCTGCGCTAACGCTTCCGCCTTCATTGCGTTTCGGCCGACAAGCCGGCAGGCAGGGATGATTTGGCTTGCCCGCCATGCTTTGTGGCGGGCGTTGTCGAGGGCTTGACGGATGGCAAAGATGGCTCCGCCACGGGGACCCGCCTGCGTCTGATGGTTCGACAGGCTCACCATCAAAACGACTTCGGCGGGTAAAGAGAATCCGCCAAACCGCCACAAAGAAGGCGGTCGAGAAAGATGGCGGACAGGGTAGACGTCCCAGGTGGGGGAGGCGGGCGTGGCTGATTGGGCATTTGCTGCGACGTTGAGAGTGACACAGCAAATGAAGAATGCCGCTATATGTGCATGGAGTTTCCGCACCGATTCCTGCCTCATAGGGTCTTTTTTTTGAAATCTCTATAACACATTGAAATCAAACGAACTCCGTCCTCAAAATGTGCTTTGCACTAAATTTCTATTTAGTGTTATTTAGTTTTTAGAAGCTTACCGGTAGGATAGTAGCGCGTTCCGCGTCCCTTTCCTTCCTTTCTGAGCAATCCGTCGCTTACCAGCTTGCGTAATTGAACAGATGCAGTGACGACATGGATGTTTCCAGCAAGCCCCCGGTAGCCTGTGTTGGTCAAGTATTCTTTCCTTGAGAAGTGCTCTCTTAGCTTTTCTTCCAAGGAAGCTCTTTGCAAAAGAGGATAGTATTTCGCCGCTTTGCGTGTTCCAACGATTTCCACCACACCCAGATCGATAAGTTCCTTGATCTCCGCCTTTGCGGTGTCCTTATCGACGCGGTTGACTTTCACGTATTCTCGAAGAACGAAGTGGCCCTTCTTGTTTTGATAGGTCTCAGCCAGGATCCGACGTTGGCGGTTGTTCATTTTATCAAGTGGGAAAGATCGAAGCCACCGCATGGTTTCATCATCAAACACAACCGTGTTTCGAAGTTCCTTTGCGTGTCCACCATGCAGGCAGGAACACCCCGAATCCCGCCTGCTCAAAGATCAACGCCTGGTGCGTCAGAAACTCATGCGCACTACTCGTATCGAGTTCGTAACCGGCCGGTGCAGATTTTTTCAGACTTCGCTCTACGTGCTGCGAAAGGGCTGCTGCCTGACCCAGCGAGAGGAGCAAGTACTCCCGCGCGTGGTCCCAGGCGGCCTCTTGCCGTGAGCCGTTCTTCCATAGCTCTTTCACGGGAAGAAGGATGCTTGGATCATCGTGCCGTTGAAGAAGATACTCCACGCGCCACGTGTGGTTCTCTGCCTCCTTTCCTGATATCCTGCTCGGAATCGACCCGTCCGGCTCGTGCAACCTGAAACAAAGTCGAAAATCCGATTCGGAGAGGCGATCGATTGGTCGGCGCCATTCGGCTACTTGTTGCGCTAATTCCGCCAGAGATTTCGTCTCTCCGCGCAACATACCTGCCGGAATCTGTAACGCGTGTAGCCACTGACTGTGAAGACTCTCAAAAGCGGGCGGCTTTCGCTGAGATGGGCTTTCAATCATTGGGTGTTCACTGGCAGCGGCAGGTCGAACAAGGTGGTCAATAAATTCCGTAATGATGTCTGTCAAAAGCTTCTGTCTATCTACGGTGAGCGGCGTTTTCCTCGCCTGCGAGTAGCGTTCGCGCGTCAACGCATGAACCGATGGTGGCATCGCTTTCAATAGAGAAGTGAATCGCTCCTTGTCGGCATCGAGGAAAACCGGCTGCCATTGAGCACGGAACGATTCGCCGATAACGACTACCCCAGGGAGATACTGCTGGCGTGCAACCAGCGATCCGGCAAACCGGAGGGCAGCGCGGAAGAAAAGGACATCCTTCCCGAGAGCGACACCGTGGGCAACTGTTCGTGTGTCTCCAATGGAACAAAGAAACTGCAGCAGATCGTCCCAGGATATCTCGGCAATGGTAACGCGCCAAGGTTTTAACCTCGGCTTGACCTTCGAATCTGGAGAAGGCCCGATCAGCGCCGAAGATGGGAGCGCGCTCCCATTAACCGTCGGCAACCAAGCAGTGGCCTTCTTGAAATGAGTCGTTGCGAAGGCTGCATCTCCCAGCTCTTGCTTGAGCAGCCTGAAGTTTTCCTCGCCGGCATCGTAGGGAAATGTGGTGGAACTGCGTATGAGACGTCGTTGCCCCCTGGCCGCGCGTCCCTTCACAGGTTCATCAAAAGATCGCTCGGCCCATACAACAGGGCGGCTTTCAAGATTCGAGATGTGGAAGAGAATCATTGGTTAAACGACCCGGTGATCACAACTTCGTTATCGATGATCATGACTTTGTTGTGAGCAATCGCGTGCCTGCACGCCGAAGTTACCCCGTATTGTTTCTGTTCTTTTCTTTAGGTAGCATTTTTTTGTATTGGATTCGCTTGCTACTCGCAACTTAGTCGGAACTTACTCGGAACTCTGGCTGCTCTCAGGACAGCTAGGACTTTACTAGGACCTCACTAGGACCCTACTCGGACATCACTCGGACCGTCCAATCAGCTTGTCAAGCTGCAATCCTTCCTTTAGCGAGTACGTACCGGTTGGATCCGTCGCTGATTTCCCGGACCAGACAAGAATTTCTGACATTCCTTTAAGATTTCTCCGAACGACTCTGAGTGCAATACCCAGATACTCCTGGAGTTCACTCGTTCTCGCCTGACCATGCTTCTTTAAGTAACTGACGATCTTCTTCTGAGTCTCATTCAATCGAATTGGCGGCGCAGCTTTTCCTCTTGCAACTGCTGTCTTCGAGCGCTTGAAGGTCACGACAAAACTCTCTGACTTGACTGCGAATTCCGGGACAGATAAACCAGCTTCCTTGCACAGATCGATGATCCGGTTCGTTCCCGTTCCCCACTGCTCGATATATTTGATCAGATAAAAACAGTCCGCGACGAGTCCGTTTCGCGGCTTCGATTCGTGCTCGTGCTTCAATGATTCGGCCGTAATTCCAGGCGGCAGGGTACCCGGACTCCATACCTCAAGCCGGTCATCAAAAATCCGAATCTGGACGTTACCAGGATCTTCATAGTCCCGATGACAGACCGCGTTGACAATTGCCTCGCGTAGAGCCTCTTTTGGGTATTCCCAGACGTCCTCCCGCTCGGGTTCGCCCGTCATTTTCACACCCACATTTATATGCTTACGTATGAAATTCAGAGCTTCGGGAACTTGCTCAATAATCGATCCTTCAAAGACTTTCATGTCGATGAAATCAATTGGCTTTGTTCCAGCGAAACGACCGCAACGCAATTTAGCTTGGATAAGATGCGATTGCGGATCTTTGCCGAAGAGGAGTAAAGCCGCATTCGTCGGCTTCCCCTTCTTGAGCAAGTGGAGCCGGGTCAACAATTGGGAAATCTGTCGTGAGCCTTCAAATGTCGTGTTGCGTTCTTCTTCAGCTCTTCGGAGAAACGCTCGCACTCGCCCGCTGTCGACGTCAGAAAAAAATGCTTGACTTGGAGCTTCGTGATCCCAGAGAAATGGTAGACTGTCCCGGACGAGCTGTCTGATTTTTTCTGCAGAAGCGCGTTGATTGGAGCGGCCAACTCGAATGAAAACCTTGTCGGATGCCCAGACAGGCTTTACAGGGAACTCAGGGATTGAGATTTTGATGACATCCTTCCCGTTGATCCTCTGGGTTTCAATGGAAGGGAAAACTTTGGGATCGGTGTTTTGTTTGATTTCATTGGCGATGTTCTCCAGCGTGCGACCACCGATGTCCAGGCCAAGAACTTCTCCCGAAGGGTCAATGCCGATGTAAACAGTGCCACCATGCGTGTTTGAAAACGCCGACACGGTCTCGAGGATTTCCTTTCGTTCTGCTAACGAACTCTTGAATTCTGTCGTCTCGTTTTCTTTGAGTTTGAATTGTTTTGGCATTTGAATTCTTGTGGTCAATTCGTGGACACAGTGTTAGAGATTGACGATTATGGTTACACCGATCAGATGATAATAGAGTCTTTGTGTTCGGAGCACAACTTCACGATGGAAGTTTTCACTTTCCGGCGCTCGGCATAGCGGAACAACCTTCCCATGTTGATGCGATGCGCAAAGATGATGTTCTCAAATATGCGCTTGAATTCTGCCAGATCCATCAGGAACAGCCGGTCCTTCTCGAGAAAGAGATCAACGAGCGTTTTCTCGATGGTTGCGTAGTGACCGTCGACTGGCTCTTCTGTAACCAATTGACGGACAATGATCCGCCGATCAGACGCAACCACATATTTTTCTACTTCCGTTTGTTTGGGATTGGAATAGACCGTATACTTGCGGCCCTGCAAGTATTCTGCGACCGGAGTAATAGCATCCGTTTCTGTGTGGAGGAATATCGTAAAACGGCTCATAAGGTGATGAGCAAATGGCTGCAGCTGCTCCGTACTCCAGACAGAGAACTGCAGTTGGGGGAATTGCTTCTCTACTAGCCGGGCGATTGTTCTTACAGAAGCGTACTGTGGTTTGAACGGCGTCGGGATTGTAGAGTACCATCTTCTTCCGGCATCAAAGAGCATTTTGGATTCTACGAGCCTGTAGAGCGTCGTGTAGAGGGAGCTCGGCGGTATTCTGTTTTTGCTGCCAAGCTTTCTTCTCAACCCTTTGACGCTCGCATATTTTGCGGAATCGAGCGCCTGAAGTAGTGTGTCTTTGAGCGTCTTCGTGGCAGTGTTCTCCTGTATAACTAAGGCACATACATTTATATGTGCCGTAATTATACAACAAATGCCAGAATGTTGCAAACTCAAAGATGCGGGTTCAGAATACTTGGAGAAGTCCCAATAGGGAGAAGTAAAGCGTCGGATACACGGATTCGGAAGAGTCGGGGCCAGGAAAGCTTTTTGAAAATGGTGGAATTTTTCGTATCCTTATTATCGTAGCTCTAACTCGGTAATGACGACCTCGTCTACTGGGTGCAGAGAGTTGTCTTTTAGGGCTACTCCCAAAACGGCCCGCGAGCGTTGTGGGCGAGCGGCTGCCGTTTTGAGGATCCCGTCGATCCGCCGCAGGCGGAGAGACGGGAGCTGCCCCGCAAAGTCGACGACACGAGTTAGCTGCTTGTGATATCAGAGCGGCTACCTCGTCTGTCGTTTTGAGGAGTTAGCGAGTCCGTCAGGACGAAAAAAACTCTTTGTTGTTTCGCGCGTCCCGACATTTTTCAGTCGGGATTGTCGGGACCGGAAACACGGGTTCTCCGCCTACGCTTGAACAATAGCTTCGGCGGATCTCACTTCGTTCGAGAATCCCGTTAGGGAGGCATAACATTTCGGAATTTGGAAATCGGGTAATTTGGTAATTTGCCCAACGGACCCCGGGTTGACGCTTCTATTAACTCCGCTCCCCAGAAGTCTTCTCCCCTGCTCAACCGCTTTTTCCCACTCGCGTAGATCCTCATCGCTGAACAGGTGTGCATTCTCTTCCGTCAGGATCATCCCGGTCTTCCGGACGGCATAGAGCTGCACGGGGTCGATTTTCACCTCCATTCCTGCTTCGACAGATTCGTCAAGCGCTTCGCGGGGATCGGACTGTCGGGATCGAAGAAGAATGGATCCTTCGGTCCCGGCTCGCGGCCGAATTACCTTATGCAAGCGCTCCTTTCACTGCTTCATCCTAGCCACCGTTCACCGTTTACCCTTCAGCGCTTACCGCTTCTATTGAACCAGCGGGAGGCGATGAGGTGCAGCGATGTTCTGTGCTCACTTTCACCTGAGTTATCAAAGAAAAATGTTGTCATTATGCCATTTGAGAAACTCTGCGGTGGGTTTCTCCTGCTCTTTTAACGGGGTGACTATATCCGTCCCGTGAAACGGATAGTAAGACCTGCCATTGCTGTAATCAACGCGCAATCGGTTGCTTACTTCAAGCTTGAAATCCGTTGTGACAGTGATGTATCCCTGCTCAAAGAGCCGATGAAGGTCTGCACGTAGGAGCAGTCCGTTTCGAGTGTCATGAGGTCCTTCTTTGGAATACGGTCTGATATGAGCAGCTTCAAGGGCGGGAAGAGAATGTTCCTTTGTTACCGCACAGGCCCTTCCGTAGGCTTCGGTAACAGCAACGCGAAAGGCGCCTTGCCCTAAACGTGGTCTCATTGTTATTGGCGAACCAAATCGGGGGCGTTCACCTTGAACCACCGCGGTGTCGACCCCCGTAGGTTTCGGCAAATCGACCCGGACTCGAGAAAGACACTCATCCCAAACCCTCTTCCCTTCACCGACGGTTAGATCGTACCGAGTCGGCCGGAGAGTTCGGACAGGCCAATCGCGAGGTTGCGGAATCCATTGGCTTTCGGAAAAGAACGTGACATGAACGACGATGATACAACCAATTTGAGCGATGGGAGAGTCGCCTCTGTAATCAAAGCGCCGACGGATCTTTGAGATCCGGTTTTTCATCTCGTCAAATGAGGCACAACCGTTTCCCTCACCGAAACAATCCCATGCAAGCCAATCGGGGAGTGCCGCGTATCGGACAAAGAAACCAAATCCGGCGATTGCATTGTGAGGAGCTTTGAGCTTGAACAAAAACGGGGAGAATTCAGGAGCTCGGAAGGTCCAGTGGGACGATGGGGTCCAGAAATTGACCTCTTCCCTCGTAGGATTGCTGGCCAGAAAGTGATACCAACGATAATCAGTTATCGCAATTGTTCCGAAAAGGGACATTGAGGTCACGAGAACAACTTATGCACTTTTCTGTCAAAGAGATGTTGATGGAACGCCGAGGCGTGGCTCTTAGACGGAACGCCATCTGTGTGAAAATAGAGCTGATAGCGATTGCTTGAATGTTGCTGTGCCAACTTGCGAATTTCTTTTCCCGTGAAAAGCCAGATTCGGTCCGTTGACAAATCGACAAGCGCCACAATGTCGGCTGTGGATTTGTCGTCAATCCACAGGTTCAAAGACGGCCTTCCTTTTCCCCCGGCGGGCTTGGGCTTCAGATTCGTTTTCACTTGAATAGTTCGCGCTTTCTTCTTCCGCGCGGAAAAGACAACCATGTCAATGCCTGAATCCGTGGTCATGAGAGAAGAGTCGTAACTATAGAGCAACAACCTCTGTTGGACTAGTTCACCCGCTCGCCCTATTTGAGCTTTGGTGATCATTGATTTAATCCTCTGAATCGAGGAAATACACGGCCCGGAGGGGCAGGTGTCGCCGGCTGACGTCGGGAATTCTCTCATAATTCTGAATCCACAAATCGATCAAACGCCGCGAATCCACGAGCATAAGCCGGCGCTTTTCCTGATAACGCGCCTCCTCCTCGGCATCCTTTGTGAACCCACCCATTGCCACATAGAGACCTACATCTCCTTCGGAGACAAGGGCCAAAAAGGATCGAATTTCCTTTGAATCAACCTTGTCCGCTCTCCTCTTCACCTGGACCTTGATGCGAGGACCGTTGAGGCCAAGCGGGTCCGAATTTGCTATGATATCCACCCCCCTATCAGGACCCGGTGGAGCGACCCAGGCGACATGATAACCCATGCCCTTCAGTAACCCTGCAACAAGATTTTGAAAGTCGTAGGGATTCATTTGGGATAAGTGTAGTTCGAGCTCAGACCACGCAGCTTCCTCTGCTTCCTCCAATGTTGTCCCCGGCTCTGGCGTATCCCCTGCTCCAGTCCCGTCTTCTTCCGGCTGTTCCTTCCGCCACTTTCTGTAGAGCCGATCCGCCTCTCTGGCAAACTCCTCCGGATCCTTGTGTTTCTCGAAAGCCTTCAATCCGGCCTCTGAAATTGACCAAAGACCCTTATCCTTGATCAGCCAGCCTGCTTTCACGAAAGTAATCGTGCCAAATCGGACTATCCGCTCGTATCGTCGAACATTGGGCATCGTGGGGAATGCGCCTTCTTCAAACTCGGTTGGCGGAACGATCTTTTCCAGCTCGCGCAGGATATCCTTTGCGGGATAACCGTCGGGATGTTTTCTGAGGATTTCGAAGATACCCCGAACAAGTTAACCATTGCGTTTTCTTGTTATCTCTGGCATTTTAGTTTTCTCTATCGTGCGGTTATTCCTTTTCTCCCGACCCCAAGAGTCCACGCCTCAAACATCTACTCCAGATGCTCCCAGGTACGATGACACTGGTACATCGCCTCTGAATAGATCTACGCGATCAACTCCCGAATGATCTGACCCTTCACTTCTTACCATTAATCTCCGCCATGATTGCTCTGAAACTCTCCAGACCCGCCTCTAGATTCTCGATGATGTCTTCAGCGAGCACGTCAGGGTCGGGTAGAGAATCCAAATCGGTAAGACTCTTGTCCTTCAACCATGTAATGTCCAGACTCGTCTTGTCGCGGCTGAGTATCTCATCGTAGGTGAACTTTCGCCAGCGTCCATCGGCGTTCTTCTCCGGGTCGTACGTTTCCTTCCTCTTGTGCCTGTTCTTCGGATTGTAGCACTCAATAAAATCCTTCAAGTCCTCCAACTGCATCGGGTTCTTCTTCTGGGTGTGGTGGACGTTCGTCCGGTAGTCGTAGTACCAGATCTCCTTCGTCCATGGTTCCTTGGATGCTGGCTTGGCATCGAAGAAAATGACGTTTGCCTTTACACCCTGAGAATAGAAGATGCCTGTGGGGAGACGGAGAATCGTGTGGAGATCTGTGGTTTCAACAAGCTTCTTTCTGACCGTTTCTCCGGCTCCACCTTCAAAGAGAACATTGTCCGGAACCACGACAGCGGCCTTGCCGGTGGTCTTGAGCATTGTTCTAATGTGCTGGACGAAGTTGAGTTGCTTGTTGGATGTCGTTGCCCAGAAGTCCTGCCTGTTGTACGTCAGCTCTTCCTTCTCCTGCTCGCCTTCCTCGTTCGTAAATGTCATACTGCTTTTCTTGCCGAAGGGAGGATTGGCAAGCACGTAGTCGTACCGTTCACCCGAATCGGCAAGGAGGGAATCGGCTGATGAAATGGGACTTTCACTGTCAATATCGCCAATGTTGTGCAGGAAGAGATTCATCAGCGCAAGACGGCGTGTGCCGGCGACGACTTCGTTGCCGGAGAATGTCTTGAACTTCAGGAACTGGTTCTCCGACCTGTCCAATTTGTTGTTCTTGACAATGAAATCGTACGCTGCGAGGAAGAACCCGCCCGTACCGCATGCGGGATCGGCGATGGTCTTCTTGGGTTCGGGACGGATACATTCAATCATTGCTTTGATAAGTGCACGGGGCGTGAAATACTGTCCCGCACCGCTCTTGGTATCCTCCGCGTTCTTCTCCAGCAAACCTTCGTAGATGTCTCCCTTGACATCCGCACCCATCACGACCCAGCTTTCCAGGTTGATCATGTCAATCAGCTTGTAGAGCTTGGCGGGATCCTGGATCTTGTTCTGGCTCTTGGTGAATATTTGTCTGAGGATGCCCTTTTGCTTGCCGAGTTCCCTGAGGAGATTGCTGTAGTGAAGCTCAAGCTCAGCGCCTCGTTTGGAGACGAGGCTCTCCCAATTGTGTTCCTTCGGAATAGGGAGCTTCCTACTGTACGGTGGCTTGGAGTATTCATCCGCCATCTTGAGGAAGAGGAGATACGTGAGTTGCTCAAGATAATCGCCGTAGCTCACACCGTCGTCTCGGAGTGTATTGCAAAAGCTCCAGACTTTGGAGATGATACCTGTGGTGTTCGCTGTGTTCATCGCTTTCTATTTTGAAAACAAAGCAACATACTCTTCAAAGGAGAATACTCTGTTCCTACGGTTTCCCGTTTGTTCGACAAGCACCTTGAGATCCACGAGGTCTTGAATCAGCTCATTTGCCGATTTTGGGGTCACGTCGAGGATCCTCCCGACATCCTTTGCCGTCACGCTCGGATTCTTGTAGAGGTTCACAAGAAGCTTCGAAGCATTGGTCGCTTTCTTGCCAAGCCGGGGAAGCCTGCGCGCCTCGACATCCTCCCGAAGTTTCAGAATCTTCTCAAATGTTCTGACCCCCTTGTCGCACGTCTCAACGACGGCAACGAGAAAGAAGATGATCCACTGTCCCAGGTCGTTTTTCGATCTGGCGAACATCAGCTTGTCGTAATACACGGACCGATGTTTCTCGAAGTAGTCGGAAAGATACAGGGTCGGCTTCGTCAAGAGTCCCTTGTTGACAAGGTAGAGGGTAATGAGTAACCGGCCAATGCGTCCGTTGCCGTCCAGGAACGGATGAATGGTCTCGAACTGATAATGGCCGATGGCAAGGCGGACAAGATTCGGAACCTCAATCGTGTCGTTGTGAAGAAAGCTCTCCAGATCGCCCATGAGCGCGGGCACTTCTTCGTGAGAGGGAGGAACAAACACTGCGTCTGCAATGGATGACCCGCCGATCCAGTTCTGACTTCTGCGATACTCGCCGGGCTGTTTGCTAGCCCCGCGCCCCTTGCTCAGAAGTATCTTGTGCGTTTCCTTCAGGAGTCGTGTCGAGAGAGGCACGCGTGCGAGTTGCTTCACTGCATGGTTCATTGCAGCAATGTAGTTCTGCACCTCCTGCCAATCGTCACGGCGTTCGGGGTGAACGGCATCCGCCTTGAGCAACGCCTCGCTGATGCTTGTTTTTGTTCCCTCGATACGACTCGATGCTGTTGCCTCCTTGACAACATGCATACGGATGAAGTAATCAACATCGGGAACCTGCCTGGAGAACGCATCGAGCGCGCCAAGCTTGTGGTTCGCCTCCTCCAACAGCGTGTTGACTTTCGGGTTGCTCCATACCCAGGTATGGTTTATGAAGGATGGTGTGAAGCTCTTGTACTGATATTGCTGCTTGTGCGTCCCCGCTTTGAAGTCTCTAAGGTCCACTTCTGTGCTATTTTCTCCGGGTAAAATAAGGATTCGATTATTTTAGTTTACCGTGCCAAAGTAAAATAAGAGAATTCTTGTTTTAGTCAAGTCAGAGTCCTCCTTCGGGGTGTTGCTTTGCGCCTTTCTTCTGGTTTGCTGATTGGCTTGTGTGTTCCTTTTCCGTCCTGATCTTCTTCAAAAGCTCCGACGCAGGCGGGCCTGCCCGCCGAAGTCCCTCTCTCTCCATCTTAATCTTTTCAAGCAATTCGGACGCAGGCGGGTCCGACGGATCTTGCGGGACCAGCTTTCCCTCAAACGCCTTCTTCAAAATGCTCTGCCTCAGCGCTTCGGACTGGAGCAATGCTTCGGCGATGGTTTCTTCCACCTTGTCGCCCGCCTGCCTTTTGGGATTCTCTGGGGCGTCTATAGAAAAGAATGTCAAGGGAAAACAGTACAGCGCTCGAGGGCCGAAGCACTCGTTTCACTGACATGGTCTCGCTCATCGAACCAGCTGCATCAAACAGCACCAACGTGCTTGAGGTTTTGAGATCTTACTTTTGCTGGCGTTTCCGATGCGTCTATGTGAGCTCTCAAGGGCTATTGCAAATGGGTGTATAAAACCGGAGTGGGCTAACCGGGCAGATGGCGTATACCTGAACAGAGAGGTTCGCACGCCTCAGCGTGAGCTCTCACTCCGAGTGACCAGATTCATGAAGCTCCAAGCACAAGACAACAGCACTGTTGACAGACCGGGTTCGATCAGCATGGTGTCACGATATGGTTAAGCTGCGTTGTTCTTGAGCGTCAGGCTGTAAGGTTTGTAAGGTGTCC
Source organism: Ignavibacteria bacterium (assembly GCA_016873805.1). Classification (GTDB taxonomy): domain Bacteria; phylum Bacteroidota; class Ignavibacteria; order UBA10030; family UBA10030; genus VGVZ01. The sequence goes on from VGVZ01000001.1 coordinate 172,507, forward strand.
CGGTCTTTAGGATGCCATAGGTGATCCGGGCGATGTAACGAGCAAGAGCATGTCGGGCACTGTGATCAGCCACCCCCTGCGCTCGCAACAGATCGTAATATTCTCGCAGCGGATTGTTGGGTGAACTGATGGCGGACATGGCTGCGAGTTTGTAAATGCGTTTGAGCATGTGGTGATAGCGAGCCTTTCGTTTGCCGTAGTCGCGTCCACCGCTTTGCTTGCGGAAGTGGACCAGACCGCAATAGACCAGATAATGACTCGAGCGTGGGAAGCGTTGTGCATCGACCACAATAGCCAAGATGGTGAGCGAGCCGATGACACCGATACCCTTGATATCCTGGAGAAGCCGTGCAAGTCGATACTGGGTGGAGAGCTCTTGGAAGCGTTGCTCATACTGTTTCTTGGTTACCTCGTAGAGACCGATAGCAGTATCAAGATGTCTCAGGACGAATGGTGCTTCGCCAGTTGATTCACTGGGACCATGATACAACGCATGGCGCTGGTTCTTCAGGCCCACGCCGGACTTGTACTGAACCCCGAAAGTGAAGACAGTTTTTGAGTTGTTTTGGTTGAGTATGTTTCATGCTGCTTTATGTGATGTGAGCTGTTCAAATTCAACGGGGCTGAGTTCGCCGAGCATGGAGTGCGGGTAGTCGTTGTTGTAAAAATCGATTGTCCGTTCACCAGTGGTGATGGCATCGGCATACGAGAAGAACTCATTTGGCCAGATCGCTTCTTCTTTGAAGGTTCGGATGGCTCGTTCGATTTCTGCGTTGCCCTTTGGGTTAGCATAGGACGTCGTCACGTGCTCAATGCCCAGGCTCTGGACGACCGTTTCATATTTTTGACTCGTGGGCTGTGAACCATTGTCCGTCATCAGATGAATGTCGTAGGAGCGACTACCGGCGGGGCACTCGTTCTGGACCGCCATCTGAAGAGCATCGATCCACAGCTGGGTGTCCGGTCGAAGACCAAAACGATGGCCGATGATTTTCCGGCTGAACCAGTCCAGCACAATCACCAGATAGACCCAACCGACCGTGTGGACGTAAAACTTGGTCATGTCGCTGCCCCACCAGTGGTTCTTGTGGGTTGCCTTTGGCTTGTGGGTCTGCACTGTCCGCCTGGCCTTGTAGTGCTTGACCTGCCCGCCAGACCGCTTGTCGGGCTGGAACTAACAGACCATGCTCTTTCATCAGGCGATAGACGCGCTTACGATTCACCGGTTTTCCAAGCCTTTTCTTGGCCAGGGATCGCACCCGACGGTAGCCCCAGAAGGGATGCTCGAGCTTGATGGCTTTGATCAGCTCCAACAGTTCCCGCTCCGACTCGGTCACCAACGGAGATTTCATGGTTGCTTGTCCACTCTTGCGGTAGACGTTGCTGCGGGGTATCTGTAGGATCCGGCAGGTGGTAGCCACGGGATACCCTTCAGCTGCAAGCTTCGAGATAAGCTCCTGGTCTGGCATCAGCGGAGATTCAAGTTTTTTTTCAGTACCTGGATTTCAACGGTCTGTTTGCCAATGACTCGTTCCAACTCCTCGATCTTCGCTTTCTCGGCGGTGTTCGAAGCTTGACCGTTCTCCATCAGAGCACGCTTGCCGCCTGAAAGGAACTTATCGCGCCACTTGTAGAACGTTGTCTGGGTGATCCCGTGCTTGCGGCACAGATCAGCAATTGATTGCTCTGAGCGGAAGCTTTCCAGAATCAGAGCCAAGCGTTCATCGGTACTCAGTTGAGATGCTTTAGGCATGACAGGGTCCTCCTTGAGAATGTGCGTGAGTGAACATCGTTAGAGATCCCTTCACGGTCAAGCCGTCAGCCTGCCTGCTGCAGGCAGGCGCCCCAAGAGCACTCCCCCCCACCGCACTCGTGCTCTTGGGGGATAGGAATCTCTAAACCAGGTGACTGTCTCACTCTCAAGGGGTGCAATATAGTTGGCACTTCCGCTTCGATTCCCGTACCATTCATCGTATCCAAGGTTTTCGTTCGCTATGAGCACGAAGCCCTTGAGCATTCAAGGCGCACGTTGATCCATCGACGACGTTCGCCCTCATCGGGATGCAGAGCATGTGATTGAATAATGTCGAATTGAGTGGAGCCAACATGAACCGTATCGTTCTTCTCTATTCCCTCCTGATCCTCCAATACATCTCATTTGCCCAGACCATCAAGTCCCCTGACGGGACGCTTTCACTCACATTCGCACTCAATGCCGAGGGTGAACCAACATATCAGCTGAAACATGGACTGATGGAAGTCGTGAAGACCAGCAAGCTCGGAATCCTACTTACGGATGGCCCCTCGTTTGACAAGTCATTCTCTCTCGCATCGATCGATACTTCGTCACATGACGAAACCTGGGAAACGGTTTGGGGTGAGGTGAGGTATATCCGGGACCGCTACCGCGAGCTGACTGTAACTCTCAAACAGCCGTCGGTCAAAAGCAGGACGATTATCCTCCGGTTCCGCCTCTTCAACGATGGGCTGGGATTTCGGTACGAATTTCCGAAGCAGGAACACCTGAGTTATTTCACCGTTTCGAATGAATTAACCGAGTTCACACTCACAGGGGACCACAAGACATTCTGGATTCCGGGAGACTACGACACGAATGAGTATGCGTACACGACTTCGCTCCTGAGCAAGATTGATGCGACGACGGGGAACGCCGCGGATGAGATCTTTGCCAAAACGCCGATAAGCCGTAACGCTGTTCAAACACCGTTGATGATGAAAACGGGAGACGGCCTCTATCTCAACATCCACGAGGCCGCGCTGGTCGATTATCCGGCGATGAATTTGATCCTGAATCAGCAAACATTCTCACTCATGACACACTTGGTGCCTGATGCCGTCGGCAACAAAGCGTATCTCCAGACGCCGGCAAAGACTCCCTGGCGCACCATCATCGTTTGCGATAACGCTCCCGACATCCTGAACTCCAAACTGATCCTGAACCTGAACGAGCCAACGAAACTTGAAGATGTCCGTTGGATCAAGCCGCAGAAATACGTTGGGGTGTGGTGGGAACTCCACATCGCCAAGTCGTCGTGGAACTACGCCGATGTCGATAACGTGAATCTCGCGGGAACCGATTGGAGTACTCTCAAGCCAAACGGCCGCCATGGAGCTACAACCGCCCGAGTGAAGAGATATATCGATTTCGCTGCCGAGCATGGAATCGATGGCGTGCTGGTGGAGGGATGGAATATCGGGTGGGAAGACTGGTTCGGCAACTGGAAAGAAGAGGTGTTTGATTTCATCACACCCTATCCTGATTTCGATGTGAAGGAACTACAGAGGTATGCAGCTCAAAAAGGTGTGAAGTTGATCATGCACCACGAAACCTCCGCCTCTGTCACCAACTACGAACGCCGGATGGCTGAAGCGTACCGCTTCATGAAGGATCACGGCTACGACGCGGTGAAGACGGGATATGTCGGCAAGATTATTCCGCGCGGAGAACATCATGATGGACAATGGATGGTGAACCACTATGTGCGTGTCGCGGAACTGACGGCACAGCACCAGATCATGGTCGTTGCGCATGAGCCGGTCCGACCCACGGGCCTACACCGCACATACCCAAACTGGCTTGCCTCCGAAGCCGCGCGCGGCAACGAATTCAACGCGTGGAGCCATGGCAATCCCCCTGAGCACGAAACGATTCTCCCCTTCACTCGCCTCATCGGGGGACCAATGGACTACACTCCGGGCATATTCCAGATCAAGATTGCCTCATACGGCCGGCAAGGAGACTTCCAGGTGCACACGACCCTCGCGAAACAACTTGCGCTCTACGTGACGATGTACAGTCCCATCCAGATGGCCGCCGATTTGCCCGAGAACTATGAACGGTTCCCGGACGCGTTTCAGTTCATCAAAGACGTAGCAGTCGATTGGGACGACACAAAGATTCTCGAGGCAGAGCCCGGCGATTTCCTCACGATAGCTCGGAAAGCACGCAGTAAAGACGAGTGGTATATCGGCGCAATCACAGATGAACATCCACGTTCATCTCAGATTGTTCTCGATTTTCTCCCGAAGAAACGATGGTACCTCGCAACCATCTATGCCGATGGCCCGAATGCCCACTGGAAAAAAAAGCCAATGGAATACCAGATTCAAAATGCTTTGGTCAATGATCAGACCAAGCTCAACGTGAAACTGGCACCCGGCGGCGGGACCGCCATCAGTCTGAGACCTGCGACACCGGAAGACCTGACGAAGTGGAAGAAATACTAGGAGAGATCGGCGACATTCGATTCCGCGTGGAGAACAGACCGAACGAAACCGAATCGAGGTCAAATTGCCTCGTTCGTTTGCTCATCAAAGAAATGTGCCTGAGACATGTCAAAGCTTAGTTCCATCCATCTGCCGGCCGTCGGGATCACCTCGGCACTGAATCTTGCCACATATTGATTTCCTCCCTCCACCGTCGTGAAGTAGAGGAGGAGCTCATTCCCCATCGGTTCGACCACCTCAACGTGCACCTTCACATTCACCGCGGCCTTCCGCTTCAGATCCTTGGGACCGATATGCTCGGGTCTCAATCCGAAGGTTACGCGTTTGCCCGTGTAGGCCGCAACGCGCTTCTGGTTCTTCTTCTCGATCGGAAGGCGTAGTCGGTCAGCCTCTGCGGAAAAGGAGAGTCCCCGCTGCCTCGCGATTGTTCCCGCAAAGAAATTCATTGCCGGACTTCCGATGAATCCCGCCACGAACTTGTTGTCGGGCCGATGATAGAGGCCAAGCGGCGTATCGACCTGCTGAATGTGGCCATCCTTCATGACCACGATTCGGTCGCCGAGCGTCATCGCTTCCATCTGATCGTGCGTCACATAGATCATTGTTGCCGCCAACCGTTGATGGAGCTTGGAAATCTCGGTCCGCGTCTGGACACGAAGCTTTGCATCAAGATTGCTCAACGGTTCATCGAAGAGGAAGACTTTGGGCTGGCGAACAATGGCCCGGCCCAACGCCACGCGTTGCCGCTGACCGCCGGAGAGCGCTTTCGGCTTTCGATTCAGAAGGTTCTCGATTCCCAGAATATCGGCAGCTTCCCGCACCCTTCGAGTGATCTCAGGTTTCGCAAACTTCCGCAGCCTCAGACCGAAGGCCATGTTTTCAAAGACCGTCATGTGGGGGTACAAGGCGTAGTTCTGAAACACCATGGCAATATCACGATCCTTGGGGGCAACATCATTCACGATCTGTCCATCGATCGAAATGGTTCCCTCGGTCGCCTCCTCCAGACCTGCCACCATTCTCAGGGTGGTAGATTTGCCGCAGCCAGATGGTCCCACCAGAACAACGAGCTCTCTGTCTTCGATGTCGAGGCTCATACTGTGGACCGCAACATGCCCTCCATCAAATACCTTTTTCACATTCTCCAGGCGTACGCTTGCCATGTCAGTCTCCTCTTACTTCGTGTCCGATTTGAGCCACGAGATCTCTCCCCCGTTGCAGGACCTCAAATCGTTGACCATCAACCGGTTCTGTACACTACTGCGGAAGAGCTAAGACGTAGAAGTCAAACGGTCTCAGCGTCAGCGATATCACCCCATCGGCGACGTCCACAGACCTTCCCGCAAGAAGATCGTTCAGCTTTGCATTGGCTCGACCACCAAGTGATATTGTCGCCTCGCGTGATCGGTTAGAGAGATTCACGACGACAAGACGCTTCTCACTGCCCGACTGTCGGAGAAAGGAGATCACTTTCTCCCCATCCGAGTTCTTCAAGGGTTTGTATTCACCATGCCGGAGGGCCGCGTGGGTCTTTCGAAGCCTGGCCAAATCCGAATAGAGATCGCGAAAATCGCGATTCTTGGTCCAGTCGATATCAATCTTTTCAAAGAGACCAAGCCTTTTGCTATTTCCAACCTCTTCGCCGTTGTAGATGAGAGGGACTCCAGGAAATGTGAACATCAGCACCGCACTTGCCTTCGCCCCCGCCGGGGTGAATTTCTCGACGGCCGGCGCCTCCCATGCATTCTTGTCGTGGTTTGTGTTGAAACGCAGCCGCAGCGATCCTTTGGGGAATTTGTACGATTCACGCTCCAGCAACTCTTCAAACATACCGACGCTCCCTGAGCCGGATATGACATTCGAGAGGAGATCGTAGAAATTCCACGCATAGGTGAGATCGAATGCCTCTACGTGATGCTCCGGCAGCGTTCCCTCGGACAACATCATGACCGGTTTGATGGAGTCCAGCTCCTTCCGGGCACGATTCCAGAATTCTGTTGGAACCAACTCTGACACGTCACACCGATATCCGTCGATGCCGATGTCGCGTACCCAATAGTTCATCATCTCAATCATGTATGTCCACAATTCCTGTCGACTGTAGTCGAGATCGGCGACATCAGTCCAGTCATCGTTCGGCGCGATCACTTTTCCTGATTCGTCCCTCGTGAACCAATCAGGATGCTCGTTCATAAGTCTACTGTCCCAGGCAGTATGATTCGCGACGAGATCGATGATAATCTTCAGGCCGTGTCGATGTATGGTGCGGATGAGCGATCGAAAATCTTCAAGCGTGCCAAACTCCGGATTGATGGCATAGTAATCTTGCACGGCGTACGGGCTTCCCAGTGTTCCCTTCCGATGCAATTTCCCGACCGGATGAATCGGCATGAGCCATATGACGGTCACGCCCATTTCCTTCAGTTCCGGGATACGGCGCTCCAACGCCTTCATGCTCCCCTCTTTCGAGAACGAACGGAGATACACTTCATAGATGACAGCATCTCTGATCCACTCCTCACTCGGTTTTGCCTGCATCCGAGAAAACGCTGTCCTGAGGAGGTCTGGAACTCGATCGAGCAGATCCACCGTGACAGATTGGTAGATTCCTCCCGGTCCACCGAAATCAACGACACGAACAGCCATTTCATTTACTCCTGTGCGCAGTGCCCGAGTGATGTCAAAGTAGAACGCATCGCTATGTTCGACATGGGAACCCACAGACACGCCGTTAATCCAAACATCCGCGGCGTCGTCCACACCGCCAAAAACCAGCGCCATCGGCCGGCTCCCCCCTGCATACTCAAACGTTGTCGAAAACCATCCCACTCCGTCGTACGAAGCGAGGTCATAACGCTCCCAGTGATCGGGAACGCTTACTTTGGTCCAACCAGATCGGTTGAATTCTTCAGCGTACCACGATTTCGACATCCCTTCGTCAAGCGAGTCAACCTGAAAGAACCATGGACCATTCAAGTTCATCCGAAGCGACTCATCCGTTGCACATCCCCCGGTGCAAACGAGAGTCACGAGTATTGCCGTCGTTTTTTTCATTTTCTATCCCTTGACACTTCCCAATGTCAGACCAGAAACAAGATACCGGCTCAGAAGAAGAAATAACACGACAACAGGAATCATCACAATGAGAGATGCCGCGCCGTAGAGTCCCCATTGGGTACTCATGCTGGCTTCAAACGATTTCAAGCCGAGAGGAAGAGTCCAGAGTTGAGAGTCCTGGAGAATCTGCGCGGCAACGAGATATTCGGACCATGCTGTCATGAAAGAAAAGAGGGCCGTGATGACGAGCGCCGGCGCGGCAAGCGGCAGAATAACTCTGTAAAATGTCATGAATGGTGAGCACCCATCGATACTCGCCGCCTCTTCGAGAGTCGCCGGAATAGTATCATAGTACCCCTTCATGGTCCAGATGCAAAACGGAAGCGCGGTGGCGGAATAGACAATCACAACGCCAAGATAGGTGTTGATGAGACCAAGATTGATCAGCATGATATACATCGGCAGGAGAAGCATCGTCGCCGGGAACATTTGCGTCGTGAGCAGTGTGAGGAGCCCAAACTTCTTTCCGACAAACCGGAATCGCGAGAATGCATAGCCGGCGGTCGACGCCAGCACGACCCCTGTCAGAGTTACTGCGAGCGAAACGAGAGTACTGTTCCACAACCAGAGGAGAAAACTTCCGCTGCTCAGCAGATTCATGTAGTTTTCCAAGGTTGCATTCGAGGGGATGATCTCCAGCGTGGTGGAAAGAAGTTGATTCCCGGGACGCAGGGAGATATTGACGATCTGCCAGATCGGAAAAATCGAGATGATGCAGAAGAAGAGGAGGACGGCGTAGCTGGAGAGCCGCTTGAGAAGTCGTGTTCGTTTGCTTTGGACCGCCATGGCCTTCCGTGATGCTTAATATGCAGATTCAGTTGCGCGAGTCTTTCGCATGAAAAAGAGACTGAACGTGAGCAGTATGACAAAGATGATGAGAGATAGGGCGGCAGCGTGACTGAAGCTGTAGAAGTTGAACGCCGCCTTGTACACGAACGAGACAAGAATATGTGTGTTGTCGGATGGCTCACCGGCGTTGCTGACCAGCCAGACGATATTCAGATTGTTAAACGTCCAGATCACCCCAAGCGTGATAGCCGGGATCATCACCGGTCGGATGAGTGGGAGAGTGATCGTGCGAAGCTTGTGATGCCATTTGGCGCCGTCGATCTCGGCCGCTTCGTACAACTCATGGGGAATGCTCTGAAGCGCACCGAGCGCAATGACCATCATGAAGGGGAATCCCAACCAGACGTTCGTCAGAATGATCGCCAGAAATGCCTCCGTCGGGCTTTTGAGCCACTCGACGGCGGGCAGGCCGAGATATTTGGTGATGATGAGATTAATGGATCCGTATTCATAGTTGAACATCCCCCGCCAGGTCAGGGCCACGATGTACTGTGGAATCGCCCAGGGCAGGATGAGTATCGTTCGGAATGCCCCTCTCCCCTTCAGGTGCTGATTGAGAACCAGCGCAAGGAACACGCCAATCACGACGTGGAAGAAGACGTTCGCCGCCGTCCAGATAATCGTCTTGAGAAAAACAACGTAGAAATCCGGCTGCGACGGCTCGGTGAAGATCTTGATAAACTGTCGAAAGCCAACCAGCTCCCAATCGCGGATCCGGCTCAGGTTCATGTTCCCAAACGCGAGGAACACATTGTAGACAAACGGGTAGAACACAACGAAGGCCATCACAAGAATCGCCGGCGCTATCAGTGCGATGATAAACCATTTCTGACGGCTCATTCGTTCATATCCCTGATTTTCTTGAGAGCAAGGTCTTGCATGTCACGAGCGGCTTGCTCAGAAGTGCGAGCGCCTCCCATGACCGCCTGGTATGGCGGTCTCATCGCATCCCACACCGCACGCATCTCCGGGACAACCGGCATCGGTCTCCCCCGTTCGATTTGCAGCAGGGAGTTCATGATGATCGGATGAGAGCGAATCTCCGTTCGACCGTAGAGACTGCGGAGCGTGGGAGCCGTCATGATTGCACGAACCGTTTCGAGTTGGTTCTCCTCGTTCAGAAGAAAACGAAGCAAACGAATCACGCTTTCAATTTTTTCCGGAGGAACGTTTGCGCTGAGGGAATATCCCTTCGGCGACGTCATCGGAGCACACCACAAGCCGGTTTCGCTGATCATCGGGAGCGGTGCGATCCCCACGTCAATCCCCTTCTCGACATACCCTGCCCACGACCAGTCACCGTTAATGAGCATGGCGGTTTTCTGATCCTTGAACAGGGCATCGGCAATCTCATAGTCAGATTCGTTTGGGATGATCCTGTGTGTATCCCTCAGCGCCCGGACAAACCGGAGCGCGTTGACCATTGCGGTCGAATTGAGCGATGGTGTGACGCCGTCTTCATCGAAAACCCATCCCCCGAAACCGGTCAGGAACGGTATGAAGAAGAACGGTTCGGTGTAGTTCCACGCCAACCCGTAGACATTGGGTCGGCCGGCAAGGGATCCATGCTTCTCCTGAATCTGTCTTGACATCTCAATCAGCTCACGATCACTCGTCGGCGGTCGTTCGAGGTACTTCTTGTTGTACACCAGTGCCAAGTGATTTCCTATCTTGTCCGCGATCTGGTAGAGGTGATCGTTGTGCCATGTCTGTGCTGAACCCGAAAATTGATCGAGATAGTCTTTCGAAAGAAATTGTTCAAGAGGTTGAATGGTCTTCGTCGCTTCATAGATGCCGATAGGATCAGAGGGGCCATACACCAGATCCGGACCCTGGCCCGCAATGGAAGCGATCACAAAGCCGCTCCGGAGCTCTTCGGTCTCTTTGTATATCTCTACGACCTTGATTCCCGGAGTTCTTTCTTCGTATCGCCTCAACTGCCGCTGCAGAATCGCTCGCTCATCAGGTCTCATCTGGTGCCAGATCACGATCGTATTCAGGTCTTGTACTTTTGCGCCGCAACCGCTGAACGATAGCATAAGCGCGGTACTCAGGACCAGATGACACACCCAGAATCTATGTGGCCGCTTCTGATTCATCATCGTTCACAGTCGTCACATTTTGCCGAATCTATCCAGGAGAATCATTCGTTCACCCGGATTCTTGTCGATCGTAGCCTTGCGGTTTAATATGGGGAATTCTTCACTGGGGCTCCACACGCCTCGAGTACCGCTGTTGGTGAATTTGTATTCGATTGTTGCGCCGGGGGGAAGATAGACCTCGAGCGTCCAGATCCCATCAGCCGATGCCATGTCTCCGTTTGTCCCGTCATCGAACATCCGGACAAGATTCGGTTGCCAGCTGCCGAGGACGTCATGATTTCCGGCAACATAGATCGCTGTGCGCACGTCGATCCCACGCACGTCGCACTGAAATACAACCCTCACGAGGTCAACTACGCTTTGCGCCATCGTTCCTCGACCGCTCTTCTCGCCCGTGGGGAAAGTCCTCAGGATCGGATCGAAGGTTCGTTCCGGCATGGTTCCTCCGGCGAGTCTTGCGAATCGGTAGACATTGTTCAGAAGCGTGATAAACGCAGCATCAAACGGCTTGTCACCCCCGGGAGCCGTTTGATCGGTCCCGTACCACCAGAACCAATCCGATCCTTCAGCGGCGTACATCGCCTCCCATGCCTTCACGCCATACCATCGTTGGGATCCTTTCTCGGAGGACTCTTCGCCAACCGTGGGTGCCGGAATGCCCGAAGCTCCCAGGTCTTCGCGCGCCATGCGCAAATATTCCCACCCCTTGTTCTCTTCGTGCTCCCCGATCCAGGTGTCATAACTGGCGTTGATCCACGAACCCGGCCAGAGCCATTCCAGCTTCCTCATCGTCTGAGAGGGATGTGGAGGGATGTTTCGACGAGGATTGCCGCTGATGTATTCGGTTGGAGTAACCGTGATAACCCTCTTATTTTTCTGAAGGTTAGTCAGCTTTTCATAAAGCGTGTTGAGGAATAGCTTCGCATCATTGTCCTTTCGATACCACTCCCAAGCGTTTTCACCATCCAGTATCACCGTGAGCAGTCTGTCTTGATCATCATCGTCAGGCACATAGCGGAGCACGTGCTCAACGAAGTCGTCAGCCGCTCTATCTCCTTCCCAATCCTGGTAGGTGAAGCCAATCTTGTCCGATAGTTCCGTATCCCGAAAGACGATTGCCAATCCGCCGTCATCGTCTCCCAGGGTATAGGGAAAGTACTTCGGCTGATCCCCCGGTCTTGAGCGTGCAAGCACTTTTTCATCCGTCGCGATCCATTTGATTCCGTGGCGCTGCATGATCGGCACGATTTCTTGGGCCACAGATCCCTCGGCAGGCCACATCCCGGCGGGAGCCCTTCCAAAGAGCTTGCGGAAATAGAGCACCGATTTCGCCACTTGCGCATCGGCGTCTTCCGGGAAACTGAATCGTCCCGGCAAGTCTTCCGTTGGTTGACCGATTCTTGCGAGATCTGAATTGACGAGTAGTGGCAGAATCGGATGATAGTATGGGGTCGTGATCACCTCGAGCTGTCCGACTCCGACAGCGGGATCGTACATGAACTTTCGGTGGACGGGAATGATGGCTTCGAGTACCTTGGCCGTTTCCGCCACGATGCGATTGCAGTCATCTTCCGTGATCCTTTTCTTCAATCCGTACGTTCCATCCCCCATCTTGCCAATCAAGTCGGTAAGGTCAATAACCTTTCCCGAGGCAAGCTGCACCGGTTGGTCGAAGAAATCCGGATCGAAGTGCGCAAGAAAGAACCAGAACTTCAGATCCCGGAGCTCCTGTTCAGCAAATTTGTCATCACCAGTACGGAGCTTGCCTCTCAAATGATTGTATGCCGGGAAACGTTCTATCATGACATCACTGACGCCGAAGGCATTCCATGTGTTCCGCAGGAGATGTGAACGATCCTTTTCTGTCAGCTCAGTGGTCGGTTTCAAGGCAATGTCGATCCAGGGATCGGTTTTCCCGCCGTACTGTTCGAAGTATTCCGCCGAGCGCATTCGGTTCTGCTGAGTATTCAGAAAGGGTATCAACCGCGCGACATAGTATTCCTGAAGCTGAAAGAGCAGCGACGACGTCAGGTTTACCGTAACATGGATCTCCGGATATCGCTCGAGGATTGAGACCATATCATAATAGTCTTTTGTCCCATGCGTACGAACCCAGGGTCCCTGCAGTTGATCTGTCTCCGGATCAAGATACAACGGTTGATGTTGATGCCAGATGATATTCAGGTACAACGGTCTCTTCGCTTTCTCTTGATGCGGATCGTGCATCGCGATGAGTTTCGAAGAAATGAACGTGATGCCGACCAAAACGGTCAGAAGGCGAATCGCGTACATCGTGCTTTCCTCTTATCAGACTACCGAATCATAACAATTTTTTGCGTCAACCGTTGATTGTCACTCTCGAGTCTCGCAAAGTATACTCCGGATGCCGCCTGATGGCCATGTTTTGTCCGCCCATCCCACTCCACATTGTAGATTCCTGCGTTCCGGGAATGATCGAGAAGCACAACAATCTCTTCCCCGATCAGATTATAAATTCTCAACGTGACGTGTCTATCTGTCTCCAGCTCGAACCGGAATGTGGTACCAGGGTTGAACGGATTGGGGAAATTCTGATGGAACACAAAGTGACGAGGAACTTCCACCGTTCCGCCGGGCGGCAGTCCGGAATCCAGGCTCGGAAGCTGCAGCTGGCGAACCGTATCCGAGAACACGAAAACGGCACTCCCATATGGCCGGAGATCGATCGTCACGTTTGCCCTGCCATCCACAAACTGGACTGCCGTTGAGACGTTCTCATACAAATTGCTGGCATACCAGACCTTCGACTGCACATTATGCAGTCCAAGCGTTGAGGCTGATATCGCCAGCACGACTCTCACCGGCTGGGCGCTGAAATTCGCCGCGACAACACCGGCATTATCCGGAAATGGACGGACATAGGTGTAGACCGATGAATTCCCGGACGAAAGCCGGATGAAATCCTGGGAAGAGAATGCCGCAAATGATCCGCGAATGTGAGCCAGCTTCTGATAGTGCGCCAACAGAAGCGACTTGCCCGCAACGTTCCAATCTATCACTCCTCTTCTCCGTTTGTTCAGACTTCTTTCGTCTGAGCCCTCGATGCCGAGTCCGTATCCAACCTCCTGACCTGAATAGATCATCGGCAAACCCGGGACGGTAAAGAGTACCGTTGCGGCGGGCATCGTCCGCTCGTACGAACCATAGAGGTAGCTGATTCGATCTTCATCATGGTTTTCGAGAAATCTCAGGAAATACGAATTGGGTCCAGGCACAAAACCCATTGTGTTGCCGCCGAAATTTGTGATCCTGCTGTTGAGATCCTCGAGGCTTCGCGAATAGAGGTTTCTGAAGCCGTCCCAGTAGAGCTGCCAGTCGTACCCGGCATCCACTCCGCCGCCACGATCTGCATAGATCGCTTCTGTTCCCAGACCGACGCCGCTCTCTTCTGCAAGCAGAAGAATATCCGGTTTCACCCGTCTGAGGACACTCCGCACGGGAATACCCATCGCCTGCTCGCCATATCTCCGGAGCGGTCCCCAGTAGACGTCGTACCGATATCCATCAATCCCCATTTCCTTGATCCACCATCGATACACAGAAGTCTTATAATATCGGGCATCGATGTCGGACCAGTCATAGTTCAGAAGCTGGTCCGAAAACCCGCAATAGTAGTTGAAGCCGTCTGCGGTCAGGCAATCGCCGAGGTTGTTTGTGTTCTGGGTCCGTCTCGAATGTTCAAAGAAGTTCCAATAGTACGAATCCTCGCGAAAAACCTTCGCGTCTGAGACAAAGGGATGAGCATAGCTGGCGTGGTTCGGTGTGACATCCAATATCACCTTCAGCCCTATTTTGTGTGCCTCTGCGGCAAAATTCTTGAAATCCGCAATCGTGCCATACTCTGGTGCAACGCTGTAAAAATCCTTGATGTTGTAGCCCGGTCCGATATCGTTGTTGATGGGATTCGCGTTCATCATGACGGGCATCACCCAGAGAATGTTCACTCCGAGGTTCTTGAGATATGTCAGATATGGAAGCGCCGCATTGATTGTACCTTCAGGTGTGAATGATTTGAAGAAGAGTTCGTATACTCTCCCCTTCCGCACCCAATCCGGCACGGAAGCCATTGTCGTGCTCTGGAATGAGCCGTCAGAGAGTATGGTGAAGTAGTTGCGAGTCGTATCCGCATTTCCGTCCGGATCACGCACGATCAGGCCATAGTAATATTCTCCCGGCGTCTGAGGTTTTGGAATCACGACCTGACTGAACGAGCCGCCGACATTCGTGGCCTGAGGATTTGCCGGACTTTCACTGAAGTTAAACTGAAGCAGTGCCGTCTGACCCGAATCAGGATCTGTGCTCTGCAATCCCGTGATTCGGATACTCGAGCCCTCGGTGAAGAAGTCAACCTTTGCTGTTGGAGCATGATCGACGACATACGTCATCAAGACTGAATCCGAACGATGAAGGGTTCCAAGGAGATCCGTCGCCAGCGCAACGAATGTGTTCACTCCTTCACGAAGCGTTACTCTGCCGGCGAAGAATCCGTTCGAGACACTCGCCTGAATTGTATCACCCCCATTCTGTACGAGACGAATCGTGCCGCTCGTTGCGCCCTCGACGCGTCCGCGGATGTGGCGAACTGGGTTTCTTGTTGTGAAGCCGCCCCTCGTGGAGATCTGAACGTATCCTGCCTGCACGATTATGCTCACGGAATCGATGTTTGAGCCGGCAGAGAGGACTACCTTGTGCACGCCGTTCGATATCGGTTCAGGGAGGCGAAACGAAAAACGCCGCTCAATTGGGTCATAGTGTGAACCTATTCCCGAGTACGTCTTTGGTCCCACCCTCAACACAATACTCGCTGTATCGACGAGTGTCCCAACTTTTGGATAGAGGAAGGCAGAGATGACAGGTGTGCTTGTGCGAACTATGCCTGTTCGTAGATTTGGAACGAAATGGTAGATCGTTGGATCTTTGACGAAAAGAACCGAGTTGTTGTTGTCGTTCGGATTGACATGATGATTGAGTGAATCGTTTGGCCATTGTGGTTGACCTGTCGCCGGTGGATAGAACTTGTATTGCCACGCCCCCGGTACACCATACTGAGGCGGGGTCGGATTGCCGCCGATACGCAGTCTGACGGTACGTGCCCAAACGTCGTTGCCGACGTGACTCATCGGCATTGCACTCGTGTTCCACCCGTTGAATTCTCCGACGACATACGGAGGCCGAGGCATTGTCGGCAAGGGGGTCAGCCGGAAGGTCACATCCACGCTGTCTGTTTGTGCGAAGAGATTTGGTGCAACAAGCACGAGGAGCAGACCCATGCTCGCGATTGAAAGCTTATGGTGAACCAGAGCTATTTGCAGCAAAGAAGTAGGAGACAACCTCTTCATCGGAGATTGCCGGATTGTTGCGGGCTTCGACTCTCACATCGTCCTGCTTCTTTCGAAAGGAATGGAGGTGAGGCGAGAACTTGTGCGTATGTACTTCTCGTGTACAACATAGAATCCATGTCGGACACTCTGACATTGGAGGTTGAACCAGGCCGCAGTCCGCACGATCCTTCCAGGCGGTCTCTCAAAACCTGTTCGTGCAGGATGCATACAAGCGAGTCATTCCCTGTTTTTCGGGCCTCAGGCAATCACACTACCTTCCCGACATGTCTGTCCTCTCCGGCGAGCGTGCTCGCAAGAGACCCTCCGTCGAGCTCATCCCGTCCCGAACGCGATCAGGACGGGATGTTCGTGCTCACGAGATCGCTCGACGAAACACAAGAAGACTCAAGGGGAACAGCGTTAGTTCTTCTTGACCGTATATGTCAGCTTCTGCACATCCAACCGAATTGTGTAGTTGCCGGCAGATGCCAACGGAATGTTCGCGCCGCCTGGCTCAAGCGTACCATCCGTGTTATTGTCACCATAGTTGAGCGACCAGCCGTCGTTTGCTCTGAACTTGAATTCACCCGCCCTGAAATCAGAGGTGATTTCCCACATCTTCCGTTGGCCATTATAGAACATATCCATATCTCTCGACCAGTCGTAGGGCGGAATAGCTGAACCAATGATCCCCCAATCATCAGTCTTCGTCAGCGCTATCGACAACGTAGAGACATTAACGACAAACGCGTACGTTCCTGCGTTGACTCGGAGATTGCCGCCCGTCGGATCGAGAGTACCTGAATATGAAGTGCCGGACAATGTCAACGTGCCACCCCAGTTCGTACCGGACCAACTTGGCACGGAGGTAATTTTGAATTCGACCGTCGGATTGGTACCGTCAACAAGCCGCACGATTCCTGCATACTGAGAGTTAAAACCATAGGAATACAATCGTCCATTTGCAGCCCCGGGGGACCAACCCTGATAGGAGCCGGGCACGTAGACCATCGGATAATCTATCAGTGATTCATAAGGAGTGAAGCTCCTTGACTTGGCTGCAGAAAGTACCGCTACACTGCTGCTCACCGATGCGGAGACCCTGTAGTACACGGTAACGGCTTTCCCAATTTCCCTATTCCATGACAATATCAGGTTGTTGAGATCGCTTACTTTGGTTGTCCCCGATAGTTTCTGGGTAGTCAACAAGGTCGCGACATCGCTCGAAAAATCGCTCTGGGGTGAAAGCTGCAGAGCATACGTAATCGAGGAAGAGAAGCCGAAATCGGCGGCAGACCAGGAAAATGAAATGAGGCTATCAGCATAACTGATGTTGAATTGCCCGGTGAACGACAAATCTGCCACTGTCGGCTTGGTGGGACTTGGATGAATCACCGGTTCCGTTATGTCTCTTTCGCAAGAGGCCAACAGAAGCCCAAGCATCACTCCACATAGTGCAGCTCGAGTTAAGTTTTTCATGTTTGTCTCCTCAGACAACAATACTCTTCAAGTTCAATAGCCGGGATTTTGTCTCAAGTTTGGATTCGCGTTCAGGTCGTTTATCGGAATCGGATACAGATCCCGATGGGGACTCGTCTGGATACCGTTCTTGACTTTTCCTTTCCATTCCCACACGTACGTCCCGTTGGTAAACTGCCCGAAACGAACCAGATCCGTTCTTCGGTGACCTTCCCAGTACAATTCTCGGCCGCGTTCATCCAGAAGGAAATCCAACGTAAGATTTGCAGCGGTGATATTCCCCGAGGTATTCCCGTAGGCGCGTTGTCTCAAGGAATTGACATAACCGACCGCAGTCGCCGTATTGCCGCCCGCCCCGCCCCTGACCACAGCTTCTGCGTACATCAGATACGCATCAGCCAGCCGGAACATCGGGAAGTCTGTACTGACAAACGTAGCATGGGCATTGGGTGCGGCTCCGCCTGTCGAGGTGACGTTTTTGAACTTGGTCACACCGACTCCATGAGTGAATGTGCCGACGTTGGTGATTTCCCATTGCCAGCTCGATCGGTCAAAGAAGAACATTCCCCTCTTGTCGGCGCTTCGGTATTGCGTGGTGGCAGCGAAGTCACTTTCGCGTACGTTGAACTTGGTAACAAAGTCCTTAATCGTTCGGATGCCGCCCCAACCGCCGTCGATACCAAACAGCGGCATGCCTCCGCCATTCGAAGCATGGAGAATGAACGTCATTCCGCCGTACTGCTGAGTGTGTTGCCCGTCGAAAGCAATTGGAAATACGATTTCGGGGCTTGCGTGGTTGTCGGCACTGAACGCTCTCTCGTAGTTGCTGTCAAGCGAATACCCCGCAGCAATGACTTTGTTGATCTGGGTGAGTGCGTCGGAATTTCGTTCTGTACCCACATAGACTCTTGCATTCAAGTAGAGTTTCGCAAGCAAAAACCACGCTGCGCCTCTATCTGCTCTCGCGTACTCGTTTTGTCTTGCAGGCACAAGTTCGGACTCAATTTCTTTGAGTTCTTTTTCAATGTAGTTGAAGAGATCAGCACGAGTAATCCTTTTGGGGAAAAAGGCGCCCGGTAAGTCATCCTCCGTCACAAAGGGGACATTGCCAAACAGATCGATGGCGTGCCAATACGAGAGGGCTCGGATGAAACGAGCTTCCGCTTTGTACGCCTTCAGGTCGTTGAGCATCGTGCCCGATGCGGAGCCAAGAGCGTTGTTCACATTTCGAATGAACTCGTTGCTGAGTGCAACGGTATAGAATATTCTGGAGTAGAGCGCGGTAATAAACACATCGTTCGGCGACCACGTTTGCCAATGAAAGTCCTTGATTGTGGCATCGTCCCACGCAATGATCGCCTCGTCGGTGGAGAGTTCCTGCAAGCCCCAGTATTGGCGAATGTAATTGCCAAAGTTCTCGTCAATGCCCGAAATATCCGGACTTCCACCACCGCCGCCTGTTTGGCCGCTGATGGCATAGCTTGCATAGACCTTTGCCAAAGCTCGTTTGTATGCCGCCTGATCCTTAAACACATTGTTTAATGTGTTCACATTTGGATCGATCGGCTCTACATTCAAATCATTCACACACGATGAAAATACGAATGCAGTGATCAATATGAGCGGAGTCAAAAACGCTATTCTTTTCATTTTCATTCTCCTTCCCCAAAATTAGTACTTCAAACTGATTGACATCATATACACGCGTGGTCGCGGATAGATGCTGTTGTCGATGCCATTCTCAACTTCGGGATCCAGTCCGCTATACTTTGTGATCGTAAAGACATTTTGGACGAGGAGTCCGATACGTCCTCCGACACTCGTACCGAACAACGAAGTGAAATTATAACCGAAGTTGACGTAGTCCATTTTGAAGTACGATGCGTTCTCCAGGTAGACGCTCGACCAATACTGCGCCGTCGAGAAATTTGTCTTCCGGACATCGGTGAGGATATTGGACAAGAATCCGCTCTGGTTGTACACTTGTTGATAGAGGGCTCTGTTCGATGCATTGTTGTTGTACACATAGTTGCCAATGCTCACCCTGCCGGAGAAGCTCAGATCAAAGTTCTTGTAGTTGATCCTCGAGGAAATACCCACCAGATAATCAGGGTTTGGTGATTTCAAATAGTACTTGTTCAGCTCATTCCCCGCGACGCTTCCTCCCTGACCGCTTTTATCAACGTACAAACCCTCAATCGGATTGCCGTTTGCGTCACGGACCTGAGAAAACAAGAAGAATACCCTCGCAGGAAATCCAACGATAAACTTCTGGACCGTGTTCCCCACGCCCCCTGCGATCCCGCCTGTATTGACTCCCGGATACAAAGGATCATCGGTCAGGGTGAGTTTGGTTACCTCGTTCTTGTTGTATGTCACGTTCACCCCGAAGTCCCAGGATAGATCCTGCGTTAAGAACGGCGTAACGTTCAAACCAACGTCGACGCCCTTGTTGACCATGGATCCGACATTCGTCAGCAGATAGTTGGAGAAGTTGCTGCCGACAGGAATCGGTATGTTGTTCAACAAGTCGTCAGAAGTGTTCTGGTACACCTCGATCGAACCGGACACTCTTCGACTGCTCAGCAGTGTGAAATCTATTCCGGCGTTCAAGGAGGTCACGGTTTCCCATTTCAGATTTGCATCATAGGCATCCGGGCGCAGTGTGGAATAGAATGTATTCCCAAACTGATAGTACGCTCCGGCTGTGCTGGCGGTGTACGTGGGGATATAGGGATAGTAGTTCCCTCCCACATCTTGCTGACCCGTCTTTCCCCAGCTGAAGCGAAGCTTCAGCTCGTCGAGGAGTTCCGATTTTCCGATGAAGGGTTCTTCCGTTAGTTTCCAGGCGACCGCAACCGCAGGGAAGAGACCCCAGCGGTTTTCTTTGGAAAATCTCGACGAACCATCGTCTCGTAACGTCGCTGTCAGCAGGTACTTGTCGAGCACTGTCCAATTCAGTCGGCCAAAGAATGAAATCAGAAAATACTCGCCCTTATATGGCGTCAGACGTGCTCCCGGGACTGCCGGATTCCACGCTCGGTTGGAATTCTCTCCTTCGTTGTAGAAATGTTGGTAAGAATACCCACCCGTAAGATCAATTTTGTTGAACGCCAATTCGGTTTTGTAGTTCAGGTAGAAGTCCAACAAGGTATTTGTCTTTTTCTGCTTGTACCCTCTGATTTGAAATTCCGGCTCTCGATACGACCAGGATGCCAGCGTGTCGGTGACATCTTTTCCATCAGTCTTGTAGTAGTCATAGCCGAGATTGAGCGTTGCTTTCAAATCAGGCACATAAGGAATCTTGTAGTCAAATTTGCCGTTGAAGATATATCGCGTTGCGTCGGAGGTATTGTCTCGATATTCCAAGCGAGCAACGGGATTATGGGTTGCGATGTTGTTCGGCGCGCCGTTGAGCCGATCGCCGGAGGCGAGTTCCGTCCACGCGGTATAGCCACCATATCTGGAGTTCCCGTTCCTGATCGGTTGCGTGGGATCAAATTCATTCGCAGACCAAATCGCCTCATTGTTCGAAAAGTTATTGCTAATCGAGGAAGCGAAGGCACTCAGCTCCATGTTCAAACTGCCGTCAAACAATGATGGTGACAATGCGAGAGTAGCATTCTTTCGATCGATGCTGTTGTATTTCAATATCCCACCGTGAAAGAGATATCCCAGTGAAACACGGTACGGTATTAAGCCTATCGCGTGGCCAATACTGATGTTGTGCTCAGTCAAGGGGGCAGTGCGGTAGACTTCTTTGTTCCAGTCTGTGTTCGCCGTTCCCAATCTGTCGAGCGCCGCGGAAGTCAAGCCGTGGTTCGCGACCCGATCAGCCACCAAAGCCCTGAATTCGTCGCCCGTGAAGAGCGACAAGAGCTTTGCGGGAGACGCCAGCGAAAAATTGCCGGTATAACTCAGGATCATCTTTGCTGTAACCTGGTCCGCCGACGGTGCCTTCTTGGTTTTGATGATAATAACACCATTAGAAGCTCTTGAACCAAAGATGGCTGTCGCAGAGGCATCCTTCAGAATCGTAATGGACTCAATATCATTGGGATTGATTGATGAAAGCGGATTGGCCATACCCGAGATTCCCGCGCTCTCCAATGGGATGTTGTCAATCACGATCAATGGATCGTTGTTCCCTTGTATGGACGAACCGCCTCGAATACGGATTCTCGTTCCCGCACCCGCGGCACCACCGAGCGTATTCACGACAACGCCCGGCGCTTTTCCAACAAGCAATTCCTGAGGTGACGTTACGTTTCCCTCGTTGAATTGCCTTGCTGAAATCGCGACGACGGAGCCGGTCGCGTCAGCTTTTCTCGCTTCTCCATACCCAATGCCGACCACCTCGACCTCTCGAAGCTGCATCGCCTCCGGTCTCAGGGCGATGGCGAAGTATGTCTGATCCAATACTGCCACTTCCACTCTTGAATAACCCACATGTGATACGACGAGAACGGCGCCCCGTTGTACTCTCAATCTGAATTCTCCATTGATATCTGCGGCGGTCCCGTTTGTTGTACCTTTCTCCAGAATGTTGGCGCCGATTAGGACCGTTCCATCGTCCGCGCTTGTTACCTTTCCGCGTATCTCCGACTCCTGAGCGAAAAGGAGCGGGCCGGCTTGCATCATCAAAAACATGAGAACAAGCACGAACGCACTGAGTATTCGTTTTGTCATGTTTTTCCTCACTTGACGTATTGTGATGAGAATGGTTGGTTGAGACAGTCGTTATTGCAACATCACTCCCGATTTTGGTTCTAAACGAAGAGACACTCTATTCTGTTCGATTGGGTATTTCTTCTGTGACATCAGGTCGGCAACTTCCTGCCTCCCCGGAGCACTTGAAAATGGAATCATAACCTCTTGAGATCTCCATGAATTGTTCAGCACCACGAGCACTCGTTCGTCGTCCGACTCGCGCATGAACGAAAAAACGTCCCGCTCGTCGTCAACCAGAAGCGCCTGGTATTCACCTTGCATCAGCGACTTATGGTTTTTTCTGATGCTGATCAGCTTCCTGTAGTAATTCAACAATTCGCCGTCAAACACGTTCTTGTCATTGGGACGATTTTTGCCGAACGGATGGCTGGACTCGTTTGTGTGAGAGATTGCACTCCAGAGCATAGGTTTGCGGCAATCCGGATCGTCTGCACCCCACATGCCACACTCTGTCCCGTAGTAAAGCATCGGAGCGCCCACAAAGGTCATTTGAAACAATGCCATCAGCTTCTGGGTTTTCTTTTCGTTCTCTCGGGGTGTGCGGACATCGTAGGTGGGGTCTTCCTTGGGATTTACCCGCTTGTCATACTTCAGATCGGGATTGACAATCCTTGAGAGCATTCGATCCGTGTCGTGACTATCGTAGAGATTCCAGATTGCGTCATTGACACTTCTTCGATAGTCATCCTGTAGCTCCCCAAGCCGGCGTCGAAAGGTTGAGGCAGAGATCTTGGTTTTCTCCGCGGCAAAGAAGAGAAATGCTTCTCGGGCCCAGCGATAGTTCATGACACCGTCGAACACATCCCCTTGCAGCCAGGGTGCAGCATTGAACATTTTGTCGTTGTCCCAGTCTTCCCACCAGACCTCTCCCACCAACACGGCCTCACAATTGATCGATCGGACCAGCGTTCGGAAGTCCCGCCAGAAATTCTTGTTCACCTTTTCGGCCACATCAAGCCGCCACCCGTCAATGCCGTCATCCGGATTTCCATCACCGTTCGGGTCCATCCACCGTCGGACGACGGAAAAGATATGTTCACGAGGGCCGGTCACGATTCCGTTTCCATCTTCGCGCAGTTCCGGCAATTCTCTCACGCCGAACCAACCCTCATAGTCGAACTCATTCTCCGGAGTTGTCGGATCATCCCATCGTTTGATGGTAAACCAATCCTTGAAAAGCGATTTCTCCTGGTTCTTCTTCACATCTTCAAACGCCCAGAATGTCATACCGACGTGGTTGAACACTCCGTCTATGACGATCTTCATTCCGCGCGCGTGCGCTTGAGTGATAAGACGAAGGAACAAGGAATCAGCGGATGTCCATTTCCAGGTTGAAGGATCAGCCGGATTCTCCTCTTTCCAAATCTTCTTGTCTCCTTCGGGATCGGGACCAAAATTGTTGTCGACGTGGTGATAGAATGTCGCATCGTATTTATGGAGGGAGGGAGATTCAAAAATCGGATTGAGATAGATTGCCGTGATCCCAAGATCGTCGAGATAATCCAGCTTGTCGAGGATCCCTTGAAGATCGCCGCCGTACCGACGGTTTTGAACATGGAAATAGAATCCCTTATCGTCCGTCCGCTCCCATTCCTGGAGCGCGTACCAGTCGCCCGTCCAGTCGCTAACCTTCCAACCAGGCGGAACCATGTGTGGCCATGATCCGAACATATCTTCGGCCGCGGGGTCGTTTGTGGGATCACCATTGTTGAAACGCTCGGGAAAGATCTGATACCAGATGGCAGAAGATCCCCACGAAGGAACCCCGGATATGTCCTCTGTTCTTTCGGGGTTGCATGTGACTGCAACAAGAGGAAGAAGGAGGGAAACAAGAAGAACAAGCTTTGAGAGGTTCTGTTGACTCATAGCGAGTGATCTCCTTCAGTTCGCGGCATTACGCACTTGAAACAACAACTCTGGAGCGACCGCAGATGCTTCCGGTGCGTTTATTGATCCATCAGGATCACAAGTTCCGCCACTCCGCCCGTGTGACTTGTCGCAATGGACTTACTCAAAAGAACCATTGCTGGCGGAACGGCTACCCTGTGTCGTACCACACGTCCGGCGGATGACGAGCTGTGGTTCGTACCGTCTATGAACAACCTTCGATTCGCCGTTGGTGACTCTTTCCATCAGTAAAGCCACTGCCGACTTCCCCATCTCTCCGATTTGTTGACGGATCGTTGAGATGCCGTAGTGCTCCGCAGGGACGATGTCATCATATCCAAAGATCGCTATGTCTTCCGGACACCTGAGTCCGGCTTCTTCAATCGCCCTCAGGGCCCCCACGACCTGGACATCGCTTGAGACGAAGTAGGCCGTCGGTCGCCGTCGAGAATTCATCTCCATGAACGCCTGCATGAGCTGATACCCCGCTTCATAGGTGAATCCATCCAGCTTGTGAGAGCGACTGATTTTTACCCATTCGGGTCGCAGATTAATCTTGTGCTCGGCGAGCGCCTTTTTGAACCCTTTCAAACGATCCCGGGCAGGTGGACTACTGGTATTCGCCGCGATCATCCCAATCCGCTTGTGGCCCAGCTTGGTGAGATGTTGAGTAGCGAGGAACGCCCCGTGAACATTGTCGCTTGACACCGAATTGAACGCAGGATCGTAGGTATCAACAAGCACCAATGGAATTTTCGCGGCTTCGAGAACATTTCTGAGGTCTCGCATGATCGGCAGCGAGAGGACAAGAGCCCCGTCTGCTCTCTGTTCGTCGAGAACTCTTGCGAGCGACAGGTGCGTCTGCTGCGGATAGTCGAGGCCGGAGAGGAGGAGATCATAATCGTAATGACGCAGTCCATCATGGAGAGCCTGAAGGATCTCGACGAAGAAATACGATGAGAAAGAAGGGACGACGGCGACGACGGTGAATGATTTCTGCTTCGCCAGACGACGCGCATGCGGATGCGGGGAGTAGTTCAGACGCCTGGCAACCTTGAGAACCCGGCGTTTGGTTTCCTCTGCGACCCTTGGATGGTCATTGAACACGCGGGATACTGTGCCGATGCCGACGCGCGCCGCGCGGGCGATATCGTAGATAGTCTTGCGCAAGCCAAGAAATCATGGAAGGGCTTCCACAAAGTTGCGGATTTTCTTCTCAGTGTCAAGCAAAAACGGTTGGAACAGCAGAGTAACGGGGCAGGCATCTTTCAGAAAAAAAGGGCTTGTTGGACAATTCTGCGCAGACATTATTCCGTTGCCGGGCCCCCGAGCTGGTCCGCAATAGGCTCCTATCACCATGTCCTTGTTCATTCCCCCCGACCCTCACACCTAAGGGTTTAGGACGCGGCCCTCTCAAGGCCGAAATACGGGTTCTCCGCCTGCACCGCCTTCGGCGGTTTCGGCGGATCTCGCTTCGTTCGAGAATCCCGTTAGGGCTGGTTCCAAAATGACAGAAGTTAGGGAGTCCGCAAGGACGAACCTAACTTCTTTGTCATTTTGAGAATCCCGATCGTTTTGTGATCGGGATCTGCTGTCAGAAGTAAACGACAGAACTTAGCGAGCCTTTCAGGGCGAAGATAAGTTCTTTGTCGCTTTGAGGAGCTAGCGAGTCCCTCAGGACGAAGCCAACTTCTCCGTCATTTTCCGCGTCCCGACGATGTCGCGTTTCTCAGCGTCCCGACATTTTTCAGTCGGGATTGTCGGGACCAGAAACACGGGTTCTCCGCCTGCGCTTGAACAACAGCTTCGGCGGATCTCACTTCGCTCGAGAATCCCGTTAGGGCTACGGACTACCCCGCCTTTGGCGCTTGCGTGCCCGGTAATCGCGCACAAGCTCCATAAACATCTCCACATCCTGATTCCAGTCCCTTGCCTTCCCGTCGAAGTACAACACCTTGATCGGGATCTTGTCGTGGTCACGACTGATTTTTGAATAGATGGCTTCACTCACAATCGCGTTCATGCACGTGAAAGGACTGATATCGATGATGCCATCCACACCCTTCTCATGAAGGTACACAGCTCTTCCTGTGTTGATCACCATCTCGCCCAGGGTTGCGTAGGAGGGAAGATAGTGGAGGGATCGCCGGAAGATTTCGTTTATGTTCGCTGGCTCTTCATACCCGCGGAAATCTTCCCTGAACTGCTCCATCAGCGCGTGCTCGTCCTTGCGCTGGATTAATCGACGCAACTCGAATGCCCCTCTGGCTAACGACAATGACCGACCGCTCGCACGGAGGTTTAGGACGACTTCCTCGTTTGTATACTCAACCCACTCGACGATTCCTGAAAGCCAGACTTCTCCTCCATATTCTTCAATATGGCGAATGATCTCGTCGTTCGATCCCTCATCGAGACGGCAGTAAATTTCGCCCACCGCTCCAATGAGCGGCTTGCTGCCCGGTGCTTTGAGAGGCAGGCGGCGGAATGAATCACGTATCTCCGTCAATGCGTCAACCAACCGACTCATGCGATGGCTGTGGCTGCAGCCCCGCACAGCAAGCACACCGTTGACTCTCTGGAGCGCGTCCTCATAGAGTCGGTCGGTTTGGCCTGCAATTTGCTCATAAGGACGGGTCTTCAGCAGCATTCTCAGGAGGATGTCTGCGATCACAAGTGCGCGCCATGCCGTACGAATGAACCCCTTGTCGTTGATTCCGAACCCGCTGTACCCGTCGCGCGTTGTGGGGGAGACGATCATCATCTCTGAGCAGTTCAGGTTGTTGAAGATTTTTCGGAAGAAGGTTGAATACTGTCCGAAGCGGCAAGGGCCATGTGCGGTGGCCATCAGGAAGGCGGCCCGTGCAGGATCGAATCCAGGCTGGTTGATAACTTGCAGAATTCCAGCCAGCGTAACTCGCTGCGGCAGGCATTCATCGCCTGAGGTGTGTGCACCCGCAAGTCGAAGGGAGTCGGGAGCGCTTTCGGGCAAGACTTCAGCCTTGACGCCGACTGAACGAAACGCAGCTGCCATCAGAAGCGCTGAGCCGTAGTTCATGCGCGGAATGTACACGACCCGTTCTTCCAATGGCCGAGCTGTCACCGATAGGTCAATCACGTAAGGAATCCTTTTGAATGCAAATACGCCTCGCAGCGGGTGACCATTCCAGCATCGTTGCTGTGTCCGTCGAACTGAAGCGTCAAGAACGACTTTCCGGACGCCTCAGCTACGTAATGCTTCACGTAGGAATCGGGCCCGCACTTGAAATTCGTGATGTAGATGATGTGAGCAAGGGGCAACTGCTTGAGCGCGAGAGCTGCCTGCAGGATCTGTTTGCCGCAGTGCCAGTACATATTCTCGTGCACCGTGCGGACGTCGAATTGTTCCAGATCGAAGAAGTCAAACGGCACGACGCTAATCCCGTAGTAGTCGCGCAACTTCCCCGCCAGGTTGAGGTTCATCGTTCGATCATAGACATTGTAAGCACGGCCGACAATCACGATGGCCTGCTCTTTCGTTCCTCGCAGAGCATCCAGCACCTCGGCGCCTTTCGACCCGAGCCTTGCCCAGAACCGCCGTTGGGCCTCGAAAGCGCACTCTGCCGCGCGATTGCTTTCAGCGCTCGATACGCCGAGCGTGCGAGCAAACGAGGAAAGCTCTTTCTTCACCTCCTCCCTTCGCCGGCTGAAATGGATCGTTGGTATGAGAAATCGGTCGCGCGCTCCTTCAAAGGCAGCCTGGCAAAGGGCAACGAACGGAAGCGTTATGGTCCAGGGACATGCGTATGGCGTCAGCCCCGAAATGTCCATTTCCGCATCGACGATGTTTGGCACCAGCACGTGTTCCACATTTTTGCGAAGAAGATTCAGAATGTGTCCGTTCGCAAGCTTGACCGGGAAACACGGTTCAACAGCCGTGGCTTCCACCCCTGCATCCACGACCTCACGATTTGAGGGATCGGAAAGAACAACCTGAAAACCAAGCTCAGTGAAATACGCGTTGAAGAACGGGAATCGGGTGAAAAACGTGAGCGCGCGAGGGATACCAATCCGCGGCTTTGATCCGTCACGATCTTGACTCCAATTCTCAACAAGAAGGTTCTCGCGGAAGGCCAAGAGATCCGGAATGGCAGCTTTCCGGTCCACCTTTGTATTCTTGCGAAACTTGTCCGAACACTTGTCCCCCCAGTGTGTCTTCTCTTTACCGACTCGCACCTGCTGGATTTCACAGTAGCTGGAACACGCTCTGCAAGTGAATTGATGGACTGAGTAGCCCGCGACATCGAGTCGGAAGCCCCGGAACGAAGTTGAGGAATGCGCTGGAGCGCCCGGTTGTCTTTTCGCCCTCACCTTTTCGCGGGCCAGGATAGCCATGCCAACAGCTCCCAGCACACCGTTGTGAGGCGGAACAATGATCCGCTTCTTCAAAAGCATGGCGAACGCGGCGGCGACCGCATCATTGTATGCGGTGCCCCCTTGGAAGTAGATCGCGTCACCGATCTTCCGGCCACGGACAACTCGGTTGAGATAATTCAGCGCGATCGAATACGCCAGACCGGCAACAATATCCGCCTTCTCGGTCCCTTGGTGAATGTGCGTGTTGATGTCACTTTCGATGAAGACCGTGCATCGTTCACCGAACTGAACCGGCGCAGCCGATGCAAAGGCAAGCGCGGAGAATTCCTTCACGATGCTGATGCCAAGGCGCTCCGCCTGTTCCTCGAGAAATGAGCCCGTCCCCGCCGCACACGCCTCGTTCATCGAAAAGTCCACCACCACTCCATCCTCAATGCTGATGAATTTCGAGTCCTGGCCGCCGATCTCAAAGATTGTATCGACCTTCTGCTCCTGCAGACGCTCGCTAATGTAGAGCGCTCCGGTCTTATGCGCTGTAATTTCATCGTTGATGGCGTCCGCACCGACAAGTGCTCCGATCAGCTCGCGCCCAGACCCTGTCGTTCCGGTCGCACAGACTCGTATACGGAATCCAAGCTCCTCTTCGATGTCTCGCAGTCCTCGGTTCACGACTTCAATAGGCCTTCCCTCGGTCCGCACATAGATTTCTTTAATGATGTTTTCGCCGTCATCGACGAGGACGAGGTTTGTGCTCACTGACCCCACATCGATTCCGAGGTAGACATCAACGGGCAGGGCCTTGCCTTCGAAGGAATACGGGACGATGCGATCACGCAAGAACGAGACATTATCGGTCGAGAGAGTAGGCAGACGAGCTGCATTCACGGGCTTAGCTGTGTTTACCAAGTAGAGGTCCCTTGGCGCGATGTGGATCTGTGTTCTGGAGACGCTTTCGACATTGCAAGCCGCCTGTCGATTTCGTTCGATGAGCGCACACCCGATTGCACCCATAGATGCCGGGAACGGCGGAATGATGAGCGATTCACCATCAAGTTCAAAGATCTGCCTGACCGCTTCGACAACACCCCTGTTCAACGCCAAGCCGCCCGCGAAGAGGACCTTCGGCAGAATCTGCTTACCTTTGCAGACACTGCTCTTGAAATTGCGCACGACAGCCTCGCAGAGGCCCCGCAGAATCGCCGGCGGGCTGTACCCCTTCTGCTGCGCGTGCACCATGTCGGTCTTGGCAAAGACTGAACATCGGCCCGCGATCAGCGCTGCCTTCTCCGCCCGAAGCACCGCGTCACCGACTTCTTCGAGTGAGTATTTCAACCTCGCCGCCTGTTGCTCGATGAAAGCACCCGTTCCGGAGGCACAGTCGCCGTTTTGCTCATAGTCAAGGATACGAACAGCCTGTTTGCTGTTCACTTCGATGCTCGCATATCGTGCCGTCTCCCCGCCGAGCTCAAGAACTGTCCGAACGTCGGTGCAGAGTGTGCCCGCTGCTTGTGCGATTGCTTTAAAGCTGTTCTCAAACGGAACGTCGAGAGCCGCGCTGAGCGCTTTTCCTCCGCTTCCTGTGACACACAGGCCAACGATTTCGAGATGGTCAAACGTGTTGCGGAATTCGTCAAGGAGCCTGCGCGCAGCTTCAACAGGCTCACCTTGAGTCCGAAGGCTGTGTGAAAGCAACAGCGGGATTGTGTGATCCTGTACAAAGTAGAACATCCCACTGGCATTTCCGGGGGTTGGAACAGCCTCCAGTGGCTCGTCCGTCCTCCCGCAGGCAGCGAGTTTCACTGCTACTGAGCCGACATCAATACCAACACAGATCTTCACGGTCACTCCTGCACGAATTTCAGCTACTCGAGGCGGCTCTTGCCTCCACTACCCAGCTTCTCAAGAATCTTGTAATGGGAGATTGTTGCCACGACCATAGTGACCTCCTCCGGTGGGAATCGAGACCGGGAGAAATGATGGCTATGGTGTTTCCACAGTGTCGGCGGGCAAATCTAGCGGTAAAAGCTACGGCAGTTCACATTGAAAGGCAAATGTGCGAAAATGATGCTGGCTGGCTCTTTATCTCAAAGGCTCTTTTCCCAACTTGACAATATCCGCTCACGCCTCACTATCTTTGCGTAATACAATTATATCAGAATACAAACATAAGGAGAACACGTTATGGCCGCAGTCAAAATCGGCGCAAGCCGCCAGGTTGCCATTCCGAAGAAGATTCACGACGAACTTCACCTCCGTGTCGGTGACTATCTGGAGATAGAGCTGGACAACGGGAAGCTTGTACTGACACCGAAGACACTCGTCGACAAGCATCTTGGCGAGCAACTCTCTGAAGCTCTCGACGACATTAGGAAGGGGCGGGTCCACGGCCCGTTTCGCTCTGCAGGTGAGGTGGTGAAGTCTCTTCGCCGTTCTGCCAAAAAGCAGAGAAAAAGCTGATGCGCCTGTTCTACACCGACCGCTTTCTCAAGAGCTACGAGCAGGCCCCTGCTGCAATCCAAGCTGCATTCGACCGTCGAGTTCATCTCCTGCTGGCAAATCTCCGTCACCCTTCCTTGAGATCAAAGAAATACGACGAGGCACGAGGAATCTGGCAAGCGCGGGTCACGTATGATAGTCGCAGTTCGGCAACTACCAATTGAGATTCGCTTCCTGAGTACTGTTCATGACAACAGTGCATCCTGCCTGAGCGAGTCCGCGTGCCAGTGCAAGACCAATCCCTCTGCTGGATCCGGTCACCAGGGCGATCTTACCCGTCAAATCAAATATTCCTTTTGAGTCCATACGTGCTTGCCTCGCTGGTGATTGTTCCGATAGGTGACAAATGGTGTTGGATGGAACGTGCCACGTTTTCGCAAAATCTCCCCCACGACATCGGCACGGCGACTACCTCACAAGGGACATCTTCTTCGAGAACATATTGAATCCCGACTGGATGCGATAGATGTAGATCCCCGACGGGACAATCCTTCCACCATCATCGCGGCCATCCCATCTCGCTCGATATCTGCCGGCTGATTGTTGATCGTCGACCAGTGTCCTGATATGACGACCCAGGAGATCAAAAACCGTGAGCTTCACGATCCCGTCGGCCGGAATGTCGTAGGCAATCCAGGTTTCAGGGTTGAAAGGATTGGGAAAATTTTGATGGAGTGTGAATTGCAGCGGACGTTGATCCGAGGCAAGGTCCACGCTTGTGGCAGGCGAACCAGATCCGAGAAGTCCAATTCGGAAGGTGGGAATAGCGCCGTTGTTGAGAACGAACAATGTATCGTTGTACGATTTGGCTGAATCGGGATTGAACACGACTATCCCCCTGAGCGTGTCACCGAGGCTGAGAGACTTTGGAAACCCCGATTCGGAAAACGAAAAAGCTCTGGTCTTCGTGTAGATCGTATCGATCCGAACACCGTTTATGGAATTCGTCGTGAAGTAGATCGGTCTCTCCTTTGGCGTTCCAATGGGCGTGCTGGCAAAGCCAAGAACGGAATGGCTGTACGTCAACGCATACGCAGGAGAGGAACCGGAGAGAACCGTTCTCACCAATCCGCTGTCCGAGTTCACGGTCAGCGTGTCCACGAATGTCCCGAACGCGGAGGGAGTGAACCTGATCGGAATCAGAACACTGTCCAGCGCGTTGATCGTAAGCGGGAGCGAAGCCCCCACGACAAACCGAGTCGTCTTGGTGGAGATCGATCGTATTGCTTGATTTGCATCTGAGCGGTTCCGAAGAACAACCTGCATCGTTGTGGAATCAGCGATCTTCACCTGGCCAAAGGAGATCGGAGCTCCGACGATGAGAATCGCCGGCTCGGTTCGGAAAGAGAACTGATACGTATCGCCCGTGTTGGGATCACCATCAAGATCCATCACATATCCATCGGCCGAGCGTGCGGCTGAGTCCACATGCACAGTGTACCACGTGTGATAGCGAAAGCTTGGGCTGCCGAAGACGGTCACGGTCTTGAAATCCGCCGACCACTTGAACGTTCGTGCGATCTGGGAAGAGATTGAAATTGCGTTTTGCACTTTGAGCGTGTCCATGGCCCTGCTGAACTGAATCGACACGCCGCCAGCTACCACCACCGAAGTATCGGGCCACGAGGGGACAGTCGCATAGATGATCGGGTATTGGGAAAACTGAAGCGTTCGATCGACAAAGTGGAGACCGCCGCTCGTCACCGTGACCTGCACCGAATCGTACGAATACCCAGGGGTCTCGAATCGAACAGTCCTCACTCCCGGCGTCAGGCCATCGAACATGTAGAACCCGTTGTTGTACGAGTCTCCTGTGTATAATCTGTTTTCGGGAAGTAAACGGACGCGTGTCGCGTTCTTCGGCCTGCCGGCCGGAGCATCCGTTTGGAGTCCCGCAATAATACCGAGCGTATCGGCAGGAACTCCGTAGTACTGCATGAACGAATTGCGCAGAGCGTACGCCTCCATTTTGCGGTAGTCGTTGTTCATGAGTCGGCGGGTTTCGGGATAGAAATCGTGAAATGATCCTTCCGAAAGAACACCAGGCATGACGAGAGGACGAAGTACTCCCAATCCGGAGGTATTCCCATAGAAGGTCCAGTCACCTCGGTTCGTGTACGAAGTCGTTCGGAGAATCTGATTCACTTTTTGACCGAGAATAGCGCCCAGTGTTTTTGCCTCAGGAAAAACAGGCTGATTGTCGTATCCTCTGTACAACATCAAGGTATAGTTTGTTTTGCCATCGAAAGCATTGCTGTGAATCGAATGGAAGATATTCACATTGTTGGAGTTGGCGACTTCAGCGCGGGCCGAGGAGCTTGGCTCGTCGTCGTTCGGATAATGATTTGTATAACGAGTGAGGATAACCCATCCCCCTCTTTCCTCAATCATCGCCTTCAGGAGCAACGCCTTCTGATAATTGCTTTCCGATTCCCAGAATTCTGTTCCAGGATCAGGAACGACATATCGATCGTTTGCCGGATTGTTTCCCCCATGACCCGGATCGATGCAAAACTTCAGACCGGAGAGATCAGCCCTCTGAGCAACCAGAACGAGGGGGAGTACGGATAGAAGGAGGAAGGGCAAGATGAACCGCTTCATCGTGGCCCCTCCTCGTAGGTGAGGAGATATATCTCCCCTCGCAACGTGGCGTAGACAATCTTGTTTTCTATCGGTGAACAGCTGGGGAAAAGTTCTATCTGATCGCCGGTGGAGGTCAAGCGAGCGACCTGCTTCCCATCGGGGGAAATCGCCATGATGTCTGACGACACGATGCGATGGCCGTCATCACGATCATCCATGTAGACGATCCATCGTCCATCCCTCGTCCACGACGGAGCGTTTCTTCGCCCCAGTTGCGCAAGAACAATACCGGAAAGATCGGAGACAAATGTCCCTCGCGACATTTCGTATGCGACAATCCGATCTCCCCGGGGCGAAAGCAGGGGCCAGATGTACCTTCCGTTCCCGAACGGATCGAATAGCTCTTTTCTCCCTTCGCGATACAGCACGATCTTCGTGTCCTCGATGCCTCCAACAACGACCGCGGAAGAGCCGGGGACCGTTGGCCGCATTGGAGATCGGATGTCGCCCGAACTGATCACGTCTCCTTCGACAAAGAGCGGAACAGAAAGCGATTCCGACGACCGTATGGTCTCTGATTTTTCATCTATCAAATTGACCACCACGATTTCCTGGAGACGGGTCTTCGTGGACCGGTCGACCGTTGTCTTTCGGTATGCCAGGCGCCGGCCGTCTTGCGAGATCGTGAATCCATACCCTGATTTTGCATCGGCCGTTATCTGTTTGATCCTCCGCGACGAGATGTCGTAGTTCCAGATTCCGTCATAGGATGCCGTCGTGAAGTAGATCGAACGCCCATCGGGCGAGAATCGGGGATATCCCCATTCCTGTGCAGATCCGACCTCCACTTTCTGGATCTTTGTCGCTCGAATTTGTCCGTGGCTCGTTCCGGTCAATGTAACGATCAGAATAAGCGGCAGTGTTTTTTGGATGAACCGAAGTGTTGTCATCTTGATCATTTCTTATTGTCGAGCCGCTTAGCACAGTATCGTTTCCAATCCTGTACCGGCTCCTCGCTACGTGGCTACAGAGTCTCGCCACGGTCGGGACTTGAAGACAGAGCGCCCTCGCCTTCTCACCCAACAAGTTCAGGAACAGTTTAGCTTGGCGCTCATTTCACAAGGAGCATTTTCTTTGCGATCCGGTTTCTCCCTGCGCTCAGAACATACACATACGGACCTGAAGGGAAATCGTCGGCGTAAAATTGTCTGGCATAGATTCCGGGGGGCAATTCGTCATCGATCAACGTCGCAACTTCGCGTCCGAGAATGTCATAGATGCGGAGCGAGACGAGGCCGCTTTCCGGCACAGCAAACTGAATCGTTGTGGCGGCGTTGAACGGATTGGGATAGTTCTGAGCCAGTTGATATGTCGACGGAACTCCCTCCAGTTTTTCGACGAATGCAAGGGGATCAACTCTGAACCGTCCTTCTTCGGACCAATCGCTTGAGCCATAGGCATTGGTGGCGAGCACCTGCCACCGGTAGATTTTTCCCGGTTCCAATCCTCGTCTCGTTGTCGCAACCGTGTCGTTCACCGTCGTATCGATTTGTACCGCATTCGTGGCATGATCGACGATCTTCAGCCGGAACGATGTCCCGCCGCTCTTTGTCCAGACAAAGGTTGGGAATCTGTCTGCATTCATGATAAATCCCGGCGCCACGAGGAGGGGTGCTTTCGGCCATCCCGTTTTGAAACTCCAGACCGGCGAGTACGGGCTTGCTCCTCCCTGACTTCCGGCCACAACTCGCCAGTAGTACGTTTCCTGTGCGAGGAAACCGCCGGGGACCACCGACGAATCCGCTGTGTTGTATGTTCCGATAAGACTTCCGGGGGAAAAACTTGCGTTCCCCGCAATCTGCAGTTGGTATGTCAGTGCAGATGAGACACGGTTCCATCTCACCGTTCCCTGACGCGGGAAGTTTTGTTCACCGTTTGATGGAGAAGCGAGGAGAGGAGCGGTAACCGGCGAGGCAATCGAGACGAGATTGCTGGGAATGCTTTCGTTGTTGTTTCGATCCAGGGCGGTAACCGCGTAGGAGTACGAGACATTGGGCGTGTCGATGCGCGCGTCGGGCGTTCTGCCGTTGATTCCTGTGAGCGCAAGGATGTTTCTCGAGACATCGAGATCGCCGGTTCCCGGATTCGATTTCGTGAACCGGTACACAGCATACCGAGATGCTGTATCGCCGTCGGGGGCAACAAACGGAGTATCCCACTTCAGCGTCGAGAGTTTGGTGACCGGGTCGGCTTCCACACGGATATTGCGCGGCGGAAACGGAATGACGCGTTCCTTCCAGTCCATCACCGCGACGATGGAAGGATGTCGGAACAAATCGTTCGTGAGAGTATCCGCGAAGTTCCGGAAGTTCGCCGTGATGCTTTTCGCACGGAATTGAATGCTCCCGTGAGAGTTCTGAGCATTTCTGTTGAATCTTATTTGATTGGAGATTTCACTGGCCGACGCAAACGCCGAACTCTCTCCTGGATTGAGACGATACGTTGCATTTCCCGTGTAGAAATGTCTCCCGTTCAATTGCTGTGACCACCAGGTTTGGAGCAGATTGTAATCCTGACCTCCGCCGAAGGGCCAGTACAGCTGCGGCGTGATGTAGTCGATGTATCGGCCGCTCAGCCATGCTGTTGCATCGGCGTAGAGAGCATCGTATCCGCTCGTGCCTGAGATGCCGACAGGGACGTTGTTTTTCCAGATGCCGAACGGGCTCATCCCGAACTTCACGACCGGGCGTATCGCCTGCACACTGTCGTAGATTTGTTTGATAAGGAGATTGACGTTGTCTCTTCGCCAATCAGCAATGTTGGAGAATCCTCGCTTGTCGCGATTGAAATCGGCCGTATCCTGATGCGTGATCGAGTTGGGCGAGTACGGATAGAAATAGTCATCCATGTGTACCCCCTCCACATCGTAGCGCCGGACAACATCGGCAATGACTTTGGCGACATGATTCCTGACTTCCGCCAATGCGGGATTCAGGAATTTGAATGTGCCTATCTGGATAGCCCATCCCGGATTCAAGCGCGTGATGTGTGTGGAATGGAGGGGGTAATTGCCGACGACCCGCTCAGCCCTGTACGGATTGAACCACGCGTGAACCTCCATGCCGCGTTTATGTGCCTCCGCAACAACGAATGCAAGCGGATCGTACAACGGGCTCGGCGCCACCCCTTGTTCTCCCGTGAGCCAGTACGACCATGGTTCGTAGGGAGAATTGTAGAGCGCATCGCACTCGGTCCGTACCTGGAAGATCACTGCGTTGATGCCAAGGGCATGGAGCTGATCCAGAAGGTTGATCATATCGGTCCGTTGAAGCTCCCCGGCGAGAGAAGTTCGGTACAGCGAAGGGGGCCAGTCGAGGTTCGTCACGGTGGCAATCCACGCTCCCCGAAACTCACGTTTGGGAAGTGATTGACCGGTGCCGATCTCAAATCCGATGATAACTATTGTGACTGCATAGGCAATACAGCGGAACCAAAGTTTCATGCGATACTCTCTTGGTCGTTGTGACTCTCATTCAAAGCATTCACCACGGATAGACGCGGAAAAGGCGCGGATACACGCGAATAGATCTGCGCACATCCGCGTTGTTTCAGCGTTCATCCGCGGCTAATCAATAACAGGAACAACAAAGGCATCCGACCTGCCCTGCGGGAACGGCCGGATGCCTTCAATGACTGATTTCTTTCGAAAAATCCAACATCTCGCACTACTTCGACAACACCATCTTTCCGCTCAGCCGATGGCCGCCGGAGGTGAGCACATAGACATACACACCGCTCGTCATGTCTCTGCCATCGACCGTCGCCGTGTACGTTCCCGGTGAGAGATACTTGTCGAGAACCGTCTTCATTTCCCTTCCCAGCATGTCGTAGATGACGAGCTGGGTTGGACCCGACTGGGCAATCGTAAACCTGATGTCGGTTGTCGGATTGAACGGATTGGGATAGTTCTGCGAGAGGGTGAATCCCTCCGGAATTCCCGCATCGTCCCTGCTGACGTTGACTGCGACGCCGCGAGTGTACATGCGGAGCCCCGGCACAGCGAATGTTCCGAACGTGCCGACGTAGGCCGTGTCGCCCCCCGGACTAAAGGCGATGGCGCGCGGCCGCTCACCGACGTTTCCGGGGACGGCAAAATTCCAGTTGATGCTGTCTTGGATTGCACCTGTGGTCACATTGTACGCGTACCAGGTTCCCGGAGTGAAGGTTTGCGGGACCGACGTATCCCACCACCGGTTCGGTCGGTCGTTGAACGAGCCCGCGCTCACCCAGAGGTGGCCGGTCTTGGGATTCCAGCAGAACGATTCTGCGTCGAAGCCCTTGAGGATCGTATCGACTTTCGCGTACGGGCCGAGGACGCCGAAGTCGCTGTGATACTTGAACACGGCGTGATTCGTATACCCCGCGTAGTAGATATCATTGCCGTTCTTCGAAACTTCAATCGCTCTCGAGAATCCGGCCAACGTGTCGCGCGCATTCCCGATGAAGTTGAAGTCTTTGTCAAAAATCTTCAGCGGCTTCCCCCCTGCCACAACTCGATTCGTGAAGATATTGCCGCTCGCGTCAACACCGACCGAAATACCAGAGTTGAGGGGATCAGCATCGACCTTTCTCATCCCCGCCCCGGTCTGATAGTTGATGCGGTACAGGAAGCTATAGTACGTCGCGATGATGTTCCCCTGATGGTCGGCTCTGAGGCCGCGTCCTGTCTGGGCTTCCCATGTCCCCGTCGCTGTGGTAAATCCTCCGAGTGTATCCGCCCTGCCGGCAATCGTAACAATCTTGATTGGAGAGAATGAAGCCTGTGTTCCGTCCTTGTTGAACGCGTACAGCGCACGGACGCCGATGAACTTGTTTTGGTTTGCACCGACGTAGAGAGAATCACGCGAGTATGCATAGTAGTCCTGTACCCACACCTTCCCATCGGGAGATACTGCAAGCCCGTGAACGTTGCCGGTAAAGAGCGTATCTCCTTTGACCTGTCCCGCCGGTGGCCAAACGCCCCTGTGCGTCCACTGGGCCGTGGCAATCGAGCAGACTACCAGCACCATGATGATAAGTGTAAAGATTCTATTCATTAGGAACCCTCCATCGATTGGTGATTGGTAAGTTGAAATCGTGAATTCACGCTGGTGCTGGAGCGCCACGTTCCTCCTCCCAACGGCGCATCAGCATTGTTGCTCACTTTGCCCCAAGGTACGGCGCACCGTTTTTCAATGCATTGACCCTGAAGATTTTGATCGATTTTGTGATGGTCCCCCCGACGGCCGTACCCCTCACCGCATAGAAATTGGTCCCCTGACCCCATGCCAAGAGGTGTATTGCCGGACTCGTCAGCCCGCTGTGAAATTGCTCGACCGTCCGGTTTGGACGCACCACGAGCATCGGATCCGGCATATCGGTTCCCACGTACATATCTCCATCTGCCGCAAAATTGATCGCGTAGATCGTTCTTCCCGGCCCTCCCAGGGCAGACGCCGTGAGGTTGAAGTAATCATCTCTCGGGCCGAGACTATCGGATGAGATGATTTGAAAACGAACGACCCGTTCGGACGAATCGGGGAAGACCTTTCCTGCCACATAGACGTAGTTGTTGAAGACCCGTACCGAGCGGACGTTCGCTGTGAGCGGAAATGCTTTCACACTCCTGTCCGGACGCACACGATAGATGAAGTCATTGTTGCCGCCTGCCCATACATTTCCTGCCGCGTCGAAATCGAGATCGTACACCGTTCCCAGATCTCCAAACGCGACCCAGATGGTCGGACTCCCGCCTCCCGCCGGAATCTGATAGATAGCTCTCAGGATCCTCGCGGTGTACAGAATGCCGCCAGGTCCCATTTTCATCCCGGACCATTTGGCGATGCCGCCCGACGGGGCATAGTCAGATCGGACGCCGGCTGCGGTGAACTTCTTGATGCCGACGCCGACTCCGGCATCCATCATGGACACATACAGATTTCCCTGGCCATCGCTTGCGACAGCCCATGGCTCTTGGGTTTCCGAGATACTGCCGAAATCCGTCACGGCGGCTTCCAGTTTGTAGAGCCATGTGTTGCTGAAGAGTTCCGATCCCTTCACGCCGACGCGAACTTTCACGCTATCATTGACCACATTCGGCGCAAGGACCTTTAGTTGGGTCGATGAGGCCTCCTGGATCTGCGCTTGCTTGTCGTTGAAATAGACCGTGTTCTCCGTCTTCACGGCGGAGAAGTTCTTTCCCGTGATCGTCAGGGACGTCACGCCGGCAAGTCCGGACGCAGGCGAGATCGACGCAATCTCCGGCGCCGGTCGGGCGCTCACGTAGTCCGGATCGAAGAGACTCCCCTCTTTCTCGTTCAGACAGCCCGAGAAGAGGAGAACGGAAAGGAGAAGGAGTCCGTGCAAGATGATGTTGAAATGTTTGGGAAACATGGGTATTCCTGTTTTGGAGATTTGCCTGAGTTTTGATTCGGAACACTGATCGGGAAACGAATCCCGCGCAGCGAGCGTCACCCTCCTCACAATTCTTATTCAAATCCGAAACTCAACGACAGCCGGGACACTGTCGGCAGTCCGAGCCGTCCTTCCGTCGTCGAGGGGAAGTTGGCCGAACTGAATACGCCGAAGGGCGTATACGAGTAGTCGAGCGCGAACTTGACGCCTCCCATCGATTGTTTCACACCCAGACCGAACGAAAGATCGTGCTCATCCGCCGGGGTCACATAACCCACACGGAGAGCGATTCGATCAAGGAAGAGATACTCCGCGCCGATTTTCACCTGCTCGGGGAAATCACGCGGATGTTCGGCATCGACAACCACCGTGAGCGCCTGCGACGTCCGGTCAATCTCAAAGACATCCAGCACGTTCATCGCGAGACCGATGCGGAACGTCAGCGGGAGTTGAAACTTCTCTTTGATGAATCCGACCTCTTTGGCAAAGTTCCGGATCGACATGCCGAAGGTGAGACTCTTATAGCCGGTCCGATATAGCACGCCGAGATCGAATGCGTACACGTCCAGCGAATTCTTCACCTCCCGCACGCCGGTAAATGCGGAATCTTGTGCGCCTGATCCGCGGACGTACGAGACTTCGGCGTAGCCGCTGCCGAGATTCTGGCTGGCAAGCTTCACATTCGCTCCCACGGAGAATCGATCAGAAAGGGCGATGGCATAGCCGAGCCCGAGGGCCGACGCCGACGGACGAAATGTTCCTGCGTCGAGATACCCCTGCGCGTTGTTTGCGAGGATCGTCGCTTGAATCTCACCGTAGTCGACATAGTGGAACGTGAGGCCGAACACTCCGTAATCTCCGTTCCACGGTCGGACAGCGACCGATCCATAGTTGTGAAGGATGTCCGCGATCCACTCAATCTGACCAACGGAGGCATCTGCGAACAGATTCATGCGCGCCATCCCGGCGGGATTATAGAACATCGATTCGGAAGATCCCTCGGCGGCCGTGAATGCATCGGCGAGTGCAGACGGACGTGCGTTCACGCCGACGCTCAGGAACTTCATCCCCGTTTGGGCAAGCTTCTGATACTTTTCCTGCGCCGCAACCGATCCGGGCACCGAAATCGCGAGGATGAACAGCATGCCGGCCCGTAACGCACTCATCCGACGCATCGCGCGAGGTCGACGGAATGTCTGCCGAAAGGGGCTATCGAATGACAACGAGCTTCTTGACGATTGGCGGTCCATTGGTGTCCTTGTCCTGAATGACAACGATGTAAACTCCACTGACAATCACTTGATTTGAGGAGGTGATGGAATTCCAGTACGTGTCGCCGGTTCCATCCGTATGAACAATTTCCTTGATAAGCTCACCGAGTTCCGTGTAAATCTTGATCACACAGTTTCCCGGGATGTTGTAGAAGGCGATCTTGTCCCCTTCGTTCGGGAATCGCAGTCTGTTCTCATTCGACGAAATGATATACGGATTCGGTGCGATACGAATCTGATCGGGACTCGTACCCGCCGGCCTCTTGAGATTCGTCGGATCGTAGGTCTGCGTGTAGAACCGGCTGCTCTCCAGAGAACCCGCCGGAGTTCTCCCCGCTCCCGAATTCGCCGATGCGTCACCGAACGCGGTCAGATAATAGTAGTACGAGATCCCGCGGATTGCCGTTGTATCGTCAAACGAATACGCCTTCGACGACGAATATCCTACACGCGGATCGGCGGGCTTAACGCCGCCTGCCTGAAAAACCAGATGGTATGTGCTGTCCGATCGCCCGGTCGCGCGATAGACTCGATAGCCCGCGAATCCGTTTGCTCCCTCTTTGGGATTCGGATCCCATGTCATACCGATCTTGTTTCCTCCCCCCCGGACCACGAAGTTGCTCGGCGGGAATGGGGGTTGAGGGATGTTATATCCCGCGGTGAAATTTGCAGCTGCGCGGCGAAACGTCTCGAGTAGACGCGGCCTGCCCAGAAACACCGAATCGTTCTTTGCTTTCGTCGTAATGACGCCGTCCTTGTACTTCTTCCCGATCCGGATCGCCTCTTCTCGGGTGAGTCCGTTTGCTCCCTCCGCAAAGACGATGCGAATACTTTCTCCGGGTCTTAGTGTGTACGGGCCGTAACCGACCCCCGACGACCATCCCCCCGGTCCACCCGCACCGATGTTTGCCATCGTTTTCTGCTCGGAGAACGCGCCCGTGGGTTCGACCAGCCACGCATGACGCGGCGCATGCCCCTCGATCATCTTGTTATACTCCTCCGTCATCGCGACAAGGTTGAACTGACTGTTGTTGCGCGTCATCGGTTCATCGGATCCAATGAAATTCGTGGTTGAGGGTTGGGAAGGGTGACTCGAGCGGTCGGTGGGGGATCGATCGGCATGAACGTGACTGACACCTACAAGCTGGGAGGCGCCCAATCGCCAGTTCGTGTCTGAGAGGGCGACGTAGTTGGCCGATTGAGCAGGATTCCAGATCGGAGCGCCGATATTGTCGTAGCTGGCGGCATTTGGCGAACTTCCCGCAGGCGGCTTGTTGGCATCGACATGTAATCCATGCCATGCGAACATCGCTTTCACGTCGTTCTCGGCCGCTGGAATGCGTGTGTTGGCGATGTCCGGCGCAAATCCGCGGCCATCATTCATCGTGTTAATGCCCCAGCCGGCCGAGTTGTTGACCGCGTATCTAACTTCACGACATACCGAGTAGCGATATTGAAAGTAGACCATGAAACCCGTAACGGTCTGATTCGGGAGCTCAATTGCCGGGTCGGCGTTCACGTTGCCCGTGTTCGTGAACGTCATATCGAAGATGTGATAATTATCGTGATACTGCTGGCTGAAGGCATAGATCCTGCGTGTCAGCGTAACCCCCAGCGCCGTGTTCACAGTGTTGACTACCATCCGGTCTGGCTTCAGCGTATCCAGAACGGCGGTGATCTCCTCAGGATTCGAGAACGATGGATTGCCGTCGACGAATACGCGGGGAGGTTCAAACTTCGCATACACGTTGAACGACAGGGGGAAGAACTCGTTGTCGCCGTTCACGCGTGGGCCGACGTGCACGACCTTATGAGGGAACGACCGTCCCTGGTTGTCGGTGAAATTCGTTGCCCCGAGCCAGAGGGACTTTGCGGCCTGCAGGTCCTGGTACTGGTACTGTGCGGGCCAACGCAACCCGTACTGCTGGATGCGCTGATTCCCCTCCTCAATCTCCCATCCTTTTTCCGAGAACCAGTTGTGGAGCGATCCGACGGTGAGCCACTTCGTCTGTCCCTGCGCGTGAAGCGTCTGCACCGTTGCTGCGAGCACGATCGTCAGGCAGCAGATGCTGAAGAAGATTCTTCGGGTGAGTGTCTGCATAGAAAGTACTTTCATGTCATATGTGATGGAGCCGATCCGACGAACCACGATTAGAGTTGGTATGAAATCCGAAGTCCGAAAAAGACATTCCGCGGATTCAGAAAGTTGAGCCAATCCTGATTGGGCATGTCGATGTAGGCTTTGGACTCCAGCACCTTGTCCAGACGGCCTTGATCGACAAGCTGCCACTGGTTGTTTGACCATTGATAGTACTGCTTGGTCGAGGCATCATAGTAGAACGGAACGGGACTCGGTGACGTCACCGAGGTGAGACTTGCGGCATAGACCATCGGCTGATATGCGACGCCCGCCTTCCGATAGTCCCCCGGATTGTCGTCTCCCGGGATATTGCCGTACCACTGGTTGAACGCCGTGCTCAAGTGGAGTGATTTCAGATAGTTCTCATAGTCCGTCCCGTCGATAAACCCGTATGTGGTCAACTGTTTCAGGTTGAGCACATTGTACATGTCCATGAAGAACTGGATGTTGAGAGCGCCGAAGCTCAGGTTCTTGCTCACCCGGATGTCGAGACCGTACGTATCGTTCCACTTCGTGTTGTACTGCACGCCGGGAACCGAACCGCCGCCGACCCACGTGAAGTAGAAACCGGATCTCCACGAACCGAGGATGTTCAATCTGAGATCGCCCAAGGGCCGAATACCGAGGACGTTTGGACCGTAGTCAGGAGGGGAGAAGAAATCGATATTGGCGCGCGCATAGGGACGCGGCACAGGCCTGGTCTGCACCGGATTTGTCCGCTCGTCGGAACGCTGCTCAACAGGATTCTGATAATACCGCGGTCTGCCGAACTCTCCGCTCGTCGAGACCATGTAGGTATAGTTGACGAATCCCTGGACCCAGTTCCCTCGATTCTTCGTCATCGTGATTTCAAAGCCACGGATATCCTCGTACGAAGTATTGGTCGTGACGGAGTAATTGGGGACGTTGTTGTATCCGATGTAGTTCACGAGCCGGGATTGGTCGCTGATGTTCTTGTAGTACGAGGCGACCCTGAGGAGGAACATGTCGAACAAATTGTGTTCGTACCCCAATTCGTATGCGACGGTCTTTTCAAGGGGAAGATTGGGATTTGCCAGCCGGATGATATCCTGCGACGCGGTTTCTCTTCTGACGAGGAAGAGA
This sequence comes from Ignavibacteria bacterium, assembly GCA_016873805.1. GTDB lineage: Bacteria > Bacteroidota > Ignavibacteria > UBA10030 > UBA10030 > VGVZ01. The sequence goes on from VGVZ01000001.1 coordinate 216,683, forward strand.
CTCTCCGGCAGCGGAATGTCTCTGAAGTGTCCGTAGTTGAAGAAGAGCTTCGCGTTCTCGGTGATCGGGAATGAGACTCCGAGTCGCGGACTCAACGCATCGATCTTCTGAGTCGGCACGCGCTTCAACAGCGTGTCGATGTTCTGCGATTGCGCGCCTCGGAACACCTTGGTGTACGGATCGTATTCATACCAGTCACCCCCCGCATGCGACATCTCGTAACGCAAGCCGAAATTCGCGATCATCCCCTCGAATTCCAGCTTGTCCTGCACATACGCCGCGAGTCTCCTGGGATAGGTTTGCCACTTCGAGGTCGACCGTCCCGAAGGCAGGACGAGATCGACGGATCCGTAGTTGACGGCATTGTCGACGTACACGTATTCGAAACCGGCCTTGAGCTCGTTGTACTTGTCGACCTGACTGGAAATATCGAACTTGATTTGATAGCGGGTCGTCTTGCTGGTGTCGCGCGCGTTGCTCATCCCGATCGCCATGCGAAGACCGTCGATGCCGGTCGTCGAGTAGTTTTCGGGACTCGGGAAAAATCCGAATGGCGCCTCGTCGAGATAGTAGTTGTTGCCGAACTTGTATACTCTCGATGTGTCACGCATGCGCCCGGGCGCTGTGCTGTAGGAGGAATAGAACCGCTGCGCGCTGACTTCATAGAATGTCGACGGATTCAGGACATGAGTGAACTTGGCCCCCATCATCTGTCGCTCGACCGCGTTGGGAGCCCAGTAGTCGTTCGTGAAGAGGCGGGAGTCGATGAAACTCACGCGGTTCATCCGTTCTCCAATCGTCCACGGCTCCGAAAAACTGCCATACGTGCCGGTTTGATTCCAGTCGACGGCCTCATTCCGTCCCATGAGACCTTCGATCATCAGCTTCATGCCGATCCCGACGTCGGAGGTCACCGTGAGTTTGTGATTGAAATCGGAGTAGGCGTCGCGTGAGCAAGGGATTGCATATTGCGTGCTCGATTGCCGGTAGGAATAGTAGAACCGCATCTTCCCAATCATCGCGTTGAGCACCGGGACCGGTCCTCCAAACCCGAAGTCGATGTCGTAATCCGGTTTCGTGATGTCGAAAGACTTGCGGTGCTGCCACATGAACACGCGCTGTGCCGCCTCGGGGGTGAGATCGTTCGTCGGATCATTGTCCGCCATCAGTTTCTGCGAGATGAGATTCCACCCTTCAAACCGGCGGTATTGGGCCTGTGTCCATGGATCCCACGGGCTCACATATCCCCTCGCGGGATCATCGGCGGTACCCGTAAACGCGACGGCCGGATCGACATACGGACGGATCCAGTACGAGTTTGGATTGTTCGGCGTCATCCCAAAGTATTTTCGTGTCGGCGGACTGAAGCGGATCACCGCCCCGACGTTGTATCTCTGCCCTCCATCCTTCGTGATGACGTTGACCACACCCGATCTGGCGTTCCCGTATTCTGCATTGAAGCCGCCGGTCTGGATCTGGATATCCTGGATCGAAAGCAGACTTATGGCTGTATAGGGCAGATTGTTCCGTTCATCCCTCAACGTGAGGCCGTTGACAAGGAAGGCCGTCTGATCGGAGCCGCCCCCTCGCACTTGCATCCCTTGAATACCCGCTTGAAGCCCGATCACGCTCACAACACTGAACACAGGGAGGTTCTCAACCTCCCGGGCGGTGATGTTTACACGGCTTGACGAGACATCGCGCTCCACGATAGGGCGTGACGCTTCAACGACAATTTCCTGGGTCTCCAGGACAACCTGCCTGAGCTCGAAGTCGAGATTCGTCGTCTGGTTGATATTCACCCGCACATTGGAAATCGTCACGGGGTTATACCCCATCATCGATGCACGGACGTTGTACAGGCCAGGCGGAACATTCAGGATCACAAAAAAACCATCGACATTTGCTGCTGCACCGATGGTTGTTCCCTCGATCACGACATTTGCGGAGACAAGCGGTTCATTCGATCCTGCCTCTTTCACAATCCCTGTGATTTTGCCTGTCTGCGCAGCCAGTGAAGAGATCGAAAGAAGGAGGCAAAGGACAAGTTTACTGAGCGAGGAACTCATAACAGATAATCTCCTCTTGAGAGCAATAGAGAGACTGATTGGATGCGCTATGTGAAGTGAGTGAGGATGCATTGTGGGTGAAACTGATTCTGACGGGGGGAAATGTCAGAATGTCGTGGTGCAATCCTTCGAGCGACGCGGTTTCGCTCGACGGAATATAGAAAAATCTTGACGTAGATGTCAAGCCGCCAAGTCGGGACGCTGTTCCCGTCTTGTTTCTGAGCATTTGAGATCGAGCAGACCCGACGGTCCGAGATCGTTCCGTCGATCCGGAAGTCACGGGCCGCGACGACCGCGTACGAATCCCCGACAATCCGCTAACTCCATGAGACGTCGCACGATGGGCGTCATTAAAAAGTGTAAATGTTTTTTCGCAACGCTGTGCCGCCGCGTTTGTTTTTCCGGCAATTTGTCTTAGTTTTTCTGAACCGGTTTTCACGAGCTCCTCATTTTCAATTCTCCGCACCCAAGAAAGGTGGATCAACTATGAGAATTATCATTCATCCGGACTACACCACACTCAGCAAATGGACCGCGTACTACATCGCCCAGAAGATCAAGTCGTCTAATCCCACACCCGAAAAGAAGTTCGTTCTCGGACTCCCCACAGGGTCCTCTCCCATCGGCACATATCGAGAACTCGTCAAGCTCTGTCAGGAAGGAAAAGTTTCGTTCAAAAACGTTGTCACATTCAACATGGACGAATACGTCGGCCTCCCCGAAGATCATCCGGAAAGCTATCACTACTTTATGTGGCATCATCTCTTCAGCCACGTCGATATTCCAAAGGAAAACGTTCACATTCTCGACGGCAACGCGAAAGACCTTGAGAAGGAGTGCCACGATTACGAAGAGGCGATTCGACGCGCAGGCGGCATCGATCTCTTTCTTGGCGGCATCGGAGCCGACGGACATATTGCGTTCAACGAACCGGGTTCCTCACTCTCTTCGCGCACCCGAATCAAGACACTGACCTATGATACCCGCGTGGCCAATTCCCGCTTCTTCGGGAACGACCCGAACAAGGTGCCGAAGACCGCGCTCACGGTCGGGGTCGCAACGGTGATGGATGCGAGGGAGGTGGTGATTATCATCAACGGGATTGCAAAAGCAAGAGCGCTGCAGAAGGTCGTCGAGGAGGGGGTGAATCACATGTGGACGGTTTCCATGCTCCAGCTCCATCGCCACGGGATGATCGTCTGTGACGATGACGCGTCATTCGAGCTGAAGGTCGGGACGGTGAAGTACTTTAAGGATATCGAGCGTGAGAACCTGAGCTTGCCCAGGCTCTGACTATTGCGGTGTCATGACGAAACTCCTGACACCGCCTCGCTGCAGATCATGCGGCGTCAGGACGAAAGCCCTGACACCACCTCGCCGCAGATTGGGTCTCCCTCCTCGCTACACCTTGATAATCCAGTTCATCTTGTACATGATGTACGCAATGAGGTAGAGTCCCATCATGAACGCGATCGCATGAATGAACGACGCGAGCATGGGATCCCCGATCGGCACAAAGAGAAGATCGTAGTACAGTCGCCTCAAACTCACACGTGTCCCCTCCCCCATATCAAACCGAATCAATGACGTCAATCGTCCGATGAGACCCGCGAGGAAGAAGACGGTAATGGCATTCAGGCCGTTGATCTGGAAGGGCTTTGCCCACCACTTGATCCCCACCACATCGATGATCCAGTAACAGAGTGCAAAGACGTTCAACGCAAGTCCCGCCATGAATACGGAGTATGAACTCGTCCAGAGGTTCTTGTTGATCGGCAGCCAGTTGTCCATGATGAGACCCGTCAGGACAAGCAGATTTCCGATCACGAACATCCAGACGGTCTTATCTGCGTCGGAGAGTTTGCTCCGCAACAGATGGCCGGTGAAAACGCCAAACATGACGGTCGCAACGGCGGGCAACGTACTGAAGATCCCCTCCGGATCGAATCCGGGCGCCGGCGCGCCTGACCAGGTGTGCCCTCGCAGGAGCGTCGAGTCGATGTACCAGCACAGATTTCCCGTCGGTGCGAGCACCCCTGCACCATATTCCGGAACCGGAATGAATGCCATCGCAAGCCAATAGACGACCAGCAGACCGACTGTGACTGCGATCTGAACTCGGAATCCGGACCAAAGATAGATGAGCCCACCCACGAGATAGCACACGGCAATCCTCTGCAAGACGCCGGGAATGCGCATTGTCGCGAATGAGTAATTGTGGCCAAACGCGAGCCCGAACGGAAAGCCGCTGAGGACCAACCCAAGAACGAAGATGATGGCTGATCGCTGGAGCACATGGAGAGCCAACGAACCCTTGTTGTCTCCTCTCTCAACCCGTTTCGCGAATGAGAGGGTCATCGCGACACCGACAATCCAGAGAAAGAACGGAAATATTGTATCCGTGAACGTCCACCCATCCCACGCGGCATGTTTCCAGGGGGCATAGATTTGATTCCAATCGCCGGGATTATTCACGAGCATCATGCCGGCAATTGTCGCGCCGCGGAAGACGTCGAGCGAGAGCAATCGCTTGGTGGTTTTCGTCGAAGTATCGTCTGCCATCTGAATCTCTCCTTGTGAGGCTGAGGATGCAACGAAGCGGGCCAGTGCCGGACCGACACATCATGTCTCAAGACCAGGCACAGCGTACTTTATCTTTCCTTCGTAGAGCGTCATCTGGACCTCGAAATCCTTGTTCAGGAGCACGAGATCTGCATCTTTTCCGACGGCGAGAATCCCTTTCCGATGTTCCAAGCCGAGCACCTTCGCGCCATTGAGCGAGGCCATCCGCACGGCATCAGTCAGGGGAACCTCGACCTCCCTCACCATGATCTTCACCGCTTCCTCCATCGTGAGCGTACTTCCGGCCAGTGTCCCATCTTCCAGATATGCGGTCTTTCCCTTCACGAAAATCTTCTGATCCATGAAGTGGTATTCGCCTTCCGGCATTCCGCATGCACGAATGGCATCGGTGATGAGAATGATTCCCCCTTCGCCTTTCACGCGATAGATGAGTTTCATCACAGCCGGATGAACATGAATGCCGTCGGCGATGAGTTCCACCTTCAGCTCATTGTGCAGGAGCGCGCCCGTGATCACCCCCGGCTTCCGATGATGAAACGGCTTCATCGCATTGAACATATGCGTGACATGGGCGGCGCCATTGTCGATGGCATTCAGGACATCCTGATATGTCGCTACGGAATGCCCGATCGAGAGGACAACTCCATGCTTCGCCGCCTCCCGCATCACCTGATCGACTCCTTCCAGCTCCGGTGCGATCGTCATGAGTTTGATGGACCCCCGGCTCGCGGCAAAGACCCGTTTCCATTTCTGGACATCGGGCTTCCAAAGGTACTCCACCTTCATGGCGCCGTGTTGTTCCTTGTTGATGAATGGTCCTTCGAGGTGGATGCCCCAAACGTTTGATCCGTTTGCCCCCTCACAGAAATCCGCTATGCGGCTCACATCGGCGATCAGCTCGGGCTCGCGTTTGCTGTACAGCGACGCGAGCATGCCGGTGGTTCCGTGCTCGAAAAAGAACTTGGAAATATTTTCGACCGCCTCACTGCTCATGTCGGCGAATCCGTGCCCTCCTCCACCGTGAACAAGCAAGTCTACGAACCCCGGCGTCAGGATCATCCCTTCGGCATCGATCACCGTGCACCCCTTGGGCGTCTTCACATCTTTCACACCCCCAATTTCGGCTATCTTCTTCCCCTCGACGACGATTGTTCCGCGACTGAGGATTCGAAAGGGAGTGACAATTTCAGCATTCGTAATGACGAGATTCATAGATCGGCATCACCTCCGATGGACGGCAAGTTCGAACAAGCGGTTTCGAAAACATCTTGTGCAGAAGTCTTCGGCAAATGTGTCGAAAAATGCGGGAACAATCAATTCGCGCGATTCGATGCTCTCCTCACCTCAACAGTCGGCCTTTCCAACACGCCGGTCGGCAATTCCCTCACACAGCTGTTCGACGAATTCAACACTCCGCTCAACATGTTTTGAAATGACCTGTTTTTGGTCTCTGTGGCGTATTCCCACCCGATGTGGATCGGGTACGCAAATTGAAGAATGCAGATCGTGGGTTTTTCCCAACGATGAATACTCAATTCGAGATAGCATAAGGAGTCCACCCATGTTTGGATTTGATGATCCTGAGGCGTTCTGGCTCAATGTCACGAATGTCGCTCTCGGTATTGTGGTGCTGATATGTCTGGGCGCAGTCGGCTATGCGGTTGTTGGCGAGGTGCTCGACCGCATTCGCAAGCGTGCGCTCGTCGCCGCTGACGACCATGCCACACTCGTTCCGGGTTTGGGGGTCACAATGGCCGACGGAGGTGAACGGATCGACAATCCCTCCGGCACATACGTCGCGCCGAACGGCGACATCGTTCGGAACCAGAAAAAGGCGCCAAAGAAGTCGAGTGAGCGCGCGTTCGGCTGATGGGTATGCGCCGAATCGGTCTCACATTCATTACGATCCCGGTCGTTGATATTCTCATGGAGGTCGAATGAGCCACTCAGCCAAGCGATGCCCGTTTCTTCGGGAAGCACAGGTGAAGAGCTGCCACGCATCCGGTATTCGAAAACAGATCGTGCGCGACGCTGATGCTCCCCACGAGGAGTTGTGCACATCGACACGGTATACATCGTGTCCGCTCGTCAAAGAATGCCACGAAGAGCGTTCGGCACACAGCCGCTGTCCGTTCCTCCACGAATCGCTCGTCCAGTATTGTGCCGCCACGCCGGTCACAAAATACATCCCATACAGCGAGTCGCTGATCACCCGTTGCGGCACCCGAAACCACCAATACTGTCCCGTCTTCGTTTCGCATGCCAAGCCGGCACGCGTCTCGAGTGATTCCCACGACGCGGAACTCCGGAATGCAGACGATGGCGATCTCATGGTGGAAGGGATTCCGGTCTCGTCTTCTCTGCAGTACACGCCGAATCACATGTGGATCGATCTTGAACCGGACGGTGATATCCATATCGGGCTTGATGCGTTTGCAAGCCACGTGCTCGGAGCGATCGAGGGGGTGAGTTACCTCCCCAACACATCAGGAGGGAGACCCGCAGCATTGGTTTCGACGCGCGGCATCGATCTCCCGATTGTCTCCCCGGTCGACCTGCGTATTTTCAGCACCAATACAACCGTGCGGGCTCACCCCGAGTACCTCGCGCACCATCCATACACACTCGGTTGGCTGTTTGAGGGAACAATGAGTCGCAAGGAGCATTCGTCCGCGGGGAACGGAGGCGCAGGCTTCATCGAGGGCGAGGAGATCGTCCCGTGGATCAAATCCGAGGTGAGCAAATTGACAACCATCGTTCATGACCATCTCCTTCCCCGCCACCCGGATTTCCTCGGAGCAATGGCGGACGGCGGGAGCCTGAGTCCCGACATGACGAGACATCTCGATCGTGAGGAAGTTTTGTTCCTCTACAACGAATTCTTCTCACCATCTCGTCACCGGGAGAAAACGGAATGAACAGTGGTCGACTCTCTTTTCTGGCCGGACTCGTCGGAATGCTTCTGATCGGATGGGTCTTTTTCCCGTCATTGCTCTATCAGAAGGAACCTCAGCCGCTGCAGTTCAGCCACGCCGTCCATACGGGAGAAGCCGTCGGCATGACGTGCGACAACTGCCACACCTTCACGGCGGATGTCCGCTCCATGGCGATCCCCCGACTTTCCAACTGCAAAGAATGCCATTCCGAAGTACTCGGAGAGAGTGAGGCAGAAAAGCGGCTTGTTGATGAGTTTGTTGCGCATGATCGGGAAATCCCCTGGCGCACATACTCCCGCCAACCCGACAATGTCTATTTCTCTCACATCCAGCATGTCCAGATTGCAGAGATTGAATGCGAACGATGTCATGGTTCGCATGGGAAGAGCGAGACGCTGACCGATCGTCAAATCAACAGGATCAGCGGTTACAGCAGGAATATCGAAGGACAGATCATCCCGGGATTGCGATTCAAAGCATGGGACCGCATGAAAATGGACGATTGCTCGGATTGTCACGACGAACGAGGCGCATCCAACAGCTGCCTCAAATGCCATAAGTAGGATTTCTCATGTCAAGCGCACTCTCTCGAAGAAACATATTGAAGCTCGCCGGCGGATCGGCATTGGGATTCCTTCTTTCGCCGATGCCGTGGAAGATGCTGGATGACATCTCCATCTGGACACAAAACTGGTCGTGGATTCCCAAGCTCCGGCGCGGACCGGTGACGCACAAGTATACGAGCTGCACCCTGTGCCCCAATGCATGTCGCGTGAACGCCCGCATGATCTCGGAGACACCCGTCAGTCTCTGGGGAGCACCGGACCCCTGTGTCGGCCACAGTTACCTTTGCTCGGTTGGTCTCGCAGGACACCATCTTGCCTATCATCCGTCGCGAGTCAGGAACGCACACCGGTTCACTGCGACAGAAAACGGCATCTCCTCAGAACAGCTTTCGGTAGAGGACGCCATCGCTCATATCGCAAAGATCTTGCACAATATTCACGTTCGGCCCGAGGAGGGCGAGTTCGCATTATTCGATTGCCGACCGCACGGAATGGTGTCGGATATTCAGCAGATTTTCCTTTCTCACGTCCTAGGTGCGCGCTACATCGTTCCCGACCATCATGAGGGACGATTCATGCGTGCGTTGATGGAAATGACCGAAGATCCCGGTCAATCATACGGCCTCGACTTTTCTCGAACGCGCACACTATTAAGTTTCGGTGTATCGCTCTTCGAGGGTTGGGGAATCTCGCCACTTGTCGTTGAGCAGTTTCGATCTCGGCGCGAGGAGTTCAACATTATTCAGATTGATCACCATCAATCATCCTCCTCGATTGTTGCCGACACGCATATTGCGATCAAACCCGGAACGGAAATGGCGTTGGCGCTCGGCCTGGCGCACGTCATTGTAGGGGAGCGCCTGTATGATCCAGCATCAGCGGCCCGCGCCGTTGATCTCAAGAGGAACAAACCCTTCTCCTTCATGGACCTGACAAGGCGCTTTCCCCCCGGCCGGGTGGCTTCCGTGACCGGCATCCCTGAAGATGTCATCGTTCGTACAGCGAGGGAGTTTGCATCAAATCGTCCGGCGACGGCAATCGCCGATGACTTTGCCCCTGCGGAGCTCATCCACTCTGTCTGGATCCTGAATCACCTCGTCGGTGCAACTGGAAAGAACGGGAGTGTGGTCCAGAAGCGTCCACTGCCGCAGCCGTGGAAGGGTGCTCATCGGACTCCTCCAACCCGACTTCGCAATGTCCCCGATCACTCGCTCCGTCTCCTGATGATCGATGCTTCTGCGGCTGATACGACCGTTTCATGGCCTGATCTTCGACGCAAGATGCGTGCGGAGAATGCGACGATCGTTCTCTGTTCACCGTACCGGCCGAAGCGCGGCGAGTCGGTCGACTACCTGATACCCATTCACGCACCGTACGAAACGGTTCGGGCTAATCCATCCGGCGAATATGTTGCCACCTCCGCCTTTCAAATCAGCACTCCACTGTGGAGCAAAAGCGAGGAGGGATGCGAGACCTGGCAGATTCTCCAGCGCGTCGTCAGCGCGTCAGGCGCGATGACGAAGGAGGAATTCGCACAGCTCGAACCGGAAGAACTTCTACGGCTGCAATGCGATGCGATCTTCAATTCGAAAAGAGGAACGATCCATCACCCCAACAACGATGAAACCATCCCTCTCGGCAGTGTTCTTTCGTCCGGCGATTTCTACGCAACGCTCATGGAAGGCGCCGCATGGTCGGATGATGGAGTCGCAACGAGTACGAACGGACGGTTGTTTCTCATGGGAAAGTCCACGTCATCGGCACAGAGGTTTGCAGAGTCAGTGCTGGCCTTCGACAATGCTGGCATCGACAGCAATCCCTCATTCCCTCTCCTCGTCGTCCCGGTTGGAGAGGATGTTGCGGCTCGTTTTGGTCATGTCTCACCCATTTTGTCCAAGATTTACCAAGAATCCGATCTGAAACCGAGATCCCGATTCGCGTATCTCCACCACGAAACGGCCCGCCGATTCAAGCTCGCCGCCGAACAGAGAGTCATCATTCATTCACCGCATGGCGCGACAGAAGCTATCGTACGTTGCGATTCGTCGGTCCGGCCTGATACGGTTCAACTCTCTGTTTCACAGCTCGATGCAATCTCTCCTACTCGGCCTCGCATCATCAATTCGTATGGGGGGAGGGTTTACACAGACCAACCGATATTCGTACGAATCGAGAGGGCCAGATCATGAAGAGTATTGAAATCTCGCCCTCCCAGTATGTTATGGTGATTGACGCTGATCGGTGTACGGGATGTGGGGCCTGCATGGTCGCCTGTGCGATCGAAAACAACGTCGCACCCGCACACCCGGATGCCACCGATCGCACCGGCGTCACCTGGATGAAGGTGGTCAAGGTCTCATCGGGGAATAACGGGGACGGCAAGCCCGCGTGCTATCTGCCGCTCCCTTGCCAGCAGTGCGCCGCCGAGACCCCGTGCGTGACTGTCTGTCCTCAAAATGCCGTTGAAGTGGATCAACAGACCGGAATTGTGTTTCAGATGTCGCAACGATGTCTTGGATGCCGCTACTGCATGGCCGCGTGTCCGTATCACGCCCGCTATTTCAATTGGTGGGATCCGGAATGGCCCGAAGGAATGGAGCAGACGCTGAATCCCGATGTTGCCCCCCGAATGAGAGGAGTTGTCGAGAAGTGTAATTTCTGTCACGGACGATATCAGGCCGCCCGCGCCTCAGCAGCGGAACATGGTCAGGCCTCGTCGGATCCAGTGACATACGAGCCGGCCTGCGCGCAGGCGTGCCCGACACGCGCAATCAAGTTTGGTACACCCGCGAACAACGAACAGGGCGTAGGTGATCTTGTGCACAGCTCCTCCGCGTTTCGACTTCTCCCGAGACTCGGAACCGAGCCGCGTGTCTACTACCTGTCGAAACACAAGTGGATCCGACAGATGGCACAGATGGAAAAGGAAACTTCAACCGGAGAGGAAGTCCATGGATAGCAAGTTCATCACACGCGGTCTCGAACGAACGTCTCTGCGCAACTTCTCCGTGTGGGTTCTCTTTTGGGTGGTTGTTTTGGGCTTCGGTCTCTACGGCGCGTATTTGTGTCTTGCGGAAGGATTGAACCAGACGAACATGGACAACCGGTTCGTGTTTGGGCTCTGGATCTTCCTCGATCTTGCCATCATCGCATTCGGCGCAGGGGCATTCTTCACGGGGCTTCTGCTCTACATCCTGAAACGAAGCGAATTCACTGCCGTTATCAACAGTGCAGTCGTGATCGGTCTCATTTGCTACAGCGGGGCTGTGGCTGTCCTTGCAATCGACGTTGGTCAGCCCTTGCGTGCATGGTTCACATTCTGGCATCCGAATGCCCATTCGATGCTGACGGAGGTGACGTTCTGCATCTCCTGTTACCTCGTTGTCCTTGCGGTCGAGTACATGCCGATCCTTCTGAAGAATCGAAAGTTGAAGGAACGTCCGTCGCTCCTTGTGTTCCAGCACAATCTCCACAAGGTGATTCCTGTTCTCGCGGCGATCGGCGTTTTCCTTTCGTTCTTCCACCAAGGGTCACTCGGAGGGCTGTACGGAGTTCTCAAAGGGAGGCCGTTCGCCTTTCGTGAGGGATTTGGGATTTGGCCCTCGACATTCTTCCTCTTTGTGCTGTCGGCAGCAGCCATTGGGCCCAGCTTCCCCCTGCTCACAACATCACTTGTTTCCAAGATTTCGCGGAAGAAACTCGTGAAGCCGGAAGTCCTCCAATCCTTGGGGAGGATTTCCGGATGGCTGCTGTTGGCCTATGTGCTGTTCAAATCGGTCGACACGCTCGTGTGGATCAACAGAACGTCCCCCTCGCTTCTTTTTTCTCCCTACGAATACTACAATCAGGAATCATTCGGGACGTGGATCCTCTTTGCGGAGATCGTCGTCTTCGGACTCGTTCCGGCGTTGATGCTTCTTACGAGGAAGATTCGTGAGCATCGCGGGTGGCTCATCACTGCGGGACTTCTGGCTTGCGCCGGCATTGCGGTCAATCGATTTGTCATGACGATTCAGACCCTCGCATTGCCGACGCTTCCGTTTGACCCGTTTCTTTCCTACATCCCCAGCTGGCAGGAGATTGCGACATTCATCGCCGTGATCGCGTATGGCGTGTTGTTGTATTCATTCTCATTCAGATATCTGACATTGTTCCCACAAGAACGAGATCTCAACTCTCTCACAAGGTGATCCCATGTTTCCATTCGTGTATGATTTTCGATGGGAAGCGACCTCTTTGATCTTCCTGGGTGTATTCTTTGCCGTCATTACAACCCTCATGATGATGGTGGCAACGGTGACTGTTCGGTCAGTGAAGGATCTGAGGACCCGGAAGATCGGGACGCTCCGCTGGCATGAGACGTTCGAAGACCTTCCAGCCGGCGCGCGTTCCTGCAGGTTTGCGATGTCGGGTTTCGCTCCCGGACGAAGCTGCGACAATTTCTTCGAATGCGGGACATGCGCCGTGTATCCACGATTTCGGTCATTGGAAGAACGGCATCGTCCGGAGGATCATGAATCGCGATCCGGCCATGGTGGTTTCGGTATTGACGAGAAACGGTACTATCACCGCGGTCACACGTGGCTTCAGGAAGAGGAGGATGGGACGTGTGTGATAGGATTGGATGATTTCGCTGCCCGACTGCTCGGTCCAAACCCGACGTATCAGCTCCCACCTGCCGGGAGCACACTCAAGCAGCATCAACCGGCATTTACGATTCAGACGGGAGAGTCGTCGGTCCGGGTGGTTTCTCCGATTGATGGGGAAGTTCTCGAGGCAGGAGACTCTACGCGCGGGTGGCTGTTGCGGATTCGCCCCTCAACTCAACTGCCACACGCCAGACATCTCTTTCGGGCCGGAGAAGCCCGCAGATGGTTCCAGGCGGAGTTGGAGCGATTGAATCGACTCGTCGAGATTCCGGGGGTTGGTGCAACGCTTGCGGACGGAGGGACGCCGGTCGATAGTTTCCGGGAGACGCGACCGGACGCCAATTGGGATGGAATCCTGGGTGTCATGATGCTCGACGTATGAGGCATTCCTCATCGAGCGAGATTGTACTTTTTGATCTTGTCGTACAACGTCGAGCGATCGATCCCGAGAATTGATGCCGCCTCTTTGACATTCCCCTCTGTTCTCTGCATCGTTACTGTGATCGCTTCGCGCTCGAGATCCTCGAGACTCATCCCCGCGGGGATATCGAATCCCTTCTTTTCTTTCTTTCCATTCACAAGGAATGAAAACGCTTCTTCAAGCAAGACGCGTGTCTTCGTCGTCACGATGGCGCGTTCAACCGCATTCTCGAGTTCCCGCACATTCCCCGGCCAGTCGTGGTCGAGAAGAATCTTCAGCGCCCCTTCGGAAATATCCTCGACCTCCTTCCCCACTTCATGAGATATCTGTTCCACAAAGTTGCGGGCCAGAAGCGGGATATCTTCCCGTCGCTCCCGCAGCGGCGGTATCTGGATATTGATCACGTTCAAACGATAGTACAGATCATCCCGAAACGTCCCATCCGCAACGGCCTTCTGGAGATCTTTGTTGGTCGCGGCAATCACGCGAGTGTCGACCTGGATCTCTTCGGATCCACCGACTCGGAAGAAGGTACGTTCCTGGATGACGCGCAAGAGATCCATCTGCAGCTTCGACGAAATGTCTCCAATCTCATCGAGAAAGATCGTTCCCTCGTGGGCCAGCTCGAACTTCCCCTTCTTCCGCCCGATGGCTCCGGTAAACGATCCCTTTTCGTGTCCGAAGAGTTCTGATTCCAGCAGGGTTTCCGCGAGGGCTGCACATGAGACACACACGAACGGTTTGTCCGCACGATCACCGGAAAAATGGATCGCCCTGGCAATCAATTCTTTTCCCGTTCCACTCTCTCCCTGGATGAGCACGGTACTTCGGAGACTCGAGACTTCGCGCACGAGCTGGAAGATCTCTTGCATCTTCTGGTTCTTGCTGATGATATCCTGGAAGCTGTACTTTCGCGTGAGCTTCTTCTTCAGAAGAAGATTTTCCCTCTGCAAGTTCTTGACCTTGATGACGCGCTCGACGAGGAGCGAGATTTCTTCGGGATTGCATGGTTTCACGATGTACTCATAGGCCCCCTGCTTCATCGCCATGATGGCGGTATCCACCGTGGCATAGGCCGTGACGATCACGACCGCCGGATCGGGGTAGAGCTTTTTCAATTCAACCATTGTCTGGATACCGTCGATGCCTCCGGGCATTTTGAGATCCACGAAGTAGAGCGCGAAATCTCTCTTACGCGCCAGCTCGAGCGCTTCCCGGCCTGTCGAAGCGGTATGCACCGTATATCCGTCTTCGCGCAGCCACGCTGCCATCGAATCCCGCATGATGTCTTCATCATCGACTACCAGAATAGCCCATTGACTTTTCATAGCACACGATCCCTTCCAACACAAGCAGTGTCATTCATGGTCAACATTACCAAGATGCTCGCGGATCAGCCCAAGACAGCTTCCACAGAACGCATCGAGCTTTGCGTCAAGTTGGTCAAGATTGGTCGAGAGAACCATTACACAGGTTCTGTCCGTGCAATGGGTCAGTCCGAACGTGTGTCCCAGCTCATGAACGAGGACCTTTTTCATCCTGAGATCAAGCAACTCCGCGTCCGATGGCAATCCGTAGAATTCTTGTCTGAGCCGCGCCAGCGAGATGACCGCAATCTGTCCCCCAAGTTGCGCCTGGCCGAAGACGAATTTCAACATGGGAATAAAGATGTCGCATTCCGTAATCCCCACCACCCGACTTACCGCTGGTGGACCAAGCGTTGCCAATTCTCTCAGTATCAAACTCGACGAGTACTGTGCCCGGCGTTCATCAAGCGCAAACTCGACACGATCAAGCGGCGGCAGGCGTTCGGTCGAAAAACCGAACACCGCGCGAATGTGGCGTTCGACGGCGTCGGACCATCGTTGTTCAATCGATCCGATGGCAACAACGCCCACCTTCATCACAGGATCGGCCTCGGTTCGACATCCACAGTTGTCTCCTCCTTGCCTCCCTGCGGCACACCATGAATCGGCAGAGAGACGGTGAACAGCGTTCCCTTTCCTACCGTACTCTGAACGGCAATTCCCCCCCCATGGCTATCGACGATTCCATACACCACGGCGAGTCCAAGGCCGACTCCTTTTCCTTCCTCTTTGGTAGTGAAGAACGGGTCAAAAATCTTGCCGAGATTTTCCTTCGGAATCCCTTCGCCGTTGTCTTCGACAGTCATGATCACTGAATTGCCGTCGGGACTGAGACGCGTCTCGATCCATACCCTGCCCTCTTCTTTGCCATGGATTGATTCCGCTCCGTTCATCATCAAGTTGACGACAACTTGCTGCATCAGTGAAGAATCGCACGGCACAAGAGGCAGATCGGGAAGCAATCGCGGGACCGGCGTGACGTTCATCAGACGCATCTTGTGGGCGATGACGGTCAACGTTCTGTCGATGATGCGATTGAGGTTTGCCCGCTCGATCATTGGTCTTGACCGCCGCGAAAAGGCCAACAAGTCTGTGACAATCTTTCCGACCCTGCTCGTCTCATTGATAATCCTCGCAAGGTAGATTTGAAACTCCCTGACCCGATCAGGCGGAATTCCTTTGTCGTCCATGATTCGCTGGAGGAGCATGGAGAAATTCAGCACGCCGGAGATGGGATTATTGATTTCATGCGCAACGCTTGCGCAGAGCTGACCCAGGGAGACGAGTCGATCGGTTTGAATCAGCTTTTCGTGTGTTTCTTTTAGTTGTTGAGTTCGCTCCTCGACCTTCGCTTCCAGTCCTTGCGTGATTTCGTTCAACTCCGCCAGCGCGCGATTCAGTTTTTCGCGCATCTGATTGAACGATCGGGCCAAATCCGCGAGCTCAGACGTTGCCTTGACCTCGATCGGTTTGTCGAGCTGCATCTCACTGACCGCTCTTGTCCCCTCGATCAGTCGCCGGATCGGTGTGTCGACAAACTGCCGTGTGAGGAGGAAAATAACCAGACTCATGAGGAGTACGCTGGCGGCAGTGGTCAGGAGGTATTTCCTCCAGATGCCGGCAACCTCTTCCTCGACCGGATCGGCGTCGAGAGCGACGTCGAGGACTCCCAGGACGTTTTGCTCAGGCGGATGTGCGTGACAGGGAGCGTCGCTGCAGGAGGGCTCGTTGTAGATTGGCGTCACGATCGCGACAGCTTTTCCCCCCTCGGGCGTACTGAAGAGGCGCGCGCGTGATGGAACATCGACTCGCACCAACGCCTGCTCGGATGCGTGGCACATAAAGCATGCTTCGGCGCGCGTGTCCACATTTCCACTATCCCCTTCCTGCGTGGAAAACATGATCCGTCCTTCCTTGTTGAAAATTCGGATCCGTTTGATTCCCTGTTTCGTCGCGATGGTTTGCATGAGATCGTAGGCAGCCTCGCGATGATCGACGAGCATGGACTGCCACGTCGCGCTGGCGATACCACGCGAGAGTTGATCCGCGCCGAGGATCATCGCATCAAGGATTTGATCTTCCTGGACTTTGGCGCTGAAATAGCTTGAGATACCTTCAACGAGGGCAACGACGAGCGTCAGGCTTAGGATAAGCCGGTAACTCAGCCGTTTGAGAGAAAACCGCATACGAGTAGGTGAAGCGCAGGCGCAAAGTGGATAGAATCCAACAGCACTCGAGATCTCTGATCGCACCGGACACAGCGGGGTATGTCCATTATCATGCCATCTGTCGTGCGTCAAAATCGATTGAAAAGGGGATTGGATCGTCAATTCTGAAACGAATATTCCCGTTGCTGGGAAAGTGGTGGTGCTTATCGGAAAGGCGTGGACTCTCGGCCATCTGGCACAGGCGTTCGCGCACCGGCGAGATTGGGATGGCGTTGAACATGCTGACGTCCGAGAGGATTGTCAAACGAATTGTGAATGCACCTTTGCGTCAACTCAAGTCGGAACCTCGGTCGACTCACGATTCTTTCGATCTCAAAAGAACGCTGAGATGGATGGTCCGCTGTGGGAGTCGATCGCCAAGTGAGTGGAGACTGAACCGACGAGGAACAACATGGCGGCTGAATGGGAGCGTACGTAGTATGAAAAGAATTGAGATGGGATGGAAAGGGAAGATCTATGAAGGAAGGGCCGGAATGGGAGTCCGGGTTGCCTTGTTGGGCAAAGTTTTGTAAATTAGGTGCCACGATTTCCGCGCATGTAGCTTCCAAAACTCCCCACGAACGAGCGAAGCGAGAGAGTGGCTGGAGTTTTGCCCGAAGGGCCCCTTCGGGGAGAATCCCCGCCCGACCGAACGTCACGTGGCTGCAACTCGGTCGTTCGCCAGCCTGACAAGCAGTCTGGCAGGGGCGGGGAGCATCAGCCGGAGTCTATCCCGCCGAACCGTCC
>VGVZ01000002.1 GCA_016873805.1 Ignavibacteria bacterium
TTTACAGCAGATTGTTCACCACCCATTGTTCAACCTTCTCCGTGCCAATTCGCCAGAGACTATCGGCTAAAACGAGTGCAAACGTTGTATCACCATACTGGTACTTGATCTCGCGAATCTGATCCCGGGGTATCATGACAATCGTTCGATCACGCCAATCAGCGACGGCTCGCCCGGCGATCGAAGCAAGATTAGCATCGACAAGATAGACCTCATCACCGTCCGGTAATCGCACGTACGTTTCATCGTACGTCCAGCCAGTTTTCCCGACGATAAGTCCCGCGCCACTCCCTTGTCCGGTCAACATAATTTGAGTGCCGCTTGTATCGACTTGAAATAAGGGATGCTTTTCACGATTTGCCGATACCACACTTCTGGCACGAAGATCTGCGACCTCTCCAAGGAAGCTCTTCACAATCGCTTGATCGGCGCGGTACTGGACCGGTTGTTCCAGAACCCACTCTGATCCTTTTTTCGCGAGCACAACTTTCTGTTGCGGAGAGGAGATTGCGATTTTCGATATCGCGGATGAATCCACGGAGAGCAGTCGATCTCGCTCGTCGACAGAACGGCTTCTTTCTCCGGGCTGCTGCAGGAGAACATACGCGATCAACGCGAGAACAAGAACGAAAAGAATCAGTACCGGGATGTTACGTTTCATAGGATCTTTGCTGGTCGATAGAGGTCAGAGCTGTGATTCCAGTCTGCGCTTCCACACGATGCGTCGCCGCCATCGCACAAAGCCATAGGCAATCACCATCAGCGGCGGCAGAAGAAGATTCCCATACTTGACCAGGCGCTTTGTTCCGTCGGATACCTGGTCAAGGGGAGGTTGGGCAATATTTTTTGATCGGATCGTAATCAAACCGGCATCGTCTGCGAGGTAGTCGACAATATTCACAAAGAATGTCAGGTTTCCCCGATTCCCCAAAAACTCATCCTGCATGAAGTCGCCATCGCCGACGACCACAAGCCGGGATGTTCCAAGTTGGCCTCCGGTGAGCGCCACGGCAAGGGGGATGCCGTCTTCCCCAAGGTCTTCCCGGGTGAATCGCTGAAACGGATCAAGCATGATGAAGCCCCCTTGGCGGCCGCTCTGTTTCGATGAACGAACCAGCACATCGAGTTGCGAACCGGACGCCGACAGACCGGCAGTATCAATAGAACTGACAAAATGGAAAATGACCGCGGAAAGGTCTTTGACGATAAGATTGTCTTTGTTGAAGTTTGACACCACCGGAAGGTAGGCAAACGGCATTTGCGTCTGCATCGTGAACGAACCCTGCTGTTGCACGACGCTGATATTCGCGCACTGCACGTCGCGCACAAGATCGGCGTTGACCGCCACGCCGTGCGACTGGAGGAGCCCCTCCAGCCCCGTTTCAATCGGCTGAGCATAGCGGCTTTGAAGATTTGCGTTCATGCGGTTCAGCAACAACGCCAGCTTCCCTCCCCGTGCAAGGTAATTCCTCATCGTCTCGAGGGATGCTTCCCCGAACTTCTTCTGAGGCGCCACCACGATCAGGGCGTCGACGCGAATCTCTTGAAGGAAGTCCTCGGCCAGGTTAATCGGGAGAAGCTCGTACTGACCAGCGAGCATTTGAGAAGCCTGACGGAGGTTGGCAAGCTCCGGTTCTCCATGACCCGACGTGAATCCGATCGTTTTCTTCGTCCGTGAGGTGAGACGCTTCAAAATACTGCTGATGTCGTACTCGAGCGAGGAAAGATTCTGGACGACCGGGAGGAGTTCTCTCCGGTCCTCGTATTGAAAGACAAGTCCCATATACCCGCGCTTGACTTCCAGCTTGTCCTCATTGACGACTTGCACCTGGACCGGGACAACTCCCTGTTGCTGGGCTTCCTGTTCCCCCTTTTCCCCTTCGGGATTGATGAACTCGAACTGAAGATTCCCCTTCGCATATGCCCTGTATTCGTTGAGAATATCCAGGACGGCACGTCTGTTCCCATTGTACGGTGCTGGCAGATCTTCGGTGAAATATCCTTTCACATTTACGCGATCATCAAGCTGGGCAACGAGGTCCTTGCTTGACTGCGCGAGAGTGAAGACTCCCTGAGCCGTCAAATCGAGCCGAGTGAAGAGACGAATGGAAATGATGTTGATCAGCACGAGAATTGCAGTAATCAACACCGAACGAACGATAAGGTGACTCTTTTCCGATTTCATACGGTCAACGAGAAGCTCCGATGGAACATGCAGGGGTCGCGCACGAGACGATGCGGAACACTACATTTTCCGGCGCGCAAGTGAGACGACGGTCAGATAGAGCGAGAGACCAAGGACACTCAGGAAATAAACAATATCCCGTGTATCGATAACGCCCCGGGTGATATTGGAAAAATGATAGTCGATGCTGATATACTCAAGCACTCCCATCAGCCACACCGGCATATAGAACAGAACCTTATCCAGCATGAAGAGCGCGAAGACGAAAACGAATCCGATGATGAACGCAACAACCTGGTTTTCGGTCAGACTGGAAGCAAACAGGCCGATCGCGACATAGACTCCTCCCATGAGGAACAGTCCGAGATAGCCCCCGATGATCGGACCATGATCGACGTCGCCAAGCACCGCGATTGTACCGTAGAATATCAGCGTTGGAAGGAGTGCGGCGCCGACCAGAGCCCACGCCGCAAAGAACTTTCCAAGAACGATATCTGCATCATGGAGTGGTTTGGTGACAAGAAGCTCGATCGTTCCGCTTTTCCGTTCCTCCGACAAGAGACGCATCGTGATTGCCGGGACCACGAACAAATAGACGGCGGGGATGATTTCAAACATCAGTCGGAGCGACGCAACGTTGGCGAGGAATACATTGCTTGCATGAAACCACCCGACGATCGCGAGAAACACGACAAGAACAACATACGCGATAGCCGAATTAAAATAGGAGGCGAGTTCCTTCCGAAAGATCGTATGTGCGTTTGAAAGACTCTCGCGATACTGATTCATGACCTGACTCATTCGCTTCTCTCTGTTTTTCCCCTTGTTTCGTCTAAGATCTCGTCCTGTGGCTGTCGGATTCCATCTCATCCTTCATCGTCAACTTATGGAAGACTTCCTCTAGAGTCGTCGCTTCACGGAACAACTCCAGCAACACCCAATTCGCGTTGACCGCCTGACGAAAGATTTGTTCGCGCGCGTCAGTCCCCTTCAGTGTATGGAGGAGAAAGCGATGGACGTGATCGCTCGTCCCCTGAAATTCCACGTGTTCCACGCCTCGCAAAGACGCCAGCACGGGAAAGATTTCCGTCATCGGATTCTCGACCCTCGCCGCAATCTCGACGGACAGCATATCGGATGCCCGGAACTCCTGCTGCAGTTTTTCCGGCGTCCCGTCTGCGACAATCTTCCCCTCATTGACAATGATCACGCGATCACACGTTGCCTGTACTTCAGGAAGAATATGGGTCGAGAGAACGACCGTTTTCGCCCGTCCGAGCCTGCGGATAAGTTTCCGAATCTCCACGATCTGATTCGGATCCAGGCCGCTTGTCGGTTCGTCCAGAATCAACACATCGGGATCGTGGATCATCGCTTGGGCAAGACCAACCCTTTGCCGAAAACCCTTCGAGAGCTCTCCGATATCCTTGTGCCGCACGCTCCCGATTCCGCACGCGTCGACCATCTCCCGGAGCCGTCCCGTCAGCGCCGGGCCTTTGAGCCCGTGGAGCCGCGCAGAATACGTCAGGTAGTCCAACACATTCATATCGTGGTAGAGGGGATTGAGCTCGGGCAGGTAGCCGATTTTCTTTCTGACCTCCAGTGCGTGGGTCGCGACCGGATAGCCGTCAATCTCCACGCTTCCGGATGTCGGCGGCATATAGCAGGTGACGATCTTCATCGTCGTTGTTTTTCCCGCTCCGTTCGGACCGAGAAAACCAAGAATCTCACTCGTTCCGACGTCAAATGAGATATCGTCAATGGCTTTGTCATGACCATAGAATTTGGTCAGATTTCGTACGGTGATCGACATGGCTTTGCAGGAAGATAAAGCTGGCTGGGATTTTCTGCGCGCCCAATGCGTTGGGCCTTACTGCCAAACGGTGAGATGTTATGAAAAAGTTGCGGCAGATGCAAGACGATGAAACCCCACTCGCCTCCACCACCGGAACGAAAAAGGGGATGTCCCGTTTGTCATTCTGCTCTTGTGGGACAGCCCCTGATTCAGACACAAACGAATCGATGAGCGATGTCAGCGCCGGAGGGAGAACGTGAACCGCACCAGCGTTTGTGCTTCAGCCGGGCCCTGGGATGTCCGTCCCGGTGAATACTTTGACCTCATTGCCGCGTCGATCGCCGCGTTGTTCAGCGCTTCGTGATCGGATCGGTGAATCGCCGCCGATTTCGGAGCTCCCGTGGCATCAATCAAAATGCGAACGATCACATTTCCCTCAATATTCATGCGCATTGCGATCTGAGGATACTCCGGCGCCTGCAACGAAATCACTTTTGGCTCGACTTCGATGGGAAGGAATCCTGTTGCTCCTGCTGTGGCAGCCGGTTCTGCCGCTGGTTGTGCCGGGGCAGCGGGGGGATTTGTGACCACAGCCGGCGGGGCTGGAGCCGTTGTCGTCGGCGGCTGTTCTGTTGCTCGTTCAGTCGATGTTGGTCTCGTCGCGGTCTCCTCTGTTCTCTGGACCGTCTGTGCGGTCGACTGAGTCCGCGTATCTCTCGCCGGTCGTTCAGAGACCGGCGCTCGCGTTTCCCTCGGTTGTTCGCGAACCGGTTGCGTGGTTCGATCAGACATCGAACGCGTATCGCGCCCACGGCTCTCTTCCTCGATCGGAGGAGTCTCAATCGGTTGCGTCAGTTGACTACTCGTATCCTGCGGTTGCGCGACGATGCTCGCGGGAACGGCTGGTCGTTGAGACATCGCAGCCACGGAAGTAGACGGCTCCGGTTCCTTCCTCGTGACCAGGTACACAACGCCCACGGCGACGAGCAATACAACCACGATAACGGCAATTTTGGCTCCACCGCCTCTTCTCGTTTCCTTTCTTCGCATGCGGAGCGGCTCAGCGACGGGTTGAGGCTTTTCCTCCGGAACCGGTGGAATGTCTTCCTTCTCCTTCACCTCTTCGGTTTTTTCGGCAGCGACGCTCGAGAGCTGGGCGATTTTTTCTTCGAATTCCTTTGCGGCGCGATCGCTTGGATCAAGGATTTTGATTCGTCGAACTTCTTCCAGCGCCCGCGGATAGTCTCCTTTCGCGACGTATTCATCAGCCCGTTCGAAGTACTGGCTTTTGAGCTTCTCGAGAGCCTTCTTTTTTTCAGCCTCGGCTGTGGAACCTCCAGCAGGCTGCGTCGGGGCACTCAGGGGACGATCCCGCTGGCTGGCATCTTTGATGGCATGCTGGATAATCCCTGACAGCGATTTTGTGGTTTCCTCCACAGTTTCCGGGGTCGGCGATGCGTTTTTCATCTCCTCCAGCAGTTTCTCAAGCTGTTTCTCGAGGGCAATTAAGTAGATGTTGCGGGCATCGACGAGCTTCGCATCGCGTACGCGCCCGATCGCGTCGGCGATACTCCCCTTGTTGATGAGTTCCTGTGCTTCCCCCATTCGCTGTTCGATATGCTGCCGCAGTCTCTGTTGTTCACCGGTCATAAGACTTCATCTCCAAAATCACGTTACTTCCCGTCAGCTGCTGATTTACGGTCTGGATAGATAAGCTTCAGGGGTTGATCCTTTTTTTCGTGCTTTGCCTGGTCGCGCCGAATGTTTGCTTCACATCGTCTGATTTCATCATGGAGAGGATCGATCGCCGAGGCCTTGGCAATCTCATCAAATGCCTTGCTGAACTCGAATTGCTCGGCAAACTTCTCAGCTGCCCGGAGGTGAATTTTCACCAACCTCTCAGACTCCTGTTCTTCGCCCGACTTCTTTCCTCCTCGGCTTTTTTCCGTGCTCGCCTCATAGTCCATTGATCGCTGCGACCAGATCAGCTCTTCCAGTTCTTTGAGCTCACTGTTGTTTTCCTCGACGGTATACCCGATGGCAATCTCCGTCAACGCTTCATCGTACCGCTTGTTCTTGAAATACTCTTTGGCTCGTTGCGCGTGATTCCGGAGGGCCTGAAGTCTTTCGTTCTCGGCACGTTCACGTGCAAGAACCTGTGCGAGTTCCGCTACATCGTTCTTCATCGCGGCGAGCACCGCATCCTCAGGGTTGATCAGCAGTCCCGCTTCGACTTCCTGGCGTGCATTCTCGGCGTCGCGTGCGACAAGGAACTGTCGGGCGCGATCCGTGTGCTCGCTCAACTGAGCTCGTCGCTTCTCTTCGGTCTGCTGTGCAAGGAATCGTTTTTGTGCGGTGACGATTTCCTCCTGCAGAATCGTCAATTCCTCCTGACGTCGGCCGGCGGTGAATCCCTTTTGGACTTCCGCGAGCGCTTCTTCGAAGAGCCCTTGTCCCATGAGGTCCTTCGCGAGGCTGATCTGTTCCCTGACACGTCGCTGTGCGTCTTGCTCGGCCCGGTGCTGCTCAAACTCCATACGCAGCTCGGTTTCGAATTGCTGAACATTCTCGTTCAACGGGTCGAGCAGGAATGCACGCGCGACTTCGTCGAGCGCCTGGGTGTATTCCTTGATCGCTCGCAACCGTTCCGCTTCGAGCAAATGAATGGCAATTGTTTCCTCGACGTTTGCTTTCGAGGTTTCCTGCACCATCTCTCCGGCATCGGTTCGTTCCTCAACGAGGAGACGCTGTTGTTCCTGGTGATTTCGGATTTCCTGTTCGAGGGTCTTCACACGTTCGTCAAACGGGTCGATGATGAACGCGAGGGCGACCTCAGCCAACGCATCCTCAAACTGTTGCGCGTCGAGTGATTTTCGTGCCCGATCGAGGTGACCTGCAATTTGCTCTTGCTTTCGCGCTTCAACGGACTCGAGTTCTTTCTTCTCAGAGATCAGGGCCTTCTTCCGCTCGGCTTCTTCAAGGCGTTTGAGTTCTTCCTCATGACGTTTCTGCATCGCCTCTTCCTGTCGGCGGCGCTCTTCTTCGGCCACACGGTCTGCCTCATCCCGCATGGTCACAATCCGTTGCTCGCATTCCTGGAGCGCGGCGTTCATCGGGTCGAGAGCCATTGCTCTGGTGATGACGCGAAGGGCCTCGGCAAAGCGGTTATTGCGAGCGAGGTCGTCGGCAACGGCAATCTGTTTCTGCAGCGATTCTTCGAGGTCTTTGAGTTTCTGTTGACGCTCTTCCTGACGCTTCTTGTATTCCTCCATTCGCTCCAGCTCGGCCTTCTCCTGCCGTTCCTTGATTTGTCGCTCGAGGGTCAGGATCTCTTCATCCAGCGGTGCGATCACGATGGCAAACACAAGCTCGCTGAGCGCAGCATCCAGGTCCCCTTTCTCCATCAATTCCTTTGATCGACTGATGTATTGTCGGATTTTTGCTTGCTGGGCTACCTGTCGGGCTTCATGTTCTTTTCGTTCCTTCTCTTCCCGGTCGCGCTTGAGCTGATCCATCCGCTCCTGGATAAGCTCACGTTTGCGGTCTTCCCGTTCCCGTTCTCGCTGGGCCTGCAAGGATTCCTGGAGGCGCAGTTCTTCTTCCTGGGCAGTCCGGATTCGCTCCTCAAGGGAAGTGATTCGCGGATTGGAGGGGTCAAGGAGATAGGCCCGTGCGACCTCATCGAGCGCGCGATGGAAGTCTTTCTTGGTACAGTACTCTTCCGCGCGTGCGATGAGGCCCGAGATCTTTTCCTCGATCGCGGCACGACGTCCTTCTTCCGCTCGCTGGCGTTCCGATTCCTCCCGCATTCGAGCTTCGAGCTGCTCTTCCTGCTTCGTGACAACTTCGGCGGTCCGTTCGGCCTCGACAAGCGCGAGATTCAATACGTGTTCGAGAATGGGAGACAGAGGTTGGAGCTCACCTCGCTCCGCTTGCGACTGGATGGCCCGCACCCGGTCCTCGTACGCGAGCGCATAGAGGTTTTTGGGATCGATGAGCCTTGCTTTTCGGATTTCTTCGAGAGCGGCCGGAAACTGCTTTGCTTTCACCAAAACGTCCGCTTCTCGCAGCAGCGGGGCAACCTGTTTGAGTTGTTCTGCTTTCCGGGTCGGTTGGTTTTTGGACTGGGTCATGGGAGGAATGCCCGTAGTACGCGGGTTGTGCGATGTCTTTCTGCCAGTGGGGTGACGTTCCTTATAGCTCTATCGTTGCGCAAAAAAGTACGAAAAGATACGTTGGCGATCAATACTGCGCGGTGATAATGGATGAAGGACTACCCCTTCTTGTGGTTCACAATTCTCATCGAGTGGAATTTCCACAATCCTCTTTCAATCGTGCTCATCGCTGTTGCTTGCCGCAGATAAGACGCAATCACTCAATCGATTGACAACGGTCCTTCAAGTTGCTTCGAACCGATCTTGTTCTCCCGTTTGAGACCTGGACACGTCCGGATGGTCTCGTCTACTTTCACTTGACCGTGTGACGATGGTCACATCATCGGAGATGCGTACCGCCTCACATCGATCAGATGGTCCCGAAGCGTAGATTGAACCGACTGAAGAGGCGGGGCTTTCCTCCGAGCCATTCGACTCCGGCTCCTGCATCCACCCAGATTCCTCCTGTCAGATGTGTCTCACCTCCTGCTTCCAAGAGGTATCGATCGGACGCCGACCTCAACCACTCTGCTTCGGCGTGCGTGAAGATCTTGTACACGTTCTCGCCGAGATACACACGCACACCGACCGGTCCTTCGAACTGTCGCAACCGTCCACGCCCATCTCTTGCGAGGCGGAGCTGCGCTCCGGCAACCCACTGGGCAGTCGGTCCAAGACCACCGGCAGCAACGAACCACGCCCCAAGATCCGACGCAACGATTCCCCGAACACCGACGGAATCGCCCGAAGATCCTCCCCACGCAATGCCAACCTCAACAATCGGTTTTCTCCAGTTCTCGTCCTTTGCGCGGTTGCGTGTCGCTACAATACTCGAATCGAGATTTCGGATCTCGGCCTGGATTCGCGCCTCCGCGCCCAGAGAATCCTCGGCCGACCGGAAGAATGGCCGTGGACCTCTGATCTCATCCCGAATGTGCATTGCAAGGCTCGCCACGGAGTCGGCATACCCAAACAGTGACGAGAGATACCTCTGATCAAGGCGCAAATCGGCTTGATCCATCAGCGTCCATCGCATTCCGACCGCAACGCGGGTCTGACCGGAGGTGAGTTCATTGCGTTGAGAGGCAACCGAAACACGTATCCGATAAAGGGCACGACTCAGAGCCGATTGCCGGAACTCACTCAAGGTGAGTCGGGAGCCACGAGCAACGAGATACGGCGAAAACTCGGCCGCAAAAGCCGAGGGGAGGATCCCGCCGGAACGGAGAACATCGGCGATGGTGATCGCAAATTCCCGCGTGCTCGAAGGTCTCATGATTGCCCCCGGCTCGCCCTTGATGAGTTCGAAAGCAGGAGCATCAGGCACGGCAAATCGCATCCTGTGCGCGATCATCGTGCTCTCCGGTTGCGCCGAGAGATCCACCTGACCGACACAGCTTGCAAGAATAAGAACAATCCCCAATCGCACCCGTGATTTCATTACGCCTCCAGAGCGTCAGGAGCTCGCGCGCAGCAGCGCGAAGAGCTCAGGATGTGCCTGTGCCTCGCTAATTGGTCCGCTGATTTCGTAGTCCTGTGGAGCTGCATTCCCCTGTCGAAAGATCAATCGCACGGAATACCTCTCTCCCGGCTTCCAGTCGGGTGCGACAATCGCCGTCTGACATTGAATCAACCGGCCGTCGTTATGTTTCGTCGGGAGAGGAAGCAGATAGGTATCGTCGTCCGGATTCTGATTGTTCCCTCTTCTCTGGAGTACCACCGTATTGCTTCCCGCTTCCCACAAGCGGAGGATGTACGACCCGATGTGGACGTACCCGAACTCGACACCAATCGAGATTCTATCGCCTGCCGGATTGAACGTAAATTCTTTCATTGAATCCCCTCTGAATAGTGATGTCAACAGAGAATTCCCTCGTCGTACATGATCGAGACTTTGAGGATTGCATGCGACAACGCGCACGGGTGTATCTCGCAGCGTCAAGGTCGCGATCGAACAGTCGCTATTTCCCTGATTCCCACTCTAACTCCGCGCACATATCAAAGTCGATGCTCGACGATGATCCGTTCCGGAGATGCACCGTGACAATGACACTGCTCAGGCATCCCCACCCCGTGTATTCGACGCGGTACCCGTCTTCCGCATTACTCGAACGTTGCGTCTTCTGACGAAACGTCGGATGATTGAACTCATAGACCACCTCAACAACTTCCATCTTTCGCTCGCGAGGTACATCGACCCACAAGCTGAAGTCGTAGTATGTCTCTTTCTCTCCTTTGATCGCTCTATTCTCCACCGCGCGGGCACGGGGACGTACCGTCGCGACCAGGGGAAGGGCTTGTGTGAACTCGCGGCGAAGTTGCCGGTTCTGGGTTGCCACGACCGCTTTTTCGATCTGCACATACGATTGTTCGAGCTCGCGGGTATTGGAACGGAGCACATCAATTTGCTTCTGCATTGACTCCGACTGCGATGTCAATGAATCCAGAAGCTGACGCTTCTCGCCGATCTGCTCATTCACGGAATTCAGTTTGTAGAGACTGAAGAGGAATGCTCCGCCCACGATGATCACTCCCACCAGTGTAATGAGCGCCGACTGTCGGGAAGATTTTCGGATCTGGTGTTCGTCGAAGACCGTCTGCGGGTTCATTGGTCACCTCCTTCGAGAACCGGAAGGAGCAGTTTGATGGCATCGCTCCACATTTTGATGACCCTTCCCGTTGCGATCGTGATCCCGCCCGACGATCCAAAGAGACCCAAAACGGCAACAGTATCGGCCCCCTTGAAGAGGAGATAGATTGCGCAAGCCAGGAGGACCACCAGAGAGAGAATGTTGACGATGAGGTATACCATGCGCTCGGCCCGAAAGAGCCTGAGCATTGTACCGATCGCCTGGAGTCGATCATTGAGTTCATTTGGCGGCATATGCCCTCACGCAGTTGTTCATGGAAGATGAATTTCGATCATTTTGGCGCAAAAAGTCACTTTTTGTCGAGTCTCCCCTTTCGCAGGAAAACAGGATCTACAAGGAGGAGATGGAGTTTCGCAATAAGAAAACCGGATAGCGCTACGACCGAGGAAACGACATATCGAAGGAAGAAATCTTCGCCGATGTTCCTGACATAAGAACTCCCGATGTAAGGTGCCACAATGAGCGCGAGCAAAGAAGTCGCGGCCAGCAGGCCCAGCACAATTGACCCTCCCGGCACGAGAAACCAGAGGGCCGCGACGAGCGCAAGAGGAATGGCGAGCCCTAAAGCGGCAATGAAGACTCCGACTGGGATCATCCATGGTGCCATCCGGTATGTCTTCAAGAGCCGCATAGCACCAATCCGAAGAAGCTTGCGATAGGCCGAATCCAGAGTTTCTGCGGAAGCGCTGTCGCGAACCGCTTCAAACATCCATTTCGTGTTCGAATCGTGTTTTGCTCCGCGAATGCCGGTCGAGTCTCTCTCAACACGCGAAGACCAGCTTGCGGGAATTGCCGTTTCAGCCATCGCGTACCCGCTGTAGATCAATGAATAGGCCTCCGTGTCGGAGAAACAATCGAGATCGGTTCTGAGATTGGAGAGATAGATTTGAGCTTCTCCGTTCATTCCGTACGAGGTTTGTGCTGGCATCCTCTTGCTCGGTTCCGTCATCACCCCGTGCGGAGAGAGTCTTTCAACACCAAGTTCATGTTGAAGATGAAGCACCGCATACCGTGTGATCGAACCGTTTTGCTGCATTGATTCGAGCAGCGTGAACCCCGCATCACGATTCCGATCCATCAGCACTCCGTTCGAGCGTCCGAGCACCCCAACCAAGCCGGAGCTTGATACTCGCTCATCCGGAAGAAGTCCGCTCGCATCGCTTGCAATGATCATGGTGCATTCTTCCGAGATGAGTCCGGAAATGCCCTGGTTATCGTAGAGACCGCCGTCGACAAGTTTCGGAGTGACGTTGGTGTACAGACCCGTGAGCGGAAGCGGCGCAAAGATCCCCGGCACACAGGCAGAGGCGGCCACAGCAATGCTGAGTGGAATGGACCGATACTTCGAAGGTATTCCATCGTCGTCATATCGGAAAACCGAGAGAATGGCATTCTTGTCGACCCTATCCGATCGTGACCGATCACGCATGAGATCGCTCTCGCGTTCTCCGGCATCCACGGCGGTGAATTGCCAGTTGCGTCCGGTATTGAGTGTGGTTGCATTGATCAGCAGAATTGGGACTTTGTGCCGACGGGTTCGGTTGTGTCGATGAGGATGAAAATTGTCCGGCGCGCCGGGGGGCTGGATTCTCAGCCGATTTAGCGGAATGCGCTGCTGCAACGCCGCCGCATCGTAGAAGAACTCGTCATAGAGTTCGGCCATGCGATCGCTTCTCGAGTAGCTTCTGTCATAGATCATTCGCCAGTTCTTTCGGAAACTGGAATACGCACGGACGCGGAGGTTGCGTTGGATGGCCGGGACAAATGATCGTTCAATCTCCCGAACAAGCCCGACGTACGCATTTGAGGAGATCTTTTTGTCCGAAATCGACTCGAGGAGTTTCTTAAGGTGCAAATAGTAAAGGGCTCCGATGATGGATCCCCCGGAGACAGTGGAGATCACTTCAACGGAAGAGAGGAGGTCTCGCTCCGCCAACCTGGCGAGGACGCCAAGATGGAAGAGGGACGCGCGGAAACCTCCTCCGGACAACGCAAGACCGAGCTTGAATTTGGTTCGGTGTATGATTTTTTGATGACGCCGGCTCTTCATCCTGGTCTCCACTCGGGCGAAAACCGAAACGTCAAAGAGGGCGAAGATCGGGTGCTTGCTCCTGCGGAACTACTCTTCAGCGCGAGGGGGCAAGTGTTCGGTTCGTAATTTTTTTTGGATACAAGAGATTACCCCTTTTCCGACGAAATGTCAAGGGATTTAGTAGGGAATGATGGGGGACTCGGATGATCCAGATCTTCGTGCAGGGCTAGAACGCCAGCCGGCCGCCGATTGAATAGTACGTTGCGCTGTACGTCCCGCCAGCAACGGGAGAGAACCGATCGTAGGAAATGTCTGCAAAGAGTGAGCCCCACGGCCAGGGCGCGACAAAGACGGTAAATCCTCCCCCAGCCTGATGAGCATCGAATGTGTTGTACAGAAGAAAGATATCAGGTTCGTAATAGAGACTTCTTCGCCCGTACTTTCCGGTAAGGAGCATGCCTGCAGAGTGGGAGAGTGAATGGTAGTAGCTGACGTTCGTCGAGAGGAGCGTCTGTCCATGACCGATGTCATCCGCGAAACGATCGACATTCACGCGACCCGTGAGCCATCCTCCCGTCCCGATCCCGCCGGAAACAGACCCAGAGACTCCCATCGTGCGCACATCCTTGAACAGGTTCCCCTGCGCCTGCACACCAAGAATCAGATTTGAAGCAACGAGATGATACCACAGCCCGCCATAGAACGTAACACTCTTGTCTGTCAACGCGCTGTTGGATGAAGTGTACACGAGATCGCTGCGCAGAGAAAGAAGATTTGATCCGACGACGAAAGAGTGACCTTTCGACAGCAAGAATTGATTCTGCAGATATTCAAACCCGCCGGTGTACGCGATTCCAGTCCGCCGATATCCACCTGTCCACGCACTGTTCCAGTGATCGATGAATGAGATCCTGACGCCATAATGACTGATCTTTTCCTGGCTCGCGTCCCGGTACGTCCCGGAGGTAAAAACCTGGTCGACAGCAACGACCGGATAGACAACGACTTGCGCCTGCAATGGCGGTGAAACAGCCCAACAAAGGATGACAACCACCAGAGATCTCGAAAACGTGCTCATATTCTTCATCAGCTTGATCTTCCTCCACGTTCCACAGTTTCCTTCAGCTCAAGCTCCATCTCTTCTCCTTTGAAGTGCGTGAGTCCTGAAGGACGCGCAAAGGTGTACATCACCGTCCGAACCTTCTTCGATGGAGCCCATGAGCCAAACGGTGTTTGGAGAATCAAGGAGGCCTCGGAAGTGAGCTTAATCGATTGCTGCGTTGCGTGCAAGAGATTCGACAACTTAAACCGGCAGGAGACCCCGACAACCGACAGGAGGTCGAATATCATCACGAGACCGCGCGATAGCGGATCACCCGCCTCTTCAACACTGGTCCACGACAATGTTTCTCCTGTCACGAGCGGAACATCTGTCAGCAGTTCTCCGACGTGATAGAGTCCTGTGTCCCTTGACCCCTCAAGTTTCCTCACACTCAATACCCCGTGATCCATCGTGAAGGTCATCCTCGTTTCTATGGGCGCGCTCACGATGCTGAGATTTCCGTGAAAATCGATTTCGGTCCGCCACCTCTCGGTGGTCACAGAATCTCGACGCGTCATCGCGTAGATGAGGTCATGCGCAAAGGAATAGGGGAAGAACTGCTGTGCGTGCGGATTCACCGGGAGGTGCTGTATCAACTCCCCTTCCTTCGGTGTCCCCCTCAGGACAAATTCCTTGCTCTCTGACTTTTCCTTCAGGTAATGCGCAAACTCGAAACAGAGCGTTGGAGCTCCGATCGTGGGAACACTCTGGACCTGAAAATGGAGATGCGGATAGGGAGAGCGTCCTGAATTGCCGCATCGACCGATCGCCTGTCCGGCACGCACGCGATCCCCGATCTTCACTTGAGCGCTTCCTTTGCGGAGGTGTGCGACGCACGAGTAGTAGTTGGGGGCATGTTCGATGATCACCGCATTACCCCAGTGGTCTCGCTCGTTGACGGTTCCAATCGGATTGTCGTGCACATCCGACGTGACGTGGACGATCGTGCCGTCTGCAGGGGCGAGCACCGGTACGCCAAAACAAGGATAGTCTACGAGATCAGAGCCTGAGCCTTTGTGAAGCTTTCCCTTCGATCCCGGAATGACGAAGTCGATCGCAAAACGCCAGTCTTCTTTGTGTGTCATTGGTCCGTCAAATCCCTGCGTCACGATCCACGTGCCATTGAATGGAAGAATCATTTCGACCCCCCAGCGGCGGAATTGGCGGAGATTTGCCCGATGAGTACTCAGGTTTTCTTCGGGGGTCGAGGCTTCAGCGAGCGATAACTGGAGTCCAGGCGATGGCGAGAGCCGCTGCTGCAAGACATAGAGAATCAGGAGTGTAATGATGTTGAACGGGAGTGCTGTCGGCGGGAGGTACGCGGGGAGAAGCACCTTTGCACTGAGCATGATCAGCGCCGAGGCTGCGGCTCCAAGGACAGCCAGAACGAGAGCACCGGCTCGCGGGATCAAGAATATTCCCCCGAGCGCGATGCCCGTAAGGACATAGTTGAATCCAAGGTATTGCTCGGTCAGAACCTGAGGATACGCGCCAAGCCACGCGTGCGTGACATACCCGGCCGCAAATCCTGCAACTCCGAGAAGCACTCCGATTCGGGAGTGAACAAGGAACGCGATGAGGATGATCGCCCCCGAAAGGACATCGACTTGAAACAGGACGGCGCCGAGCGATCGGAGAAAGAGATCCGCAACGGAAGAGCCGGTGGTAAGCCCTGCCGCACTCAACGGCCATTCAGCAAGCTCGAGCTTTCCGAAGCCGAGCGAGGCCGACACGACGATCGAGAACCCGATCACGAAGGGGAGGCTCAAGGCCGGGAGCCGCAGATAGTACCATAGTGTTCGCTGAAGTGCTTCTGCGAGGAATGTCGTAAGGATACCTCCCAGGAGCACAAGGATGACGAGATTGAATGATGGAGCATAGAAGAACGTGAGTGCGAGGGCGACGAGCAACGGATTGAACCCATAGTACCCCTTGCGGATCTTCTGCCGTTCGAGCCCCAGTATGAACGCCGTGCCGTTGGAAGTCAGAATCGCAAACAGCCCGATTAGTCCGGTAAGAGGATTGAGAAACGTCGTCAGGGCAACGAGGATGCCGAAGGAACGACGCTGGGAGAAAAAGACAACACCGTAGCTTCTCACGGTGGAGTCAATGAGAAAGGAGATATTTTCGCGCAGGTGGGCGGAGAATGGTCCCATCACCGGTGCATTACCTCAGCCATCTTGGAATCGAATCGAGTCGGATCACGTCTTCGACACGCTCTGCTTCACGAATAACGTCAATGTTGCCCTTGTTGCTGATCATCACGACGCGCGGGCGCAGCTCGATGAACTGGAGCCATTGTGTGTTGTTGTACGCACCCACCGGCCTGACGATCACACGCTCTCCTTTTTCGAGAAACGGAACCCGCACCGCTTCGGCGATCACATCGATCTGCATACACATCGGGCCATAGATGTTGTGGATTTCGGTGAAGAGCCCTTTGTCGGTGGTGGGAAGGATTTCGAAATCATACCAGAATGCCGTAAACAATACGTTCACCCCGGCATCGAGAACAAGGGCCCGAGTTCCGGATGGTAATCGCTTGGTCGAGACGACCGTGGCCACAAGATATCCGGCTTCGTCAATCAATGCCCGTCCCGATTCGATGATCAGGAGTGGGAGCTCGTCATGCGGATAGTGGTCGAGCAGGGGCGAACAAATGGCATCGGCAAACATATCGAAATCGGGAGCCAGCTGGTCGGTCGGGATGTAGGACCCTTTGAGACGATTCCGCGATGCGAAACCGCCGCCCATGTCGATATATTTGAGCGTGGTTCCGAACTCCCGCTTGAGTTGCGCGGCAAGATCGATCATCTTCTTTGCCGCATCGCCATAGAATTTCGGCTCCAACATGAAGGTCCCGATGTGCGTATGGAGACCGACAAGATTGAGTCGCTGATGGGCAAGAGCCCGCTTGATGGTGTGGTATGCCTCGCCTGACTCGATATTGAGTCCGAACCGATCCCACATTGCGTAGCCGGGGATCGTCATGTTCACGCGCACACCGAAGTCAACCTTCGTACCAAGCTCATCGGCGATTTTCTCCAGCTCCGGCAATTCATCGAAGCTGTCGATGTTGATCATCGCCCCATCGACCGCGGCCTGCCGAAGCGATTCCGGACTCTTATGAGGACCATTGTAGACGATTTCGTTTCCGGGAACACCCAGGCTCTTTGCCATCGCGTACTCCATTCCGGAAACGACCTCCGCCCATGCGCCCAGGCGATGAAACGCTCGACAGATGGCCTTCAGGTAGTTCGTTTTATAGCTCCAGGCAAACTGTACTTTTGGATACCGCGTGGCAAACGCCTGGTACGCCGAGGCATATTGCTCCTTGAGCGTCTCGTGAGAGTAGACAAACAGAGGTGAGCCGTGTTCTTTAACCAGTGCGTCAATGCTGACGCCGTCGATGGTGTCTTTGTGCCGCGACACAACAAAGGGGGCAAATTTGTTTGTGATACCCGCGTGCTGACGCGTCAGTACAGGTTTGGTGTACGGTTTCTTCTCCATCAGATGCGCCGATCCTGTGTCATGAGATGCTGTGTCGATCCTTCGTTATCGGTATCGCAGCTCCTTTTTCGTCAGGAGCATGTCAAGTTGGTGTACGTGAGCAACAAGGTCGGTGGTGTAATGCACAAACATCGTTCCCGC
Organism: Ignavibacteria bacterium; assembly: GCA_016873805.1. Classification (GTDB taxonomy): domain Bacteria; phylum Bacteroidota; class Ignavibacteria; order UBA10030; family UBA10030; genus VGVZ01. The sequence continues at coordinate 17,571 of VGVZ01000002.1, forward strand.
CACGTTGTTGCGGGCGATTGCCGGGGAGGTTCCCAGGGCGAGCTGGCAGTATGCGTACGGCAGATTGATACCGCATGCCTTCCCGAGATAGATCCAGGCCGGAAATCGAGGATTGATCTCGATCAGGTAGAGTGTGCCGTCGTCCCCCATCAGCATCTCCAGTTCAAATCCCCCTTTCCACTCAAGAAGCGAGACAAATCGTTCCGCCGCGTTCGTCAATTCCTCGTTCACGATACTCACGCCGGCCCATCCTTTTCCCTTGTCCGTCGTGAACACCTTTTTCATGCATACGGCTGAGACGAGTCCGCCGCGCCCATCCCCTAATCCCGCGAGATTGTACTCCTCTCCGGGAACATATTTCTGGAGAATCAGGGGGAATCCCCATCGGCTCGAGATTGAATGCATGGCGGAACGCATGTGCGATTGATTGGCAGCGAGGTAGGCCTCATAGAAGAGCCCCTTGACCATCAGAGGAAACTCGAGTTGCCCTGCTGCGCGTTCTGCTTCGCCGACACTTGCCACCGTCCGGCTTTCCGGCACACCGAGAGCCATTCCAGTGGCGAGGTCTGCGAGATTCGTCTTCGTCCGTCTCTTTAGCTGCGCAGCGCTCGGCAGGAAGGTCCGGATACCGATCTCGCGGAGCTTCGTTTCAAGATCAATCACGTTTGCGAGCTCGGAATCGAGGTTCGGGATCAATACATCTATTGATTCCTTTGCCTGGATTTCCATCATCCTTTCGAACCATACCTGCCGCCCGGCTTTTGGGTAGGGGAGCAGGTACACCGCGTCGACAAGCTCACTGTCGAAGATTCCCGGATCGTAGGCGTCGTAGGCAAGTCCGACGATCCGTCCGGACCACTCCGGCTCTTCCCGCAGACTCCGGATGACGGCAACACCGGGAGCCGGATTGTCGGTCGCGTTCAGGCCCGTGACTGCAACGTTACACTTCATCAATCAGCCGATAGGTTTTCATTTGCGCAAGGAACTGCGTGGTATCTCTGAAGATGACATCAGATTTGCCATCATAGTGTTGCTCGATGTATGCGAGAATATCCTCCACACTTTTTTCTTCTTTCAGAAGCCGGATGATGTCCAAACCGGTTTCATTGGTCGTGAATGTCTGACCAGTGCTCGGATCGAAGATGAATCCCGAATCGCTCAACGCGAGCGATTTCAGACGACGGTTGAGCTCTTTCATGATTACCTCGTTTGGAGATATCCCCAGAGATAGCTTGCCATCCCCGTGTGCTTGAAGCCAAGCTTCTGGCAGACGGGGTCATCCGGCGCACATTGCTCTTTCGTCAGCTTTCCGCTCCAGACTGCCGCTTCGAATGTCCCCTTCTCGAATTTGGAGTTGATTTCAAGCTCCTTGACGAAGATTCCCGGCTTGATCGGGAAAGAGTAGTGTACGCCTTCGTTCAGCAAATTGGATGCGTTGGGCGGATAGAGAGAGATGCCCAGATGAAGTCCGGCATCGGGGACTTCGACGCTGATTTTCAGAATGAGCTTGCCGAGAGGATTTTTGACGATTTCGTACCCCACGGCATGACCTTTGGATTGTCCGAACGACAGCGTCGCGCAGATGAGAAGAAGTGTGAATACTCTGAGCATAGGTCTTGGATCAGGAGTTGTGATTATGGTTTGATGATCTTCAAGGTACTGCTTTGATGTTCCCTGCGGCGTGAGCTGCGGCACAATGCGATCGTCTGACCGTCTGGAGTACAGCGAGACGACGGCAAGTGGAAGAGGGCTTTGTATCGCGCCCGATATGCAGTCGGATGCTCCTCTCTTCCCATCAATCTTCCACTTTCTTCCCCGTCATCAGCTGCAACAGGTCTTTGAAGCGCATGGCGCGCTCACGCCACACAAACGGTATGAACAGCCAAACAGCGGTGGGGGCATAGGTGAGCAGGCGCTGCGACATCGGGTCGTCTCCGTAGATGAACGACGTCTCCCGGAACAACTCAATCACGAATGAGATATTGACGAACACCCCGATGGCGAGGATTGCGTAGAAATACGTCATGTACCTCGTGTTCGCGCCGTGGAGAAACTCAACGATCGCATCATCTCCCTTTTTCCTGACTTTTTTTGGAATGAGTCTAAACACCTGTAGGAGCTCGCGCTCATCTCCGGCCGACTCAGTCTTCACATCAGCGCTCATGTCATCCTCCCAACGTTAGCATATCGCTGTGCATTTTGTGTTATTCGTTTTCGGCTTCCGGGATTCGCCGCACCCGGATCATTTCCACGGCCCGTTCGTCAACCTCTTCAATCGTAAATTCGACTCCGTTGACCTGAAGAGATTCCCCTTTCGTCGGGATGTGGCCAAGCTGTTCCATCACAAACCCGCCGATGGAAAGAACGTCTTTTGGAGATAGCTCCCGGTTCATCAATCGTTCAATCTCATTCGTCGTCATCATTGCGTCGACGAGATACTCGTCATCCGTGATCTTGGTCATCTCCGGAACTTCGCGATCAAACTCATCCTGGATGGTTCCGACCAACTCTTCCAGCACATCCTCGAGCGTCAGAAGCCCCGCTGTTCCTCCGTATTCATCGACGAGGATGACAACATGCGTTTTCTTATGAAGCATGACATCGAGGGCCTTTTCGAGATAGACCGTTTCCGGCAGGAACGAAACATCCCGCAACACCGATTCAAGCGAGAAGTTCTCACGGTGGTTCAGTTCATGCTTGAAGATATCCTTGGTATGAACAACACCGATGATGTTGTCGATCGAGTCGCTGAAGACCGGATAGCGGGAGTACTTGTTCCGACGCATGGTGTCAATACTTTGCTGGATCGGATCTTCCACTTTCAGGGCAACCATTTCCCGGCGCGGAACCAAGAAATGGCGCGCTTGCTTGCGCCGGAAATCCATTGCATTGAGGACGATTGTTTTGCTCGTGAGGGAAACATTCTTTTCCTGAGCCAGCAGCAAGCGGATTTCCTCAGACGAGTGCATCAGCTCTTCCTCGCTCACGTGGCGAATGCCGATGATGCGCAGGATCAGATTTGATACGAAATCCAGGATCTTGATGAATGGGCTGAAGACGAAAAAGAAGGCCCTCAGGGGATACGCGATCCACAGCGTCAGGTTCTGAGCTTTCTGGATGGCAATCGACTTCGGGACAAGTTCGCCGAAGATGATATTCAGGAACGTCACCAGACCGAAGGCGATGCTGAAGGAAATCGCCTGCACAACCTGCGGATTCTCAATGCCAAGTCCGGTAAACACACCAACCAGCATTCGGGCGACAAACGGTTCTCCCAGCCATCCCAGAGCCACGCTGGTCATCACATTGCCGAACTGCGTTGCGGATAGATAAACATCGAGGTGCCCGAGAATGCTCTTGGCGATCTTTGCCCGACGATGTCCTTTGACGACAAGCGCTTCGATTTGGGTTGAACGAACCCGAACGAGGGCAAATCCCGAAGCGGTGAAGAAACCGTTGAGGAGAGCGATCAGAACAAGAAGGGTGATATTGGAGAATCCCTGCCAGGCGTCCATACCGTTTCATGAGATGTTGCGGCTTGTTTCAATATAGCAGAAAACGCGCCCCGCTTCAAGAATCCGCATGAATGGCTTGAAAACCAGCGCAATTTTCGGCATCATGACGCGGCAAAACATCACCCATGACAGGTGGATGAGGAGACCGCCTTCCGCGCTCCCTCTACGTCTTTGCGTCCCCACCGGACTTCACAAACGGCCTGAGGGGGGCAGGTCTGCGCCAGCTTTTCAAAACGAAAAAACAAATCGCGGGGGCGCGGAGGGCCCAGAGAAACGCAGAGAGGGACGTCTCTCTCTCTTTTTCTCCTGATTGTCTTTCGAAGAAGTTATGAACCGAGTGGCAAAATCAGGACTGGCTTTCGCAGTGCTCTTTATCCTGCTCATCGTCTATCTCCAGAGCGGTGTGCAAGATGAAGCATCGCTTGCACGTTTGCGCGAGATCGGCGCCAATCCGTATTCGGCTATCATTATTGTGGCCGCGATGACCGGTGCCTGGCTCTATGCGCTTCCCGCCTCCATTTTCTTTTTTGTCACTCCGCTTCTCTTTGCCCCACTACAGACAACGGTGATCGTCTGTATCGGAAGTCTGACCGGCTCTGCCGCCGGGTATTGGGGCGCGCGGTTTGTAGGAGGACCTTGGTTTGAGAAGTTCCGCGAGCACCGGATCACAAAGTTCCTTCAACGGCACTCCAGCTTTGCGAGCCTCTTTGCGATCCGGGTCTTTCCGAGCTCCCCCCACGGATTCATTAACTATGGGGCGGGGCTCCTGCAGATCTCGTTCGTCAAGTTCATACTTGCCACTGTCATCGGCGTCGGGATCAAGGCGTACCTGTATGCAAATGCGATCGAAGGAAGTGTCGGGGCAAAAAGCATCCTCGATGCGCTTAACTGGCAGACTGTTAGCGCGCTGAGCGCACTTGGCATCTTAGCAATTATCGGTCACATCGTCCGCCAGCGCTGGAAGCGGATGGATGAAAATCTGGAGAGATAATCATCAACGAGAAGAAATGAACCCCGAAGATTGAACCGCGGAGAGCGCAGAGACTCGCAGAGGTGGTTGATATTCTCTGCGCCCTCCGCGTCCTCTGCGGTTACTCTTTTCAATGAGTATAGGTATGAGGAACCTCATCCAGAACCTGAAACACCACCTCGCCCAACCGGAAATCCGGCTTCTCCTCTTCTTCGCAATCATCAAATTCCTGATCCACTTCCTCACCAACCTCACGGGCGGGTACGGCTACTTCCGGGATGAGCTTTATTATGTTGCCTGCTCCGAACGGCTCGATCTGGGGTACGTCGATCAGCCACCGCTGTCGATCTTCATCCTTGCTGTCAATCGGCTGGTGCTCGGCGATTCCATCGTGGCGCTCCGTTTCCTCCCGGCCCTCGTTGGCGCTGCGACGGTCTTCGTGGCTGGATTGATTGTTCGGGAGCTGGGGGGCGGGAGAACGGCAATTATTGTGGCATCTCTCGCGGGAATCCTTTCCATCATCCGGATTGCGATGGATTCGATCTATTCCATGAACACGTTTGACCACCTCTTCTGGGCAATCGCGGTCTTCGCATTCGTGCGGTTGATCAGGACGGAAGATCCACGCTATTGGTACGCCATGGGCCTCGCGATCGGTCTCGGACTGCTCAACAAAGTTTCCCTCATGTGGCTCGGATTCGGCATTGTGGCTGCTCTGGTGTTCAGTCCGCTCCGATTCTGGCTGAAACGCCCTCAACCGTACATCGCAGCGTTCCTCGTCCTGCTTCTCTTCCTGCCGTACATCATCTGGAATGTGACACATGACTTCGCGCACCTTGAGTTTATTCGGAATGCCACACGGGGAAAATATGCGAGTCAGAATCCCGTGACCTTCCTGCTGGGTCAATTTCTCACGAACAATCCGGCGCTCGTTGTGATCTGGGTCGCGGGGCTGATCGGCCTCTTCGCCACAACATCGCTCCGTCCGTTTCGACCTCTCGCCATTATTTTTCTCGGGGTGACCGCGATTCTGGTTGCCAACATTCATTCAAAATCCGAGTATCTCTCCCCAGCGTTCGTGATCTTGTTTGCGACTGGGGGCGTGGTGTGGGAGCAGTTGTTCACGCGTCCACGCTGGGGTCGATTCAGGAGTGCAATACTCATCGCGGTCGTAATCATCGGTCTGGTGCCGGTGCCGATTACGCTGCCGGTGCTTCCAATTGATACTTACATCCGGTATGCCGCACTCGTGGGATTCGGACAATACACTTCTGAGGGGAAGAAGATGGCCGAGCTTCCACAGTTTTATGCCGACCGGTTCGGTTGGGAACAGAAAGCAGAAGATGTCGCGCGTGTTTTTCACAAGCTGACGCCGGAAGAACAATCAAAGGCGATGATCTTTGCCGATAACTACGGGAGGTGCGCGGCCATTGATTTCTTCGGTCGGAAGTACGGACTCCCGAAAACCATCGGCCGACATAACAATTATTGGATCTGGGGACCGCGCGGCTCGGCGGGCGAACTCGTGATTGTTCTCGGAGGCAATCTCGAAGACAAGCTTGAGGTATTCGAACGCGTGGAAATCGCCGGCGTCTCGTCCTGCACGTACTGCATGCCGTACGAAAACAATTTGAGAATCTACGTGTGTCGAAATCTCAAAGGAGATCTCCAAGAATTCTGGTTGCAGATCAGGCACTTCGATTGAGGCCGGATATCACTACACTCGCCCGTGCTTCTTGGCAGTGAGGGATGCTCCCGCGTAACTCCCATGACACATCCATCCCAACACGGATTGCGTTCGACCTTCTTCGGCATCGTCACTAATACAGTGCTGGCGGCCATCAAAGGGATTGCCGGGGTTGTGGGGAACTCGTATGCACTCATCGCTGATGCCGTCGAGTCGGCCACCGATATCGCGAGCTCGCTGATCGTCTGGGGTGGATTGAAGATTTCCGGTATACCGCCGGATGCGGATCACCCGTACGGTCACGGGAAAGCGGAGCCACTCGCGGCGATCGTCATATCACTCGCCCTCGTTGCCGCCGCAATCGGCATTGGCATTCAGAGTGTCAGAGAAATCATTACGCCTCACCATGCGCCGGCTCCTTTCACGCTGATCGTTCTCCTCGCGGTCGTCATCACCAAGGAGTTGCTTTTTCGGTTCGTTTTTGCGGTCGGTTCGAGGATCGAGAGCACCGCCGTCATGGGCGATGCGTGGCACCATCGGAGCGATGCGATTACCTCAACGGCAGCATTCATCGGTATATCGATTGCTCTCATCGGCGGGCCCGGTTACGAAAGCGCGGACGATTGGGCCGCGCTGTTTGCCTCGGTCATCATCACGGCAAATGCATATCGTATCCTGCGGCCGGCAGTGAACGAAGTGATGGATGCCGCCCCATCGTCGGTTGTCGAGGATGAAGTTCGAAGGACTGCACAACGCGTCGAAGGCGTCATTGCCCTCGAGAAATGTTTTATCCGAAAAATGGGATTCTCATATTATGTTGATCTCCATGTGACAGTTGACGGGAAGATTTCCGTTCGCGCAGGGCACGACATCGCTCGGGAGGTAAAAACCACGATCTGTCGTACTCACCCCACCGTCGCCGATGTGTTGGTTCATATCGAGCCCTCCGATCTGCTGCGCGAGGCGCAGTGACGGCTTACGTTCAGCAAAGACTCTCATCAATCCGGAGTGAAATCCATGGCTCTCAAAATCATCATCGTTGGTGCTTCACTGATTGCATTGTTCATCGTCGTGGTGCTCATCGCCGCATCGGCATTTCGAAGCGACATCGAATCGGAGATTGTCGCGATGTTCGAACAGGGCGAGCTCCCCGATCGGACGGTAATCACCGAGGCCGACATTGAGTCTCTTCCCGAACCAATCCAGCGCCACCTCCGATATGCTCAGGTGGTCGGCAAATCGAGAGTGCAGTACATCCGTCTACGGCAACGCGGTATGTTTCGGACAAGACCCGACCAGGCGTGGATGCCGATCGAAGCCGATCAGTACTATACGGTAGACCCTCCGGCCTTTGTCTGGCACGCGCGCATGCAGATGATTCCTCTCGTCTCCGTCGTGATCCGGGACAAGTATCTCGAGGGGGAAGGTGAGATCCTCGGAAAGTTGTTATCGATTGTGACGGTTGCGCACGGCACGGGACGCGAAATCAACCAGGGTGCGCTTCTCCGGTTTCTGAATGAAATCATGTGGTTCCCCACCGCGTATCTGAGCGATTATCTGACCTGGGAAGAGATTGATTCATCATCTGCGCGGGTGAGAATGTCATATGGAGGGATCAGCGCATCGGCAGTGCTGTACATTGACAAGGAAGGAAAGCTGATCGATTTCGTATGTGATCGGTACATAATGACCGATTCCGGAAGTAATTTGGAAGAATGGTCGACACCGATATCCGGGTACGGTGAGTTTGAAGGACTGAGACTCCCCACGGAGGGGGAAGGAGTGTGGAGATTGAAGTCGGGAGATTTTTCGTATTTCAGGCTGAAGATCGAATCGATTGAATACGGTAGGCCGGAGTTGTTCTGAAGAAACTGACCGCGGATTGGCGCGAAAAAGCACGGATGTACGCGGATTGAGGGTCTCAATCCGCGACGATCCGCGCATCCTCCGTGTTTATCCGCGGTCAATTTACGAATCTTCCAATCCCCTCCTCTCTCATTTCACTTCTCGCTTCTCGCATCTCACCTTTCGCCCTTCCCCTACTATTGTTAACCTCTTTTCATCCACTCCTTCCTTGACAAGTATCCCGATCTTCTGTACAATCTTGCAACGTACCGTGCGGTTGAGCTGTAGAATGCCATCAGCCGATTCGACGTCGAAGCGCCTCACCGACACTTCCCCGCCAATCCTTCTTCCCTGATCGACATTCTCGTGCTGGATGAAAGCAATGATGATGCATCGCCTATGGTGCATCACTCCGATCATTGTGGACAGCGAGAGAACACGAACGATCAGTTTCCGCGCCGGCGACAGGATTCATACCTGTCGTTCCGCTCCCCGCTTCTCACCACGAGCGCGTATATGATTCCTGCCCTTGAACGGACCATTCGTTCTCGCCCTCCACGACCAGATTCAATCTTCCGGAGGAACTATGATACAGCGACTCCTTTTCTGCGGCGTTCTGTTCGGATTAGTCCTCTCTTCGCTTTCGTGCTCCAAGGACGATCCGACAAGCCCTGACCCCGGATCAGCCAACGTTGCCCAGTACGCCGGCACATGGACGGGTACGACCGGGCAGAGTTTGCCGGTCTACTTTCATGTCAAACCCAACGGCGAGATCGATAGCCTTACGATCCGAATCCGAATGAGTTTTCCGACCTTCACCTGCCTGGCGACGTTCGACAAAGACTCAGCTATAACTGTCCAGGGAAACTCATTTGTTGCGCGGGTGAAGTACGCGGGAGCGAACTTCGTTACTCGTGTGCACGCAACGCTCGGTTCCTCCTCCGCGGCCGATGGGTCGTACGACGGATACGGCGGCTCATTCTCCATCGTCTGCGGAAGCATCATCTCCATGGGCACCGCAGGGACTGTTATCTCAAAAGGAACCTGGAGCGCGACGAAGACAGGTCCGTGAGCTGCACCCCGCGCCTAGCACTTTTTGTCCCTATCGCTGCGAGAATGAGCGAACGACGGACCTGTGAGACGAGTTGTCTTGAAAGCACGTTCAGGCCGTTCACATACTATCAAGATTGGTATGCACAGCCGATGTTTGGCGCTTTGTGTAGGCTTCTGAAGATGGAGAGGGGTTGATAGATTGCACTATCACTGGTTGTCCATCGGTATGGCAATCTGAGTTTCAAGTAATCTTTGACCTCAATGTATCATGATCAGGAGTACTGCTCCATGAAAAACTTGTTCTTCCTTCTGATCGGAGTCGTGCTGCTTCTGACGGGGTGTGCAGCGCGTTCTCCAAATCTTCTTATATCCTCGGATCCCGGGGTGTTCACCATTACTTCGCTTCCTGCAACCTTGAAAGTTAAACGCGTCGAGAAATCTACGGAGGCAAAGCTCGTCAGCGATCTAATAACATTTGACACGTGGGGCCGTCCGAATGCAAATGCTACGAAAGCGCGGCCGAACCAGGGGTTTGTCTATCTTATCATCGAAGTCAACATTAGAAACACCAGCCAAAAGGACATCAACCTCTATGGATCCAGATTCAATGGCCGGACTTCCAACGAGATGGATCGAAATGTGAAGAACCTCCGGATGTACAACGAGTTAATCATGGAAGATGGGAACACCTATTATACAAGAATCGATGGATTATTCACGACTTATGAAGCTAATGACAGCGGGATTCAGGTGCTTCTCACGACTATTGAAAAAGATGCAGCATCGCTCACCCTCCTGTACGGCTCCCAGATCCTTGGTACCATAAGGTTCAGGTGACTAGGAAACAAACAACGCAGCAAATTGACCAACTTCAGCACTGCTGCAGGCAGCGGTAGCAACGAAGCTCGCTATGTTGCCACGCCTCGCCTGATTCTGGAAGGAATAGGATAACCCATGTCACAAATCGCGCGCGATCCAAGAGCATCCTTCCACCCCCTCGTACTTGTTTTAGTCGGTATGATGTTCCTCATCAATCATGTCGGCGCGCAAAGCGTCAAGAGATCGTCCCCCCCAGCACAAAAGCCGGAGCCGAACAGCGTACTCGTGATAACAGTCCCCAGCGGGTTACACGTCTATCTCAGTCCCGATACGGCCAGCTCCAATAGCGGCTAGGAGAAAGATGTTGGTCTGGGGATGAACCACCCAACGATCACTGAGAAATATTTGAAAGGGAGAACGCCCGTGCTCGTAAGGAACGTCAAGCCCGGGAAGTATCTGCTCGGGATTGTCCCAATCCGCATCGTGGACCGTGAACACCGGGTTGCAGACATCGATCGGACGATGATCATCAGGGGCTTTGTCTCGCACACTCCTCTCCAGGAACTTCCAAGGTGGAGGAAGGAGGTGATGGGGGCGGCGGTATACTCCATCACGAAAGAAGAGACCTCTCCACAACGAATCGTCATCCTTGCCGTCCATCCGACCACATCGCTGGCAAAGCTCGACTCGTTGTATCCTGCGGAGTCTTTCTTTCGGTTTGATGAGACAGCCTATCTGGGGGAACTGAAGTCACGCCAGGATGTGCCGAAGGACTTCTTCTCAGGATACGAGCAACTTCAGGTTGTCACGCTCCTCCGCCGCGGGGGAAAGATCGTGTATGGGAAAGGGGATTTCGTGTTTCTCTCAGAAATCGCCGGGGACGGCACATGGACCATGAAGACGACTATTCATACTCGGGAGCGGAGATAAAGCCGACGGGATCTCCCATTTCAACAAAAAAGGACCTACCCATGAAAACGACGATCTGCAAAACGATGTTCTTCGCGTTCATCCTTTCCTTTACGCTGCTGTTCGCTCAGTGTGATAAGGATGAGCCCACTCAGCCAACCCAGGATAAACCGGAAATCGTTGGCTGCAATAGTGTCAAGTACAAAGGGGTGACCTTCAGCAACATCGGTTGCGCACCGGGCATTGCGTCTTTCGATGTGTCGATAACTCAGGGCGGCGTGAGTGCGAGCTTCCATGTGACGTGCTCTGGAGGATGTATTTCGTCTGTTACGGTGAAGTAAGAACCTCTTGCCTTTCGAAACTCGACTGGTATGATGATTGAAGATGCGCTCCGAATCGATCGAACATCACTTCAAAGGAACAGAACGATGAACCGTTGGACAGGACCTGCAACTTCCAATCCCTGCTTCAGGGAGCGACTACTTCTCGGTTTTTTCTTGCTCACTATCATGATCGCGGGCGGCTGCAAGAAGGACGATCCGGTTCAACCCGGAAACGAACCGACGCCGGCCTCCTCCCCGTACGCCGGAGAATGGAGGGGAACAACGAACGAGGGACTTCCGATCTACTTCCGGGTCCTCTCCAGCGGGGTCATCGACAGCTGTACGACACAGATACGATTCACGTACGGCAGTTTCACGTGTGATCTCGGATTTCGGGCTCCCGTGGACACATCGATTCAAAACGGCGCTTTCGTGATTCCGATGACGGGCGTCGCCTCCACGAAGGTGCGCGGGAGCTTCTCATCGAATACCAACGCCAGTGGAACCTACGACTCCTTTTCAAGCGAGATCTTCATACTGAGCTGTAACAATAGCTTGTATCAGGGGAGGGTGAGTCATACTGCGGGGACATGGCAGGCAACGCGGCAGTAGCGGAGATTGACTGGCGCTGAATTCATTTCGGAAAAGGAAAGGATGAGTCCGCCCATCAAGCGATTGCTCTATTGGAGCCCGAGGATTCTCTCCATCCTGTTCGCCGCCTTCATCAGTCTCTTTGCACTCGACGTCTTCGCCGAGGGATCCGGATTCTGGGAGACGGTCCTCGCGCTGCTGATTCACTTGATTCCGACATTCATCATCGTGGCGATTCTCACTCTTTCATGGAAACGGGAGTGGATTGGGGGAATTCTCTTCCTCGCTCTCGGGATCCTGTACATCGTGTTCAGCTGGGGAAAATTCCCGTGGACGACATACGTGGCAAAGGCAGGACCACTGGTCCTGACGGGGTTACTGTTTCTGGTGGGATGGCGACTGCGGGCTGAATAGAAAAGCAATTGCCCGCGGATTCACGCGGATCATGCACCGAGTTGCGCGGATTGAGGATCTCAATCCGCGAAGATCCGCGCATCCTCCGTGTTCATCCGCAGTGAATTCACGAATCTTCCAATCCCCTCCTCTCTCATTTCACTTCTCACTTCTTACCTCTTACTTTTCACTCTTCCCCCCTTTTCATTTTGAATTGTCCATCGCTCCTCAGGGCAACGCGGATTTTGCCATATCCAGATTTCTTCTTGACTTCGAATTCCCTCTTTCCTATTATTATTCACGATTTTCTGCGAGCCGATAGAAGATGATGGAGGCGAGATTCTCCACATCCGACCTTCCACATCATCTCGCTTGATTTCCCTGAGTCCGATTATCCATACGGGAAGGCCGCCGGCCGAGTTCCTAGCCGGATTGCCGCATCCCTACCACATTGCGAAGCAGCTTTGCTGACCCATATCAACATAAGGAGGGATAGCCGATGTATCGCGTCTATGTTGTGTTGTGGATGTTGCTTCTGAATGGTCTTGCTGTCGCATCGTGAGCTCAGGTATCCGATCGAACACAGGTTCATATTCTCTACGATGTGTCCGGCTCAATGGGGCCTCGTGCGAACTATTCCCACGTAAAGGAGTTTGCCCGGATCGTCAGAGGTGAATTTGGAACACAAGAATGTCACCAGTACTTCATCACGGTCTTCGGCAGCTTCTCACATCGCGTCGCAGAAAGGGGGGATTCGCTCGATCATGCCAAGTTCCTCGAGGCCTTTGTTCCTCGGAAGAAGGCGAAGCCAGCTGAGCCAGAAGAAAGAATAAGTTTGTACACCGACGTCAACCGTGCATTGGACTCGGCCTTGGCCCGGATTGCGTTCCAAGACACCAAAGCACCTTCCTTCCCCATCGTCTTGTTGATCACCGACGGAAGACTTCCCCCAAGCGACATGGGAGCCAAACAACCCGATCCCGAGATGTACCGTGATTCGCTTCGGCGCTTGCTTGTTCAATTGGACGATAGCGCATATGTCGCTGTCGTGCTCTACCGGACATGTCCCGAGCCTGACACGACAGATCTTGAACGTATCCTACCGCACGGTTTGCCGACGTTCAGCATTTACTCCATGTCTCCTGATTCTCTCACTCCCGCGAAACAAATGACGAACGTCGTTCGCCGATTGTACGCTGGGGCTGATCGAAAGCGATCACGAAAGCCCGGCCAGAAGGGTCTTCCAGAATCAGTTGCCGGACTCCTCGAGGCCGATTCCCTTCCCAGGGAATTTGGGTGGTTGAAACCGAGGGAGACAGAATCTGTCTCTTTCCAGAAGCTTGACTCTTTCATTAGAGACTCAACAAAGCTGCTGAAGAAATTCGGAGAGGTTAGTAGCGACCGTCGATTGCAGGGGCAAGCGACTGCATTGGACAAACCTGGATTCAGCAGAATTGAGATCCAGAATGCATGGACGACGAGCAAAGCGACATCAACACCAGCGTTCACAGTCGAGGCGACGACTCGGTTTCTGGCTGAGAGAATTGAATCAGAGCTTGTCTATCTTTACCTGGAACGCTTTTCAGATCTCCTCCGCAAACCACCCATGAAAACCCTGTTTCCTCAGACGTTGAAGGCGGTGAAAGCATCGACGGATCCTGAGGTCCAGCTATCGACTTCTCGTCAGCCTTTATTTGTCGTACTGCGGAGGGCAGTTGAGGCAGATCTCCAATATTTTCCAGTACACATTGTTGAAGCTGCTGCCATCCCGCCTGACAGCACAGAAGTAACCACATCGCACGGCGACGCGATTGGCACATTTCGCCGCCACGCAGATGTCGCATACAAGCTGATAAAAGATCTCCTCGACAAAGGGGGCTCTCTTCATGAGCTCCTGGCGGAGATTGCACCCGACACGTCAGAAACGTGGCGGGCGTTGAAAATTGTTAGCCTTGTGGCACGGAGGATTTCGCAGGGTGGGATATCCGAGAGTTCAGATGTCAATAACGCGCTCTCATGGGTCATCCTGCACGAGTTCATGAGGGATACATCTGTTCGGTATTGCGGGGATCTCAGACCCATCAAGCTGGAAACCGATTCTATTCTCGCCAGGTTTGGAACCATCATCAAGCGCGGGAGAACCGCAAAAGAAAAGTTCTCGATCGACGAGACAAACGAATATTTCAAAGATGTCGCAGGGATCTTCAACGCCGGCCAGAAGATTAGCAAGATCATCTGGAACGAAAGCGACTACGATTATTCAAACTTTCTCGGCCTTTGTGCCGCTGCCTGGCAACGGGACCACGGCACGATGCTGCTTCATCTTCGTGATGTCCTTTCGGATCTAGACGTTCTCAATTCCAAAGAATTCTCGGCATCAATGAAGTACATAGGTTTGGTCGTCGATCTAGCTCGAACGAGTAGCAGCGAGGAAATGAATAAGGTCCTCTCATCGTACGCCAATCCCCCCGGCTCCTATCGTCTCAAGCGAGATGGAATCGTCTCGCTCACGGTCTCTGCATATCCGTCCGCACGGCTGTTGTGGTCCCCAAGGAGGAAAGACGATGTATCCGTTGTCGGATTAGGGTTTGGATTCCCTGTCGGAATTGACTATGTCTGCCGATCCGTCCACAGTCAACAGTTTGCGGTTTTTCTCAGCGCGGTCGATTTCGGCAATCCCCTCATGTTGCATCTCCGTGGAAAGAGTACTGCCGCGATAACGTGGGAATCCATCCTTGCGCCCGGACTTGTGGTCTTCGTACCGGTCGGGAATCAGACTCCGTGGGGAGTGCTGCTTGGTATCTTCGCCGATGAGGTCGCGCAGGAAGGTCGCTTGCGTCTGCAACTCGGCTTCAGCTACGACCTCAGCCTCTTCAACGTGCGTTGATGGATTCCTGGCGTGGAGACCTCTGATTCTACAATCAAGAGGAGATTTTTGGCCGCGGATTCACGCGGATCATGTACCGAGTTGCGCGGATTGAGGATCTCAATCCGCGAAGATCCGCGCATCCTCCGTGTTCATCCGCTGTGAATTCACAAATCTTCCAGTCCCCTCCTCTCTCATTTCACTTCTCGCTTTTTACTTCCTGCTTCCTACGTCTTACTTCTCCCTTCTCACCCTTCACTTTTCACATCTCACCTCTCACTTCCCTCGCCTCAATATCCGTCAATTCGCTGATCGCAACAGGTTTTCCTGAGTCAATGCTCTTGCGCGCGGCAATACCAATCAGGATCGACATTGCCCCGTCGCGCAATCCTGCCGCTCGACCGTAAGGATCACGCGTCCCCGGATTCCTGAAGATCGTATCCATCATCAACACATCTCCGCCGTCATGTCCGCCGCCCCCCTGCGGCATCCGAATGTATTCCGCCTTGCCGAAATTATCGGTCACCTGAATCTCGTGGTAATCATTCATCGGCCATGGCTGACGCTCGTGAATCCATGCCTCAATCCTTCCCTTCGTCCCGTTGAATGCAATTCTGTATCCCTCGTACGGCGAGTAGGTCGTCAATGAATAGCTCACCTGCACGTTGTTTGCATACCGGATCTGCACTGCCATCTTGTCGAAGATGTCGATGTCTTCTTTCCAGACACATCCGTCCCGCGTGTAGCCGTCGTACTGTTCGTTCTTCGCATAGAGATTCATCAGGCGCTCGTCTTTCGTCATATCCCAATAGAACTGGCATTTCGCCTTGTGAGGGCAGGGACGGCAATGCGTGTGGCGAAAGGCATTGTTCTTTCCGTAGAACTCCAGCGCCCCGAATCCATGTACGATCTCGGGATCGGAATCGAGCCACCAGTTGAGGAAATCGAAATGATGCGTTGATTTGTGGACAAGCAAGGTCCCGCCGCTCTCGCGCAAGCGATGCCACCGGCGGAAGTAGTCGGCACCATGGTAGACGTCGAGATACCAATTGAAGTCGACCGACGTGACTCTGCCGATCCTTCCCTCCATCAGCATCTGTTTGATGCGCGTTCGGTGTGGCGAGTATCGGTAGTTGAATGTGACCGTGATATCTTTCCCGGCCTTTTTCTGTGCGTCAATAATCGACCGGAGTTTCATTTCGTCTGTCGTGAGTGGTTTTTCCGTAATCACGTCACAGCCGTGCTGCATCGACTTGATGATGAACGTATGGTGAGTCCCATCGACCGTGGTGACGATGACGCGCTCCGGTTTGGTTTTCCGGATCATCGTGTCAAAGTCGGTAAAGGTTGGACAGTCCGCGCCGATGTATTGTTTCGCGAACGCAACCCGACCCGGATTGATATCGCACAGCCCGACAAACTCGTGGGTTTCGCCGTATGCCTCGAGAAGATCTCTTCCCCACATGCGGATACCGCGGATACCGGTGCCAACCATGGCGAGTCTTTTCTTTAGCGACGGCGAAAGCGCATTCAGGGCGTCGGGCATCATTCCCAATGCCACAGAGCCGGCAACAACTCTGGAAGTGGTAGAAACAAACTCGCGGCGGGTAATCCTGGAGAATTTCATGACAGTCCATTCGATTGTTGTACAAAATCAGATGGCAGAATAGAGAAGGAATGAGTGAAAATCAAGAATTGCTCTCCTCCATTGCCAGACGGCATGTCGAGGGGCATGCGGGCGGAGAGCCGGTCAAGAGGAAACTCCGTTCACGCTCCCTGCTCACTTTTCACTTCTCACTTCTCACTTTTCACTTCTCACTTCTCACTTCTCACTTCTCACTTCTCACTATTCCCTTCCTTCTCACATTTCAATCCCTCCAATCCTCCTATTCATCAATAAATTCGCTATTTTGTGACCTGGATTGCACCTGTTGCGGCGAAGCGCGCATCACATCCCTTCCTCCACAGACGGTACTTGCACTTATGATGACTCACCCGAACTACGCGGAAATCGGCAAGCGATTCCGCCAGCGCGACCTCTGGAACAACGAACATCCCATCTCGTTTGCCGATTGGGGAGCGAATCTCTTCAATCTCAGTTTTCGCTCGCGCAACGGCCATTTCCTGCTCGGCCGCAGTAGTTATGAATGCACCCAACACAAGGTCTCGTTCTCCGGGGAACCGTCGAACGAAGATCTCTCCGACACTCAGATCATCGAGAATCTCGAATTCCGCTATCCACTCGTTCGAGAACTCACGCAGAACGGTACGCTCCACCGTCACAACCGTGTCACCCTTGTCCTGCACGGGTTGAACGAGAGAAGCTTTGGGAAATATGTTCCGTGGGCCTATCACATCTGGTGCCAGACCGGGGCTCCCGTGATTCTCTTCCCGATGACGTTCCACATCAATCGCGTCTCGCCCCAGTGGTGGCATCAGCTGAATGACAGTCTGGCCCGTCGTCAGCAGCTTGCCGGAAACGAACAGGTGCACCGCTTCAACGCGATCAACAGCGAACGCCTTGCAACGCATCCCGAGCGATTCTTCTGGGGCGCCTTGCAGTCATTCTGGGATCTTGTCGATCTTGCCCGCACCATTCGTGCTGGAAAGCATCCTCACTTTGCAGAAGGAACCCGCGTCGACTTCGTTGGATACTCTGCCGGTGGATATCTCGCCCTCGCGTTGCTGCTGGACAATCCCGATCAGCTGTTCACCGACAGCCATGCCGTCTTCTTCGCCACCGGTGCCGCCGTTCGAGATATCAATCTTTCGTCCCCTCTCATTATCGATTCGATGGCTGAAGTGGGATTGATGAAGATGTACGTGAAGCAGATGGATAAGTTCTTCAGCGAACGAATGAACCACTGGACGAATCATCACTCAGAAGCAACGTGGTTGAGAGCGTTCTGTGGATTGCGACCCGAGCGAAGTGTATTGGAAAGAAGACTGCGTGAGATCGCGGCAGGCGTCATTGGTATCGCCAATGCCAACGATCAGGTTTTTCCGACCGGTGCGATGTGCAACGCCTTGCAGGGGATCCATCGGGATACCGGAATTCAGGTTTTGGAGCTCGAACTTGGCATCCACGAGAACCCGTTCGCCTGTGCCAATCATCAACAACCTGAGCGGCGACTGATCCTCGACGTGCTGGATGAAGCACAGTACGGCGTCGCTTTCGAAGAGTTCATCTCTCGCATCGTAGCCCACTTGACGAAGTAATCGGTTCCTCTGCGGGATGGGAAAGCATGATCTTCCCCGGGGATTTTTTTTTGCCGGATTTGATTGAACTGCTGGAATCCCCTATCTTAGCCCATTCATCCGACAGAGCGATCATACAGCAGGAGAGGATATGGGAAGCAAACTGGACGAGTTTCGTTCGTACCGCACACGCATGAATGACCGCATTGCGCAGATCGACCATCTCGGCATCAAACGGTTTTTCAACCTCGACGGGAGCGCATACAAAGATGGAGCCCTTGACGGCAAGACAAAAGAACTACTCGGTCTCGTCGCGTCCGCCGTTCTCCGATGTAACGATTGCATCGATTATCATTTGATTCAATGCATCGAAGCCGGATGGAAGGATCAGGAACTGTACGATGCCCTTAATGTCGCGTTGATTGTCGGGGGAAGCATCGTGATTCCTCACATGAGGCATGCAGTGGAAACAATTGATACGCTTCGGTCAGAGAAGACGTAGGTTGCAGAACGCTTGACTCGATTGACAATATCTGAACCGCCGCTGTCCAAGGAAGACTGGCCGCGAATAGACGCGGATGTACACAGATTGAGGTCAGCTTGCAGCGTCTTCCCCTTCAGGTAGCCGGACTCGGTGTCGCACGCCCAGATCGTCATGGTCCACACCATGACGCTTGATCATCATCAGTGTCGCACGCCCAGATCGTCATGGTCCACACCAATACGCTTGATCGTCATCAGTGTCGCACGCCCAGATCGTCATGGTCCACACCATGACGCTTGATCGTCATCAGTGCCGCACACCCAGATCGTCATGGTCCACACCATGACGCTTGATCGTCATCAGTGCCGCACACCCAGATCGTCATGGTCCACACCATGACGCTTGATCATCATCAGTGTCGCACGCCCAGATCGTCATGGTCCACACCATGACGCTTGATCGTCATCAGTGCCGCACACCCAGATCGTCATGGTCCACACCATGACGCTTGATCATCATCAGTGTCGCACGCCCAGATCGTCATGGTCCACACCATGACGCTTGATCGTCATCAGTGTCGCACGCCCAGATCGTCATGGTCCACACCATGACGCTTTTATCCCATCTTCTGTTTTAACGCTGCGGCATACCGGCGGCTCATCTCGAGTGGAGATGCAATGCCGATCAGATGGACGTGATAGGAATTCTTCCCCCATGGCTCCACCCGCTCGATGAATTCCATGTTCACCACGGTCGAGCGATGGATGCGGCAAAAATGTTTTTCCGGCAATCGTTCTTCCCACTCCCCCAGCGGCTTGAGGACGAGCCCCTTTTTCCCTTCGTGTGTCGTCAGATCTGAATAATCTCCCGCGGCTTGAATCACAGCGATTGAACTCACTTTCAGAAACTTCAGGCGGTTGTTGATGGTAAGGAAGAGTGAATCGTCATATTCCAGATTCTTCCTTGGCACCGATCGCTGGGGTCCTTCTTTCACAGCCCGTTCGATGGCGGTCTGCAGACGATCCGGATTGACCGGTTTCAACAGGTAATCAACGGCATCGATTTCAAATGCACGGATCGCGTATTCGTCAAACGCCGTTACGAAAATCACGTTTCCTCTCACCTCAGCCTTCTCGAGAAGATCGAATCCCGATTCGCCGGGCATCTGAATATCAAGAAATAGAAGATCCGGATCGGTCTCCTCAATCAGCTTTGCTGCCGAGGTCACACTGTCGGCCTCTCCCACGATTTCCACGTTGTCGTGTTCGGTCAGAAGGGAGCGCAAATCCTTTCTCGCAAGGCGCTCGTCATCAATGAGGACTGCCCGCAGTCTCTTTTTCATCCGCGTTCCTGTCGATCTGGTAGAGTTCAAGGTGGACGTGCACTTGTCCATTCTTTTCATAGGTGTTCAGACGATGGCGTTTTGCATACGACTGTTCGAGCCGCATGCGAACGTTCTTCAATCCGCATCCCAATTCGTTATCGTGCTCACTCTCCTCGTCCATCCATCGTCCGGAATTCACCACCTCGATGTGAAGCGCTCCGTCGGTCATGACGGACGCAATCGATACACGTACCGGCATCGTCCCGCTCTGCATCCCGTATTTCACCGCGTTTTCCACAAGGGGTTGAATCAGGAAGCCGGGAATCACGCATTGCGTTGTCTGTTGTTCGATCTCATACACGATCTCGAGCTTTTCTTCATACCTCTGTTTTTCGATTGCAAGGTAGTTCCGAACAGCGTCCAGCTCGTCACCGAGCGTGACATCCGTACGGTCTCTGCTCACCAAGGAGTACCGGAGAAACTCCGACAATCGTGTGACCACTTCCCGCGCGCGCGACGTATCTTCGTCAACGAGCGCTCTCACCGAGTTCAGCGCATTGAAGAGGAAGTGAGGGTTCAGCTGATACCGCAGCATCTGAAGCTGTGTTGTGTGGACAAGGGCGACCGCCCGATCCGCCTTCTCACGCTCCTTTTCCCAGTCGAGCCAGAATTTGATGCCGAAGTACAGCGCGCTCCAGACAAGTTTTTCCGGATAGATGAGCGCAATGAGACGCGCCGCAAGGGCAAATGTCAGATAGTACTCGACCCCCGCCATCCCCTTATACAAATACTGGATCAGGAGGAAGATCCCGAACCAAACCACCGTCATCGCAAACGATCCAAGAACGATACGCACGACGAGCGACGGCATGGGAAGTTCACGATACTTCACACGCCGGTAGTATTCCCGAAGCACCAGAGAAAGAAGGAATCCGGCCGCAATCTGCAGCAAGATGTTGGAGATCATCACCCAGTGGAAACCGAAGGCCACGATATTGGAGACAAGGTGTCCAAGGGTGAAAATCGGCCAGCCGATGGCTTGATAGTGCCAGAAGGTCCATTCGCGAAGCCGTCTGACCCGGAACCTCACGATCCTCCCTCCTCTGAAATCCTGTGGATATCGATCACGACATGAACTCCATCTTCATTCGAGCGTACCTCCAAGGTATGCTCCCCGGGATACGCGTTTTCCAATCTCAGCCTCACGTTGGAAAGACCCGTTCCGGTACTGCTCTTGAGATCGTCGTCTTCGTTGTGGACATACCACGATCCGGAATTCGCGACAACGATCCGAATCCCATCCCCCCGCCGTGATGCGCTGATCCGGATCTTCAGCGGGAGCGGACTCGACTTCATCCCGTATTTGATGGCATTCTCCACAAGCGGGTGGAGCAGAAATCCAAGGATGGGAACCTCCTCCGCGTCCGGTTAAACCTGGAACTCCACGAGAAGCTTATCTTCAAAGCGACGCTTCTCGATCGAGAGATAGTGCCGTACGGCTTCGAGTTCCTCTCTCAACGGAACAACGCCATGATCCCGGTGCACGAGGGAATAACGGAGAAATTCCGACAACTCTGTGACCATCAGTTTGGCGTTTCGTTTGTCTTCACGGATCAGCACGCGCATCGAATTGAGCGCGTTGAACAGGAAGTGAGGGTTGAGTTGATAGCGAAGCATTTGGAGCTGAGCGCGTTGCGCAAGAAGCGTCGCCTCGCGCGCCCGCTGCCGTTCATCCTCCCAATCGCGCCAGTACTTGATTCCAAAATAAAGGGAGCTCCATCCCAACCAGATCGGAATGAAGTAGTTGATCCAACGAAGGGCGATGCGATAGTTCAGATACGGCAGGGCGTATGCGGGGCTCTTGGCCACATACCAGAGCGACACGATAATCCCGTACCAGATGATGGTGAAGATCGCCGACCAGATCATGACGTAACCGAACAGCACCGGAATGGAGAGACGCTTGTAATCGACACGTTTGTAGATTTCTCGCAGGAGAAGAGAAAGAACAAACGCGAAGGGGATTTCAAGCGACTCCACGAAGAAATCGTACGCCGTCACTTCTCTCAGGCTCATCAGCACGAAATCAGCCAGCCAGAAGAGGCTCCATCCAGCGATCTGATAATGCCAGAAGGAAAGTGATCGGAATATGGGCGGATGTGGCTTCATGTCCAGAGCGATGGGGTTTTCCCTGAATGACGTTCGATTTGGGCGAGATGTGCTCTCTCAATATGCGTCTTTTCCAAGAAAGAGAGAAGGGATGATAGGCAAGCGGCGCCCGCAGCCGGCAAACGGACGATAAAAAAGACAAACGGTGTGAGGGAAAAATTTCTCTGGAAAGGGTTTCTCACGCGATCACCATCGTGCTTCTTGCCCGTCGCGGCTGATCATGGGGTGGACGATGGGTGATCTTTGAGACATGCGTCCACCCCCCTGATGTCACGAAGTGACGTTACTGTGTGGCAAGATTCAAATGGCGCGGGAGCTTTGGCACGAACTCGAATGTCCCCTCGGTTACGAGAATATTGTAGAACCACGCACAGGAAATTCGAACTTTTTCGCTCGGATCGAAACGGACGGCCTGCCTAACCGCGTAGACTCCTCGTGCATCCCCTATTCTGCAAAGCGCCCATGCTGCCGCGATGCGGCAACACTCATCTCCGTCTCGCATGTGGAGAAGCGCCATGAGGGGAATGATGGCCTTTGATGATTCGAAATCCCCCAGTCGATACGCACAGCTTCGGTGCAGACCGCAGACATCTGACTGCAATCCGACGAGCAGGTTATCAACTGCCTGATTGTATTTTTCCTTGCCGATTTGCTCTCTGACGTTCGATGCCTCGGCCGGCATGACCACAATCAACGTCAGGGCAAGTGTTCCCAACATCGTGATGGCTTGTGTCATGATATCCTCCTGCGCAGTGCTCATGGTTGATGTGAAAAAGCTTCAAGCAGCTTCTGATTGTCCTACGGAAGGGTTTTTGCCGAATTCCGGTCCATGTCGACGAGCGGTCGACCCTTTCCGCCGGGCGGTATCTGCATGCAGCGATCGGCTGTGGCGTCTGAAACACTGAGCTTGCTCAGGCGTCTAACAGGTTGTTGAAAAACGAGGTCCAATGTCATTCTGAATCCCGCTGTTTATTAGCGGGATGAAGAATCTGACTCATAAAGCGAGATTCTTCAGTCGCTTCCCTGCCTGCCCACCTTCGGCGGGTGAACCGGCAGGCAGGGCTCCTTCAGAATGACAGAAGAATACTTTTTCAACAACCTGCTAAGCGACATGAGAGCATTCTCCCATCCGGTCAGTACGTCTGAGCGGCCAAATTCGGAATTCTTCCTGCTATCCATCCAGTATCCCCGCTTGATCGCCGTTCAGCGAAGTGTCCTACCGTTTGTCGATAATCAATTTCATCTCGCGGACTCGTTCTCTAGATTGCCATTCGAACAACGCCCCGATTGTCTCACGCATCGCAATCCGGAGGCGAGACCACTTCGAGGAGCTCTGTTGCCATGATCTCGCGTGTGGAAAAAATCGATCAGAATTTCACGTGTCCGCACTGCGGAGAGACCACCGAGTCGATCTGGATTATCACCTACCGTTCCTACCAATACCTCCGGTACGTTTACCTCTGTGGTGTCTGCACGAGGGTCCTGAAAGTGACGCGCGAGAGGGATGCGGATGAAACTTTTTGTCCGCCGCCTCCGAATCATGGAGTGTCTCCTCAACCCTCTCATCCATGAGCGCAATCTGTGCGAGTGTGATCCACAACGATTGTGTCTGAGAATGCGTGATCACATTTGCTCGCGGATGAACAATGGAATCATGGAGGAAGAAACCAGGAGAACAACGCTCGCACACCACCGGTCGCGGTTCGAGAAAACCATACGGTGCCATTGTCTTGCTCGGCCTCGCGCTTCTGTCGGCGGCTCTCTATGTCATTCTCCGACTGGCATCGCTTCCATAGGGTTGAGGTGTGAACAACAGTCACATTCGGTTCTTCGTTGAACAGACGATCCTCTGTTTAACTCAGAATCAGACAAAACGTACCGACCGGAGGTTACGCCATGAGAATCATTCCGTTGTTCCTTGCTCTCATCGTCGCTGCGTGCGCGATTTCGAAAGTCGTCTCCTACGCACCGCCGGGCACAGATGAGCACAGCTGGCAAATCAATGTCGAAAAGAGTACAATTGGTCAGAGATTCACCGTCACCATCGACGACTCTACCGTGATCCAGAAATCGGCTGCTTTGTTCACGGGTAGTCTCCAGACTCAGACCACGTACAAGGGATATGAGGTGAAGCTCCTGGTTACCCATTTGACGACATACCCCGGGTATTCGCCACGATACGAGGCGACGGTGTTTGTCAACAACGATGAGGCCGCGAAGTTTACGTTTTGATGGACCCTGCGGATCCAAAACCAGCGAAGATGAATCATAATCCCGCGAGCGGGTTTATTTTGAGGAGCAATCCATGCGGTTCTCTCATCTATCTCTTCGCCTCTCCCTTTTTTCATTCTTCCTTTTTCTTTTTTCCTTCTCGCCGCTGTTGGCGAGCGAGCCCTTTCAACCGCTCCGCACCGACAATCCGCCTGTCATCGACGGCAAGCTGAATGATCCTATCTGGCAGTCGGCGCCGGTGATCACCGGTTTCAAAACTTGGCGCCCTGATTGGGCAAAGGATCTCTCGGAAAAGACCGACGTGTTGATGGTGTATGACTCGGAAAATCTCTACTTCGCGTTCCGGTGTTTCGATCGAGAGCCGCAGAAGATTAAGGCCTCTGTGACAAGCCGCGACAAGATGTTCTCCGACGATTGGATCTGCATCAATCTCGATTCGTTCGGCGACCAGCAGTCGCTCTACGGTTTTTATGTCAATCCGCTCGGCATTCAGGGAGACTCGCGGGCGACGGGAACAAACGAAGACAAAAGTTTCGATGCTGTCTGGTATAGCGCGGGAAAAATTACCAGCGATGGGTATGTCATCGAGGTTCAGATCCCTGTGAAAAGCATCCGGTTTTCGGAAAAGAATCCCGTCACAATGGGAGTCATTTTTGAGAGGCACATTTCTCGCCGATCCGAAGCCGGCACGTATCCTCCCCTCGATCCCGCCAAAGGATATGCCTGGCTCACCCAGATGCACCCGATGATTTATCATGACATCAAGCCGTTTGTGCTCCTGGAAATCCTTCCGGCTCTCACCTACAGTCACCGAGAGAAGGCTAACCAGGGGAGACTGGTGAATGAGGAACAGAAGGGAGAGTTTGGGATCACGGTTAAGTACGGCATCACGCAAGACCTTATCCTGGATGCAACGCTGAATCCCGATTTCAGTCAGGTGGAGGCAGATGCCGGACAGGTCGATGTGAATTTGCGGTACAACCTGTTCTATCCGGAGAAACGGCCCTTCTTCCTCGAAGGGAGCGAGCAGTTCCTGGTCACCGGCAGTCCAAATCTCATTTACACCCGTACGATTGTCAATCCGTTGATCGCGGCGAAAGTAACGGGGAAGATCGCGGAGAAGCAGTCTATTGCCTCTCTGTACGCGATGGATGAACTTTACGATACGACGCCGGGCGGCAGGTATGCATATGTCGGCATTGTTCGCTTCAAACAGGCGTTGAGCGGCGACGGCTACATCGCGGGCATGGGCGCAGTCAGAGAGACGAAACCACATGTGAACGGGATGGGAGGAATTGACGGACTTATTCGATTGACACAGTCGAGCAGACTCGCGTTTCAGGGGCTTCTCTCTCACACAGGCGATGATCCCACATCATCGACCGAACGGGGCCACAAGTACGAACTGACGTACGATTATGAGGAACGAAGTCTCCGGTACGGAGGGGCATTCGGGAGAATCTCCGACAATTTCGTTGCCGAGATGGGGTACGTTCCCCGTCCCGGCATTATGTATGTGGAAGGATATGTCAATCCGCGATTCTATCCGTCAAGCGAACTCGTCCGGAGGGTATCGATCTTCACCGGTTCGCGACAGTACAAAGACCTTCCAAGTGGAATCTGGGAAAATGGATACGATCTGTCGATATCGGCACTCGTCGGCCCCACCGTCAGCGTATCGGCGTTCGCCGCTGTACAGACCGAAGTGTTTGCAGGCAAAGAGTTCAACACGAATACCGTTCAGGGATCGCTCAGTTCACAGGCAACCAGAGACCTCTACGTTGGACTGAGCGCCCAACACGGAAATGCGATCTACTACTCGGCAAATCCATATGGGGGATACGGTCACCGAGGCACACTCAGCATTCGGTATCAGCCGTGGGATAACCTCTCTGCGGAATACACGCTCACATTCAACGACTTCAGCAGATCATCCGATTCCAAGCTGATCTATGAGTACACGATTTCGCGATTAAGGACAACGTACCAGTTCAACAAGTATTTGTTCTTCCGCGGAATCGTCGAGTACAACAACTATCGGAAACGAATGCTCACCGATCTGCTGGCGTCATTCACCTACATTCCCGGGACAGTGATGCATCTCGGATACGGTTCCCTTTATGAGCGGATTCGCTGGGAGGAAAGCAGATACGTTCCCACCGATCGGTTCCTTGAGACGAAACGCGGGTTGTTTTTTAAGGCATCGTATCTCTGGAGGTTGTAGGGAAAGAGATTGATATTTGAATGATGCGGGGGAAATCGATGAGTTCATCATCCATGTTATACCGACGTTCATCGGCGAGGGGATCCCGTTGATGCAACCTCGATATCGCAACATCCCGCTGAAGCTGAAATCGACGCGTCGTTTCGGCGACGGAGTTGTCCGGTTGCACTATGAAGTGATTCGCAACACAAAGGAGGCGCGGAAGAGGTAGGAGGGTGGATTCTCTTCCGGTTTCTGCGCGGTTCTCGTCGTTTCGTTTGAACCGCAGAGGACGCTAGGATTCGCGGAGGCAGCAGAAGTTGATGACCAAGATTATCATTTTTCTCCTCTTGACAGCTGGCATGGTCGCTGTGAGCTGGCGATCGTTTGCCGATCCCCTCAAGCACGGTTTCTTCCGATTTTTCGCGTTTGAATCTCTTTTCGTCCTCATCTTGCTAAATGTCGATCACTGGTTCGTCGATCCTTTTTCACCGGTGCACATCACTTCATGGTGTTTGCTTCTCGCCTCCCTTCTTCTCGCAATTCATGGGTTCTCCTTGCTGTTCGAGGTTGGCAAACCGAAGGATGATTTTGAAGACACCACGGTGCTTGTCCGAACCGGAGCGTACAAATATATTCGTCATCCGCTCTACAGCTCGCTCTTGATCGGGAGCTGGGGGGTGTTTCTGAAAGATCCCTCCCAACTGGCGACAGCACTCGCTCTCGCCGCGTCTGCGTTTTTGTTTCTGACGGCGAGAGTTGAGGAAGTGGAAAATCTCAGAAAGTTCGGTCAGGAGTATGAGTCATATATGAAGACAACGAAAATGTTTGTTCCGTTCGTCTTCTGACGTGGGGGAACCTCGATGGGTTTTGTTGAATCATCAACGGGGTTGACCCGCGAGCGAAATTCGAGGAATACGACAATCTGTGTTCATTCCCGGCATTGTTTCATCGAAAGAATGAGAACTTCTTTCGCTTCGCCGTTTCCGCGTCTATTGATTTCTTTTCATCTTCCATCGTCGGCCGGTGCAACATTCGGTTCTCCAACGGCACTTGGGAGTTCCGCGTTCCTTCATCCTGAGATGCGGAAACACACGCGAGCATTTTGCGTCATGAGTTGCACTCCGTACGCTCAAGTTGTATATTCCTCCGTCCACAGAATTTTTCCTGCGTTGCAGGTCGATCACTGTCAGGAAGATCGTGCGATCCCAATTCCTCCCAACCCACTCCTCCCCCCGTCGCCGGATAGCATCTGCGTGGTTTCGCGCTCCTGCTGTTATCGATTCCGACGAATCGACCATCTTCTCGGTTGCTCCACCAAAGTCCAGCGTTTTGCCACACCACATCATCAAAGGAGAGGCTTCAATGATCAAACCGTCACATCGTGGTTCGACGCTCGTCCGGTTGTTCATCCTCCTCTTCGCGACTCTCCTTCTTATGCAGGGCGTATCGTTTGCACAGGGAGTCACGACCGCGGGAATGACCGGACTTGTCACCTCCGACAAGGGAGAACCCCTCGCCGGAGCCAACATCATTGTGACTCATGAACCAAGCGGCACGCGTTACGGGACGGCGACCCGCGTGAACGGGCAGTTTAACCTTCCGAATATGCGGATTGGCGGACCGTACACCGTCGCCGTGTCGTATGTCGGCTACAAGAAAGAAAGCAAAACGGAAATCTTCCTTGCGCTGGGCCAGGATTCGCGGATCGATTTCGAGCTCGTTGAGGAGGCGATTCCCGGCAGGGAAGTTGTCGTCACAGCAGAAGTGGATGAGGTCATGAACAGCGGTCGAACGGGCGCTGCGACATTCCTCACCCCAACGCAGGTGTCTCAGCTTCCCTCAGTGAAACGAAGCACGAGAGATCTTGCCCGCCTTGACCCCCGGAGCGACGGAAATTTCAGCTTCGGCGGGAAGAACTGGCTCTACAACAATATCTCTCTGGATGGTTCGTACTTCAACAATCCATTCGGACTTGACGATCCCGCACCCGGCGGCCAGACCAACGCCGAGCCCGTGCCGTACGATGCCGTCGAGCAGGTGCAGATTTCGATTGCGCCCTTCGATGTGCGCGAAGGAGGTTTCACCGGCGCAGGTATTAACACCGTGACGAAGAGCGGGACGAATCAATTCCGTGCTTCTGTCTATAGCTTCACACGAAACGAGAGTCTTGTCGGCAACACCGTAAGCGGCTCAAAGGTCATCGCCAATCCCGATCTCGCGTTTAACCAGTCGGGATTCACCGTGAGCGGCCCGATCATACCAAACAAGCTCTTCTTCTTTGTGAACGGCGAGCTTGAGAGAAGGGATGATCCGGGGACAAACTTCGTCGCCAATCGTGGAACGTCCGGGTTCGGCATCTCGCGCGTCCGGGCCTCGACGATGGATTCGATCCGGAATATCATGAGGACGGTCTACGGATACGATACCGGACCGTACGAAGGCTACATCCACGAAACGAACAACGAGAAGCTTCTTATCAAGCTCGACTGGAACATCACCGAGGACCACAACCTGACATTCCGGTACAACTTTCTTGATGCCCGTCGGGATCTTCCGCCGCATCCTTTCGTGCTTAGTTTCGGTGGCACGGGTCGCGGCCCGAACGAGAACACTCTCCCGTTCAAGAATTCGGGGTACCGGATTAACAACGAACTGCATTCGTTCGCCCTCGAGGTCAATAGCCGGTTTGAACGTTTCGCCAACCGCTTCTTCGCGAGCTACAACCGGTTCCGCGACTTCCGTGAGCCGTTCAGCGTCGACTTCCCGACCATCGAAATCGGTCAGGATGGCGTGACGTACACGACGGTCGGCCACGAACCGTTCTCCATCCACAACATCCTGGATCAGGATGTCTGGCAGTTCACGAACAATCTGAGTTACTTCACCGGCAAGCATGTTGTGACTCTCGGTGCCACGTTCGAGTACTTCTCATTCTTCAACTCGTTCAACATTTTCCGGCACGGACTCTTCATGCTCCCTGATTTCCTCGATTTTCTGGGTGGCACAACGTTTTCATCGCTCTCCAGCTTCTTTGCCCGCACCAATCCATCGAGCCCAAATTTCTACAACTTCCGGAATGTGATCGGCAAGGGGCCCTACAAGGGAGAGAATATCGAAGTAGGTCAGCTCTCCCTCTACGTTCAGGACGAATACCTCGTCTCTTCAAAATTCAACCTCACCTACGGTCTTCGTGTCGACATGCCGATGTACTTCACCGAGCCGGTTGACAACCCCTTCTCGCTATCGTTGACAGCCCTCGATGAAAACGGCAAACCGGAGAAAGTGGATCAGAGCAAACTGGCGGGA
This sequence comes from Ignavibacteria bacterium, assembly GCA_016873805.1. GTDB lineage: Bacteria > Bacteroidota > Ignavibacteria > UBA10030 > UBA10030 > VGVZ01. Next base: position 47,461 of record VGVZ01000002.1, read on the forward strand.
ACCCAGCTTCTCTTCTCCCCGCGAGTCGGCTTCAACTATGACCTCTCCGAGGATCGTTCCACACAGATTCGGGGTGGTACCGGTATCTTCACGGGCCGTATTCCGTTTGTCTGGTTCGGGAACGTGATCTCCAATCCAGGTGCCAATCCAAAAGTCTGGGGTCCCTCCAACACCGGCGTACCTCAGGTGAAGACCTCCGACGATGCTGTCTTGCAGCAGTCGTTCGATCTCAACGCGATGGTAGACGATTTCAAGTGGCCGCAGGTCTGGACGACGAACTTTGCGGTCGATCACAAGCTTCCGTGGGACTTGCTTGGAACATTTGAGGCGGTATACAGCAAAGACATCAACGCGATCTTTGTGCGCAATGCCGATCTCAAAGCCCCGGTCCGAACACTTCCCGATGGCCGGCCGTACTACGGCGGATCGGGAAGTAACGAACTGAATCCTGACGGCGGCGCCGGTATCTATGTGATCGATAACTCGAGCGAAGGATACAACTACAGCTTTACCGCTCAACTGAGAAAGAACTTCGATTTCGGTCTGAACGCTTCGGTTGCCTACACGTTCCTCGAGGCGAAGAGCCAGCTGAAGTCGACCGAGATCGCCAGCGTCCTCTGGGTCGAAAATCCGGTCAAAGGAAATCCCAACAAACCGGAATTGAGCAACTCCGAGTTCGGAAACCGTCATCGGATCACCGGCGGGGCGACGTATCGACACCGATGGTCCGAATACCTCGCCACAAGCATCGGTCTCTTCATTGAAGTGGCGGAGGGGAATCGGTTCGTGGGAGCAGGCGGGAATCGGTACTCGTTTGTCTATGCCGGTGACGTCAACGGAGACGGTGGATCAGGGAACGACCTCATCTATATTCCGCGGAATCGGAATGAAATCAAATTCGATTCCTATACGGACGCCAGCGGTCGGCTCGTCTCCGCCGACGAGCAATGGAACAAGTTCAACGCGTTCATCGAGCAGGATGACTATCTGAAATCCCACCGCGGTCAGATCGCCGACCGATTCGGCGCGCTCAATCCATGGTTCAGCAACATGGACCTGCGGATTCTTCAGGACGTCAATTTTGATCTCGGCGGACGGCCCCAAACCTTCCAGTTCAGCCTTGACATCCTCAACGTCGCGAATCTCCTGAATTCCGATTGGGGAGTGCGAAAAGTCGCCAACGCCGCGGCAACCTCTCCGCTGGAACTCGCCCGATTCGACGCCGGCGGTGCTCCTGTGTTCTACTATAAGGGGACCGCAGCAAAGACCTTCGTTGACGATCCGGGTCTGAATTCCCGATGGCAAATGCAGCTTGGCGTTCGATACATCTTCAACTGATTCATTCTCGTCATTTCCCGCCGCTCGCTGCATGAGCGGCGGGGATTCTTTTCGGCATCGTACGGGACGCGAACCAATGGGACCGTTCCAGCTTTCACTCTCAAGCAAGGCAGAGATTGTCGATTTGCCGACCCTTGACGAGCGCTCCCGAACTGACCTCTTGCGGGACGTTGCGTTTGATTCCGCCCGACATCAGTTGTATCGCCTCTTCGTCACCCCGGTTTTCCTCCATGTCAAGAAATCCACGAGGTTCGCGAAGAAGAAGTCATATTCGAGAGTCGATCGAGCGTTGATCCAAGTTCGCACCCGCACGCCGGGAATCGAAATCGTCGGTATTTATCCCGTGACTCGACTTCGCGACGGTCAGGAAAGCATGGATTTCGAGGGGGAATCCATTCTGGAGCTTTCGTTTCCAAATTTCGCGCGTCTCAGAATCATGGCGAAACTGAAGGATAAGCTCAGGAAGAATACCCACCTGGTTGTTGCATCAAGAATGGCGAATCTCGCCCAATGGGTCTTCTTCAAGAACTACGTTCGAAACAACACCGAATACAAGTTGCAGATCCTCTGTGTGGTCCCGAGAGATCTTCCGCGGCAGCTGCGCTTTGTTTTGTGTGATGCAACTTTTTCCCGCTCGGGGAGGGCAATCGAATCCTTCATTGATCGAAAAGTGATGATTCCCCAATAGACTTTCCGCCCACCGGATGGAGAAAATGCATGAATGTGTTGATCATCGGCGCCACAGGGGGAACGGGCCGACAACTCGTCTCCCAAGCGCTTGAGCGTGGCTACCGAGTGACTGCGTTTGTCCGAAATCCGCACAAACTCACCTTACGGCATGAACGATTGTCTATTGCACAGGGCAATGTGCTCGACTATCGCACCGTCGAGGCTGCGGTGCAAGGCGTGGATGCCGTTATCTCCGCATTGGGGCACAAGCGATGGTTTCTTCCCAGCACAATTCTCTCGGAGGGAACACGGAACATCCTGACTGCCATGGAGCGGCACGGGGTGAGGCGCTTGATCTGCGAGACTTCGCTGGGGATCGGTGACAGCAGAGGACGACTGGGGGTGTACTACACTTTCTTCGTGATCCCTTTCATGACTTACTTCTATTTCCGTGACAAGGAACGCCAGGAGGAAATCATCTCGTTGAGTCCGCTTGATTACACCATCGTGCGACCCGGCCAATTGACAAACGGGAGGAAACGAGGAACATACCGTTACGGGGCAAATCTCGGAAGCTATTTCTTGACACGGACAATTTCACGCTCAGACGTTGCCGACTTCATGTTGAATCAACTTTCAACTGACAAACACCTGCGCAAGGCCGTTGTTATCGTCTCTTGACGAGGGACGGTTTGTCCGGCATGATACTGCAATTGTCCTCTAGAATTGTTAGAATGTGTGTGTCACTATCCACAACGGGAGGAGGGAATGATCGATGGAACTATCAAAGAATATGGTTGGGTGGTTTGAGATTCCGGTCTCGGATATGACCCGTGCCCTCGGGTTCTACGAGAAAGTCTTTGATGTCAAACTCGTGCGGAGCCAGATGGGATCGTTGGAGATGGCATGGTTTCCGTGGAACGAAAAAGCGGTCGGCGCTCCGGGATCGCTTGTCTGCAACGCAGATCATTACAAACCCTCGTCAAACGGCGTGGTGATCTACTTCACCTCCCAAACCGGCAACCTGAGCGACCAGCTCCAGCGGGTCGAGAATGCTGGCGGAAAGATCGTTCAGCGCAAGACCAAGATTAGTGATACGCTCGGGTATATGGCGGTCTTCACCGACACCGAGGGAAACAAGATCGCGATTCACTCCAACAAGTAACCACATCGAATCCCTCGCCGTCTTGACCTGGAGAAGGCTCTGTCTCTCCTCCCGCTTCTCGCCTTTGATATGGTCGATCACTGATTGTATCGCCGACGCATGCGAGAGCTTTGCCACAGGGCCTCGCTCTCGTGTTCCCGAACCTGTTTCTCGAATCTGCCGCGCCTCGATTCTCGAGCCGAATTTGATTATCTCATTCAGGTTCAGGAGTAGTCGCAGGGTGGGAACAAGAGTATAGAATGGAAGATCGGCCGGATCGTCAAGATTGTCCTCCGTCTTCCCAAACAGTCGCATTCCTTTACCGCGATAGAATACGAAACGACCGATGCGGGATTGGCACATCGCAAGCAGTCATTGTTGCGCCGGAGGGTGGAGAGAAGAAGACCAACTGCAGTCGTCTGGAGATGAGGCGATTGGAAGCTCGCCTTCTGTGTGCTCCCCCCGATTAGCTACTTCCTCAGTTGTTCAAGCATCCAATCGAGGTACCATTCAAGTTTACCAAGGAAATAGAGATATCCCTTCATCCACTCCTGGGGAGCGGCGGGTTGTGATCTGCTGATGCTTTCCTGAAACATTCTCGACACGGTTGTGGCAATCCGTTGTTTCCCCTCGGCAATCACCGCTTCCACATCGCTGGCAAAGAACGCTTTCAGATTCTTGACATCCCACCTGACTTGCGACGCGGGGGTGTTTCGAGAAAAGAATTCATGCCGCGTTGAACTTCCTCCCGACTTTTCGTAGATCAGGAGGTTCCATCGTTCCATTATTGCTCCGAACTCTCTCTCGTTCTGGCAGAGATCGAGCGGAAGAGCGGTCTTCGCCGCCTCGCTGGAGAGGCAATTCGAAAACAGAAGAGTACCGTTCCGATATTGGGAGAGGAGGTTAACATCGCGCAGAAGCCCGAGCACTCGGAGAACTGCGACGTAGACATGATGCTCGTCCGAGACCACTTCGGATACCGTCAAGGTGTCCCGTTTCTTCTCCATCATCTTCATCCGCAGGACGAATTCGGGATCTTCTTCCACCTCATCGCGTTTCGATTCTCCGTTACCGGTCCTGACGAGACGAAGCCCGGCTTCTAACTTGAAGAGGGGACGACGCCGATCCCAATCCAGGGCATCGAACCGCCGGGCCGCCGCTGCCGTCGCCGGCTCGGTATCCGCCAGTGCCTTAAGCAGTATGAGGAACTTGACGAACAAGCGATCCCTGTAGAAGGAGCGGAAATGACCGAGATCCGCCACGATGTAGAGATCTTCGATCACGCACGAAGCGACGGTGTTGAACAGTCGAATGATCTCGGATTCACCGCTCTTTCGGTCATCGAGGTGCCGCAATGTGTAGTCCACACCGGCCATCAGCGTATCAAAGATGATCACTCTCTTGCGGCGGTGACGGAAGGTCGCAGGTGTCCCGACCTCGACGTTGGTAATGCCGTGAAGCCGAAGCTGTTGTTTGGTGTGGATCGTCGAGATTGCCATTGGAAGCAGTATCCCGATATCTGACGCGACAACGTTGCCCACAACCAGGAGGTGTTTCACCAGTTCAACGACCTTTTCGGTTTGGGCTTTGTTGAACGGCAGGATCTTCTCCCTGCCGATATACTGAGCGCTGGCTCCCTGCAATGAGGCCGTGTTCATGACAAAAATGCCACCGGCGGTACTGCCATTTTGATGCTGGCTGACTTTGTTATCGTAGAGTGCCGAAGAGACAAACTCTGCCAGCTTCGCCGGCCGACGATACTGGACGTTCAGAAAAATCACGAAATCGCGATGCGCTTCCGCCCAGTCGAGGAGAGGGCTAAGCTCTTCAACGCCGGCCGCGAACGAAAAGATATCTCGCTGCAGCCATTGACGAACGATCGGAGCATTCGAATAGGTCGTCGGGCCTACCTGAAACGGATCGCCTACCAGGATCATCTGTTCAGTCGCGACTGAGGAGAGGGAAACAAGGTACGGAAGTGATACCCCCTCCACATCATCAACGATCACCGTATCGAACGAAAGGGCACGCATGCGCGGATCGATGAAGATCTGGGCGATCGACGTCGCAACCAGTGCCTTCGATGCGAGAAGGCTTTCTTCATCGACATCGAGGAGTCCCTCAACGCTCTTGCGCAATTCGTCCACCCCGCCCAATTCATTGATGCGCTGAATCGTTAGCTGGTATTCTTTCCAACTGCTGGTATCAATCGGGGAGGCTGCCTCAAGCTTCATGATCGATGCGGTGACAGCGGTCAACTCCTCGCGTGCAACCTTGAGCTGATTGAGCTTTTCATTCATTTTTTTCTGCAAGACGACCGGGTCTTCCTTTCCCAACCCTTTTCGAAATATCGACTTGACTGTGCCCGATGATTTTTCGATCTGTTCCTTGAGGGCCGCAACCTCTCCGGTGAGCGCGTCCACTTGCTGTTGACGGGTTGCGTCAATCTCACGAAGCTCCTTGACCTTCTGGAAGTGTTCCCAGTTGAGGAGTTGAGTAATGCGAAATGAGAGATACTTCTCCATCAGCAAGATTTCTTCCGGCTCGCTCTTCTTCCGGAATTCCCTCTCCGCAAACACAGCATGCTCGAGCGAAACGCTTTGCACCCGCTCGGCAAACATCGGAGTCGGCAGTCCGACGCGACAGGAGACCCGCTGGAGGTCAATCGAATATTTCTTCCCCATCTCAATCGCACGGACGAGTCCTTCGTCAACTTTTTCATTGCGTTCCGAAAGGTACAGCACGCGTTTGCCGTCGCGCAGGAGCGCGAGTATGGTGAGCGCAATCAGTTCGGTCTTCCCTGTCTGAACAGGACCCCAGACAAACGAGACGCGATTCTTGAAGATTGTCTTGAGATGAGGAAGCAACTCCGGGTACGCATCCGGAGGGGTGAACGGGTAACGACCTTCGGACAACGCGTTACCTGCAGATGCCGGATTCATCAAGACTTCTGAAAGAGGCGGAAGTCCTTGATCTTGCGAGAGTTTTGCAATGATAGGATTGATTGTCGATTCAAATGACCATGAGCATTTGATTTGAGGAAGGACTGGCCCCAGATCGATCTGAAACGCGATGGTGATGTATTGGTTGGGTGTCGAGATGACTTGCGCGTCAAACTCGAGGGAGTCCTCTGATCCGAGGGTACAACGAACAAACTCACTCCGCCTGATGCGGAATCCCTCGGGGACTTCAAATCGATAGTAGTAGTACCCCGCAAACTCACCGACAAGATGTCCTGAAGTCAGGACGACCTCTCGGGGAGTTGTGTTGACCTGCGAGAGTTCTTTCTGGAGAGCGTCGATCAGCGCATGAGAAGGAACATCCTTCATGTCCGCTCCGGAAATCGTTGCATGGTGTCGCACGAAAAATCTGTTGGGGAGAGAGAGCGGGAGGATCCTCTTGTATGATCAAGGTAAATCATTTGCAGAAATATTCCAATGACGGGATTCACACTCACTCATCGCAAACGCAAAAAAAAACGCCCCTTGGACAGGGGCGTAATATTGCGCCTCAGATCACGATGCCGACGATTACATCGTATCGGGTAATTCATCAAATGCATCTGAGAACCATTCATCGGCCACAGTGGACGAATCGAAAAACTCGTGAAACTCCCTCCCCCCGAATTGTTTCCTCCGCAAGAGAATCACGGCCGCCGATACCGCGAGACCGAGGGCAAGACCCCAAAAAACGAATTTCTTCATAGGTCCCCTATGAAAAAAAAGTCGAACCTTCCGTTGATGATTCCAAGTCAAGCTAGAGATTTTTCCGTTCATTTCCAAATCGCAATCAATGGAGAATGACTCCGAGCAACGCAAACAGGAGTACGGCTGTGCTCCCCGTCACAAGCGCATAGGGAAGTTGCGTCTTCACGTGGTCCACGTGATCGCTGGCAGCCGACATGGAAGAGACAAGAGTCGTGTCGGAAATCGGAGACGTATGGTCTCCAAAGACGCCCCCGCTGAGAACCGCAGCCACCGCCAGAGGAAGAGAAGACTCCGTGAGCGTGGCGGTCGGGACAGCGATGGGAATCATAATCGCAAATGTTCCCCAACTCGTGCCGGTGGAGAAAGCAATAAATGATGCGGTCACAAAGAGAATGGGGGCAACGAGAGAGGGATTGAGAATCTGCTTCGCCACGTGTGCGACATATTCTCCGGTCCCAAGCACTTTCGTCGTATCTCCAATCGCAAAGGCAAAGCACATGAGAATACCGAGCGGAACCAGTCCTCCCATTCCTTTCAAAGTAAGATCGATGACCTCTTGAACCCTTAGGATGCGTTGTCCAACCGATAGTCCCCCTGCCACAAGAATCGCAAGAGAGACCGACCAGAGAACAGCCGTCGAGCCCGAACCTGCCGTCAGATCTCCCTTACCGGTGATCAAAAGTCCGAGCGGCATCATGAGAACCATCGTTGCGATGGGAACAATGAGATTCGTAGCACGCTTGGAAACACCCTCTTTGGGCTCGATGGACGTCACCTCGACGGAGACAACAGGAACGGCGTCATCAGCAATCGTCTTGCCGGTTTCGAGAGAGCGTTCCTCGGCCTTCTTCATTGGACCGAAGTCTTTGAACGTGAACGCGATGAACGCGACCATCGCCACCGACAGAAGTGCATAGAAGTTCAGCGGAATCGTCTGAAGAAATACGCCGATGCCGTTCTGAATCCCCTCTCGCTCAAGCAGACCCAGAACATATGCTCCCCACGCGTTGAGCGGAATAAGTATGCAGACCGGTGCCGATGTCGTGTCACAGATATACGCCAGCTTCTCTCGGGAAATCCGAAGACGTTCAAAAATCGGCCGCGAGACAGCTCCCGTTACGAGACAGGTGATCGATGACTCGATGAAAATCGACATACCGATGACCCAGGCGAGAACCGCTGCTCCGCGTCGAGACCGGACCAGATTCCGACGATGAAGCCATTCCACAAAACCCTGAACACCACCATTGCGCTGAGTGATCGTAATCAGCGCGCCAATCAACATCGAGAAGACTACAACCCTGGTGTTCCCTGGATCCTTGAACACATCAACGCACGCCTGCACGGCCGCGGCCAATCCCGCGACGACATTTCCGTCCGTGAGGATAACCCACCCCGCCCAGATGCCGAGGAAAAGTGAAACGAAAACCTGACGAGTCCATATCGCCAGGATGATGGCAAGCAACGGGGGAAGAACGGACAACCAACCGTATTCCATACGTAGATCTCTTCTCTTTCGGACTGAGTATAGGGCATTTTGGACGGAGTTGCAAAGTGTCCCCGGATGGTCAGCTCCGGCGGCCAGGTGGGCTCCCTTGAGAAGGGGAGTGACTCCAAGATTCGTTGCAGATGAGGTCGAAACTTTGTTTATTGCCCCAGTGACGATGGAATCCGAAATACGCGAATTTCTGAGAGGATATGACCGCCGGGTGATCAACAACCCTTCCCTGACAACAGCGGGGGTATTGATTCTCCTCTTCGAGCTGGAAGGCAGTCTTCATATCCTCTTTACCAAACGAACCGATTTCGTCGAACATCACAAAGGTCAGGTTTCGTTTCCCGGGGGGGTGCGCGATGACAGTGATCCCGACATCGTTGCGACGGCGCTGCGGGAAGCAGAGGAAGAAGTCGGATTGCCCGCCGACAGTATCGAGATCCTGGGAATCTATGACGATTTTGCCACCCCAACGGGATTCGTGATCACACCGGCTGTCGGATACATTTCCCGTCTTCCCCGGCTTGAAGCAAATAATCGCGAGGTGGAGGAGATCCTTGAAGTCCCCGTCGATTTCTTCCTCAATCCTCAAAACGAACGTGTGGTAGAGATGGAGAGAAACGGGAGACTCCACGACGTCTACTTCTACACGTATCGCAACGGGATTGAAATTTGGGGGGCGACGGCGTTCATCCTGCGATCATTCTTGAAATCGATTTTCCCTCAATCCGCCTTATCGTAGCAACCCGTCCCCCCGACCAAACGAAACCCTCCCGCTCCCGGATTTCACGGCAGCCATAATCTTCCTCTTTGCTGATTCTCAACAGGAGTTCAGGCATCGAATCCTTGCTTCACGATTGGGGATTGTGTAGATTGAAACCGAGTGATCTCGCCCTCATTCACGACGCCAGTCGTTTCACCACTCAACAATTGACAGGGGATCTCCTATGGATCGAGCCCTTTCGCCCACTCTCCCCACACGCCCGGCAACGCTCAACGAGCTTCTCGCCCTCAACATCGAACGGTATCCGCATCCCGACATGTTTCGCGCCAAGGTGGATGGAAGATGGAAACCTTATTCCTCCTCGGAAGTTGCTGCCATCGTCAGGAAACGCGCACTCGGGTTGTACAAGCTCGGTATTCGACACGGAGATCGCGTTGGCCTCCTCTCGGAGAACTCACCTGACTGGGTCATGTGCGACTACGCCATTCTTGCGAACGGCGCGTGCACTGTGCCGATCTACACGACTCAAATCCCTGAGCAAGTAGAGTACATCCTTTCGGACGCCGATGTTCACGTGCTGTTTGTCTCCAGCGCGGCGCTGTTCGAACGAGTGAAGCCGATCCTCTCTCATTTGAAACTCAATCACATCGTCATTTTGAAACCGTTTGCCGAGGGGGCGAACATCATCACGATGGATGAGTTGGAACGCCTCGGAACAACGCTCGATACGGAAGATCCCCCCCTGATAACGAAGCTCCGTGCAGCTGTAAAGGCAGACGATCTCGCGACCATTATCTACACGTCGGGAACAACGGGGGTTCCCAAGGGGGTGATGCTCACACACCGGAATCTTGTCTCAAACGCCATCGATTCCAGCAGCGTGATCGATTGGAATCCCGACGGCGACAGTGTGCTTTCCTATCTGCCGCTGACGCACATTTTCGAACGAACGATGATCAACATCTACCTCTATCGAGGACTGCCGGTCTCCTTTGCCGAATCGATTGAGGCCCTCGCTCAGAACCTGCTCGACATACGTCCCACGGTCATGGCCACCGTCCCCCGTATGCTGGAAAAGGTGTTCGACAAGATCCTGACGAGAGGGCTGGAGTTACACGGACTCAAGAAGAAGTTGTTCGACTGGTCGATCCGGCTTGGAGAGCGGTTCGATCCTGACGTGCCGGGATCTTTGTGGTACCGAATTCAGCTTGCCCTTGCGCGGCTCCTCGTTTTTTCGAAGTGGCGTGCGGGTGTGGGCGGACGCGCGCGCGTTTTCATTTCCGGCGGTGCTGCCCTCGCCCCGGGCGTGCAACGCGTCTTCCTAGCCGCCGGCATCCCGATCTACCAGGGGTACGGACTCACCGAAACCTCTCCCGTCATCGCCGTGAATCGTTACAAAAAAAACCGTCTTGGAGCGGTCGGCCATCCGATCCCGAACACCGAGGTGCGAATCGCCGACGACGGCGAAATCCTTGTGAAAGGGCTCGGCGTGATGACAGGGTACTACAAGATGCCCGAGGCCACCGCCGAGGTGCTGGCGGGCGAATGGCTCAAGACCGGAGACATCGGTTATATCGATCATGACGGATATTTGATCATCACCGATCGGAAGAAGGACTTGTTCAAAAAGAGTACCGGGAAGTTTGTTGTCCCGACACCGATTGAAGCCATGTTGCGCGAAAGTCGATATATCGAACATGCGATGGTCATCGGCGAGGGACGCAAATTCGTCATTACTATTCTCTTCCCGAATTTTCTCAATCTGACAAGTTGGGCGAAGGACCGGAAGATTGTCTTCGCTGACTATGCGGAGCTCGTGGCTCATCCTGATGCCGAGGCGCTGTACACCAGCGAAGTTGAGCGCGTAAATCCGCACCTGAACAAGTGGGAACGCATTGTGAAGTTCATCCTCAGCGACCATGAGCTGAGCATCGACGAAGGATTGCTGACACCAACGATGAAAGTGAGGCGACGCGAAGTCTCCGGCAAGTTCGCCGAACGCATCGACGCGATTTACCGGGAATATGAACATGTCGAGGTCCATGACGAGTATCCAGGCTGATCGACCTCTCAAGGATTAGCTTTTCTCAGGATACATTCGCCGCACACCGCGCGAGATCCCGCTCTGCCCGCGTCTGATGCCCGCATATCGTATCGGCTGGCAATGCCCTCGCATCATCCCCAATTCGTTCCGACGGAGGGAGCAATCGGACCCAGTGTTCTCCCTCCTTCCCGCTTGACCAGCGGAGACAAACCGACTATTATCGGTGACCGAACATCGAACCTGCAAGCTGTCTGAGTACTCCGGAGGATTTCATGAACAAGCCTATCAGGACCGTTGCTATCCTTGGTGCGGGAGTCATGGGAGCCAGAATCGCGGCACACTTCGCCAATGCGGGCATTCCCTCATTCTTGCTCGATATCGTACCCCGCGCGCTGACGGACGAAGAGAAGGCAAAGAACCTCACTTTTGAGTCGCCCGCGGTACGAAATCGACTATCCCTGGCGGGCCTGGAAACTGCGAAGAAATCACGACCCGCCGCCTTCTTCACGCCCGAGCTTGCATCGCTGGTCACCATTGGAAACTTCGAGGACAATTTGGAATGGCTTGGCAAGGCAGACTGGATTATCGAGGTCGTGATCGAAAAACTCGATATCAAGAAATCGCTCTTTGAGAAGGTCGAACGCGTCCGAACACCCGGCACGATCGTCTCATCCAACACCTCAGGCCTTTCGATTGCCTCGATGGCAGAGGGACGCTCCGACGAGTTCCGCCGGCATTTCCTGGGCACACACTTCTTCAATCCCCCCCGCTACATGAAGCTCCTCGAGATGATCCCCAGCGCGGAGACCGATTCGGGGGTCTTTCAGACCATCGCATCCTTTGCGGAACGAATGCTCGGCAAGGGAATCGTCACCTGCAAAGATACTCCCAATTTCATCGCGAATCGTATCGGTGTTTTCGCAATGCTCAACGCGATTCATACGATGATCGAGGACGGCTATACCGTAGAGGAAGTCGACCAACTAACCGGACCGGCAACGGGCAAACCGAAGAGCGCGACATTCCGGACCGGCGATCTGGTTGGGATCGATACCCTCGTCCATGTTGCGGAAAATCTCTATGAGGCGGTGGCAGACGATGAGATGCGCGAGTCCCTCAAGGTACCCGCCTTTGTGAAAACGATGGTTGAGCGCGGCTGGATCGGAGACAAGACCAAGCAGGGTTTCTATCAGAAGAAGAAGAGCGCTGAGGGGCGGGAGATTCTTGCTCTTGATTACAAGACCCTGGAGTATCATCCCCGCAAGAAAAGCGCGTTTCCATCCCTCGAAACCGCCAAAGGCATTGACGATCTGCACGAACGCTTGAAACTGCTCGCCTATGCCAGGGATCGGGCCGGCGCCTTCACCTGGAAAACCCTCAGTGATGTGCTCATGTACGCGGCAAACCGTGTCCCCGAAATCAGCGATGACATCGTCAACATCGACAACGCGATGAAATGGGGATTCAACTGGGAACTCGGCCCCTTCGAAACGTGGGATGCGATCGGGGTGGGAGACTCGGTCAAACGGATGAAAGAAGAGGGAAGAACTATTCCAGCGATCGTCGAACAGCTTCTCTCTGCCGGGAAGTCCACGTTCTACGAACGAAGGAATGGAACAAGGTATTTCTTCGATATTGGGAGCGGCACCCATACGCCGATCGACGAGCCAGTCGGCCTCATCCACCTTCCCTCCTTGAAGGACCGAAATAAGGTGATTCGACACAACGCCGGATCAAGTCTGATCGATCTGGGTGACGGTGTTGCCTGCCTCGAGTTTCATTCCAAGATGAATGCCATCGGGGAAGACATCATCCAAATGGTTCACTACTCTTTGGGAGAAGTGGAAAAGAACTTTGAAGGGTTGGTCATCGGAAACGAGGGAGCGCACTTCTCGGTCGGCGCCAACCTCATGCTCATCCTCATGGCGGCACAGGATGAGGAATGGGACGATCTGGACTTCATTGTCCGGCAGTTTCAGAAAGCCACAATGTCGCTCCGGTATTCTCCAAAACCTGTGGTGGTCGCTCCGTTCGGCATGACATTGGGAGGCGGGTGCGAGTTCACGATTCATGGAGATCGCGTCCGTGCGTCAGCAGAACTGTACATGGGGCTGGTTGAAGTCGGCGTGGGAGTGATTCCTGCCGGCGGCGGGACAAAGGAAATTCTTCTTCGAAATCTCGAAAGCATCCCCGAGGATACGAAGCCCGATCTTTTTCCTTATGTCCAGCGCGCCTTCGAGACGATCGGCCTCGCGAAGGTTTCGACGAGTGCGATGGAAGCCCGCACCCTCGGACTGTTGCGGCCAACCGACGGCATTAGCATGAACAAAGATCATCTCATCGCCGATGCAAAGAAGGTGGTCCTCGCGATGCGGCAAGAGGGGTACAGCGCCCCCGTCCCCAGAACACACATACCGGTCCTCGGCGAGCCCGCACGTGCGACGCTCACCGTCGGGATGCACAACATGAAGCAAGCTGGTTGGATCAGCCAGTACGATATGCACATCGGATCAAAACTCGCCTTCATCCTTACCGGAGGAAACATCACATCCCCGCAACACGTCTCCGAACAATATCTCCTTGATCTGGAGAGGGAGGCCTTTCTCAGTCTCTGTGGGGAAAAGAGGACTCAGGATCGCATGGCGTACATGCTGAAGAACGGAAAACCATTACGGAACTAGCTTCACGAGTGTCGAAAGGAGTATTCTATGGCAGACGCCTACATCGTCTCGGCAGTCCGAACCGCCGTCGGAAGAGCGCTGAAAGGAACCCTGAGCCAGACGCGCCCCGACGACATGGCGGCCGCGGTGCTGACCGAGCTGCTCAAACGGACGCCTCAGCTCAAGCCGGAAGAGATCGACGACGTTCTCCTCGGTTGCGCATTCCCTGAGGCGGAACAAGGGATGAACTTTGCCCGCGTTGCCGTTCTGCGAGCGGGGCTTCCCATCACCGTTCCCGCCGCGACCATCAATCGCTATTGCTCGTCCGGACTTCAGACGATCTCCTTCGCCTGCGAACGCATCCTCGCAGGAAACGCCGACGTCGTCATCGCCGGCGGGTCGGAGACAATGAGTCTGGTTCCAATGGGCGGGAATAAAATCGTGGCCAATCCTTACCTCGCAGAACATTATCCTGATTCGTACCTCAACATGGGACTCACAGCAGAAAATGTGGCCGCGAAATACGGCATCACGCGTGAGATGCAGGATGTCTTCGCGTTGCGTAGTCACCAACGCGCTGTTGCCGCTGTTCAGGGAGGAAAATTCAAGAAAGAGATCGTCCCGCTCACCGTCACGAGCCGAACCTTGGATGAGAAGGGAAAGGTCACCACGAATGAAGTTATCTTCGATACCGACGAAGGTCCGCGTGCCGATACCACTCTGGAACGCCTGTCGCAGCTCAAGCCCGTCTTCGCGGCAAAAGGAACCGTCACCGCAGGAAATACATCCCAGATGAGCGACGGCGCGGCCGGTGTCATCGTCATGTCGGAGAGAAAGATGAAAGAACTCGGACTCGAGCCGATTGCCCGACTTGTCACTTATGCCGTTGGAGGTGTTGCGCCGGAGGAGATGGGCATTGGGCCGGTGTTGGCCGTCCCTAAAGCGCTGGCACGCGCGGGGATGACGCTTGATCAGATAGACCTCATTGAGCTGAATGAGGCCTTCGCGGCACAGGCCGTCTGCGTGATCAAACAGCTTGGGATGGACGAGGAGCGGGTCAATGTCAATGGGGGCGCGATTGCGCTCGGACACCCTCTCGGCGCGACGGGGGCGAAGCTGACGGTTCAACTCCTCGGCGAATTGGAACGCCGCGGGGCCCGCTATGGAATGGTCACCATGTGCGTTGGCGGCGGCATGGGGGCCGCAGGAATCTTTGAGATGATCAATTGACAAAACTTCTTCTCAACCGATCGGGGGGGCTGTCACTGTGAGCATGAACGATTCGCCCGATTTTTGCTTTTCCATTCCGATCCAAATTCGCTTCGCCGACACGGATGTGATGGGGCATGTGAACAATGCGGTATATCTGACGTACTTCGAGCTTGCGCGCGTCGAATATTTCCGCTCCATTGTTGGCCGCGAGGTGGACGAATCGTTGGAGCAAAGCTTCATCATTGGCGAGGCGCACGTGGTCTTCAAGGCCCCTGCCCGAATGGGCGAATCACTTCAGGTTCTCGCCCGCATCTCCCGATTCGGCACGAAGAGCTTCGACTTCTCCTATCGAATCATCAACACAGAGCACGGTGCCGTCATCTGTGAGGGATCGACAGTGCAGGTGATGTACGACTATGTGCGAAACGCTACTATTCTTCTGCCGCAGGATTTCATCCAACGCGTCGAGTCGTTTGAACGACAACCTGTGGCGCGATCCTGAACTGCAAACGCGAGAACACATTTTCCAGAGAGGATACTCATGGAGCAGAAATCCACACATGTGAAAGGGGGAGAATTCCTCCTCCGTACCTTCACGACCGACGAGATCTTCATCCCCGAAGATTTTTCCGAACAACAAATCATGATTGCACAAACCACCGAGGAATTCATCGCCAAGGAAGTTCTCCCGCGTATCCATGACATTGAAGAAATGAAGGAAGGTGTCGCGGTCGAGCTTCTGCGTAAGGCCGGCGAGCTGGGACTCCTCTCTATTGACATCCCGGAGGCGTACGGGGGTCTGGGGCTCGACAAGACAAGCACGATGCTTGCTTCCGAGAAGATCGGACCTTCCGGATCGTGGGCGGTGAGTCATGGCGCGCACACCGGTATCGGGACCCTTCCCATTGTCTACTTTGGAACGGAAGAGCAGAAGAAGAAATATCTTCCGAAGTTCGCCGCCGGCGAATGGATATCGTCGTATTCGCTGTCGGAGGCCGGATCCGGTTCCGATGCACTTTCGGCGCGCACCACCGCCGTCTTGAGCAAGGACCGGACGAAGTACATCCTGAACGGTACAAAGATGTGGCTCTCGAACGCCGGCTTTGCCGATGTGTACATCACGTTCGCGAAAATCGATGGCGAAAAGTTCACGGCATTCATCATCGAAAAGGATTTTCCCGGCGTTTCGACCGGCGCCGAAGAAAAGAAACTCGGGATCAAAGGATCTTCGACGCGGACGCTCATTCTCGAGAATGCTGAGGTTCCGGTTGAAAATGTGCTGGGTGAGATCGGCCGCGGGCACATCGTGGCGTTCAACATTCTCAACATCGGACGCTTCAAGCTTGCCGCGTCCGTGATCGGCGCCGCGAAAACCGTGATCGGCGAAGCAGTGAAATATGCCAAGACGCGCGAACAATTCAATTCACCGATTGCAAACTTTGGTCTCATCAAGCATAAGCTCGCGGAAATGGTCATCCGCACGTACGCCGGCGAAAGCATGGTGTACCGAACCGCAGGAGCGATCGATGCCATCCTCAAGGACATCGATTCTGCAAATCCGGAAGCGTCAAAGCAAATTCTCAAAGGAATTGAGGAGTACGCAGTCGAGTGTGCAATGCTCAAGGTCTACTGCAGCGAGATCCTGGACTATGTCGTTGACGAAGCGGTTCAGATCTTCGGGGGATATGGATACAGCGAAGAATATCCGGTGGCCCGGGCATACCGCGATTCCCGCATCAACCGAATCTTCGAAGGCACGAACGAAATCAATCGCCTTCTCACTTCCGGCATGCTCCTGAAACGTTCTGTCAAAGGCGAGATTCCTCTTCTTCCGCACGCGAAGAAGCTCTTCGATGATATCCTCGGGGGGAGCCGGCCAATGACGGATCAACCCTCGGGAGAGTTGCTTGCCGCCGAACAACAACTGATCGGCAACGCCAAGAACACGGTCGTCCTTCTCCTCGGTGCTGCCGGACAGAAGTATCTTGACAAGATTGCCGATGAACAGGAGGTTCTCGGGGCGATTAGCGATATGATGATGGAGACCTATGCGATGGAGAGTGCCTTGGCGAGGGGACTGAAGACTGTGCAGATGCACGGTGCGGAGAAATCGGCGGGGGTGGTGTCGGCAATTCAAGTTCTTGTTGACGATGGCATGAGCCGGATCGACACCTCAGCCCGGCTGGTGCTCGCGCGCATCGCGGAGGGAGATATGCTCCGCACCTATATGACGGTCCTGAAACGAATGACCAGGCGGATGCCCGTGAATTCCGTGGCGATGAGACGAGAGATCGCTGATCGTCTTGCCGAGGCGGAACGATACACAGTGTAGGATCCATCGTTGCGCCGTGGAAAAAGGTCTTTGGAAATTGGAATAAATTTGGTATCTTTGTATGCATTTTTCACATTCTGTTGTCGATTCATGAAGGGTTGATTCATGCCACAACACAAATCAGCAGCAAAACGAGTTCGACAAAACGCACGCCGCCGACTTCGAAACAAAGCGAGTCTCTCGCGGATGAAGACGATTGCCAAGAAGGTTCGGGGCGCAAAGGATAAGGAAGCGGCTCAGAGCGCGCTCAAGGCCGCGACGAAGGTTCTTGATCAGCTGGCAGCAAAGGGAATAATCCACAAGAACCAGGCATCTAATCAGAAATCGCGGCTGACGAAACTTGTCAATTCGATAAAGTAAAAGCGTTCAGATCTGTACAAGAAAAATCCCGCTCTGATGCGAATCAGGGCGGGATTTCGCTTTTCGGAACACACTGCCTACTGACCGGTCCGCTTCTTCTCGGCTTCAATCTCCGCGATCCGTTTCTCGAACTTCTCCTTTTCCGCCGGCTTGCTGATGCTCAGCTGGCGATAGGCGCGGATTGCATCGTCATACCATCCCTGTTTCGCGTAGATTTCGGCCAGCGTAGGTGTCACAAATCCTGTCGATCCCCGCGGTTCATCGGTCGCCGAGGAACTTCGCTCCGCGAGATTGATCACAGGGGTGATCTTTTTCGCCGTCTTCAGTTTCTCCGCAATATCTTCGATCTGATTCTTCGCTTCCATCACCGGCGGCTCAGTCGGCACCGCTTCAGATTCCTCTGCTACCGGTTGCGGAGCCGTTTCTGCTGATTCCGGCGACTCAACGGAAGATATCTCTTGCGGCTCTTCACTCCCCTCTGAAGAGGCAAAATACTCGTGGAGAGTGAGACTATTTTCGGTTCCACCCAGTCTCTCCCGCATCCTTGCCGAAAACTCCTCGAACGATTCAGCCACGGCTTCAATCGTTTCTTCCGCTACCAGGGGAATCGGCGGTGCGTCGCTAATTCCGATACCGAAGGGATCATCCGAATCCGCAACCTGGTTGCTCACCGGCTCAGGTACTTCCGCAGGAACTTCAGTGAAGGATTCTATCAGCGGCTCAGCGACGTCCTCCTCACCCGCGGCGCTTGCGGGCGGTTCCTCGATATCGAGATCCCCGAACGCTCCTTCAGACTCGAGCTCCTGGATCGCCTGTTCCTCCAGTTCTTTCTCGGCTCCCATTTCTTCAGGCTTCGATGGTTCCTCGGGGAGTATCGTTTGCGCTTCCGGTTCGACTACCGGTTCAACATTAGGGGGTTCGGGTTTCGGGGGTTCCTCAATCGGTTCCGGTGGTTGGGGTTGCGGCTTCGGCGGTGATGCTTCAGGTTCAGTCTTCTGCGGCTGGGGCCGGGAAGCCGGCGCCTTCACGATGACTTTGGGTGGCCTCACCACTTTGGGTGCAGAATCCGAGACGATGATTCTCGGTGGTTCGGGCACAGGCGTCGGCTCGCTCTGCGCCAGGCGAGATTCTATCGCGCTCAGGTCGTCGGGCGATGGGCCCAACTCGTCGAGGAGGTTTCTTACCGATTCCACAAGCGGTTGATGTTTGTGGACAAGTTCAAGTTCTCGCCGCGCTTCAGAGGTCATCTCCAGCATGAGAAGGGCTTTTCCCTTCACGAGATGTGCCGTCATGTAGAAGGGGTGATGGGCCAGACCCTGATCACACATCTCAAGCGCTTCCTGTGCCTTTCCGCGCTCGAGATAGAGACTGGCAAGTTTCGCGAAGAGCGGAGAGGTTGGCTTCGCACCGAGGAGCTTCTCCAGCGACTTTATCTCTTGGTCTCTTTTGTCAATCATGGGGGATCTGTTAATCGTGAATCTTGCGCGCCGCGAGAACCTGTCGAACCGACATCACAGACACAAATCCAAAACCGAAAAAGAACAGCATGTGAAATGGAAGCGCGGCAATTTCCATGAAATATAATGTGGAAACGACGCCGAAGAAGCAATAGACCGCAAGGAAGACTTCTGCAAGGACAACCCAGTCTGTTTTACGGGTGACGTATTTCTTCCCGATCCAGGAATCTTTCTTCTGCTCGATTTTGTACTTCGGTGTTCGCACGAATTCGCTCTTCCGCTTGAACAGCGCCTCGAAGACCGCACGCGAATTGTTCACCGCAAATCCCATACTCCCCGCCATAAACAGGGGAAAGAGAAGCAGCCGCCGCTGCCAATCCGGGTACACCGCCTTTTGAGAAAAGAGGTAGAAGAGGAACGATCCGATGAAGGCAAGGACAAAAACCGACATGAAGGCGAAGTACATCTCGTGTCCACCCTGCTGCTTGATGAACACCAGGGGAACATTGAGGATACCCGCGAGCAGGATAAAGGGAAACACAATATTGTTGGTGAGGTGGAACGTGGAATGGACCTTCACCCGGAACGGGATATCCGACTGCCAGACCATGGGAAGAAGTTTGCGCGCCGTTTCGATGGCTCCCTTTGTCCAGCGGAATTGCTGCGACTTCAGTGCTGTAACTTCCGACGGAAGCTCTGCCGGAGAAGTGAAGTCGTCGAGATACTTGAACTTCCACCCTTTGAGTTGAGCCCGAAAGCTGAGATCGAGATCTTCGGTGAGTGTATCGGCATGCCAGTTTCCCGCGTCCTCGATACAGCTCCGTCGCCAGATGCCGCCGGTTCCATTGAAATTGATGAAAAAGCCGGCTCCGTTACGAACGGTCTGCTCCATCACGAAGTGACCGTCAAGAGCCAGCGCCTGTGTACGGGTGAGCAACGAATAGTCGCTGTTCAGGTGCTCCCATCGGGTCTGAACCAGCCCGATCTTCGGATCAACAAAGTACGGCAGCGTCCTTCTGAGGAACTCTTTCTTTGGTACAAAATCTGCGTCGAAGATCGCGACAAATTCGCCGCGTGCGGTCGTAAGACCATGCTTCAACGCACCCGCCTTGAATCCACTTCGATCTTTGCGGTGAATATGTTTAATGTCGAATCCAAGCGCCTGGTACATGCCCACCAACTGCTGCACTTCGTCGTACGTCTCGTCGGTCGAGTCGTCGAGAACCTGGATTTCAAGTTTTTCTTTTGGATAGTCCATCGCGCAGATGGCATCAATGAGTCTTCCCACCACATAGTACTCGTTGAAGACGGGGAGCTGAATCGTCACCACGGGCTCGGCGTCGTGAGAAGGAACGGTCTTCTTGCGCCCTCGCTGACGGATGTAGTGATACACCATCACGTAGCCGTGCGCTCCAAAGGTGAAGAGAATCAGGAGCGAGATAAAATAGAGATAAAGAACAAAATCGGTGAAATAGGGGTTTTCGATGATTTCCTGACGGAAAAATGCGAGGATCATGGGATTACCATCCGGCTACTGTTTCGTTTAAGATATCTTCTGTGAGTTTCGTGATTGCGTCGCGGATTCCCTCGTTTCGTTGTGTCAATCCGCCTCCGGACGGATAGTCACCCCACTGCGAGAAATCCTTCTCCCAAACCTTCTTTTTCAACTTCAAATCAGTGAACGTCACTCGTGTTGTGACCGTCACGCGTCTTCGCGCAACCTGTTCCCCTGGATTGACGACCACCGCGTCTTCGCGAACGCTGATGATGACACTCTCGAGCATCGAATCCGCCATGCTGCGGTCGGCCAGGGTCAACGTATTGTCTCTTGTGAATCGATCGACGAGTCGTGTCGTGAACTGATCTTTCAACGCCGGCTCCCCGAATCCGCTCTGATCCTGCACGATGGGAATGGCGATCGTTTTCAGATGCGGAGGGACTGACCCGCCTGTAAAAGAGTAGCGGCAGCCGATCTGGACCGACATGAGAAGTGCCACGGCCAGGATCACAGAGCGCATCGGTATGAATTCCCTAAACATCAAGGCTGTATTCCTTGATTTTCCTGTAGAGGGTGCGCTCGCTGATCTTGAGCTCCTTCGCGGCCATACGCCGGTTCCCCGAGTGACGCTCGATCGCGCGACGGATCATTTGCCGCTCCATCTCTTCCAGCGACATTGCACCGTTGCTCGGTTCATCCCCAATCCGATCGCCGTTGGTCCCTTTCGCTTCTCCGCCACCCTGACGGAGAGACTCCTTGAGCTCGAGAATATCGCTTTTCAAATCAAGAAGCGCTCGATAGATAAGCTCCCGCTCTGCCTGTTCAACCGTCTTTGACGTCACGACCGGTAGATGACGTTCGACCGGCTCGGCCTGCTGAATGTGGAGATAGCGACGGACGTCGTCCGCGTTGAGCTTCCGCCCTCCTTCGAGCACGAGCATGCTTTCAATCACATTCCGCAGTTCACGCACGTTCCCGGGCCAGGCGTGCTCCATCAAAAGCTCGGTGGCATCATCGGTGAATCCTTCAAACCGAATACTATTCTTGGAGGTGATCTCTTTGATGAAGTGTTCGAGGAGAAGCGGAATGTCGGATCGCCGGTCCCGCAATGGGGGAATCCAAAGACTGACGGAACGGAGGCGGAAGAAGAGATCCGGTCGAAACCGTTTCTGCTTGACTTCATGTTGGAGGTTTTTGTTTGTCGCGGCAATGACGCGCACATCAGCGTGACGAACCGTCGATGATCCGACCCGCATGTACTCGCCGTTTTCGAGCACACGCAACAACTTCACCTGGGTCTGGAGAGGCATTTCGCCGACTTCGTCGAGGAAGATCGTTCCTCCATCGGCGATTTCGAAGTAGCCCTTGCGCGTTTCGAGAGCGCTGGTGAACGATCCCTTTTCGTGTCCGAACAGTTCGCTTTCGATAATCCCCTCGGGAATGGCTCCACAATTGACACTGACGAGCGACTTCTTTGCTCTCCGGCTTGCGGCATGGATCGCCCGGGCGATTACCTCTTTTCCCACGCCGCTTTCGCCGGTGATAAGAACGGTAATATCGGTCGGTGCCGCCTGTTGAATGACGTCAATAATCTCTTCAATCTCGGGCGAATTCCCGATAATCGAGTGCGTTATTTGGAATTGCTTCTTTTCCATGGGAGATTGGTGCCTCTATCGCGAAACCACAATGGATTCAAGGTTGAACTTCTTGCGGATTTCGCCGGTGAATCGCTTGGCCTCGTCGTATGATTGAAACTCTCCCACCCACACTTTATGCATCCGCTTTCCGCTCTGTACGATGGTGAAGATGCTGGAGCTGTATTTTTCTTTTTCGAAGCGCGTCTTCAGTTCCTCGGCATTCTGCAGCGTTGAGAACGCTCCAACCTGAACGGTGTATGTGGTGGCGAACTTCGGAACCGTGCTGGGGGATTTCACTTCGGCCGGCGGTTCCTGCGCCTGAGGTTTCTTCGCTTCCGGGGGCGCATCCTGCGAACCGTACGCGGAATAGGGATAGTCCCGTTTCAACTGTTCGAACTTCTGCTCGGCTGTCTTGTACAACCCCACGGAATAGTAGTATTGATAGAGCTTGTACAGCGCATCGTCTGCCCACTCGTTCGTCGGAAAATTGTCGACAATGCTCTGATAGATATTGACGCTCTCGGCTCCGTCGGTCGTGAGGATGGCCTGGAGATAGAGAACGCCCGGATTGTTTTGGAAATTCGTCATGAGGGTTGGTAACTCTGCTCTCACCGCCTCCCCCTGCCCACGCTCAATCATCTCTACGCGACGTCGGATATCAGGCCCCGTGGTTTTATCGCTCTGCGCGATGAGGAGATTCGAGGATCCAATCATCAGCAATGCTGTCCAGATCACGATACCGTGAAGCGAATTCACTGTCATGGTCACCATACCTCCGGTCGGCGAGATTGCTCAACCTCTATGGACGAAATACGAGAGCACGTCAATGTGAACTTCGTTCGAACGTGATTGACCGAAAAGCGTAGCCGCGTTGACCCGATCGATCGAGACTGCGATGTAGTCCCCTATGGCGGCTCCGTTTTTCGGGAACACAACGACTTTGTTCGTATCGGTCCGGCCGCACCAATCGGAGGGTGATTTCTTGCTCTCCCCCTCGACGAGGACTTCCATGGCCGATCCGATCAAGAGCTGGTTCCGGCGAAGCGAAATTGTCCGCTGCAGGTCGATGATTTCATGCAGCCGCCGGATCTTCACCTCCTCAGGCACATCATCGGTCATGTGCCATGCTTTGGTATTCTCGCGCGGCGAGTATTTGAACGTGAATGCCCCGTCAAAGCCGACCTCTTGCATGAGGGCAATCGTCATCTGATGTTCCGCCTCTGTCTCCGTGGGAAATCCGGCGATCACATCGGTGGACAAACTCACTCCCGGGATCGTTCCCCTGATCTTGTCAACCAATCTGAGATAGTGCTCGGTGGTGTACGTTCGGTTCATCAGCCGCAGCATTCGATCAGATCCAGATTGCACAGGAAGATGGATAAAGTTGCAGATGTTCTTGTGACCGGCAATCGTCTCAATGAGCTTATCCGACATGTCTTGCGGGTGGGAGGTCGTGAAACGAACTCGGAGCGACGGATCGACCTGGGCAACGTGACTCAGAAGATCGGCAAAATCGGAGCCGTTGTCCCGGTAGGAATTGACATTCTGCCCGAGGAGCGAGACCTCCTTAAAACCCCGATCCGCCAACCCTTTCACCTCATCGACGATTCCACTGAGCGATCGACTTCGCTCGCGGCCCCGCGTAAACGGCACGACACAGAACGTGCAGAACTTGTCACAGCCGCGCATGACGGAGAGCCAGGCATTGATGCCTTCGGTCCTCAGGGGTGCAATGTCGTCATAGGTTTCCACGCGCGAGAGCCGCACAGCAATTCCTTTTTCACCCGCGCGGGCATTCTCCACAAGCACCGGCAGTCGCCGGTATTCATCGGGACCGATGACGAGGTCGACATGTGATTCTGATTCGATGAGTTCACGGCGAAGACGCTCCGCCATACATCCAAGAACACCGACGATGACTTCAGGTCTGGACTTCTTGATGGCCTTGAAATCGCCGAGTCTCCCAAATACACGCTGCTCGGCGTTTTCCCGAACTGAACACGTATTGACCAAAACGACATCTGCCTTGTCCATCTCCACAGCACGGTCATACCCCGCGGCTGACATGATGCCCAACACCAATTCGGTGTCGGCCACGTTCATTTGGCAACCGTATGTTTCGATGTAGACCTTCCGCTGCATACAATCATCCTTCATCCTCAGGCGTGCTAATGTAATGAAAAAATGACAGACAATCAATCGGACGAAGAAGCCTGCTAAGTTGGCACTCTCTAAGTCGTTTTGCGCGACGCCGGGACGCCGTTGCCCGTTTTCTTGCCAATTCGGCAGACCTTCTGAAGGTTGATAAGGCCCCAATTGTGTGGTATATTCACTGGCCCGAGCGATTTTCGACCGATGTGTGGAGCATTTTCTTATGTTTCTCCGGCGGATTTCGTTTAGGTTCCAATCACACACATCTCAGACTCGTTCACACATATAGGACAGACCACACGATGTCACAACTCATCGATCATATAAGAGCCAAAGCCAAAGAGATCAAGAAACACATCGTATTACCGGATTCTACCGACGAACGAACCATCCACGCTGCCCGGCAATGCACCGACGAGGGACTCGCAACCATATCCCTCATTGGAAATGAAAACGACGTACGCGGTGTCGCGGCAAAGATCGGGATTAGTCTCGAGAAGATTGCAGTCATCGATCCCGACGCGTCCGATCGCCTCAGCGACTTCAGCCATATATTTTTCAACCTCCGGAAATCAAAAGGCATTCAGTTCACCGAGGCCCAAACAGTGATGCGCAAGCCGATGTACTTCGGCGCGATGATGGTACGAGAAGGGATCGCCGATGGAAGTGTCGCCGGATCCCTTTCGAGCACCGCAGATGTCCTTCGCGCTGCAATTCAGGTCATTGGCATGAAGGAAGGAATCAGTATTGTCTCGAGTTTCTTTCTGATGGTTTTCTCTCATAAAGTCTATACCTTTGCCGATGGCGCGGTGGTGCCCGATCCCACCGCCGAACAGCTTGCCGACATTGCGATCGCTTCTGCGGAAAATCATCAGAAGCTCGTTGGAGAGGAACCCCGAGTTGCGATGCTGTCGTTCTCCACGCGCGGAAGCGCCGAGCATCCTCTTGTGGAAAAGGTACAGATCGCAACTGCCCTCGTGAAAAAGAAGAAGCCCGATCTGATTGTCGATGGAGAGATTCAACTCGACACGGCAATTGTCCCCTCCGTCGCAGAACGAAAAGCCCCCGGAAGCCCCGTACAGGGTCAAGCCAATGTCCTTGTCTTCCCCGATTTGAATGCCGGAAACATCGGATACAAGATGGCACAGCGGATGGGGGGCGCCGAAGCGCTTGGACCGATTGTGCAGGGTCTCGCCCGCCCCGCATTTGATCTCTCGCGGGGGGCCAGCGTGAGCGACATCGTGAATGTCGTTGCCATCAATGCCGTCATGGGAGCGGCGTGACGAAGATTCCGCGGTACAATTTCCTTGACCTTTATCGCGGACTGTTTGTCCTTCTCATGATTGAAGGACATACGATTCGCACGGTCTTGGAGGGTACCGAAATGACGACTCGGTTCTTTGACATCCATGAGATGATTCATGGCGTGACGGGACCAGGATTTCTTTTCGGCGCCGGTTTCGCATTCGCCATCGCCACTCTCCGACGATGGGATTTCCTTCGCTCGCTGAACGTGCCGTTCTTGAGGAGAACCTGGAGAGCAATGTTGCTCATCCTCGTCGGCTATGCGCTCCACCTCCCGTACTATTCGCTTTCGAAGCTCATCAACGATTCGGTCCCGTGGCAACTGGACGAATTCTTTGCCTTCGGGGTGCTCCAGTGTATTGGATTCACCCTGCTGGGACTTCGAATCCAGCTCTTTGTCCTTAAGGAGGAGACTCCTTTTCTCATCACCACGGGGACGATTCTGTTCCTTACGATCTTCGGCTCTCCCCTGCTCTGGACTCCCGTGATCAACGAATCGCTTCCCCGGTTTATTGCACAGGGATTGAATGGGCTCTCGGGCTCACACTATCCTCTGTTTCCATATTCCGGGTACATGCTTGCCGGAGTTCTGGTCTCCTGGCTGTTCATCCGGCAGTCCGCGGCCGGCGAGGAACAATCGTTTATGAGAAGACTGGCATTGTCGGGGGGCGGATTGATTCTTCTGTCGCTGATCCTTTCGAACTTCTTCATGACCCCCACGATCGCAAGAATCCCTTACGCCTCACGCCCCGGTATCATGGCAATGTATCTTGGAATCCTCTGCGTGCTGATGAGCACGCTCTGGTATCTTGAGAACGTCGTCATCAGCAAAGAGGGATCGGCGCCGATGAAACCTGCGTGGCTGGTTCTCGCGGGGCTTGAGTCGTTCTTTCTCTATATTACCCATCTGATCGTGGTGTACGGTTGGATCTTCAATCCACGCATCAATCTGAGGTACTTCTGGGAGAATCAATTCTCCTGGTTTGAATCGTTCCTCGCGTTCGTTGTCGTCTCCATCATCCTGATAGTCGCCGCAAAGTTCTGGCGGCACCTCAAGCGAGAACATCCCGTGATGATGCTCGGCCTCTATTGGTGGATGGCAATCACGTTCATGTACTATTTCATCACCAATCCGTTCTAATCGTATGGCAATCCGAATCTTTGTAACCGGCGGAACATTTGACAAAGAATATGATGAATTGAATGGAGCGCTCTTTTTCAAAGAGACGCACCTCCCCGAAATGCTTAAGCTGGGACGATCGAACGTGCCCGTGTTTGTTGAGACCATCCTCCTCATCGACAGTCTTGAGATGACGGACGCGCACCGCGCCACCATCATCGACCACTGCCGACGCACCTCTGAGGATCGGATCATCATCACCCATGGCACGGATACCATGGAGTTGACCGCGCGGGCCCTCGGCAACGCGATCACCGACAAAACCATCGTTCTCACCGGCGCGATGATTCCCTACAAATTCGGGAGCTCCGACGGTTTGTTTAATCTCGGCAGCGCTCTTGCATTCGTTCAAACGCTTCCCCGGGGAGTCTTTGTGGCGATCAATGGGAAGTACTTTTCGTGGGACAACGTGCACAAGAATCGAGACACCGGAATGTTTGAAGAACTCTCCGGATCCTGACGCCGAACTCGTCCCCGCGCGTCCGATTGTAACTCTAAGCAGTTTTCGGTAACATCCACTCGCCTCTCAATTACGCTTCGCCTATGTCGTTCTCCACAACTCCTGCACGCGTATGAAGAATACATCAAACTCCAAGAAGAAGAAATCCGTGAAATCTTCCACTTCGCACAAGGCCCTCCCGGTCGATCAGCTCCGGTGGCGATGCAATCCCGGCTCGCTCGGCGTGCGATCAACCGAAGAGGTAAAGTCGCAGCGTGATATCATCGGTCAGGAACGGGCAGTTCGCTCTCTCCGCGTCGGGCTGGATATGCATCACGACGGATACAACATCTTCGTCACCGGCTTCAGCGGCACGGGTCGAACGACCACGATTAAGAGACTCCTGCGTGAGTTCGAAAAGCGTGAGGTCGAGCTCAAGGATTATTGCTACGTCAACAATTTCAAGAATCCGGATATGCCTCTGGCCATCACGCTCCGCGCAGGACAGGGACGAGTATTGGAGGAACAGATGGAACTCCTCGTCGATGAGCTCCGGAAGGACATTCCGGCCTTGTACGAGAGCACGAGGTACCAGGAGGAGCGGAAGAATATCCTTCAGCATTTCCAGGACAGACAGAAAGTCATCTTACAGAACTTCGAGAAGAGGGTGAAGGAGAAGGGATTCGACCTCGTTCAGGTTCAGGTCGGTAACATGATGCGCCCCGATGTCGTACCGGTCGCGGACGGAAAACCGACGACGATCGATCAGCTCGAAGAGATGGTTCAACAGAAGGTCCTGTCGGAAACCCAGTTCAAGACAATCGTCGAAAACCAGGCACAGCTGGAAAAACAGATGGCGGCAATCTTCCGCGAGTTGCGCAACATTGAAAAGAAAGCGCAGGATTCTCTTGAAGATCTGGAAGAGCGACTCGTCATGCCCGTGGTCGATGAGAATCTGTTGCCCGTGCGAACGATGTTTGCCGACGCAAAACTTCATTCATACCTTGACGATGTCCGTGATCATGTCCGCGATAATCTCGAACGATTTCGCAAGCATACCCTCCCCCCGACCATCTCCGAGGGGGAACAGCAGCCGGACAAAGACGACTTCGGGGAGTTCAAGGTCAACGTGCTTGTTGACAACACCGAAACGGATCACATCCCCATCGTGATCGAGACAAATCCCAAATACAAAAATATTTTCGGCACGGTCGAGCGCGAGCTTGAACGGAGCGGGGTCTGGCGGACGGACTTCATGCATATCAAGGCTGGCTCTCTCCTGCGCGCCAACGGAGGATATCTCGTGCTCAATGCGCTCGACACCCTTATTGAGCCATGGGCATATCAAGACCTCAAGCGGACCCTTCGGACCGGAAAGATGGAAATCCATACGTATGAGCCCCTCTTCGGGGTCCTTCCAACCGCAATGAAGCCTGAGGCGATCGAGCTTGACGTCAAGGTCATCATGATCGGCAGCGCGGAGATCTACTACCTCCTCTACCACCGGGATGAGGATTTCAAGAAGATCTTCAAAATCCGCGCGGATTTCGATTCCGTGATGCCGAAGAACGATACAACCATCGAGAACTATCAACAGTTCGTAAAGACGATCTGTGATGACGAGGAGCTCCGGCCATTCGACGCAAAGGGATTGGCAAAAGTCATTGAACACGGGGTTCGGTTGGCGGGCCGAAAGAAGAAACTGTCGACACGATTCAACGTCATTGCCGATATCGTCCGCGAGGCGAACTACTGGGCAACTAAAGATCAATCACGATTTGTAACCGACACACATGTCGACAGAGCCATCGAAGAGCGTCACCATCGGGTCAACCTTGTCGAAGACAAGATTCAGGAACTCATCACCGACGACGTGTTCATGATCGATACCCAGGGAGCAGTTGTGGGTCAGGTGAACGGACTATCCGTCTATGACATCGGTGAATATGCGTTTGGGAAACCATCGCGCATCACTGCACGCACCTGTTTGGGAAGATCGGGAATCATCAACATTGAACGCGAAGCGGAACTGAGTGGGCCGACGCACAACAAAGGGGTTGCGATTCTCACCGGCTATCTGAGCAGCACGTTCGCGCAGGACAAGCCGCTCGTCATGGATGCAAGCATTACCTTCGAGCAGTCGTACGGCGGGGTTGACGGCGACAGCGCTTCATCAACGGAAATCTATGCGATTCTTTCCAGTCTCTCAGGAATTCCGATCCGCCAGGATCTTGCCGTCACCGGGTCGGTCAACCAGAAGGGAGAAATCCAACCGATCGGCGGCGTAAACGAAAAAATTGAGGGATTCTACGACGTGTGTAAATTCCGCGGCCTGACCGGCACACAGGGGGTCCTGATCCCCAAACAAAACGTCGAGGACCTGATGCTCCGGGAAGAGATCATCGGCGCGGTGGAAAAGGGACTGTTCCATGTGTACGCGGTCTCCTCGATCGAGCAGGGGATCGAAATCCTTACGGGAATGAAGGCCGGAAAGAGCGAGAAGAATGGCCGATTTGAACGCGACACTGTCTTCTCGCTCGCAAACAAGAAGCTTGAAGAATACGCCCAGGCGTGGAAGAAACATCTGGGGGGAAAAACCGCCTAGGAACCTCGAGAGGCCTGCAGACCCGCGGACGATCGACATCGAGATTTCACACCTTCCTCCTTCCATAAGTAATCCTCATCCGCATTGCTGCTTTGGCGATGGACGACACACATGATTCGTCGCCTTGTGATGACGATACTCGTTGCCGTTATCGCGGGATATGGCCAGGAGAAAGGAAGAGATCCAATGCCTGCATTAGAACAACGACTCACGATTATCACGCTCGGTGTTTCGGACCTGAAGGCTTCCGAGGCCTTTTACTCGCACACCTTCGGCTGGACCAAAACCGCCCAGAGCACCGACGACATCGTTTTCTATCAGCTCAATGGAATTCAGCTGGCGCTCTATCCGCGAGCGAAGCTTGCCGAAGACGCCAGACAAGATCCCGCCGGCAGCGGCTTCGGCGGGTTCACCCTTGCGCACAACGCGAAATCGGAGAAAGAAGTTGACGAAATCTTTGCAGGACTGAAGAACGCCGGTGCGGCAATAATCAAATCGCCGGAGAAGGTGTTTTGGGGAGGATACAGCGGTTATGTGGCAGATCCGGATCGATATTTGTGGGAGATTGCATTCAATCCTTATCTCCCGCTGGATGCACGCGGGAATGTGAAATAGCCCGGGGGATTGAGAACGTCACTTGTTGTCATGATCGTATGGTTGATTTTTCGAATCCTGCCGGACGCCCCGCGCTCCTATCAGATCTTCTTCATCTCCACCAGTCCAAAAAACACACGAGGGCATCATCGATGCCCTCGTGCTCGTTCTAATCATCCCCTGTATCACGGACGTTGGAGGTAGAACTCGTAACTGCCGCTGCCGCTGTAGCTGTAGATTCTCCAGCGGTAGTACCCCGACGATCCGTTGTACGTGATGTTCTCATTCGACGTCGCAGTTTCCGAACGCGCCACCGTTGACCACCACAAGCCGTTCCAGCGCTCGAGGTACAGATCGAAGTCCGCATTGGTCGGGCCAATCAGACATCCTCTGTGTGTTCCCGCCGCGCTGTAGTAGTACGAGCCATTCGGCTGATACTGAGATTGACCTGTGCCCGAGAGTGATCCGGTGTACTTGGTACCCGGACAGGGCGCGGCCGTCGACGTTGTGAAACTCCAGACCGATGACCAGGAGCTGGTTCCCGCGGAGTTGGAAGCATTCGCTCTCCAGTAGTACGTTGTCCCGCCTGCCAGCCCGCTCACTGTGGTCGATGTTGTCGTAATTCCGCTCTGATCGTAGACTGTCGATGTAAACGAAGAGCTCGTCGATACCTGGACCCGGTACGAAACGGCACCGCTCGAGGCATTCCAGCTGAGCGTCGGCGACGTTGACACACCTGTCGCCCCATTGGAGGGTGAAACAAGTGTTGGGGCGGCCGGTGGTGTGGGAGGAGGAGGCGTGGTGCCAAAAAGAGTATAGAGAAGGAGGTTGGGTGTCCCGCTCGGCAATCCCGAAATCTTGTTTGGTGTTGCGCTGGATGTTAACGCATTCGCGACCGACGCCGGCGTTGCGGTAGGATTGCCGAACAGATACAGGGCCGCAGCTCCCGCGACATGCGGCGTTGCCATCGATGTTCCGGAAATGGTATTTGTTGCCGTATTCGACGTATACCATGCCGATGTAATGCTCGAACCGGGCGCGAGGATATCGACACAGCTTCCGTAGTTTGAGAAGGACGAGAGTGCATCGGAGCTTGTCGTCGAACCGACCGTAATCGCCTCCGGCACGCGGGCCGGCGAATAGTTACACGCATTGGCGGTAGAATTTCCCGCCGCGATTGCATACGTGACGCCATCAGCGATGGAATTCTTCACAGCGTTGTCAAGGGAAGTCGAGACGCCTCCTCCGAGACTCATATTCGCCACGGCAGGATTCGTCGTATGATGGGCGGTCACCCAGTCGACACCCGCAATGACGCCCGACGTGCTTCCGGATCCGGAGTTGTCGAGAACGCGAACGGCGATGAGTCGTACTCCCTTCGCAACTCCATATGTCGTTCCGCCGACCGTTCCCGCGACGTGCGTTCCATGTCCGTTTCCATCCGACCCGTTCCCTCCGAATGCATCGTATCCGAACACAGCCCGACCGCCAAACTCGTTGTGCGTGAAACGGATTCCCGTATCGATGATATAGACATCGACGCCCGAACCCGTGTTGTTATATGTGTACTTGGTGTCGAGCGGAAGATCACGCTGATCAACGCGATCCAAACCCCATGTCGCGTTGTTCTGGGTTTCGGACAAGGTGATGAGCCGATCCTGTTCGATGTACGCGACATGCGGGTTATTGAGAAGCCCCTTGATCGCAGCCTCGGGAACCCGAATCGAAAATCCTTTGAGGGCATGCTGATAGGTGAAATCAGCTTTACCTCCGGCAACTCCTGCGAGCTGGCGCGACAATCCCGGGATATCGGTGACATCGTCTTTGAAGACGACGATGTACGAATCGGGGACGCCATTCTTCATCGCCTTCAGAAAGGGAACTTGTTGCTGCGTCGTTCCTTGTTCGGAAGCGACCGGCGCAGTGTTGTCGCCACAGCCTGCCACCGCAAGCAAGGCGGCAGCAAACCCGATCACAACAAAATTCATCAGACGGTGCATAGAACACCTCAACGTGAATGTTTGAAATGGATATGTGATTTATCCCCCGCCCCAAAATTCTTACGAATATATTTTCCCGTCCGGTCATTGTCAATTGAGAAGTAGCCTGCCAACATTGGCGAAAACCCGTCACCGCGGGAGATCTTGTATACTCGTTCTCCGTCTCAGGAAGCTGAAAAGGATCTGCTTCGTCGCATCATACTCGATTTCTTTTGGTTTCCAATGCATATTGGGCATGCACGATCACCTATCACCACTCTTCTTGAGATCTGACATGCCCAAGCGGCAATCCAAACGTACACATGCTCGTGATGCCGAACGCAACTATTCTCCCGAACACTTCGTCAGAAAGCTCCGGCGTCTCGCCACGTCTGTTTCGGCAGAGAAACCGTTTCGTATCCGGATTGCCGGTGAGCGCGTAACCATCCCCTCCAACGCGATTATCAGTATTGAACACGAGCGCGACCGGAAGACAGAAAAAATCGAGTTCCAATTCAAATGGAACCAAAGAAGATCGTCACAACACCGCTCGCTCATGCCACAAGCGCTCACCGTTCTTCCCCATCGACTTGCGGAACTGCTGCGGGTATGAGCGTTTTCACACAACGGACACTCCCATGAAACTCCGCAGAACAAACCTCATCCGGCTTATCCGCTACTATCCTCCATACATCGGCGCAGGCATCCGTCTCCGGGAAATCTCTCCCGATATCCGCCGCTTCGTCGTCGAGATGAAACTCCGCTGGTATAATCGAAACCTCTATGGCGGACATTTTGGCGGATCCCTTTACGCGATGTG
The DNA here is from genome assembly GCA_016873805.1 of Ignavibacteria bacterium. Lineage (GTDB taxonomy): Bacteria > Bacteroidota > Ignavibacteria > UBA10030 > UBA10030 > VGVZ01. The sequence continues at coordinate 80,811 of VGVZ01000002.1, forward strand.
CGATCCATTCTTCGCAATTATCGTCTACGCCTACCTCGGCGATCAGTACATCGTCCTCGACAAATCGGCCTCCATTCAATTCAAGAAACAGGGGAGGGGAACTGTGCGCGCGATATTTCAGTTAGAAGATGATGTTCTTCAGGCGATCAAAGAAGAAGTTGATCGCAACGGGAAGACAACACGATCATTTACCGCTCAAGTCTTGGACGATCAGGGCATGACGATCGCTGAAGTAGAAAAAGAGATCTATGTACGAAAACTGAACTAATTCGATGTCATGATTGGAGGATGTGTATGCGCAGACTTCTCATTCCGATGATGCTCACGTTTGTAAGTACCGTTCTGTGTGCTCAGTCCGGCACACTGGTCGTCCTGAACAAATCTGAACACACTGCTTCGCTGATCAATGTGGAGAATGGAAAGACGATCGCAACCGTACCAACCGGTAGTGCGCCGCACGAAGTGGCAATATCGCCGGATGGGCGGCTTGCTGTCGTTGCCAACTACGGCACCGCAACTCCCGGCAGTTCGCTCACGGTGATTGATCTCAGCACAACATCAGTACTGCGGGAAATTGATCTTGGTGAGTATCGCCGGCCCCACGGCATTCTCTGGCTTGGCGAGCCGCGCAACATCGCCGTCACTGCGGAAGGAAACAAAGTTCTTTTAGTTGTTGATATCGAAAAGGGAACCGTGCTTTCGGCTATCGAAACCGATCAAGATATCTCGCATATGGTTGCCGTGACGCCTGACTTTTCAAAAGCGTTTGTCACGAACATCCGCTCGGGATCGGTGACGGTGATTGATCTTTCCGCGAAGAAACGTCTCTCCAATATCCCCACCGGCGCCGGTGCAGAAGGCATTGACGTTTCACCAAACGGAAAGGAAGTCTGGATCACAAACAGATCGGCAAATACCATTACCGTTCTTGGCACAAAGACTCTTGAAAAGGTTGCCGATGTTGTGTGTGCAGATTTTCCGATTCGGGTGAAGTTCACGCCTGACGGGCGCCATGTGCTTGTCTCGAATGCACGGTCAGGAGATGTCGCAGTCTTCGATGCGGGAACAAAGAAAGAAGTCCGAAGGATCAAGATGGAGCTGAGTGCGGCACGCGACGCCGATACGCGGCTCTTCGGCACACAGTTCGGGACGAGCCCGGTTCCAATTGGGATTCTCATTCCGCCGGACGGGAAGCGTGCGTACGTCGCAAACACCAACGCCGATATCGTCACGGTGATCGATCTCGCGACATGGGAGATCACGGAGAGAATCAAGACGGGCAAGGAGCCGGATGGTTTGGGGTATTCCACGCTGGAGTTGAAATAGCCGACGGCGTTGAACAGAAGCGCACGCACCCGACCGACATGGGGGCTATTTGTCCCGCGACCCAGTCAGACTCTTGAGCCCATGTCACAGATACGAGAATCAGAATGAAGCTAATTCTGATCCCACCGAATCTTCGGAGATGGTGAAGAGGGGAGCTGCTTGGTTCGATCTTGGTTCCACCGGGATTTCTTCCGCTCAGAGAAGCAGTGAAACGTGGAGATGAGATGATTGGAGATCGACACGGCAACTGCATACGCCGACGGGCGTACGGTGCGTCACATTCGGGGAAAGAGCAAGAAGTTGAAGAGGTGAGGGAGCTTCTCCCGGGGGTTCCAGAATGTGGAGGAATTTGATCAGCTACACACCAAGTGCTTCTCTCTTTTTTTCGATTCGCTCACGCTCGGAGTGATCAAGATAGCGTTTGCGAAGACGGATCGACTTCGGCGAAATCTCTACAAGTTCATCATTCGCGATCCACTCGATGGCCTGCTCGAGTGTGAGAAGTCGGGGCGGATCGAGGCGAATCGCTTCATCGGCCCCCGAGGCACGGAAATTCGTTAGTTGCTTTGTCTTGCAGACGTTGATGATCATGTCTTGCTCACGTGAATTCTCGCCCACAATCATCCCTGCGTAGACCTTTGTTCCCGGCTCCACGAAAAAGATGGATCGTTCCTGGAGTTTGTTCATGGCGTACGCCACGGCTGATCCGTTTTCGAGAACGACGAGAGCACCTCTCGTCCTCGGACTGAACTCTCCTTTGTGCGGCTCGTACCCATGAAAATTGTGGTGGAACACGCCGAGTCCCTTCGCAAGGGTCAAGAACTCGTTCCGGAATCCGAGGAGTCCACGCGCCGGCACGATGAACTCGACACGTGTCACCCCTTGAAGCTGGAGCATGTTCTTCATCTCTCCTTTGCGTTTCCCCATGTTTTCGATTACCGCACCGACAAATTCCTCCGGGACGTCGACGATCACATGTTCCATCGGCTCGCAGAGCACATCATCGATCCGCTTCAAAATGACTTCCGGGCGGGATACCTGGAACTCGTACCCCTCGCGCCTCATCGTCTCGATCAGGATCGCGAGATGCAGTTCTCCTCTGCCGCTCACCTTGAAGACGTCGGGGGAGTCGGTAAGCTCAACACGCAGGCTGACATTCGAGCGAAGTTCTTTCATCAGCCGTTCGGCGAGCTGACGTGTCGTGACATACTTTCCCTCTTGTCCCGCGAAGGGAGAGTTGTTCACGACAAAATGCATCGAGAGTGTCGGTTCCTCAATGGAGACAAACGGAAGGGGTGCAGGATCCGCGGCATCGGCGATCGTCTCACCGATATCGACATCTTCCATTCCTGCGAGTGCAACAATATCTCCCGCCGACGCTTCTTCCACCTCAATGCGCTTCAATCCCTGAAAGGCATAGATCCTGGTGACACGAGCATCTTCACTCGATCCGTCGCGATGGATAACTTTCATCGGTGCGCCGAGTCGGATCGTTCCGCGGAATATTCTGCCGATCCCGAGCCGGCCAAGATACTCGTTGTAGTCAATTGTTGTGACAAGCATTTGGAAGGGTTTGTCTGTTTCTCCGGGAGGCGGCGGCACCTGCGTGACAATCGCCTCAAAGAGCGGAGTCAAATCAGTACTCTCGACATCGATCTCGGACCGCGCGATCCCCTGCTTCGCAACCGTATAGACAGTCGGGAAATCAAGCTGACGCTCGTTGGCGCCAAGCGCCAAAAAAAGCTCGAACACCTCGTCGAGGACCTCGTGAGGCCGGGCATCCTTACGATCGATCTTGTTGATCACGACGATCGGCCTAAGATTCAGCTCGAGAGACTTCTTCAACACGAATCTCGTTCCCGGCAGCGGACCCTCGGCGGCATCGACGAGCAGGAGCACCCCATCCACCATTTTCAGCGTGCGCTCAACTTCACCGGCAAAATCCCTGTGCCCCGGCGTATCAACGATGTTGATCTTAACGCCGTCGGGATACCGTTCTGATCGATAGAAGACCGATGTGTTCTTCGCGAGAATCGTGATCCCGCGTTCTTTTTCAAGCTCATTCGAATCCATCACGCGCGTCGCGACCTGCTGATTCGAACGAAACGTGCCGGTCTGCTTCAGCATATGATCAACAAGCGTCGTTTTGCCATGATCAACGTGCGCAATGATCGCGATGTTGCGAATATCCTCTCGTGCCTTCATTCCTTGTCTTCCTCACTAAAAAACAACAATGCCTCGGGCTGAACCGACTGCCTGAGGCATTGCATGAAAACCTCACAATCGACTGTTGGAAGATACGCAATCTTCTGCTCAGAAAGAACATTACGTATTCATTGCCGTCTCTCATGAGGCGAAGGGGCTTCGTTCTGGAAACACCTAAACAACTATGTGCGCCGACGCCGGAGGAAGCTGTGATGAAGTACCGTGGAGGGATGGGGGAATTGCGTATCTGGCAGGCACATCATGCCCGAACGTGATGCGTGTGAATGGAGCTACCGCCCCTTCACAATTCGCAGCATCTCTCTGACCGCCTCGGGGAGACCAACATATAACGCGCGGGAAATGACAGCGTGTCCAATGCTCAGCTCATCAATGTCCTTGATGGCAGCGATTGCCTCGGTGTTGACGTAGTTCAAGCCATGTCCGGCGTTCACGCCGAGTCCAAGCGACTTCCCCAGCTTTGCCGCCGTCTGGATGCGTACGAGATGCTCATGGACATCCCGATGGGCGCGTGCATTGGCATAGTGACCGGTATGGATCTCGATCATATCTGCGCCGATCTCTCGCGCCGCCTCGATCTGCTCGCGGTCGGGTTCAACAAAGAGACTCACAGGGATACCCCCCTGCTTGAGGGCCTTCACGGCCTGCACCAGATGATTCTTTTGACTCCGAACATCGAGTCCCCCTTCAGTCGTCTTCTCTTCCCGACGTTCCGGTACCAGGGTTGCGAGCTCGGGTTTGGTTTGGATGGCAATCCCAATGATTTCATCTGTGGCGGCCATCTCCAGGTCGAGCCGAGTCTGAACCGTTTCTCGCAAGAGTCTCAGGTCGCGGTCATTCACATGGCGGCGGTCTTCCCGCAGGTGGCAAACGATTCCCTCTGCCCCGGCGAGTTCACACAGATGAGCCGCGGAGACCGGGTCGGGTTCGCTTCCGCCCCGAGCCTGCCTTAGGGTTGCTACATGATCGATGTTGATCGCGAGTCGCATTTCGCTTCGTTGCTTTGCATGCAAAGGCAAGTCAGTTGAGATGCCCCAATATAAGAAATTCTGACTCGATGGGAAACTTGCTGCTTGTTATTCCCGTCGATTTCGACCATTTTTCTGTTGAATCGGGAATGTGTCGACTGAGTATTTGCAACTTTTAATGGTACGCATCGTAACGGCAAGGTGGCGCAAAGCGTCCCATGACAAACCCGTAACAGATCCGCGGTTCAAGGAGCGTTCCTGTATGAAACGAGTTCTCTGTTTGATCATCCTGGTCACCGCTGTGTTGATGTCGACCAGTACGGCCCAAAGGAAACCAACCGACACTCAAGAACGCGACCGGTCTCTCGATTTCGGCGATCGCCTGGGGGTGAGGATCGAGGAGTTTGTGCGATCCATCGGCAAAGAGCTCGGGTGGGAATCTGAAGATGATACCATCCCTCCGTCGCGTCGGCGAGCTCCACGCGCCGCCGATCAAGAACGAAAGGTGAAAGATCCGGCCCGCACCTACGAAGGACATACCACCATCGATTCCTCTGAATCGATCAGTGGAGATGTTGTCGTCAAAGGCGGGGATCTTACGCTCTATGGGGAGGTTGATGGAAACATCCTCGTCGTGGGTGGAAACCTGTACCTCAAGAGCGGTTCACATGTCGAAGGGGATGTACGCGTGATCAACGGAGACATCGCCAAGGAGGAGGGAGCGACGGTGCTCGGCTACCTCGATCAAACACGCGGGAAGTCCGAGGAAACAAAATCAGCTCGGACGGAGCTCGTGAAACCCTCATACCGGTTGACCGCATCCTGGGTTGATGAGATGGCGTTGGTGGACAACACTATTCTCCGATACAACCGGGTTGAAGGATTGTTCCTTGGTCTCGGATCAGAGAAGAGATACTACTGGGACGGCAGCAAGAGTTACAACGCATATGGAAGCCTCGGATACGGCTTCAAATCCCATCAGTGGCGATACAATCTTGGACTAACACGCCAGTTTGCACTCTCCAATTCCGACGCGAAATCCGCCGAACTTCTCGAGGTCGGCATCGAAGGACACAGTCTGACCGATTCGAAAGATAAGTGGCTGATCGGGTTGACAGAGAATTCGCTTGCCGCGCTTCTTATCCATGAAGATTTTCGGGATTACTACGGGAGGCAGGGCCTTACCTTTCACACTGCATACGCCACTCGTCAGGATTTCCTCACGATGCTGCTCCGTGTCGAGTATACGATCGATGATTATACGTCCCTCTCGAACCGGACGGAATGGGCGCTCTTCGGCGGTGAGAAGTTGTTCCGACCCAACCCGGCAATTGAAGATGCTCATTTGAGGAGTATCATCGCGTTTGCCGGCGTCAGTACGGTGACAAAATCACCACGAGGACCAGCGGGATGGAGTTTCTCGGCGACAGCCGAGTTTGCGCGTGAGCGGTTCGGAAGCGATTTTGATTTCGATCAGTATACGCTCGATCTCCGACGATTTCAGCCCCTTGGTCAGTATGACAACTTCAACATTCGTCTCCGGATGGGTTCATCGGAGGGACTTGTGCCGCTCCAGCGGAGGTTCGAACTGGGTGGATTGAGCACCCTTCAGGCTCGACCGCACAAGTTGTATGCGGGCAATCGGATGATCCTCGTCAATGCCGAATACATCGTCAACGGCGACATTCTCCATGATCTCGATTTCTGGCCGAGCTGGCTGATGAGGAATTTTAATTTCCTGATTATAGCCGATGCGGGATGGATCAAGCCGGTCGCTCCCACAACCGCATGGTTCGACGGGTTCCGGTCTCTCACGTTTTCTTCCTTCAGAAGCGACATTGGGGTCGGACTCACATCGCGCACCGGTTCATTTCGAATGGCGCTTGTCTGGCCCACGGAGTATGCCGCACCGGCGCGGTTCATTTTCCGCGTGGCTCGTCCCTTCTAGTGATCCTGGAAACGCAAAATGGACGACGGAAATCTCCTGTCGTCCATTTTTTTTGTACTAATACGTCGATTGTCGGCTCTCTGAATCGCGGCCGGAATTCAGAGGCTCCACCAATATGTGAACTTGATCATGAAGATGTTATCCGGCTTTGCATCGACCAGACGATCCATCGATCGGCCGAAATTGAAATCTCCGGAAGGCTCGGCATCGAAGCGGCTTTGTGTCCAGACAAAATAGAGGACCGAACCGGGACGATACTCCCAGCGCAGAACGGCGTTCCCGCGAAGCGAACGAAGGTTGAAATCCGGATCCGCAAACGTCACCATCTGTGCCGGTCCGCTCCCGTCCGGATCAACATCATAGTACCCTCCGCCCGAAGAAGTCACACGTCTCGTAATCGTTCCAGCGCTCCCGAAGACATTGAAATCGTATGTCCCGGGTCTCGCCAATTCCTTGAACTGCGTGTAGGATCCTGCGGAGATCAGGGGTTGCATATAGAGCTGCAGACTCAACTCCGGCGTGAAGGTCCAATTGAGTCGGACACTCGCCCCCACGGTTGTTTGATCCAGCGTAGCAAAAATATAACGGCGACCAAATGTCTCGTTGGCCAGTGGATCAGCGACCGAGGTGACCCACTGTGCCCGGCTGCGGTCTTTGGAGAAACTCGGTCCGATCCTTAAAGTGAGGTTTGGAGCAGGTTTCCAATCCAGCCCCATTTCGCTGTAAAAACTGGGTTCGTCTGTACGCCTGTACGTACCCACGAACACATTGAACACAAACTGATTTCGATCATCGGAGTTGATCCCCAGGTTGAACTGTCGTCCCGGCAAGGCTTTCATCATTGGTCCCCCTCGCGTTCGACGGATGTCATACGTATGCGGATTGTATGCGAAGTTCCAATTGATGCTCCAGTAGTTCACGAACCGAATGAAGCCAAAATGGAAGGCGCCTCTCCAAATGAGGTTGTTTCCAAAGTCAAGATTCTGGAAGAGTGCCCCTCCGAGTTCGATGCGCCGGTACACGGAGGTTGGCTCAGTCCATTGGTAACCAGCCCCGACATGCATGTTGATGAGGTCGGTCCTGCTCAAGAACCCAAGATCATTGATTTCAAAACCCGGATGGACAACTCCGAACGCGGCGTTTGCGAAGACGTTTCCCTTCTGCTTGTTCAGTAGAACGCGTCCGGCGTACCCGCTCAGCGATGTCGCCCCACTGTCGACCCGGACATGAGATGCATCAGGACGCTGGAAGTAGTGCTGTGAATTTCGCTGGAGTCGGATCATTCGCGTGGAGCTCCCCGTCACACGAGACGCTCCGATCCACCCGGTAATCACCCATTCCTTCTCAGAGTCCAGAAACGTGAATCCGTCGAGGCCGACGAAGAGCGCATCGTTGTTCATTTCATCGCGAAGCCGGGTATCCGAAAAACTGCGGCTGGCGAGGGTCGAAAGGGCCCCCAGTGCCTGGCGACCGCCGTTGAACTCCCTCTGCACACGCGCAACGCCATAATAGGTGAGCGGTTCGATCTCAACGCTCGACCGTATATCGCCACTTTGAATGTCGGCGTGTTCACGGTTCGTGAGGGCGTGGATCGTTCCAACATTCCACCCCCCTTCGAGTCTCCCCGTCACTTTTCCGGCCCCAAGAATTCTGGTCCCGACCGGCCTATCGAAGAAGTCTGCCGTTGGAATGGAGCCCTGCGGCGTCCGACCAATGCGCCTGCTGTAGAAGAGATTCGGATCCGACCAGTTGAATCCCCAGGAACTTGTTGCTCCCCCCTTGCCAAAGCGGAAGATATTGTTCCCCTCAATGAAGAACGGACGCTTTTCTTGATAGAAGGTCTCGACGTCGCTCAGGTTCACAACTGCTGGATCTACCTCTACCTGACCGAAGTCGGGGTTGACCGTCGCATTCATCGTCAGATTGCTCCCCAATCCAATCTTCACATCCGTGCCAATCCCATGCAGATAGCGCGATCCATTGTTGAACGGATCACCCGGCTGATGCTTTGTATACTCTGCGCGCGTGTTCACGTACGGCAGAATTTCGATCTGATTGGGAGGATTGACCTCCCGAATCCCAACAAGGTCCGCGAATCGGGAAACAAATCCGCTCTCTTTGCGCGGAGTATACACGACGTAATCGATTTCATTCTTGCGACCGATATCCCGACGAAGATTGATCCCCCACACGTACGATTCTCTCTGGTGAAAACGCAACTGTGAAAATGGAATGCGCATTTCGAGCGTCCATCCACGTTCATCGACGCGCGCCTTTCCTTCCCAAACACCATCCCACGAGTTGTCGTCCCAATCGTCGTTGTACAGAACGCCATCCGCAAGCGTCCCGGATGCACTCAGGGCAAAATAGTACCCGCTCCGGCGATCATAGTACGGGTCGATGAACACCCCAAACCAATCGGCCTTGTGCATCACGTCGCGCCGGCTCAGTATCCTCATGATTGAGTCCGGCCTGGAATCATACATCCGCGCGGCGACATAGAGCGCCTCATCGTCGTACGCGATCCAGGCTTCGGTCTGCTCGGTCGGCGCATCTCCTTGGTTGGGTTCGCGCTGTTTGAAATTCAAGAACCCGGTTCGTTCCCAAACATCTTCATTCAGCAGACCATCAATCGTTACACGATCTGTCAGTCGAACAGCCTCGAGAGTCGGACGATCTGATTCCACTTGTGAACGCGCGACCATTGAGAGACAGCTCAACGCGATGAACAGTGTGACTGAAGTTCTTTTTGTGGCCATTCCGAATATCCTCTCGGCATTACGCATTATCCCCAACCGGCGGTCGGGGAGCGGAACTCCTGACTTAGACGAACGAAAAGCAAGAAAGGCCCGAAAAATTCGTGACCCCTGCTGACGTTGATTTACGTGCTGGATGCCCTGAAGTGACGCGATGGGGCGTTTTTCTGACAACCTTTTTCGCCGGTGCTGAGAACAATCAGGTCAATGCTTATTGGACTTCACAAGCGCTTGAATGGTTGGGCACCATCGGGAAATGAGCAACGTGGCTGGTGCATAAAGGAGGGTCGGAAAAAGCGAAAAGGCGGTCCAAGACCGCCCCGTTCTATGGCCACATCGTACGATTCGTGTTGACTATACTTCTGCTTGAAAGGCTCGCATCAATTCTTCGAGAAGTTGTTTCTTGTTTGCACGGGAAATTTCACGTCCATGAATCGAAAGTCCTTCCGCCGAACGGGCGTGTGACCGAAGTTCATGCACCGTCATCGCGTTGAGTCTGTCGTAATATTTCTGGGCCGCGGGGGACAACCCTTCGGGCATCGCGTACGGTTCCTCCGGTGCTTCTTCCTCGACTTCCTCTACTTCGATCTCTTCTCCGGAGAGGAGTTGCTCCACTTCGGTTTCCGACCGGGAACTCGCCGCAAAGATCAAATCATCGATTCCCTCGGCAGGGCGCGGAATAACATGTTTGGACACAAGTTCACCCACACGCGACGCTGCCGCCGCTCCTGCCTCCACCGCCGAACGCACTGCTGCCGTGTCGCCCACAACTTTCACGGTGACCAGGGCGGCTTTGGTGATCTCTTTCCCAACCAATATCACATGTGCGGTCTTGACCATCGCGTCTGCCGCTTCGATGGCACCAACCAATCCTTTCGTCTCAACAAGACCGAGGGCGTATTGTGTCATGGGGGGATATCTGAAAGGGGACTTCCGAAGCCGGCTGACTTCGGAAGTCCCTGAATGTATGTTATTTCTGTGAAGGTCGTTTTGGGAGGATCATCTCCACGTCACTATGGGGACGCGGAATGACATGAACAGAAACGAGTTCTCCAACGCGTTGCGCCGCCGCTGCACCGGCATCCGTTGCTGCCTTAACGGCACCGACATCTCCCCGGACCATGACGGTAACATATCCGCCGCCAATTTGCTCTTTGCCGATTAGCGTGACTTTGGCCGCCTTGACCATCGCATCCGCTGCTTCGATGGAACCAACCAATCCCTTCGTCTCCACCATTCCCAGCGCATCCAGTGAAATGTCCGACATTGAGATCTCCCTCAAAAGAATATTTGGATGTGAAGAAGAAACTGCGCCAATATAAAGAAAGGGGTGCTGAATGTCAATATGACCGAAATCACGACGGACCGCATCCAGCGGATGCACGGATTGGTTTTTCCACAAATTCTTCCGTACATATGGGCACACATCTCGTCTTTGCTTTCCACGACTGTCAAACACCGACACGATGAACAGACAGGAACGCGTTTCCTCGCTCGCGCAGGAACTTTTTGATCTTTATGAGCAGCACAAGTTCCCTCACATCTCCAGCCGACGGTTCAATCCCGCTCAACTCGAGGAATGGCTGAACGCTCTCGCTTCCCGCGGAGGTTTTGCCCTCTCCCCGGTCGGTTCTTCTGCGGAGGGACGATCAGTCTCCCTTCTCACTGTCGGCAACGGTACGCCCGCGGCGTTTCTTTGGTCGCAGATGCACGGCGATGAACCGACAGCCACGATGGCGCTGCTCGATATCCTCCATTTTATCGCCCGAGAACCGTCTCATCCGATCGTATCGGCCGTGACCTCGCAACTGAAGATCCTCATCCTGCCGATGCTCAATCCTGATGGTGCCGAGCGATTCACGCGCCGGACCGCACAGAAGATTGATATGAACCGAGACGCTCTCACTCTTCGGACGCCCGAAGGACGATTGCTGAAGTCGCTTCGGGAGCAATACAATCCGGAGTTTGGATTCAATCTCCACGATCAGGATCCGCGCTTTTCGGTAGGAACAACCCGCAACGTGGCCGCAATCAGTCTTCTCGCACCGGCCATCGATCCGGAGAGGAACGACAACAACGTGCGGGCGCGTGCAAAACTGGTGGCCAGTTTGTTCGCCGAAGCGATGCAAGGATTCATCCCGAACAACCTGACGCGATACGACGAGACCTTTGAGCCGCGAGCATTCGGGGATAACATCCAGAAATGGGGAACAAGCACCGTGCTCGTGGAATCAGGAGGTTGGCCGAACGATCCGGAGAAGATGTATCTCCGTAAGTTGAATTTTGTCGGACTCCTTATCTCTCTCCACGGAATCGCGACAGGGAATTACACCAAGGCAAACCCCCGACTGTACGAACAGCTCCCGCTGAATGAGGAGCGATTCTTCGATCTCATCGTCCGAAACGTTTCCCTCATCTGTGGTCCGCGGGTTTCCCCCATTGTTGTCGACGTTGGTATCAATTTCGACGACAAGCCTGATCCGTCGTTGAAGGAACGGGATATCCCGGCGAAGGTTATGGACATCGGTGATCTTTCGACGTTCGGCGCATTTGAGGAGATTGATGGATCGGGATGCCAGATTCACTCGTCCCATCTCGTGCTGGAAGAGAATCGCCCGAAGGGCGATCTTCTTGCTCTTTTCGAATAGCACACGGATCGTCACTTCTCGCTTTGGCTTGCTCCCGCACCTCATTTTTTTGTACCTTTCGGTGCAGGCCGTTGATTCACCCGCTGCGCTCGCCAACCGGCCACCGAAGATCTCTCCATCGGAACTAACTCTCGCTTCATTTCGTTCAGATGGAGAGTTGCCTTCGCTTCCGAAGGATTTTTTTGTGCCGTAGGGAACTTTTTTCGAAAGGCAACTGATGTCCGCAGCCCGTTCCACGCTTCCTCGCTCCACGAGGAAGAAGCACAAGGAGTTTGAGCACGAAGCACTGCCTCATATGGATGTGCTCTACAACTTCGCGCTTCGGACGACCGGCAACGCGGACGACGCGAGAGACCTCCTCCAGGAAACCTACCTCAAGGCGTACCGGTTCTGGGATAAGTACGAGAAGGGAACAAACATTCGCGCCTGGCTGTTCAGGATAATGAAGAACTCGTACATCAACCGGTACAGGAAAGAAACCAAAGAACCCGACAAAGTTGATTACGATAGCGTCGAGAATTTCTACAACTCCATTCGCTCGGAACAAACCGATCCAAACGATCTTGAAGAAAAGATATTCGGCGGACTGCTCGGCGATGAAGTTGCCAAAGCGCTTGAGAGCATCCCGGAAGACTTTCGGACGGTTGTGATCCTCTGCGACATTGAGGGATTAACGTACGAAGAAATCGCCGAGTTTATTGAATGTCCGATCGGCACGGTGCGTTCGCGACTCCATCGGGGGAGAAAACTCCTCCAGGCCAAACTCCTGGAGTACGCCAAAGAACAGGGCATTCTCGGCCATGACTAGTGCCGCCTCTTGAATAGCTTTTGTTTCTTCGGTGCATTTCGTGCAACGAGAAGCGCATGAGTGCTCGATACGATAGCCTGGAATCTTTCCAGTGTTGATGGGAGGAGAAGTTGGACTGCAGGGAAGTTCATGATCACTTCGGAGATGTTATCGACCGCGAACTTCCCGTCACTCTGCGCGAACGATTTTTCACCCATCTCCGCCGATGTCCACGCTGCCATATCGAATATCTCTGTGAGTTTGTCGGCAAGATTCTCGTGCGAAAACATCTCCCTCACGTACGCACCCCCGCCGATGTGCAATCGGCAATCATTCACGAGATCCAGATAGCTGATCCGATCGAATCTCCCCAGAACCCGTGGCTGATCAGGATATTTCGTCGACATCCATTTCCCGCGATCGCCACAGGCATCGCAAGCATTGCGCTCGTTCTCTATTTCATCCTGCCGCGCGGGACACACGGTCTCTCGGTCGCCGGACTGGCCCCCAACGATATCATCCGCCAGACTCACGAGAATTTCATGCTGATCCGCAAAGGTGAGCTCACCCCCGCAATGGTGTCATGTGAGAGAGATCTTGTGGTGGGATTTTTTGAGAAGAACAATACTCGCTTTGCGGTCGCGGTTCCGCAAATGGAAGGGTGTGATTGGTATGGGGCAACGACCAATGAGTTCGGCGATGCCCTCACCGCGCACGTCGTCTACAAGCTGGGCAACGACTATCTGTACCTCTTTCAGGTGGAAAAAACCAAGGTGGGCGCGCAAGCAACACTATCGCTCCCCGAGTCTGTCCTTGCCTCGCTGCGGGAGACAGGGTGGTACACCGACATCGATCACGCTGAATGCAGCATCATCCTCTGGTCGTTGAACGGCACATTGTGCGCAGCCGCTTCGACAATGAGTAAGGAGCGAATGCTCGCGCTCCTTTCGTACCGATAGAGAATCCAACGCGTTCTTGCTTCGCTAGCGTCCTTTCAGCAACCGGTTGCCAAGGGCTGGCGGCAATCCGGCCATCACAATTTTCTCCCTCGCGGCCGCGACGTCGTAGTCGGCGCGGACATTCTCATATGTCCACTGCGCCGTATCGAAGATCCCGAAACTCAGCTTCGGGTTGCCATCACGCGGTTGACCGACACTTCCGACATTGACGATGAATCGATCGGAACGGTTGACGACGGTTTCTCCGTCGCGTTCGGAGAACACACCGGGAACATGTGAGTGCCCGATGAAGCAGATCTTTTCTTTGAAATACCGGAACGCAAACGTGGCGTCGATTTCGCCGAAGATGTACGTCCAGCTCTCCGGCATCATCGGCGAGGCGTGCACGAACAGAATATCTTCGCGGACATGCGTCAGCGGAAGGTCACGCAGAAATCTCGTCGACTCCAGAGTCAGCGCCTTGTGCGTCCACTCCGCTGCAACATACGCGTGCGCCGTAAAGCTGTTCGCCTGCGCGAGGTCGACCGACGCTGCATCGTGATTCCCCATGAGGACAACCCCGCATTGCCGACGCACAATATCGACACATTCGTTTGGATTTGCTCCATATCCCACGACATCCCCGAGACAGATAATCTCATCAACCCTTTGGTCTTTGATGATCTCGAGCGCTGTACTCAGCGCCTGGAGATTTGCATGGATGTCGGAGATAATGGCAATGCGCATAACAACGTTTGCGCGCTATTCAGCGCTCATCCTGAATGTTTTCATCAAGAACGCATAGATGTCCCGCCATTCCTCGATCTGCTTCGAAACTGGCTTTCCCCCGCCATGCCCGGCCTTTGTCTCCACCCGAACAAGGATCGGTGTTGATCCTCCGCCTGCCGCCTGGAGGGTCGCCCCGAATTTCATCGCGTGCGCGGGAACAACACGGTCATCGTGATCCGCGGTGGTAATGAAAATCGGCGGATACGAAGCTCCCGGCTCCACATTGTGGAGCGGTGAGTATGCATACATGAACTTGAAGTGCTCGGGATTTGTCTCCGCATTCCCATACTCCCCGACCCAGAATCGCCCCACTGTAAACTTGTGATATCGAAGCATATCGGTAACTGGAACCTGACAGACGACCGCGCCGAACAGTTTCGGCCGCTGAAGCATTGAAGCCGAGACGAGGAGTCCGCCGTTGCTCGCGCCCATAATGGCAAGCCGCGATGTCTGAGTGTATTTGTTCTCGATGAGCCATTCCGCGGCCGATATGAAATCATCGAACACGTTCTGTTTTTTCTCCAGCATTCCAGCGCGATGCCACTCTTCGCCGTACTCGCCCCCGCCTCGAAGATTCGCTTGCGCGTAAATCCCGCCGTGCTCAAGCCAAACGAGTCGGGCCGCATTGAATGACGGATTCATACTCACGTTGAATCCACCGTATCCAAACAGCAAAACCGGATTGTTGCCGTTCCGCTGCAAACCCTTGCGATGCGTCAGAAACATTGGGATGCGCGTCCCGTCTTTTGAGGTGAAGAAGACTTGATCTGTTTCGTACGCCGAGATATCGAAATCGATCTCGGTATCCCGGAGAGCACTCAGAATGCCGGTGGTAAAATCGTACCGGAATACCGTTGGGGGATAGAGAAATGAGGTGAAATTGAAGAAGAGCTCGGTGTCCGACGGCCGCCCGGAGAGCCCCGATACCGTGCCGATGCCGGGCAGTTCGAGCTCCTTTTCAACCGCGCCGTCGCGGGTGAATAGGATCACACGATGCCGGACGTCGCGCAAGTACGACACCGCAAACCGATTATTCACCATGGTAACGGACGAAAGTACATCTTCTGATTGCGGGATGATTTCTTTCCAGTTTTTTCGATGCGGCGACTTGAGATTGATCGCCACAACGCGGCCTCGCGGAGCGTCGAGATCGGTTCTGAAATAGAAGGTGCTCCCCGCGGTGCCGATCAAGCGATAACTCGCATCTCCTGCGTCAAGAAGTCGCACGAACGGCTTCGAGCTCGTCGCTTCCCGATAGTACACCCGGTTTTGTCGATCCGTCCCTTTGGAGACGTGGAGAACAAGATATTTGCCGTCGAGCGTCATCATGGGTGAAAAGCCGAGTTCCCGGGCATCGGGGCGCTCATAGATGAGTTGATCTGCGGACTGTGGAGTCCCAACCCGATGGTAATACACCTTGTTGTTGTAGCTTTCCTCTCCCTTCGGGACTGTCGTTGGGTCCGGATAACGGTTGTAGAAGAATCCATTCTTGTCGTGCGTCCATGCAATCCCGGCAAACTTGCACCACTGGATCACTTCGTCATAGTCCTTGCCTGTCTTGAGGTTCTTGATCCGGATTTCCTGCCAATCGCTTCCGCTGCGCGACAGACCATAGGCGATCAGCGTTCCATCGTGGTTCACTCCCTGATTCATCAGTGCGACCGTTCCATCTTCACTCAGGCTGTTTGGATCGATGACAAGGGTTGCCTCTTTTCCGAGCTCTTTCTCCATGTAGAGCGCAGACTGGTTTTGCAGCCCATCATTCCTGGAATAGAAGTAGTATGCGCCCCGTTTGTACGGCACGGTGTAGCGCGGGAAGTTCCAGAGTTCGGTCAGCCGATTCTCAATGTTGTCCCGCCCCGCGAACTTCTCGAGATAGCCAACGGTGAGCCGATTTTGTCCATCGATCCACGTTTTCAGCTCTTCGCCGGATTCGTCCTCCATCCACCGATACGGATCGGCGACACTTGTTCCGTGGAAGTCCTCGACGACATCGGCTTTTCTGGCAGGGGGATAATCGAACCGCTCGGGTGCCGTGCATGCGGAGAGGAAGACGAACAGAAGCGGAAAAACGTTCGCGAGACGCAATCGAGTCACGATCTGTATAATCACATATCCTCCCAATGTCTGACGTTCCTCAATGAATTTCTTGTTCGGCAACGACACTGCTACCGCCAGATTCTGATATCGTCCAATGATTTCTTATTGATGTCCGGGACCTTTGTGCCATCTTTTGGATAACCAACCGGGATGAGGAGAAACGGTTTTTCATTGTCCGGTCTTTCCAGGATTCGCTGAAGAAAATCCATCGGGCTCGGTGTGTGGGTCAGGGCCACGAGACCGGCATTGTGGATCGCCGCGAGAAGAAAACCGACGGCAATTCCGACCGATTCTTTCACATAGTAGTTCTTCCGGATTCTATCGAAATCCTTCTCGTAGTTCACGGCAAAAACAGCGATCAGTGCAGGGGCAACCCCCAAGAATTCTTTCCGCCAGTCGGTGCCGAAGGGCTCAAGATCGTCCAGCCACTCCTGCGGCATCCGTTCTTCGTAGTTCTTCTTCTCCTCCGCTTCCGCCGCTTCGCGAATTTCTTTCTTGAGCTTTGAATCGGTCACAACAATGAACTTCCACGGCTGCTTGTTCGCGCCGGAGGGGGCGCTTGAAGCCGTCTGGACGATCAATTCGAGCACTTCAGGGGGAATGGGGTCAGAGGAAAATTCCCTGATTGACCTCCTTCGTTTGCAGAGTTCGAAAAAGGACTGCGCGCGCCTGAGCTGCTCGTCGTGAGCGAGCTTTTCATACTCAAAGGGGACAAATTTCGGCAATGCGACTCCGCTAGAAATGTGGATTCAAAATAAGCCAATATGGAAGGAGATGCAACGGAGCGGATGGGTGCTGTTGGAGGGATTGACGGACAACTGGGGAGAGTTGTCCCACCGTGCGCAAATCGGTACGATGGGACTCCTGTTTCGTCGATCGCTTCCTAAGTAGCGGGCGGCCGGACATTTGGCCCGGAAGAACAGGAGAGAACCAATTACCTCAATGAGGCCGGCGGCCTGTGCGCCAACGCATAGACCACCGGCACAACGATCAATGTGAGCACAACCGAGCTAATCAGTCCACCAGTTGTGCCAATCGAGAGAGAATACCACAGGCTTTGTTTATCGCCTCCAATCATCAATGGGACTAGTCCCATGATTGTTGTTAACGTTGTCATCAAGATCGGCCGCACGCGGCGAGATGATGCCTCAATCAACGATTCCAGATAAGATGAGTCCACGCGAACGTGTTTTGAAATGTAGTCCACCAGCACAATCGAGTTGGTGACGACAATCCCGATGAGAAGGATGACTGCAGCATATCCACCACGACCGAAAGGAATGTCGACAAAATAGAAGGAAAGAAAGAGCCCTAGGAACGAGAAGGGAATGGTGAGGAGAATGATGAACGGTTTCTTGATTGATTCGTAAAGCGAAGCCGTCACCATGAACACGATGATGATCGCCACAACTGCGATCCAGAGCATCGATTGTTGACTTTCTTCTTTGAGCCATCCGAACGATCGGTCGAATGAATATCCGCTGGGCAAGGGCATCGCTTTGATCGACGCGTCAACAAACTGATCGCCAAATCGGTAAGGCCCGCGGTACTCAAACGATATCCAGCGCATATACTGCTGATTCTCGCGTAGGATCTTGGAAGGCACTCTCCTCTCATCGAATAAAATAAGCTGACTGAGCCGAACTTGATCTCCCCTCGAATTCACAATAATAGTATTCTGAAGATCATCCACAGAGAAGTCTCTATATCCTGCGTACTTGATAGAATACGGGTATCGTTCCCCGTCAAGGTGAACAAAGCTGTAATCGAGCGCTCCTCTCGTATGGGTTCGAATTGCCCGAATAACTTCCGCAACGGTCAGATTGTGATCAGCGATGGCTATTCTGTCAAGATCTATCACAAGCTGATGCGTACGATTCCATCTCCCAAAGGAACGATCAATGTCCACCTCAGCGATACGAAGATTTCGTTCTATTCGTTCCTGAAACTCTTGTGCGATTTCCTTCACCCTTGAGTAATTGTAACCAAGAACCTTCACATAGAAGCTCGGGACCGACTCGCCGCCGCTGAAGAAACCCGGTCCGAATCCCGCCACCGAAATCGTTGCTCCGCCAGTTTGCGCTGCGAAAACAACGAGCCGATTTTTTATCTCGTACGGAATCGCCGTTACGGCTGCCGATTCCTTGAAATCGATCCGAACCACGGCAAAATCCGGAAGTACCCTCGTGGTCACTTTTTCGATTCCATCCATATCGATCATCGTTTCCCGTTCGACATCCAGTGCCACCTGATTGTATCGCTCTATCTCCGTTCCTTGGGGGAATCGGACCCAAATGACGAGGTACGTTGAAGTCCCATAGTCCCACACTTCTCCTCTTGGCACCTTCGTGAAGAAAAGGTGGGATGCACCTCCAAGGGTGTAGTCAACGTACGGCTTCATCGACCGGTACGTTTCGCTGCCTATTGTGGAGTTGTACATCTCGGCGAACACTGTTTCAGACTCGATCTTGTCGGGCAGAAGCCACACGGGAAGACCGAAAAGCCATATGGTGCACGCGATGGCAGTTTTCCTCCACGCAAGCGCTCGACTCAGGAGAGTACGATAGAGATTCAATGACTTGGTGCCAAGCCAGTCCAGAGGTGTGAATGACAGCGCCCGGAGAGTCGACCGACACGAGATTGTCGGAATGAGGGTGAAGGAAACCACAAGAGACATCAGCAGCGATACTGTCACGGCAATGCTGAAATCGACAAAATATGGTTTGAGATCTTCGGGGAGAAAATGAATGGGGAGAAGCGCGCCTACAGTTGTGAATGTTGAAGCAACTACCGGAAGAGCAACCTCTCTGACGCTTCGTGGTACAGATGCATATGGATCTCCTGATTCCGCCTCTTGGTGACGATTGATATTTTCCAGAACAACTATCGAATCATCAACTAACCGGCCGAAACCAAGCACCAGACCGGCCAACGTGAGCAAATTCAATCCGATTCCGAAGAGCCAGAAAAACAGGAATGTTCCTGCCAGCGAAAAGAATATGGATGAAAGAATTATGATGGGAGCGGTAAGATTTCGCAGGAATAGGACCAGCACGACAAAGATGCAGATGAGAGAGATAATCACCTTTCCATAGAGTTTGTCCAGCTCATCGCGCATCTGCTGACTCTTGTCGGATGTTTTGTGAAGAGTGAGATCCATAGGAAGAGCTTCTTGAATCTCATCCACCCTTGTGAAAACATGGTTGGCAAGTTTAAGGGCGTTTGTCCCCGGCTCCTTGTCAATGATAATTGTCACTGTCGGCGCGCCGTTGATTCTATAGTAGCTTCGGGTTTCGGCGAGACTGTCTCGCACGATCCCAACATCGGAAAGCCGAACAATGCTGCCTGTTGGCAAAGCAGCGATATTGAGGTTCTTGATATCGTCGAGTGATGAGATGTTGTTACGGAGGGCAACAAACCTGCGACCGGAGCCGCGATCCAACGCACCCAGGGATGTGTTGAGCTGCGAATCTCGGAGACGACGAGAGATTTCTTCGGCCGTTATGCCATAGGCGGCCATTCTTAAAGGATCGATTTCGATTTGCACCTCTCTCGATTCACCCCCATAGATCTGCACGCGGGATATTCCCTTGATTGCCATCAGGAACGGCGCGATGCGCTCTTCAGCATACCTCTGAAGCTCCGACGCGGAACGCGTGCCATAGAGTGAGTACGAAAGGAATCCCTGCAGATCTCTGAAGTCTTTTGGGATGTATCGTTCAACCGTTGGGATACTTACGCCGGGGGGAAGTCCTTCCGAAAAAGCGGCAAGTTTTTCATTCAACTCCAGACGAGCGTAATTCATGTCGACCGTTGGCTCGAATTCAACGTCGACCACGGACTTCGCTTCTTCAGATGTTGAGCTGACCGAGCGGACCCCTCGAACTGTATTAGCAATCTCCTCAATTGGAGCTGTGATGAACATTTCTACGGTTTCGGGAGAAGCACTCCCCCAGCCAGTAACGATGGAGAGCCGAGGGAATTCCTTGGAAGGCGCGAGCTCGAGCGGAAGGCGCGTGAAGGCAAAGATCCCACCTACTACGAGAGCCGCGTAGAACATGCACACTGCGACGGGGCGTTTCAGAAAACGCGAATATGCGTCTTCATTCTTCATAAAGCTTCTTGACGATTTTATTTACCATCGCCATTGACTCCCAAAAAGAGCGGGGATCTTAATCTATGTCGAGTCTTTCAGGAAGCTTCTAAATTTGGCTTCTCATTTGTCTTTGGCAACCACGATCCAGAGCTCCTTTTGGGGAGACTGCCACTAGTCTCGCAATAAAATATGAGATCATGTTGAGCTTCTTCGGGTTTCTGCTCTATGGAGGAGTGAAAAAGCCGGATCAATTTACTGATACGTGGGATGTGGTGCAACATAGCTCGCAAAAGAGGATGGAGTGATTACTGATCAGTCGCTGTATTGGATTATCTCTCAATTGGGAGTGTGACCAGCAATGGTTGCATATTAGAGGTTTCGCGCAGGCAGAATGTTTTCGTTGTTCTTGCTTTGCCGATGCAAAAGCAAAGCTAACACTGCGAGAATTGTCAGGAAGATGTTGAAAACGATATGCGACACAGCGTCCAACTTGTTGAAAATACCTCCGCAACCACAAGGGATACTATCGAAGAATACTTCAATTGAGAGCGAGTAGAAGAGATACGTGATGCTCAGGAAGAAGGCAGTATAGATACCGAACAACTTTGTTCTTTCCCAGATCAGAGTGACCGCCACGAACAACTCAATCAATACTACACCAACGGCAATCACTGGAACTTCTGGCGCCACGAGGAGGGGTGAAATCGATAGATTCCTGCGGAAAGCTTCATGCTCAAAGATCTTGACTACTGCGGCATATAAGAATATGCCCAGAAGCAGCAACCATGAGAAGTTGGCTATCTCGGCCCTTCGAAACAAGTAGGGATCCCCAATTCATTTCTGTCGAACATCTTGAAACCTATAGTGCACAATTGCCTCGCCCTGGAAGGCCAGAAATTGATTCTCACCTACTGCGATAATGCGTGGATACTCACCTTTGAAACCTGGAATCAGAAAGCTGTATTCGTATTTTCCGTTCCGGACGTCATACAAATCCACAGCCCCTTTGTCTTCTTGGGCTCGTGACCTGGCACGAGACAATATGTACAAATGCCTCTCATTGGCTGACATGGAAATATTTACGAGAGTTGCTTTTGGATCCATCCCCATTGCACCACTTTGCTCCAATATCGTCGGCGGTGGTGTTCGATCGATGGTCTCAGCAGTGTAGAGCTGCTTACCGGTTGCATCGAAGGAAAAGAAGAAGCTGGCCCAATGACTCACATAGAAATTGCGGCCCACGTTGTTTTTGACAAAAACCCCGTCAAAAGCTATATCATTGGGAACCTCAGGAAAGGGTGACTTCATTACGGTTGTTGAGTCCGTAGATATGTCAATAAGCAAGAACGCCTGGCGACGTGGTGAATCCTTCGACATTGCCTTGAGTACATAATGCTTGGCTGCAAGGCGGTGTCCCCTCACAAAGGAGCTTCTCACAGGATAGTAAGCCACGACCGAACCCTCGAAAGTCAGTTCGGTGATTGCTAGCCGCCGCACATCCAGAACATAGACACCTTGTCGATCGACATCCCATCCAATGATGTGCTGGAACTCTGCCGGTGCTCCGCCTCTCTTCCCCCATCGAGCAACCACATTTCCCATTGTATCAAGCTCCACTATTTGTTGATCAGATCTGTTCAGAACAAAAAAACGCTGATCATAGATCTTCAGATCCAATACGTCAAACGGCATCTCAAACGAACGCACCAACCTGATAGCATCGTTTTTGTAAATTCGTTCGAAGTTCGGTGCTGGAGCCGCAAGATTCTTCCCACGAACAACCAGAAAGCAGGTAAGTAAGAACGATAGGATTGAGATAGATAGAATCAGAATAGGTTTTTTCATCGCAAGTCTTTCAAAACGCATATGCAAATCAGAAACTGCCGCTTTTGCACATAACTCTTGACATTACCAAACTGAAGTGGAATTAATGAACAGAATGCGTCATTTCGCATCACGTGTTGATGATTATTCAGCCACGTACCACCGTTCGACGAGAATACCCTCGCGTGAAAAACGAATCACTCGGCGACACATAGAAATTTTCAACCGCTCCTATACAGATGAATATCCTCGCAATTCATTCCATGACGATCCGTCATAGCGTCGGGTTTCGGGCGCTCTGAGGCTTCCGTGTCTCTGCCCTCTCAAGTCCGGCTGGACTGATCCTCTTCCTTCTTGTAATTACAAGATTCAAACGTTCCGCCGTACATTCAGACTCGAGACGCAAAGTTCTCAAGTAAATGGAAGGGGGCGATTCCTATTCTTGGGTAATGCACTTGTAGTACCAACCAGACGCATCCCAACAACAGTAGACCCAACAATCGCTGTAACAACCAGGCCATGGACAGGGTAAAGACCTTCCCTCGCCCACTTCTGGTAGCACACTCGCTCCTATCGAGATCACGAAAACGGCTGTTACTTGGACCGCTTTTCTTCTAAGGAGTTCCATTTTTTCCTCCCTGAATTGATCTTGAAGCGTGAAGTGGACTCGCACCAGCAGCTTTGTTTGGTAGCGCTCTTCCGTACGCTTGCTCTTTCACGCCTTTCAAACAAGATCTTCAACTCCCATTTTCCAGTCAACGTCCGTTCTGGGTATCTTTCCATGGTATCCGATCTGGGTATCCAAATATGATGAACACCGTTAGCGATCGTGAGGTATGGATTGATTCTTTCTCTTGGCCTTTGACTTAGCCCCGCATGCACGGTGTTCGTTACGCAACTCCTCAAATGAAACTCCGAATTCTTTCTTCACCCATCGATAGAACGATCGTTCTTCCAGAAAACCGAGCTGTTCGGCGAAGTGATACCCTCGCGAGTCCACACTACTCGTAATCGCATCCAACAAATGTTGCCTCCGCCTCTCATTAATGAATTGCCTGATAGTTTTGCCCGTTGACTTCCGGAAGAGCCGAGATATGTCTGACGGATCTCTTTGAATCTGCGCGGCTAGTTCTTTAACGGTTATCCTTCTCCAGTCTTTCTCCACCAATTCCAAAAGTTGTGAGCCAAGGAAGATTTGCCTTTTCATGTCAGTTCTCCCCTATGAAAGCACACCCGTCCTCTGAATTCATGTTACGCTGTCCCTCGCCATCCCGACTCCCCTCCCTACAGCTGTCGGGATGAGGGCGGGGCGGCTCATTCCCCCAAAAGCCCTTCGGGCTTGGAGGGACATCCTGGCGTCCGCCTCGGCGGATGCCGACGAAAAAGATCTCCATACCAATCACATTATCGCCTCCCGTATTTTTCTCCCCATCGCCCAGCGATCGATGTAGGAATAGACAACCGGGATAGCAACCACTGTAAACACAGTCGAAGCAATCAATCCCCCAACAAGCGGGGCTGTCAATGCACGTACCAACTCGGAACCAGTCCCAAACTCAAAGACGAGTGGGATAATCCCCAATACTGTCGTTGCAGTGGTCATGAGAATCGGCCTTAGCCGCCTCCGCATTCCTTCCCGAATCGCCTCTCTCAATCCCAATCCCTGCCGTCGAAGATCAGTCATGACGTCGACAACAATTACCGCGTCATTGTCCACCGCACCAATCATGATGACCAATCCGATCAGCGACATGATGTTATAGTTCTGTCCCGTTATTGCCATCGTGAGTATCGCACCGATAAACGCCAGAGGACTGGTGAGCAGAATAACAAAGGGATAAAGAATCGATTCATATTCGGCCGCCAGGATCATGTAAACCAGAAAAATCGAAAGCAGAATGATGATGAAGAGACTCTTGAACGACTCTCGTATGTCTTCGTTTTCTCCTCCTACCGAAATGGTATATCCAGAAGGGAGAGGAAACAGACTGGCTTTCTCGCCGATTTCGTCGGCAACGCTCCCCACAGATCGACCGCTCACGTTGGCAACAATCACAACGGCGCGTTGTCCCTGTTCTCGCCAGATTTCCGCGTATCCTTCGGTTCGATCCCACCTCACTACTTCTCGAATGGGAATCAGGCGACCACCTGCAACTATGCTCGATTGCAAAACCTTGCTAAATTCCTCTCGTTCACTCTCCATCGGCCGAACTCGAATTGCGATCTTTCGGTCGAAGTCACTCAGATACGTTGCCTCTTTTCCCCGGATATGCTGTGCAAGATGATGGGCCACTGTCTGCACTGACAAGGCATACTTGCTGGCCCCATCGCGATCCACAACAATCTGATACTCCGGACTCCCCTTCTGCATTGTAGAGCGAATATCAACGAGTCCATCAATTCCGCGTAGCCGTTCTCCAAACTCTCGGGCGAGTTCATACGTTCTCTCCGGTTCCTTGCCCATTACTCGCACTTTGATGTCGTTCGGCTCAGGGCGAAGGATGTGCTCAAAGGTCGTCCCCCTGCGCTTCACCGAAAATTCCACTGCGTCATACGAAGACTGCATGGTTGTCAGAAAGGTACGTACCTTTTCCGCCACATCTCCCGTCTCCGACTCACTCCGAACTTTGATCTCAAGATCGGCCTTCTCGATCGCCGCATCGACCCCTATCCACAGATTCTTTTCTTCGGTCATGCCAATTGACGAATAGACACCTGCGATCTCCGGGAAGCTCAGAAGAGTTTGTTCAACCTGTGCAACAAAACGGGCTGTTCCTTCGAGTGTGGTCCCCTTCGGCATCTGCAGATGTACCGCAAACCGGCTTTGATCGATATCCGGTGCAGGCTCGCTTGGGACTTGCAGCGCCACGACAACGCTTATCACGAAAAGAACAACTATGGATGTCACCACGAGGAGTCTGTGATCAAGCGACCAGTTTAAAAAACGGTCGATCGAATCATAGCTTCGAGTGCTGATGCTCTTGATCGACTCATAGACTCCGGGCAGAATACCATGAAGCTTACGC
Source organism: Ignavibacteria bacterium (assembly GCA_016873805.1). Classification (GTDB taxonomy): domain Bacteria; phylum Bacteroidota; class Ignavibacteria; order UBA10030; family UBA10030; genus VGVZ01. The sequence goes on from VGVZ01000002.1 coordinate 106,240, forward strand.
CTGATAAAGCGCATGAAATTAACTATCAGCATGACAATGAAGGCAATAGCGACACGAAGCGGGAAGAATATCCAAAACCAGATCTTTGCTGGAAACCTGTGAGGCCTGCTCTTTAGGTTCTGGATAGATTTGCTCAATGATCGTTCGTGCAGCTTCAATGAAGTCTCACGCGAAACGAGCATCGGAACCAGTGTTGCTGCCATGAGCAGCGAGACAAGGAGGGAGACTGTCATTGTCACTCCCATATCTACGAAGAGCTGGCTCGCGACTCCCTCCACAAAGATGATCGGCAGAAAGATTGCTACGTTTGTGAGCGTCGAGGCAGTCACTGCAAGGGTGATCTCTTGCGCTCCTTCGATTGCTGCCTGGACCAATCCAACACCCCGTTCTCTGAGTCGTGTGACATTCTCCACAACGATGATTGCATTGTCGCCCAACATACCGATCCCCAGCGCAAGACCCGTCAACGAGATGATGTTCAGGTTGATCTTCAAGAAATACATCACCACAAGTGTAGCGAAGATCGATATGGGAATTGTTAAACCAATAATTATGGGATAACGCGGACTTCGGAGGAATAGGAAGAGAACAAGAAATGCCAGAACGGCGCCAATGATAATTGCCTGCTGGACATCGGTAATCGACTTCGAGATGAACTCGGCGTGATCGGCGATGACGTGAAGCTGAAGTTGACGATATTCGGTTCGAAGCTGATTGAGGACATCGTGAACTCGCCGCGAGACTTCGATCGTATTCGCTCCCGCTTCTTTTCTCACGTATAGAGCGATCATCTCCTGACCGTTGTAGCGAGTGAGGCCCAGGCGTTCTTTGAATCCATCCTTCACCTGTCCGACATTGGCGATGGTTACTGGTCGCCCACTTTCTGTCCGACCGATCACAACCTCTTCGATTTCTTTTACGTTCGTGAACTCGCCAAGTGTACGAAGCGAGTAGCGAAAAAGCCCGCGTTTGATCGTCCCGCCGGGGAGATTGAGATTAGCGTTCGCGAGGGCTTGAGACACATGATCGAGTGAATAACCCAGCGCTTGAATCTTACTACTTGTGATTTCGACTTCGATTTCGCGTTCGAGTCCCCCGAGCACGGCCGCCTGTGCGACACCGTCGACTTGCTCGATTCGCCGTTTTATTAACGCGCGGGCTGTTTCCTTAAGCTCAACGAGCGCGTGAGTCGACTCATCAATTTTGGCCGGGTTGTGGGATGGATTTCCACTCCGCGAACGGCTCGACGCAATCGCGGTAACAAGCTGCGGATCTTTCTCCTTCTTTTCTGAGACTGCGATGATCATGATCGGCTCAGCTGAAGGATCAACACGAAGGATGGTGGGTCGGCCGGCATCACGAGGGAGGAGCATCCGCTGTTGATCCAGCTTCTCCCGAACCTCCAGCACCGCGAAGTCCATGTCGGACCCCCAATAGAATTCCACGTTGATGGTCGAAAGTCCCTCACGCGAAACAGAAGAGACCTTTTTCACGCCAGTCACCGTTCCGAGGGCTGCCTCGAGGGGCTGTGAGATTGCGTTCTCGATCTCCTCCGGTGCGACATTTGGGTAGGATGTTTGCACCGTGAGGCGTGGAATTCTAATGGAGGGCAGGAAGTCAATGGCGAGGTTTTGAAACGCGATCACGCCAAGCATCACCAGACCGATGCAGAACATCATCGTCGTGACGGGACGCCGGATGGAGAGGGAGGAGAGAGACATGGTGATTGCCGATTATCGATTGCGGCCTGTGGAATAGTGAACTTAGGGGATGGCTTACAAGATCCCCCGAAGCCAGTGTTACATCACCGCCTCAACAACCAAAAAAGTTATGACGTGCTAATCTGAAAAAAATTGCGGAGAGAGGCAAGAAGGCAGGTTCTTATGGCATCCCGACCTATGGTTGTCGCCCAGCAGTTTTGGCATCCACCTCGTTTTTCAGGTATTTCATGAGGTATTCATAGAAGAGAATAGAACGTTCTCTCAGCGGCGGGGTACTCACATTTACGAGAACTATCCGACCGGTTGTGCTTTCGGAGACGATCACGGTTGGTCCGCTCGACACCCACATCATCGCGTCGCCATCTACGTTGGAAGGTACGGACACGATGTTCTCTTTTCGCAGATTCATCCACGAGGCAAACCGTTCCCATTGGCGTGGATTCTGTGACTTGTAGTAGATGCGTAGAGTTGCTATCGAATCTTCTGCCAGCGCATTCCAGTACGGACGTGCATCTTGCAAACAAACATCACAATGAGTTTCGAGCACATATGCATTAATGGTTAATCGCCTTCGCTCAAATCTCTGGTCGTTGATCTTGTTATTCGTCCAATGAAGCAAGAATTCTTTCTCAGATAATTGAAGAACCTCCCCTTTCAGCATCTGTTCGGTATCGCGTGAACGTCCTTGCCAAACCTCGTAGAGGATTACCCCATTTGCCCCCAGAAGCACGACAAAGAGAATTGGAATGATGTTCTTTCGCATGGAGATATTCAGTGAGACCAGAGAAGTCTATACTTTTGCAGATGGGCTGAATGGTGGGCAAAAGTGTAAAGGTAGCCGTTGTGGTGCGCTATTGCCCAAGGGCTATAGTTGTGATGCGTGTATATCTTCTCATCATCTATCTCTCGCTCTCTGATAATATGCTGTGTTGAATACGCCACCCTAACAAGTTTTCCATTCTGGCTGTCAACGAACACGAAGAGGATCGCTGGACTCCCAAGGTTTCTGTCTGGATTACTATATGTCAGAATGGTGTAAACATTGTCAGTCCAGAGATTCGAAATGGGGAAGAGAATCTTTTTCTTCTCGACTTCTTCGTAGCTTTTCTTGAGCCTAGGGATTTCGTCCACAAGGTTCAGCCACCACCGCGGCGATCCATCTGGCCCGAAGCACACGAGAGCTGGCTCGTGAGAAAATGTCATAACAACGGAGCCATCGCGCAGCACACCAAATGCCAACTCCATACCCTTGCTCCTGTAACGCTCTGCGAACGGCAGGTTTTGAACGGGGATGACAAAACTCTCGTTCCCATTTCTCGATTTTCTTCCAAGAAGGAAGTCATGTTTCGGATTACCGTGCCAGTAGTAAACATCTCCATTCTTGTCAACTCCACTTCGCATTTGTATGCTGAACGCGCCAAGTCCACGCTGCCACACATGATCCCCCCCTAGATGCTTTCCATCCAAGTTGAAACGCGAAGTGTAGAAAGGCTGTGCCACGTAGAGCGTGTCGTCCACAATACCGATCCATGTCGGGCTTTCTGTGAATTCTCCCGGCCCTTTCCCGCCTCTGCCGAACGACCTTTTCAGTCCCAGCATGCTCGTCTCAAGCAGACTGATTCTTGGGGGCTTCTTGTTGAACAGCGCGAGCAACTTCCCCTTTTCGTCGATACTCATTGAGGTGATCCAGTACCAGAGATGATTCGGATCGTTAGTGGGTGATTCGATTTCTTGAACAAGCTCAAGGGATTCCGTGGGGAGAATTCCTTTTTGCCAATAGCTTCTTCCCCCATGCTCGTTTGCCACGGCAGTCGCATCGAACGCGGTAATCATCCAGAATATCAAAGCAATGGGAGCTATCACTTTTTCCCCTAGATAAGAAAGGTGGAAACCATATCCCCGGGGTACCCAGATATATGTTCCCATCTATACACTTTTTCCCCGGTCAATATAGACCTGGCCACCAAGATACTCTGCGTTGGCCTCACCCGAGTTTCTTCTCGGGTTCTGTATTCTCAATGTCAACACGAAACGGGGACAGCGGCGCTCCCAGCTCGCCAAAGTGTCATCCGGCCGAGCATCCAAATTGCGATTCAGATATCGTTTGACGCAGAGCCCAAGCGCCGTATGTTGTGGCTTCGGCTTATGACTATCGCTCACGCGGCATGCGGCTCTACCAACAGAATTGGGAGGGCTCATCCAGGAGCGTTATCGGTATGGATCTACACCCTTTGGAGCATCGGCTTTTTGCCTGTCTTGATGCAGGGGATAGCCACATGAGCCAATGTCGCCCTCAAGTGCCAAATTCCCCTACAGCTTGCCGAAACCGCGACTGCGCAAGCTCTTACTTACCCACAGAACCGACTGCGCGCCTGGACACTGTGCCTAAGGTTGTCTTCTATGTCCGTCATTCGGGTACAACACAATTAGCACGGGTCACAGGGCGCCCATCCCGATCATTACAACCACACCCGATGCCATCAATTGCCCAGCAGACGTATCCACTGCAGCTCACCGATACACCATCTCCACAGTCAGCGGTGGCTGAACCAGCATAGACTGCTTCTAGGAAAATAGAGACTTGGGCAAGAACTAGCATTGTCAACAGAAGCACGACAAATTTCTTACGCATGGGTACTCCTCTCATGTTAGTCCAACATGTTACTCAGCTTCGGTCCTCGGCGGACTTGGTCATCGCCGTTGTCCCTCTTCAGTTGACACATACCGCTCGAGCAACCTCGTACCCATCCTTGTTCAAAACGCTACAACCTACTCCCTCAGTCATAGTGCACCAAGTCCCTGTGCAGGATACACTGTTTCCCCCACCGCAATCCACAGTGCACGTAGCAGCGTAGCTGGGAACAACTAATACAAACGTCTGAATCAAAAGCAACATCGCAGTTGTGGCAACAACGAGTTTTTGTCGCATGGTAGGATCTCCTACAAAATACTTGTGGACGAGGGGCCTATTAAGTTGACTCTGTCTGTCACAAACATACGGTTTCCATTCTAACTCAGTCAACACAATTCCATTGGTCTTAGAGGTTGGTCTTATAGGTTTGTCGTTCAGGTTTGTCATAGAGGTTTATCAAAACGGTGGGTCTTTGCGGACTTTTCGTCTAGTGCCGAAAGAAAAAAATGTTCCTGTATTATCTGTTGCCTGTTGCTCGGCATCGACTGAAGTCGACGTCTTCAAATTCAAAACCCCAAAGGGGTTTTGTTATAGGCCCGCCGTCCGATTCATCGAATGGCTGCAGAATCATACACGAGATTATTCACTTGAAACGGCACCAGTACACTTCAACTTTGATTCTGCCGTCTCGTAGCAGTCTCGATCTGCCCCCCCCCCCGCTTGCCCCACCGGAGTGCAGTGCCCGATACTGACTCATTGTGACACCAACACGTTGCTTGAATATTTCAGCCCCCGTATCCTCTCGGCGAAACCCTGCTTCAAAACAAATCTCCTTACAGAGAAGATTGGTCCCAAGGAGCAACTTCTTGGCAATTTCGATTTTCACATCAACGATGAAATCGCCCAATGCACGTTTCTCTTTTCTCCAAAACTCTTTCCGTATCGTCTCCGTGGAACACTTCCAACGATCAGCAATATCTTGAATGGTCTGCACTTCTTTGGGACTCTTTTGGATCCAACTTTTCAGATCATCAATATCGATCGGCATAGAGTTCTCCCCTTGTCCATGAATATCGGATTGCTCTCATTGTTTCGGTCCGGTTCGCTCGACTCGCACTCTCGCATCATGCGCCAGCGTGTAATGACCGTTTACAATTACTGTGTCACTCGCAGTCATGCCGGCCTTAATCTCAACAAACTCCTCGTTTTCCTCCCCCGTCTCCACGTAGAGCCACTTCGCCAATCCTTCCTTCGCCACAAAAACAAGCGTTCGCTGATCTCTCACGAGCAATGCCGGTTTCGGAACAAGCAATCGGTCTCTGAACACTTCGGCCTCGATACGCACGCTTGCATACATGCCAGGACGAAGAATTGAAGATTGAAGATTGGAAATTGACGATTCGAACGCTTGTCTTGTGTCCTTGAGCTTGATCGTCACTTTGACCGTTTTGAACTTTACATCGACAGTTGGATTGATAGTGATAACCCGGCCGAAGAACTTCTCATTCGGATAGGCATTCACACTCACCTCAGCTCTTGCTCCGGGTTTTACCCTCCCGATCTCGCTTTCCAATACCTCGACATCGACAAGAAGAATGGAGAGATCAACAACTTTCATCACAACCTTTCCCACCTGCATCTGCATCCCCTCGTTGATGATGCAGTCAGCAATGTAGCCGGAGAATGGAGCTTTCAATTCTGTCCACTCCAGGTTGAGCTTTGCCCGCTCATATTGCTCACGTGCCTGAGCAAGTCCACTCTTCATCGCTATCACATCCCCGCGATCTGCGCTGTAGTACGCAAGGAGTGTCTCATACTCCCGCTTCTTTCTTGCATGCTCCAATTGATCGATTGTTCCGTCTCGATAGCTCTTCTCAATCTCCGCCAGATTTCGACGAGCCTGTTCCCGTTCTCTCATCCATCGGACCGTGTCAATTCCTACAACTTCTCCTGCCTCGCTCATCGTCCGATACTCGATCTGAGCCGCCAGAAGCGCCGACGCGGCCCGCTCATACGCTGCCTGATATTCACGGTCATCAACCCGCGCCAACACAGATTTTTCTGCCACGTATTTCCCGTTTTCCCCGGTTACATTTGTCAGCTCACCGCTCACGCGCGCAATGATCTCCGCCTCCCGCCTTCCTCTCAGCGTCCCATGCGTCTGCAAACGTTTGACAAGATCACCCCGAAAAGCAGTACGCACTTCAACCGAAAAGACCACGTCACTCAATGGCTTTTCCACGGAAGGAGTCGTGTCCGCATTCAAAGACTCAGAATTATCTGACAGAGAGGCTGGAAAGCCGAACCAGACAAAGAGGAGAAGAACGACTCCAGCACCACCCATCAGCACTTTCTTCCCCGAGGAAAGCTGCCGGAGCATGGAAGGACCCTTTGTTGTGAAGAGTTAGATAAAGAAGGGTAACAACAGTCGTCAGATGCTACGAAGGATGTTGCTCACAAGCAAGTGAAATCGATAGGGAGGGTTGATTCAAGAAAAGAGGTGCCTTTTCGGGCGCGTGTCACCGGAAGTTCCCCTCCGCCACAGCGCCCGCCCATATCATCGAAAAGAGAAATCGTCCAATGGCGGGTTTTGAGGGGTAGGATTCAACCGTAAGATGCCCCTTGGGACACGATCTCTTTTCCTATCCATGCCCATCGAGAGCGGCTCTGCACCAGACTCTTAGTGTTTTCGATTTCCTCCGGCGAGAGATTCGGATACGATCTCTGGACAGTGAGGCGCGGGATCCTGATGGACTGGAGGAAATCAACCTCGATATTATTGACATCAATAACGCCAACGTGCCCGCGCTCTTTTTAGCGGGGCATCACCAGACCGACGCAGAACATCAGCGTCGTGACGGGACGCCGGATGGAGAGGGAGGAGAGAGACATGGTGATTGCCGATTTTCGATTGCGGCCTGTGAGATGGGGAACTCAGGGGATGGCGGACAAGATCCCCCGATACGAAACCCGATACGCCGGGACTCCTGTCCCGTCGGCACACGACCTAGATGGACGACTGAGGACAGTCGTCCTACCGTACGAAAATCGGTACGGCGGCCAGGCCGTCCCGTCGGCAGGACAAACCTCGATGGACGACTGAGGACGGTTGTCCTACCGATCTTCCAATTGCTTGTACTTCTCATACAACTGCTTGTGCTTGTCCTGCATGTCGATCTTCTTCCCTTGGATGAAGATCTGTTCCACCGTCGTCGAGAGTTCAAGTGGATCACCGTCGGTAATCATCAGCGTAGCATCCTTTCCAACCTCGATCGATCCGAGCATAGCCTCCAGGCCGAGAATCTGCGCAGGATAGAGTGTAATGGCCTTCAGCGCTTCGTCGTGTGCCAGACCATAGGCAGCCGCGGTTGCCGCGTGATGCGGTGTGTTGCGTGAGTTCGACGCACTGTAGTCACCGGAAATACAGAATCTCACACCCGCCTCTTTCAGCTTGGCCGGTGTCGTGTACGCCTCGTCAAACCCCTCCCATCGCCGCATTGGTGCAGTGTGAATCGGATTCACAATGACCGGAATGTCCTTGGCTTTGAGCAGATCTGCTACTCTCCACGCATCTCGTCCTCCGCCAATGATGATCCGGATCTGTTCTTCCTCTCCCCACGCGACCGCCGCTTGAATCTGGCTGATTTCATTGGCATTCACGACAACCGGAATCTTCTTGGAGAATACGGGACGCATTGCCTCCCACCGCATGTCGAGATCGTGATAGTGGATCCCCTTTTCCTTCTCTGCGTCTTTGGCTTTGAGGTACGCCCGGGATTCCGCAAACGCGTCGCGCAATTGTTTAAGCTGTTCGTCGCGTTGCTTCTGCCAATCCTCGCGGCTCATGCGCATGAAGCGTCCGGGCGAATAGACCATCGAGGGCCAGTTCACGACGAGTGCCAGCGGCGCCTTCAATGTCATCTCTTCATACGTCCAGCCATCCATCATGATGGCGGCGGCGGTACCGGAAATCAATCCGCCCGCGGGAGAAACGGCCGCCACGGTGATACCGCCCGATCGCGCCACGGGAATGAGCTCGCTTTCCGGATGGATCGCAACTTCTGCACGGACGTTGGGATTGATCCGGCCGGTTTCACTCAGGTCGAGCGTTCCACGGACCGAACCGATTTCTGTTAGTCCCAGACTTGACGATGCATCAATGAGACCGGGATAGATGTGTTTACCCCGCGTGTCAATGCGTTCAGTGTTCTGAGGAATCGTCACAGCCGTTCCGACGGCAACAATCTTCCCCTTATCAAACAAGATCGTGCCGTTTTGGATGACCGCTCCACTGACCGTATGAACCGTTGCTCCGATCAACGCGATCGGATGTTTTTGTTTTGGCGCGGGAATCGGCTCTGAGGCCTGTGATGCATTGTTCGTCAGCATCACCATACAAAGGATGAGCGTCAACATCCGGTCGACGCGCATGGCGTTCTTTTCTCCGAGGTTCTTAGTATTCATGATCGACTCCTTCCATGCACGATTGGAGTTGTTCCTCATTCGGGCGGCGCATCATCATACGGGGGCCTGCGCCCGGTGCGGCTCCTTCGGTCTGTTTGCTTGCAATGATCTTCTGGATGAGCGTCGATCGTTCATTCTGTATCTGTTCGCGCATCTTCCGGTCTTCCTGTAGGTCAAAGTACTTCCGTCCATCGACCCACGTCTGCTCACAAACGGAATAGACGGACAAGGGATCTCCGCTCCAGATCACAAAGTCGGCATCTTTTCCAACTTCCAGCGAACCGATTCTGTCCTGCACGCCAAGCTGGATCGCTGAATTCAGTGTGACGAAGTTGAGTGCCTCCTGTTCGGGAACGCCGAACTTGAGCGCCTTCGACGCTTCCCAGTTCATACGCGTCGCGAGTTGCGAATTGTCCGAGTTGTATGAGACATTGACTCCTTGTGCATGCATCAACGATCCGCTTCCCGGAATCGCATCCCATGCTTCGATCTTATATGCCCACCAATCGCTGAACGACGATGCACCCGCTCCGTGTTTCTTGATCGCTTCCGCGACTTTGTATCCCTCGAGCACGTGTTGAAGTGTCGCAATGCGGAATCCGAATTCCTCGGCAACGCGCAGCAGCATGAGAATTTCATCCTGGCGATAGCTGTGCGCGTGCACCAACCGCTTTCCTTTCACCGCCTCAAGGACCGCATCCAGCTCAAGATCCCGAGGAGGCGGGATCAGCGTTTTGTCTTTTTCCCACTCCTTCCACGCGCGTTCATAGTCCAGAGCTGCCTGGAACCGATCGCGAATAATCTGCTCAACGCCCATGCGCGTCTGCGGATAGCGTGTCGATTGTTGTCCTCCCGGCGAGAAGTTGCTCTGTTTGACGTTCTCTCCGAGCGCAAACTTGATTCCCGGTGGAGCTCCGGCAATCAGCATTTCATCCGGCAGCGCGCCCCAGCGCCATTTCACGACGGCATTTTGACCGCCGATCGGATTCGCCGATCCGTGCAGCACATTTGCGGCCGTTGTTCCACCGGCCAGCTGGCGATAGATCCAGATGTCGTCGCTGTCGAGGACATCCTCGATCCGCGTCTCCGCCGAAATCGTCTGGCCCCCTTCGTTCACACTCGCGGTGGCCGTGTGCGAATGGCAATCGATCAATCCGGGTGTCACATGCTTGCCGGTTGCATCGATCACCGTTGCGCCTTTAGGCGGCGTGAGGTTCTTTCCGACGGCCGTAATCTTTCCCTTTGTGACCAGCAAATCGGCATTCTCGATCTTACCCTGAGGTCCCTGCGTCCAGACCGCCGCATTCTTCACGAGCATGATCTCCGGCTGCTGGGGAGGCTTTGCCCGTCCAAACTCGCCCGCAGGAAAGAGGTCGCCGAACGATGCCATCTTGATTTCCCTGGGCTTGCTTGTGTCGGGCTCAACACGCGCGGGTTCTTTTCGTGCCCCGGTCCAGCTCACCGAGCGACCATCAGGCAGCTCTCCAACGCCGGTAAGTTCGTTCTTGCCCACTGTTGCCGAGAGACGCAGGTTGCCTTTCACATTGATGGAGTCCCCCGCGACCATAAACGCCAGTTTCTGGTTTGCATACGTCACCGCTGCCAATCGCAGATCTTTCCCTTTCAACTTCAACGTCCCCGACGGTTTTTCCATTTCGCCCCGAACAATCAGTTCTCCCTCTTCACTCGAGACCGGCTTTTCTGCCGACCATCGTGCACGGATCTGCACATTCCACGTTCCTCTTGCATCAACGGAGGGAGGAATCTTCACCTCATATTGTCTTCCATCAATCCACACCTCGCGGATGTTGGTCTTCTCATCGAATGCATTTCCATCCGCGACCATGATGTTGGCCACCTTCCCCTTTTCGAGTGTGCCAAATCGGCTTTCCACTCCGAGCCAATGTGCCGGATTCGTCGTGAGCGCGGCGAGTGCGGCATCGGACGACAACCCGCGTTCAACCGCTTTGCGAACGCTCGCAAGGAACGTGGCGGGATCTCTGAGTTCTGCCGTGGTGAGCGCAATGGCAACACCCGCCCTCGCTAACCGAGATGCGTTCTCGGGTGCGGTATCCCAGTGACGAAGCTCTTCAAGTGTTGCATTCAGTGCCTCTTCGGGGACATCGACGGCCGGCGGCTCAGGAAAGTTGACCGGAACAATCACCGGGAGCTTTGCTGCTTTCACCGCATCAAGTCGGCGGTACTCCTGACCACTGCCGCGGATCCATGCGTTGAGGGAAAATTCCCTGCCAATTTTGGCCGCGCGGAGAAAGGTGAGGTCATCGCCAACTTCTATCACCACCGGTTGCTTTTGCTGAATTGCCGGTTGAAGCGCCTCTAGGGCGGCGTTGGTTTCGGGACGTTTCTGACCCTGCGGCTTTCTTGCATAGGACTCGTGAGCCTTGCGGTACCAATCGGCGTCGTACCATGTTTGCCGAACCAGCGCAATCACACCCATCAAAGAGCTCGGATAGCCGCCGCCGAATCCCTGCATCTGTTCAAGAGCAATCGTCTGCGTCGCATGCCGCTTTACAACCAACTCACTCCCGCTCCCGTCACCGAGACTCACAAGAGCCGACGAACCGCGGAAAATCCCCAACTGCGGCGTCGCAAGCGCGAGCGCGAATCCTTGTGAGCGGAGTTTTTCTGCCGCACGGGAATCCGCTTTGAATTCAAGAGACGCGTCGACGTTTGGTTGCACGCGGCTGTTCCAGTGCGCGGCTCCTTTTGGCGCCTCTTGTTGGCGCTGTTGCGCCATCGTCGCACCCGATGCGCCTCCTTGTGCGACCTGTTGCGGTTTCGGCATACCGAGATCCGATGAAAGTTCAATGAATCCCGGATAGAGCGTCAGTCCCTCCATGTTCCATACACGCGCATCCGCAGGGGGCACCACGTTCTCCCCGACCGCCTCGATGACCCCGCTGCGAACAACAAGTGTTCCCTTGGCAATCGTCTTTCCCGGTGCAACAACAATACGGGCGTTGACGAATGCATGGACCGCCGGCGTGTTCTCTCGTAGCCCAACAACCGGTGCGGTCTGCGCATGGAGAGGGCCGACGATGGCACCAATCATGAGGAGCGTCGCGACGACCGTTCGAATCATTCCAACCTCCGAAGTAGAAGAATAAATAGGATTTCAGACACGTTGCTTCTGATGTAGATTGAAAAACGAAAGGAGTGAGCTAAGGTTTCGGCCTTGCCGTCCTCAATATTGCTGTGGACGTTGGACGAAAATGTAGGATTCTCTCCCACAACACGCAATGCACGGGAACCTCTTTTTCACAACGATTCTCAAGCGGCGCACGCGAACGCCTTTGTGCTCCATTGGAGCCTGCCTTCAAGGGCTTTTCTTTGCAGGTGATCATCCTTTCTCGTCTTTCTCAGGGGGTGGAACCTTGCCTCAGACATGGCGTCTAACTCAGGCACGTCGACTTACGCATATCCACCAACAACTGCCTCGCGGTGAGCTCATCAAGGTTTACCCTTCGTTTCGCCGATCTTCTGCACGACGATCGCGCGCTGTTACGCTTGGCTCTTATTGTTTCGATCGCGCTTCATGTTCTGTTGTCGTTTCCTCTCGCGCTACTGATCCGAGCGTGGCTTCCATCCAGACCTCGGGTCGTTCTTCCCCAAGCGCACCAGGTTTTTGAAATCTCGCTCTATCGTCAGCCGCACCGGCCGGAAGTGCATGTGCGAGAGCCGGTCGACCGGCAAACGGTGACGTCCCCGATTCCACCGATAGACAGGATTGACGTTGTTGCGCTTGAGACTAAGCCAAGTGAAATCTCTGCAATCGACTCGGCAGACGTCAGAAGACAAACGCCGAAGACGAAGATCGATTCTCTGTTTGGATTGTTGGACGAATATCCGGAATTGAAGCGGGCGGTCTTTCGCGAGCTCCTTGTCAACCAGCTGCCGTTACGAGATTCCAGTGAGGGGTTTCGCATGGCGGTTGCCCGTTCGCTCGCCCGCTTCTACGAAGGCTCCTACCGATATGGAAGCTTGCAGCGGAAGGATGCCATCTATGTGTCGCCGTACGATCCGTTTCGGCCGCACGGGTTACTGCAAAACGTGAATATGATCGGCCTCATCCTGGCCATCTCCCGCTTGATCAATTCTCCCTCACAATAGGCCGAGAGCCTCCGGGTGGAATTTCTCATTCCTTGCTTCGTGGTTCGGATTGCCTTATACTTGTTCTAGTCCCAACAATTGTTGGAGCGGTTGGCCGTCACCGGGCAGGCAGTCGAAATCGTCACATCCATATTTCGAGGACTCGGATCATGCGGCGTCTGATCGGTTTCTTCCCCTTCCTGTTTCTGATTCCCATCGTTGGCTGCGATTCATCGCTCCTCTCGGATTCCGCTCGTGAGGAATACAGCGAGACGTTCGGCTTCACCAGGGCGACGGAAAACCGTGACAATCTCTTCGTCGGCAACACCAACGGGAATATCAGACTCATCGGCGTCGACAATCTCCGCGAGGTGATCGTGAGCGGCATAAAGGTCGTTCAAGACGTCACCACCGAGCGCGCCAGCGAACGCATCGGCGAGATCCGAGTCGTCGTGATCGAATCTTCTACATCACTCACACTTCGCGCAGAACATCCCCAATCGTCAAGCACGACGAGCTATCGCGTTGAGTTCGACATCCATCTCCCCAATTCTTGGCGCGTGACTGCCGAATCGGTCAACGGATCAGTCGCCGCGCGCAATTTTGCTGAACGTGTGGATATCAGCATTGTCAATGGTATGATCGACGCGTACGACATCAAGGGAGACCTGCGTGCTGCAACAACGAACGGTGCAATCGGCGCGACGGTCTATCTGCCGGAGCAACGCAGTTGTATTCTCGGGACGACGAACGGGAGCATAACCTTGTCGATTCCGCGAACGACGTCAGCCACTGTATCCGCCAGCACTGTCAACGGATTGATATCCTACAACAATCTTCCGATTTCGGTCTTTGCGAGCACTCCCACCACTCTCTCGGGTCGGCTCGGAAACGGATCGGCGACAATCATACTCTCTGCGGTCAGCGGCACGATTGGCCTTGTCGGTTTTTGAAGCGGCGCGCAACGGGATTGGCCGCAAAGCATGAGCTCCGTTTTGAACCACTTCCGTACGCATTGTTTTCTTTGCATCTCGAAATATTTTCCTCCTCAGGGTGGCATTCGCAAAACTGCTGTGTGTGCAATTCGGAGAAGAATATTCGGCCGAACCATGGCTATTCCGCTGCATCCACCGATTGCCTGCGTGGGTTTACCGAATCGGATACAACTCTCGTAGCGTTCTCTCCGTATGTTGGGAGCAAGCAGAAAGGAGGAACACATGACACAGCGCAATGATCGTCCTGTATGGATGCAATTCGTGCTTGGGGTTACGTTTGTGGTGGTCGGGGTTTTGGTGTTGATGAGCAATCTGGAGTTCGTCGACATCGGGCCAATCTGGGAGTACTGGCCCCTCGTGATCGTTGTGTTTGGAATCAACAAGTTCAGGACTGCCCGTAACGCGTCCGAGCGACGCGATGGCGGGTGGTACGTCTTTGTCGGTCTTTGGTTGTTCGTTTCGTTGTACGATTCCTTTGGCCTGGGCATCTGGAAAACGTGGCCGGTTCTTGTCGTCGTCTGGGGAATAGACCTTCTCTGGCGATCAACACACAGTTTGCACTCTGAAAGGATTGAACGCAATGCAGGATAGACAGCCGTTTCGTCTGACAGCCCGGCTAGTGCTCGGATCCCTTGCACTCCTTGTCGGCCTCCTGCTGACCCTCGATAATCTTGATGTTCTCAGCACGAGCCACCTGTTCCGGTACTGGCCATCCCTTCTTATCGTCTTCGGTCTTTCGCAGACTCTGCTTCAGCGGGATCTTCCCAATCGTCTCGTTGGGCTCTTTCTCGCCGCTGCGGGATCATTTCTTCTGCTCGATCGATTTGAAATCATCACCTTCTCCTTCTGGAGTCTCGTTCCTCTTGCTTTGTTGTTCATTGGTGGACACATGGTATATCGGTCCATTCAGGCACAGCGCGCATCAAGCCAAACCGGCGTGGGCGCGTCCGGAGCGGACAGCAGTTCGACGGTGAATCTCTTCGCCTTCATGGGTGGAATCGAACGAACGAACAGTTCCCGCACCTTCATGGGCGGCGAGGTGACGGCAATCATGGGGGGATGCGAGCTTGATCTTTCCCGCGCCGTGATGAAAGAGAATCAGGCAATTCTCCACCTCTTCACGGTGTGGGGGGGAATTGAAATCACGGTGCCGCCAGACTGGGGCGTTTCCGTGGAGGTTGTCCCTCTTCTCGGAGCGATCGAAGATACCACGACACCGCCGCGAGACGGGGCTTCAAAGATCCTCGTTGTTAAGGGATACGTCGTCATGGCGGGGGCCGAAATCAAGAACAATGGAACGGAGCGTTGACCGCGGAAGATGACTGGCCGGGGTGACAACGAAGGAAGGCAACCAGACCAGGGCGAATGCATCCCATTCTGAGTCATAGAGAGCGGAGTATCGTGTACGTTGGCGGGTGGCTTCTCTTTGGCTGCCTCCTCGCCCTGCTTGTTTCCTCCGCCTCCAATCTCGGTTTCGGATTATCCCTCGTGTTCGCATTGCCGATCGCCGTCCTCTACGGTTTTGTGTGTCTCTCCGCGTGGTACTTCACGCGTGCATTTCCACTTCGACGCGGTCGCTTCACGCAACTGACAATCATTCTTCTTCTTCAAAGCGCGGTCATCGGCTCCTTTTGGGTTGGGCTTTCAACCTCGTGGAGGTGGCTTCTTGCGCAGACTGAGCTGTTCCCTGAACCGAATCAGCTCGTTGTTGACCTCAATCTCCTTTTCGCGATCGGCATTACGCTCTATCTCTTCATCGTCGCAATTCACTATCTGGTTGTCGCGCAGGAGGAGTCGCTTGACGCCGAGCGTCGTTCCCTCGAATCCATGATGCACGCGCAGGGGGCGGAACTCCGGGCCCTGCGGGCACAGATCAACCCTCACTTTCTCTTCAACAGTCTGAATTCCATCAGCGCACTCATTCCTGAGAACCCGACTGCGGCACGAGAGATGACGATTCTTCTCTCCGACTTTTTCCGCAATAGTCTCCGGCTCGGCAACAGGGAGAAGATCGCGCTCATTGACGAGTTGAACCTTGTGTCACAGTACCTCCAAATCGAACAGATCCGATTTGGATCTCGTCTTACCGTGATCTGGAATATTGACGAGCGTCTCCACGGTGTGCTTATCCCCCCTCTTCTCCTTCAGCCTCTGGTCGAGAATGCCGTGAAGCATGGTATTTCTCGTCGCATTGACGGGGGAACTGTCTGGATCGACGCTGTTCAACAAAGACGAACCTTGATTTTGTCAGTAAGGAATCTTTCGATCCCGAGGGAATCTCCGCGCCGAGCACCGGGATCGGCCTGGAGAACATCCGCAGACGTTTGAAGAACGCATACCCGTCGGGGGCTGTACTGCAGACCGGCCACACTCAGGAAGAATTTTCGGTGGAAATTCGTCTCCCCATCGAGGATCGACAAACCGAACAATCATGAGGATCGCCCCGTGAGCATGATGCGCGCAGTTATCGTCGATGATGAAACGCTCGCAAGAAACGTGATCCGCGAGTATTTGAACGCTCACAAGGACATCAGCATCGTTGGCGAGTGCGAAAACGGCCTCGACGCCGTTCGCGTCATCACGGAGATGGCCCCGGACCTCCTGTTCCTTGACGTGCAGATGCCGAAGCTGAACGGCTTCGAGGTGCTCGAGCTGGTTGATCACGATTGTGCGGTCGTCTTCATCACCGCCCACGATCACTATGCGTTGAAAGCATTCGACGTTCACGCGGTCGACTACATCCTGAAACCGTTCCGTCGAGAACGGTTTGACGAGGCACTCGAGCGGGCCCGCAGCCGAAGAACAGTGGCGAGAGCGATTCCAAAGCAAGAGCTTCTCCACACGATCCATGAACAACACGCGCCGATCCGGCGCATCGTCGTGCGCGAGGGGACCAAGGTCCTCATCATCCCAATCAACGATGTTGACTATATACAGGCTCAGGACGACTACATCGCCGTCCATGCGGCCGGAAAGTCTCATCTCAAACAACAGCGGCTATCGAATCTCGAACGACTTATCGACGCTGGACAGTTTATGAGGATCCACCGGTCGTACCTTGTGAACGTTGAGAGAATCGTGCGCATCGAGGTGTATGAGAAGGAGAGCCGGCAGGTAATCCTCAAGACGGGCGCCCGGCTTCCTGTGAGTCGGAGTGGCTATGCCCGCCTGAAGGATATCCTTGCGATTTGAGAGTTGAGACGACGCCGTAGCATCAGACTGGTGGGTATTTGAGGATAGATGAAATCTTGCAGCGCGGGAAGAAAATACGAAACCGGCGGAACCCCACACCCTTTGCGCTTCTGATCATGTGATGCGACACACTCTCCGATGCGCCGGGCCTCCCCATACGCGGAATTCTGCCGGCTTCAAGAGGAACATACTAATTGAGCGATACGGAATGCAATACGCTGAGAAGCGTATTTGCATGTCGGATTGATAACCGACAACCCTCTTTCCCGATCTATTCCTTCAGAGATACAATCCCGTTGGCCCACGCAAATCGAACGATCTCATAGGTGCTGTGCAAATTGAGCTTCTTCATCAGTCTCTCGCGGTGCGTCGTCACCGTCCGGACGCTGACAAAGAGCTTCTCCGCAATCTCCTTGTTTCTGTACCCTTCCGCTATCAACTTCAAGACCTCCAGTTCCCGCTTTGACAGCATCTCTTGTCGACTCTCCGGCTTCTCGGACCCTCCCAGCGCGCGGCGTTTGATCATAACGCTCGATATGACCGGACTGAAGTAGGCATATCCCTGATGTACCGTCTCGATGGCCATCAGCAATTCTTTCGCCGAGGTGCTCTTCAAGAGATAGCCGTCTCCACCGGCATTCATCACCTGCATCACAGAGGCCGGGTCATTCTGTAGCGTCAAGACAAGGACTTGCGTCCGACGCGATTTCTGCTTGATCTCAGCTATCGCATCAATGGCGCAGGCCCCTGTCATGCAGATCTCCATCACGATCACATCCGGTCTGAACCGCTTCGCCTTCCGAATCGCCTCTTCTCCGCAGGCAACTTCGCCGATGACGGAAATATGCGGCTGTCTTTCGAGAAACGCTCGCACCCCTTCACGCGCGATATCCTGATCGTCTGCGATCAGCACTTTGATTGGGTCCATTTCACTCCCCTTCGTTGATCGACGCCAGAGACAATTGCATCCCTCCGTTCTTTCGCCCGCCCATCCCCCCAAGGAGGTGATGCGTGAAGTCATCTGTGTTTCTTATGTCTCAAGTCTGCTTGGCCGTGACTGTAGAAAAGCCATCGATAGAAGCCCGGAGAAGATGATGTTGAGCAATGATTGGAATGGTACCCATGCAGGCAGAATCATGATGCTCAGCACCTCCTTGAGGAGGAATCCGATAGTCGTGAGAACGAAATCACCGGAAAAATAGACCAGCACTCCGGCGGCCACCCATATGGCCGGGCTTGTTGTCGCGTTGAGGCGAGTATCGCGCAGCGCTCTGAATATGACGATGCTCGAGCCGATACTGAGAAACAGTGACGCAATGATTCGCAGAAGCACACCCAACATCCGGATGTCAGAAGAAATCCATGTACCCCCCAACGCAACGAGCCAAAGGAGAACGATCGAAGCAACAATCGCCCTTCGCACGGACCGCAATGATACCCAGCGGTGCAGAACGATCATGAGAAAGCCGTACTGCAGCGGCGACCAGGCCAGCATGATCGTATCGATGCTCGCATGATAGATTTTGAGAAGGGTGATGAGGAAATTTACCGTGGCCGTCAGAAGGACGTAGAGCAATAGAATTTGAAGATCGATCCCAAGATGGCGACGACGATAGATCCCCGCCAGACCCGGCAGGAGGTATGCCGCAGTCGAGATTGCCCACAGGACTAAGGAATTGCCGGTCGTCATGCCCGTTGACCATCCATCAACAATCGGGCGCAGACAAACACTGCCCATCTACGATTGGGGGAGAACTTCTCGCCGGATAGGTCGTGTGTGTCACGCAGGGTGCTTTATCCATAATCTATTCAAGAATAACCTTGTGCAGATCAACCGGTTATCTGGAGTAACCTGCCGATATATGAGAGGAGTTCTCAAAAGAATTTCCGAAAACACGGCGTTGGATCCAGCGCGTTGCGTCGTAGATCTGCAGCAAACGGGAGGATGCGTGCGGAAGTCACGCTTGATTCACATCAGGGGAGGTTCCTCAGGAACTCGGGAGGCGGACTTGAGGAGTTATTGCATGAAGAACTGTTAAAAGAATACGATGAAATTATACTCAAGCTGCGAACGAAAAGCAAGTGGAATCTGTAGCTACCGGAGGAAGGAACCGAAAGCCCCGAAATTTGTCATTTTTCTGCAATTCTTGACAATCCTGGCTTTTGTCGGTATATTCAGCGTGCCATTTGGGTGGGGGCATCGGAACGTCTTCGATGCTCCCCCTTTTCATCTTAGGCGCTCCCCTTTACAGAAGCCGAGGTTTGACGATGGGAGAAATTCCCATACGGACCAGCGAACAGGAGATCGAGACCCTCGAGAGCATCCCGGCGGTCCTCCCTGTTCTCCCCCTGAGAGATGTCGTGCTCTTCCCGTACATGATTTTCCCTGTCCTTGTGGGGCGGGAAAGCTCTTTGCGAGCGGCAAACGAAGCCGTCGAGCGTGGCAAGAACATTTTTCTCGTCGCCCAGAAGAATCCCGCCCTAGACGAACCTACCCAGGATGATGTGTTTCGGGATGGAACCGTCGCAAAGATCATCCAGATGCTGAAGCTCCCCAACGGACTCATGAAGATTCTTGTCGATGGATTGGTTCAGGCGACGGTGAAGGATTTCGTCCCCAATCCTCACTTCATGGAAGCGGAGATTGTTATCAACCAGACCGAGGTGCTTCCCTCGCGCGAAATCGACGCGCTTGTGAGACACACGTCAACCCTTTTCGGAGAGTACGTCCGGATCAGCCGAAATGTCCCGCCTGAAGTCCTTATCGCCTTCGAAGCCATCAAGGAGCCTCAACGTCGTCTCTTCTATATGGCCTCAAATGTCGTCCAGTCGGTTGAGGTAAAACAACGTATCCTGCAGATTCAGAACGTACGCGATCAGCTCTACGAGCTCTCCAAGATTCTCACGACGGAAATCGATATCCTCAAAATCGAGCGCGAAATCGACACAAAGGTTCAGGACACGATCCAGAAGTCCCAGCGGAAGTTCTTCATTCAGGAGCAAATTCGCATCCTGCAGGATGAGCTTGGAGAAGATGAGGGGTCCCCGGAGCTCATCAAGACGAAGGAGCAAATCGTCAATGCGAAGATGCCCAAGGATGTTCATGAGAAGGCGATGGAGGAATTCACGAAGCTGAAGAAGACTCCCCCGATGTCACCTGAATTTACCGTCACGCGGAACTATCTCGACTGGATGACGACTCTCCCGTGGCACAAACGCACAAAGGACAACCTATCTGTCGAGCACGTCCGAGAAATACTGGACGAGGACCATTTCGGACTCGAGAAGCCCAAGGCCAGGATTCTGGAACACATCGCAGTGCTCAATCTCGTCAAGGAAATGCGCGGACAGATTCTCTGCTTTGTCGGTCCACCCGGCGTGGGAAAGACATCGCTCGGAAAGTCCATTGCCCGTGCGCTTGGACGAAAATTTGTCCGCATTTCCCTCGGCGGCGTGAGAGACGAGGCCGAAATCCGAGGTCATCGCCGGACGTACATTGGTTCGATGCCGGGAAAGATCATACAATCCATGAAGCGGGCCGGTGTGACGAATCCGGTGATGCTGTTGGATGAAATCGACAAGATGAGTATGGATTTTCGCGGAGATCCTTCGGCCGCCATGCTGGAAGTTCTCGATCCGGAACAGAACGTGGCTTTCAACGATCATTACCTTGACGTCGATTATGATCTGTCCAAGGTCCTGTTCATCACTACGGCCAATGTCCGCTATGCGATTCCTCTTCCGCTTCAGGACCGAATGGAAATCATCGAACTTCCCGGCTATCTTGACCACGACAAACGCGAAATCGCCAAACGTCACATCATTCCAAAACAACTTGCCGAACATGGTTTGTCCGGGAGGCAGGTAACAATTCAGGATGGCGCGATCAGTAAGATTATTAACGAGTATACGCGCGAAGCAGGCGTGAGAAACCTTGAGCGCGAGATTGCCTCGGTCTGCAGAAAGGTGGCAAAGGAGATCGTTGTCTCCAAGCAGGGGAACGGCTCTTCGAAGAAAGGAAAGCGCTCTGTTGTCGTGTCGGATCAGAAGATCGAGGAATATCTTGGTGTCTCAAAGTTCAGGCGAAAATCGGCAGAGCGTGAACGCCGTGTCGGCTCCGTTACCGGCCTGGCCTGGACAAGCGTCGGCGGTGATATTCTCAATGTCGATGTCACTATCATGCGCGGAGCCGAGAAGCTGACTCTTACCGGCCAGCTCGGCGATGTGATGAAGGAATCGGCGCAGGCCGCTCTCAGCTACATCCGATCGAGGGCTCGCGAGCTGGGCGTTCCCCGCGACTTCCACAAGGGGAACGAAATTCACATTCATCTTCCGGAGGGGGCAATTCCCAAGGACGGACCCTCTGCCGGGATTACGATGGCGATGGCCATTATCTCTGCGGCCAGTGAACGAAGGGCGCGAAACGATGTTGCGATGACGGGGGAAATCACGCTCCGGGGGAATGTTCTTCCGATCGGTGGACTGAATGAAAAGCTTCTGGCCGCCCAGCGTGTTGGAATCAAGACCGTTCTCATTCCAAAGGAGAACGAGAAAGATCTCTCAGAGATTCCTGCGAGGGTCAAGGAAGGATTGAAGATCGTCCCTATTGCGACCATCGAAGAGGCGATTCCTCATATCTTCGACGGAAAGCGCTCCCGCAAGAAGGTGTGATCCCAAAACGAACCGCCTCCGAACCGTTTGATACTCACTCTTGGATTTCTTACCTTGAACTCGGCATGAGCTACCAGGTCACCGCGCGAAAATGGCGACCGATGATATTTGAAGATGTCGTCGGTCAGTCCCATGTCACCACAACGCTTCGGAACGCGATTGCGACCAATCGCGTCGCCCACGCGTACATTTTCAGCGGTGCGCGCGGATGCGGCAAGACAACGACCGCCCGCATTCTTGCAAAAGCCCTCAATTGTTCCTCCCTCACGAACCAGAATCCGTGCAACTCCTGTGAAATGTGCGCGTCGATCACCGCGGGAAGAAGCCTCGACGTCATCGAAATCGATGGCGCGTCCAACCGCGGCATCGAGGAAATCCGGAACCTCCGCGAATCGGTTCGCTTCACTCCCAGCCAGGCCGCGTTCAAGGTTTACATCATCGACGAAGTGCACATGCTGACCAAAGAGGCATTCAACGCGCTTCTGAAAACGCTTGAAGAACCTCCCGCTCATGTCATCTTCATTTTCGCAACAACAGAGGTACACAAAGTCCCCGCGACGATTCTTTCGCGTTGCCAGCGCTTCGACTTCCGGCGTATTGCCGTGAACGAAATCAGCGATCGTCTCCGTCACATCGCCAGCGAGGAGAACGTTGCAATCGAGGAAGAGGGTCTCCTATTGATCTCAAAGAAAGGAGACGGCTCCTTACGCGACGCACAAAGCATTTTCGATCAGGTTCGCTCTGCCTGTGGCAATACGATCTCGACGGCCGACGTGCTCACAACGCTGAATGTCCTTGACCAGGAGATTTTTTTCCGAGTGACCTCGCTGATTTCTGAGCGTGACGCGAAAGGGGGAATTCTCCTCGTCGATGAGATTGTGAAGAGCGGGCACGATCTGCGAGAATTCGCATCGGGATTGATCGAGCACCTCCGGAACCTCCTCGTCGCGCGTTCCACCGGGATCACCCACTTGCTGGAAGTCTCGGATCACTATCGCCAGAGGTATGATTCGGAGGCTCAGAAGTTCCCTGAGTCCGATATCCTTCGCCTCATCAAGCTCGCAACAGACGTTGACAATGCACTCCGATGGTCTCCCCAGCCCCGGTACAAGCTGGAAACAGCTCTTGTCCAGATGATTTCGCTTGAGGGTTCTGCCAAAATCGATGAATTGCTCCTCGAGCTCGATCATTTGAAGAAGAAACTCTCGGGCTCTGCGGGCAACGATTCTCCCAAGCCTAAACCGCCCCTCCAGAGATCGGAGTCTCAACCGGCTGCAACCGCAACGCCGCGAGTTTCTGAGCACCGAAACCCCTTCGAGGTAAAGGTTGTCGGTTCGGTAAACGCCGGTCCCCTTCGTTCATTGAGCGCTGCGGTGAGCTCCCCCGGAGCGCGCCTTGAGTCGACTCCATCTCAGCCGACCGGAATGTACGAGCCGCGCCATGCCAACGCTGTCTCCATCAGCCAGCCGGGAATCGAGCAACAATCCACCCTGACGCAACTAAAACCCATTACACTGGAGTCTGCCTACTCGTCTTGGCGTGATTGGATCTCGGAAGTCAGCCATACGAAAGTCTCGGTCGGGTCGATTCTCGGAAGCACACAGATCGTCGGAGTCTCGAACGGAGCGTTGCGCATCGGTTGTCCGGACGATTTCCATATTTCTTCGCTCAAACGGAACCGTGAATTTCTCGCCAACGCATTCTTGAAAGTCACCGGATGTGCTGTTCGCATCGAACCCATCCTGTCCGACGTGAAACCCCAAATTGCGCCTCATCCTCCTGACGTGATTTCTGAAAACTCCGAAGTGGAAGAACATCCAGTCGTTGCCGCACTGAAACGCGAACTGGGAGCGGAGCCGGTTGAATAGCCCTCAATACGCAGCGTAGAACGGAGATTCTGCATGAAGACGATTCTGGTCGTAGACGATGAAGAATCATTGCGCAAGGTCATCGCCAGTACGTTGACTCAACGGGGATACCGCGTGCTGCAAGCCGAAAACGGCCTTCAGGGATTGGAGGTTGCGCGTGAGAATCTTCCTGATCTCATCATCTCCGATGTCTACATGGAGAACATGAATGGGTTCATCATGGTTGAAATGCTTCGTGATGATCCTCCGACGGCAACGATTCCCGTGATCATGATGACCGGCGCCGCTCAGGGAGCCGGCGCGTGGCAAGCGTATGAGGATATTGAATACCTTGAAAAAGGATTTGCGATGGATGTTCTCATCAAGACGATCGAAGATCTCCTCGGCCGCAAGGGCGCCCGCACGTCGTAGAGCAATCCACCAGCGCACACCTCGTCCGCTTCTGTTTGCAGCACCGGATTCCCCACGGTGGAATAGACACTCCCGTTTGCGCAGCTCGAGCGGCGATCCCTCCCGGAGACACTTTGTAGAACTCACGCCGTCGTAAAGATCGGAACCACACGTTCTTCTTCGTCTCGCCCTCCTCAAGGGTGTTCTTTCCCGTTCGTCACCTGGGTAAAACCGATCTTGATTATCTCCCCAAAAACTTATAGCTTCGAGGCAAAGGAGGACTGCATCGATTCTTGTTAGAGGTTTCATACGTGTTGTGACGGTTTGTTCGTTCGTCTCCTCTAACAATGTTCGATAGACCGAATTCATCGTGTTGGAGGAATTCGGTTTTTTTGTCTCCGGAGGTCTCCATGAAGCGCATCCTTCTCATCGTTCTTGCGGTTCTGCTCGGAAGCTCTCTCTTGTCCGGACAGACGGTGGCCACGTATGCAGGCGAGTTTATGGCTATCGGAGTCGGCGGGCGGGCCCTCGGCCTCGGCGGTTCCTACGTCTCGCTTGCATCCGATGCGACCGCAAGCTACTGGAATCCCGCCGCGTTGACACGCATTCAATACCCCGAAATCGTTCTCATGCACGATGAGCGTTTCGGAAATCTCCTCAACTACGATTTTGCCTCCGTCGCGCTCCCTTATGGAACTCATGCCAGCGTGGGGATCAGTTTTTTGCGCCTCGGTGTGGATGGAATTCCGGATACACGCAACGCCTGGATTGATGCGAACGGCAACGGTATCTTCGACGACAACAACAGGCCCGACTACGACAAGATTTCCTTTTTCAATGCGGCAGACTGGGCGGTCTATTTCTCGTACGCGCAGCGGCTCAATCCGTCATTCTCGTATGGAGCAAACGTCAAACTGATCAGGCGGGACATCGCCGACCATCATGCTTTCGGTATCGGTTTTGACGCCGGACTGCTTTACTCTCCTTATGAGAACCTTTCGCTGGGCGTGAACGTTCAGGATATCACCACGACGCTGATCGCGTGGAGCACGGGACGCAATGAGCTTGTCTCTCCAACCCTCAAGCTCGGGGCGTCGTATGCGCTCGGTCTGTTCGGAGGCCGACTTTCCCCAACCGTCGATGTTGATATGCGCTTTGAGAATCGCCGGTTTGCATCGGTTGCGCATGTCGGGCCGGTGAGTCTCGATCCGAGGGCGGGACTCGAGTTTGACTTCCGGAATCTTGTGGCGTTGCGGGTGGGGTACAGCGACATCAAGCAAGTCACTCTCGGTGCAGGTCTTCATCTTCGGAAGCTTGACATCGACTATTCGTTCGCACGGTTCGGCACGGAGAGCGATAATCTTGGCGATACACACCGGATTTCGCTCCGTTTCGTGATTGAAGAGGAAAAATTCTCCCGTCGATAATCATGATGTGGCCGCCACCTTCACCTTCTTCCTCCAATGGTCGGATCGCTTCGCGGATTATTCCCGTTCCGTTTCTGCGTCTTCAAAGAATCCCTCGGTATCCCCAATCATGCGCTAAAACCGGATGATCAGTGTCGACCACATACGGAATGCAGGGGTCGTTGGGTGTGGAGGAGCCGGTTTCCCGACTCACATCAAAGCTGCCTCCCGCGTAGATATCGCGCTCGCCAATGGGGCCGAATGCGAACCCTTGCTGCACAAAGACCAGGAGCTGATGAGGCGGGAACCTGATGCCGTGGTAAGCGGTCTACAAATGCTGCAGGCGTTGACAGGTTCTGGTCAGGCAATTGTGGGGGTAAAACTCAAACATCAGGAAAGAATCGCCGGCCTAGTCGAGTATGTGACTCGGGCTGCGCTGGGACTTCATTGGCTTGGTGACTTCTATCCGACAGGGGACGAGTATATCCTCGTTTACGAGGCGACAAAGCGACTAATCCCTCCTCAGGGGATCCCACTTGATGTCGGAGTCATCGTGAATAATGTCGAGACTCTCCGGAATATCCACAACGCGAGCAAGAATATTCCGGTCACAACGAAATACATTACTGTGGCCGGTGCGGTGAAGAATCCCTCGACGTTCGTGGTACCGGTTGGAACAAGTTTTGCCGATGTCATCAACGCCGCCGGAGGGCCAACGGTTTCCTCGTTTGCAGTCTTTGTCAGCGGAATAATGATGGGAAAATTCGTTCAGGAGACCGATCTTCCGGTGACGAAGACATGCGCGGGAATCGTTGTTCTCCCGATGGATCATCATCTCGTTCAGCGTCGCTTGCGAGATGATCATGCCATGCATCGAATCGGGCGATCCGCCTGTGACCAATGCAGTTATTGCACGGAGCTTTGCCCCCGGTACCTGTTGGGATATGATGTCCAACCGCACAAAGTGATGCGCGGTCTCGCGTTCACGGCCGCCGGTGAAGATTTGTGGAATCAATGGGCCCAGCTCTGTTGTGCATGCGGCCTTTGCACGCTCTATGCGTGTCCGGAAGATCTCTATCCGAAAGAGGCATGCGACAAGGCAAAACGCGACATGCGCGCCAAAAACGTCGCCTGGGAAGGGGTGCGTGACGTCAAACTCCATCCAATGTACGACGGACGGCACGTTCCGCTTGGACAATTGATACGCAAGCTCGGAGTCGAAGAGTACAATGTGCCGGCGCCGTTCCGCGATGCCGCTGTCACTCCGCGCCGCATTCGTCTCCCGTTGGCACAGCACATCGGTTCGCCCGCTGAAGCGGTAGTCTCAAAAGGAGATCGCGTACGAGCCGGTGATCTTGTCGGTGAGATTCCAAAGGGCAAGACAGGTGCCAGAATTCATGCCAGCATTTCTGGAAAAGTAATCAGCGTCGATAGTGAGATAACCATCGAGCAGTGAGGTGAGTGCACATGACACAGATGAATTCGATTGGGCTTGTCGAGCTTTCCAGCATCGCCGCCGGCTTTCAGGTGGCTGATGCGATGTTGAAAACATCAGCCGTGGAACTCCTGCTCTCTCGAAGCATTTGTTCGGGGAAATATATGGTGCTCGTCGGGGGGGACGTGGCGGCGGTCAGGGCAAGTGTGGACGCAGGAAGAAATGAAGCGCAGGGAATGGTCATCGACACGTTCGTCATTCCAAATGTTCATCCTGACGTTTTTCCTGCGATCACAGGTGCTGCAAACGTGCAGATGCTCCAAGCGCTCGGGATTATCGAATCGTTCAGCGTCGCGTCGCTTATTGAGGCAGCCGATGCGGCGGCAAAGACGGCGCGTGTGAAGCTAATTGAGATCCGACTTGCTATGGCTTTGGGAGGAAAAGCATTCGTCTCTCTGACGGGGGATGTTGCTGCGGTCCGTTCAGCGGTGGACGCGGGCGGAGCTGTGTGCGCCGCTCGGGGACTTCTCGTTAACAAGGTTGTCATTCCCAATCCGCGCAAAGAACTCCTCAGCGAGATCATCTAGAACAAGAAGCGTCCGACTCAAATGTGCGGGACGCTTCGTCGAGTACTACTCCCTCCTTTGCGTCTCAGAGGTTCCGATCCGTCCTTCCCTATTTTGTCGTCATCACAAAGACCCCGTTCCACTCTGACGGCGGAGGTGTGATCCGGTAGAGCTGAGACCGCTCGATATAGATTTGAGCGGCGCGGCACTCCGGATCAAACTTCATCGCCTGCTCCATGTATGCGGCCGCCTCCTCGAATTTCCGTTCCCGGTAAAGCTTGAGTCCTTCCTGATAGAGCTCAAGCGACTGCTTCTGGTTTTCATTCATCTGGAGATCGCTGAGCCCGAGAAGTTCAAAGACTTTCACTGGCTCGGTCTTTCCTTTCACCTGGATCAAATCCAGTTCACGCACGGTCACGGCGTTCTTTATTTTCTCATGGGTGAACTCGCTGATCATGATGTTCGATCCGTACTGCTTGTTCGCCCCCTCGAGTCGTGACGCTAGATTCACGCTGTCCCCGATGACCGTGTAATCGAATCGTTCCTGTCCCCCCATGTTTCCGACGATCATGACACCGGTGTTGATGCCGCATCGTACTTCGATTGCCGGCTTTCCCTCCTTCTTCCACTTGGTTCGGAGAACGGTGAGTCGTTTCTGCATATCGAGAGCCGCGCGGCATGTCCGAAGGGCATGATCCTGTTGCGGGATGGGAGCTCCCCAGAATGCCATGATTGCGTCTCCTTCGTATTTGTCGAGCGTCCCTTCATATCGGAAGATGATGCGCGTCATCTCTTCCAGGTACTCGTTGAGCAGAAGGACGAGTTCTTCCGGTGCGAGTTGCTCAGAGATCGAGGTAAAGCCCGCAATATCGGAGAAGAAGACCGTGAGCTCGCGTTTGTCTCCTCCCAGTGTCGCCTTTTCCGGATTGGCAATCAGCTCGTTGACCACCGAGGGATTGATATAGTGACTGAAGACTGACCGGATGAGCGCCTTCTGTTGTCTTTCGGCGAGATATTGATGGACAATTGTTCCGACATACGCGAGGATAATTGCCAGACTGGGATTGACAACGCTTACGAGCGTGTTCGCATTGGAGAAACTCAGGATTGCGTATTCGAACACCGCCCCCATGAAGAGGACGACGATGACCAGTGCGCCGATCTCAAGGAGAACCACATGCCGGAGACGGAGCCGTTTAAACCAATGGATAACAAAGAACGAGACGATCGCGAGCGCGAAGATGAGCCCCATCTCAAAGGTGGGGTCTGCATGACGGATGAAGTTCTGATCGATTACGTTCTGGATCGCGGTCGCGTGGATCTCCACCCCATGCATGAGCCGACCCCCGTCAATCGGATTTGGAATCGGCACCGTATGATAGTCCCTCTCCTCGGCCATCGTAGAGCCGATGAGGACGATCTTGTCTTTGAACAGCTTCATCGTGTTCTCATCAAACGTATTGAGCTGCTCCTCGATGTCAAGCTCGTCCTGCGTCCAAAACCGTTCGTCATCGATGACGTGGGAGAAGGGAACATAGCGGAATGACTCAACCGGCCCGTAGTAGTTCAGCATGAAGGAGGTCGGATCGTACCGGGGAATCGCACGATCCTGGAAGACGAATGTCTCGGGCTGAATCGAAACCGTCGATCCTGGCGGTTCGCCGTAGTACCGGTTCAATGCGGCGAAGGCGAGAGTCGGCGTGAGAAAGTCTTCCACATTGAACATCGGAAGATACCGCCTCACAGCGCCGTCCCTGTCGCTCGGGACGTGGACCACCCCCACTTGCCTGTTCACATCGTAGAAGACATTGTCGTAGCGTTGTTCACGCGAGCGGATTTCGTACCGTTCCGTCGTTCCGCCAGTCGCTGCCTTTACCCCGAGCACCACATTGTCTGTCTTCTCGAGGAGGGCCCGGAGCACACTGTCTCCTTCGGCTTCGGTCGCAAACGTTAAGTCT
Organism: Ignavibacteria bacterium; assembly: GCA_016873805.1. Classification (GTDB taxonomy): domain Bacteria; phylum Bacteroidota; class Ignavibacteria; order UBA10030; family UBA10030; genus VGVZ01. The sequence goes on from VGVZ01000002.1 coordinate 135,648, forward strand.
ATCGCAATCACGCGTGCCCCGGCGCGATTGAGATTTTCGATGACGTGTGCGTAGTAGGAGCGCGGGAACGGAAAGCCCCCCGGCAAGGCCTTTGTATCCTCATCGGATATCTTCACAATGACGACATCGCCGCCCTCCCGGATATCCTTGCCGGCTCCGCGTTGCTGGAACCGGTAGTCGATGGTGAGAAAATCGATGTCCTGGATTAGTCCGAACCGGAAGACGTGCGTGAGCGACACCACGATAAGCCCGATGAACAGACTGATGCCGAGTTTCAGGAGGAGATCTTTGATGCGCTGCTTCGGGGTAACCTTAGCCATGACGCTTCTCCTCAGAAATTGAATCGATAGATCAGGCCTGCAATCATGTCGTCGGCAAAGTCGGTGTTGTTGATATAGTTCACGAGCAGTTCAAGCGAATGTCGACTCGAGATCGTGTACTCGGTACCGAACTGAACGTTCGTACGCTTCAAATCGCCGAACGACGGTGCGACTGTCAGCGCCAAGGCAAGATCGTCATTCAGCAGTCTGTACTGACCGCCAACAATCAGTGTTGTGTAGTTGAACACCGTCGTCGTGTCCCGGAAGTCTACTGCTCTGCTGCCGGTAAAGAGGCGGAGATCGCTCTCATTGGTATTGATATTGATACCAAGCGTCGTCCGAAGCGGAATCTGATAGGTGGTCGTCACCGTTGCGGCGATATAGTCGTTCTTCTGATCACGGTTATAGAAGGTGTTGTCCTCGCGGGTCGAAAAGCTCGCATTCACTGTCAGTGACTGACGGGCGCCGAGATTGAAATCGTAATTCGACGCGACGAAAATCCTCGCGGTCTTCTCGTCGGCCGATTTTCGTCGCTCGCTCACCTGTGCGTCCGGCAGCAGGGGGCGTCCGACAAGATCGTCGCTTTCACGGCCGTAGATTCCATACCCAACCGTAAAGGCAGGGAATCCGAGAGGGGTAACGGTGACCGCCGTGCTCAGATTCGAATAGGTTGTCGTTGCCCGCTTTGTCTCAGCCGTGTTGTCGTTCTTCTGTTCGTACGAGATCGACAGATAGACCCGGTTGCTGAACATCCGAATCCGGTCGGATATGAGAAACCCTTCGATGTCTGTCTGCAGATATTCATTGCCGAGTGATCGGTACGCAGCACCGCGTCGGAAATACATCGCCTGAATGTAGTTGTTCAGATAGTTTAGCGTGAGAGATCCTTCCAGCGACATGCCGGGCAACCCTTCGCCAACCGGATTGGAGGGGAAGAGGTTTTCGTTCACGGTGATGATGCTCTCCGCGATCGGGCGGATCTGCTTCAACGTCTTTCCCAGATCCTTGTTCTGCGCTTCCAGTGAGTCGTAGTCAGCATCGGTGAAGTTTCCACCGGAGATATCGGTATTGTTCAACGTAAGTGCGGCCTGACCCTGCAGTTTGAACCGCTGATTATCAAACGCGATCAGAATATCGGATCCCACCGCGACATTCTCCTGCGGCGTGATGCCGTACTTCACGGACCCGACATCGTCCTTCGCCTTCATATAGGAGAATCCAAGCTGAAAATTCTCTCCCGATCCAAAGCTCGGCCGGACGGCGAGGAAATCGCGGGCATAGGTTCCCTGAGAGAAATACTCATACGTTTGCCCGCGAACGAGCCGGGTATTCAGCGGAAGCGAAGGAATTCTTGACGAATCGACCACAACAGAACTATCGACTGCTCCTTCGATGGATCGTGTTCCCTGGCCCAGCGTCACATCAAGATTGAAGAACCCGAGCATAAGATTTCCCGAAAATCCGCGCACTCGCTTTCCGCTCATGAGAAGCGTGGGGAATTGAGGATACGCGTCCCCAACATGCAGTCGGAGGAAGTCAGTTTGTCCGAAGAACGAATACCGGTTTTGCGGCTGGCGTTTCGGATCCTCTTGGTTGTCCAAAAAGACATTGCCGCCAAACATCATCGCGCCGTATGATCCATTCATCCTCAAGTCGAGACGAGCATACGACGTCGACCCGCTGCTCAGGTCCTCGTTGCGGAACTCGGCCTGTCCGGCAATCCCGGCGCGCAGACGACTTTTCTCTGCGGCGATTGCCGCGGCGGTTGAGAGATTAAAGCTGTTCTCGATCGTATGATACACTCTCCCTTGGGTATCGCGAAGCTCCACTTTGATGAAGTGCGTACCGAGGTTCAGCGCGCGCGGAAATGTCTGGGGAGAATAGAGGAGCATCTCATCGGCGATGACGACATTTGAGGTTACGTCTACTCCATCAAGATACACGCGGGTTGCTTTGCGATCCACGGCATCCGACGCGTAAAACAGGGAGATTGCCACGACCAGCTCTTCGGCAGAGACCGTCTCGCCCGGTTCGGGACTCAGCAACCTCACTTCAAGATCTTTGGGATTTGCCTGCTGCACCGTCAACCGAAGAGGATTTGCCGCCGGTGATTGGATCGGATGAGTTCTCGTCACTCCGTTTGTCATCTCAACAGAGACATAGTACTCGATGGTTGGGGGTTTCATGATTTCCGCAGGGAGGGTAACGCTTGCACTTCTACCGGCCAGGAGCATTTCGATATCTCGAAATTCCGTTTCACCGAACTCGCGGTAGAACAGCACAACCTTCGAAACACCCTGGCTTTGGGCGAGATTCACACTCAGGGAAAACGGTTTGCCCTCGGTCGCTCCCTCGGCGCTGACAGAACTGACGATAGGAACGACCTGAGCAAAGGCAGGTGTAACGGAGAGAAGCCCGACCAACAGCGCGAGAAAAGCAATTCTACTCATGGCTGCCTCGTCATATTATTTGAAGGAGAAGATTTTCGGTCCGGTGGAACGGGCGGCTTCCGGATTCGGGAACCGCCCTCCATCCTCAAACGAGTGCTGCTGTATCATGGTGCGGGAGGATTGCTTTCGAAATGAACTACGAACCTTTTTCCCACTCGATAACGATTGTTTTGGGATTACCATCTTTGTCTTCACCCGGGATTCGCAGCACCTTCTTCACCTTCGGAGGGGGCTGAGGCTGGGTGGAGTCATCTTTCCCGGAGTCTTCGAGCTCCTTCGGTGTGGCATTTCGAACATCAAGGTTGCCCTTGTTATCCGCAATGCCAATCTGTCCAGAGCCGACATCCATCGATTGGTTGGAAATGAGATTGGTAAAGCTCGCCGAGCCACGATTGATGATCAGCATGTTCAACGAATCGCTCTCGGCCACATACGTCCCCTCGGTTCCTCGAATCGACGCAACCGAAATGGGTGAAGTGAAGCGGAACTGTTCTTTTTCCGACTTTTTCACATTAAAGGCGATGTTTCCTCGAGTCGTGTGAACTTCCCGACTCAGGATTTCCTTTCCTTGAACCTGGCCTTTGATTTCCACAATCGATTTCTCGCGGACAATCAACTTCGTCTCGTCGGCAAAACGAATGAGCGCAACCGATTTGTCGTCCGTGCGGACTTCCTGTCCTGACCTCAGACGATCCAACGGAATTGCTCGCTCCCAGCCGGTTTGCGTCGATTTGTCGACATCTCGGACCACCTTCACGATGATTGCCTGGATGTCCCGCCTCTCCTGCGCAATTGCTGACGACGAGACGGCTAGCACCAGACTTGCCAGAATAAGTACCACGACAACAATGTTGCGATTCATGACTGGTCTCCTTTCGTCGTCATTGGGATTCGACTCGAATCGTATAGTTCCTTAGCGCGTTCAGCAACGCACGCAGTTCCTCCCGGCTAATCGTCCGGCCATCGACGGTCGGATTTCCCTTCGGGACCCACCCCATCTGCGAAAGCGTCGCCATCGTTCCCGCGGCCTGACCTCCCAGTGAGTTCAGGGCCTGGTCGACCAGGAGCGCAAAGGCGTTGTCGAGAACGATTCGGAACAGTCTGATTTCACTCTGTCGCTTTTCTACGCCCCGGTTCGTGGAGACAGCGGTTTCGACGTACCAGAAGTAGCTCTTGCCTGGCTCGAGCCGGCGGGAAGCCATCGGGGGATAGGTAAGGGTAGTCTGATTCGTGAGTTGTGAGGTCAGGTGCGGTACGCCCGTAATGGCCTCTTCAGGGGACTGATTGGCCCGGAGTTTCTCGTAGACGTAGAGGGTCACCTGCGGCTTGTCGGATGTCCAAGAGAATGTCGGGAACGGGGTCGAAACGGCGGCACCGGGAAGTGGGTCAATCAGCGTCACCTGGACCTCCGATGTCGCTGCATTCTGGATATTCACCGATCGGGTCGTTCCGCCAACGCGTCCGCCGGTGGCCGAAATCACGTCAACGGAGATACTGTAGGTGCCAACCGGTGCCGTGGGAAAGCGTTTGGCGTGGTCCTCCAGGCGCTTTTTGATACTTTCGTCCTCTTTGTGCTCAACAACCTTGATGTCTGCCGTTCCACCGGAGAGATCGCGCGAGGTAATCACGCGCGTCCCGCGGAGTTCGAAGACACTCGTCCGGGCCGGCACGGTGAGGAGCACGCCGGTGGTATTATCCGCAAACCGCACGTGCGCATTCACGACAAGGTAGATCTTGATGGTTCCTGATGTGCTCAGGGTAAAGGAGACATTCGGAACGGCGCCCGAAAGCTTGCCTGTCGTCGGATCAACGAAATCCGCCAGATACACCACATCGTAGCTGGGGAATTGAATATCGACCTCAACCTGGGCGTGTGCGATCACGGCGGGTGCCATGATCAGCATGAGGATCGTTGCCGTGTAGATCAACAATCCGGGGCGATTCGGTTTGGGCATAGGTATACCTCTCCTCTCTGATAAGAAATTGCTTTCGAAGCTCTTCTTCCAAATAAAATAGGTGCACCCGTTCAGCTGATGAGTGACTGAGATCACAATCGCTATACTAGAACCGAAGAATGTCGTTGTAGAGAACAAATGCCATGAAGGCAAGGAGGAGAAAGAAACCGGCCTGTTGGAGCGCTAACTTGATCTTGTTTGGGATTTCTCGCCGAAAGATCCCCTCATACATGAGAAACATCGCGTGACCCCCATCAAGACCAGGAAAGGGGAGAAGGTTCAATATCGCAAGGCTCATGCTGAGCATCGCAATAACCGTAAGAAAGCTCGTGAGACCAACTTCTGCCGAGCGTGTTGCGATTTGCGCAATCATAACCGGACCGCCGATCGATTCGGAGAACGATACCGTTCCAACGATGATGGCATAGATGTTCTTAAGGAAGAGCCCTGTCATTCCCAGCAGATCTTTCCCCCCCTCGACCAGTGCCCCCAACAGCGAGTACGTTCGCTTTTCAAATTCACCCGTGAACATCGGATCGAGCACGATGCCGATGCGCCCCTCGTCTGTGGTCCGGACTCGCGCCCGGAGGATCTCCTCTCCGCGTTTCCACTCGACTTCGACTTCGGTGCTGATGAACTTGCTCATCGTTGCGGGCAATGTGTAGTAATCCACATCAACGCCGTTCACGCGCTGAATGATATCGCCAGGTTGAATACCGATCTGGGCGGCCGGTTTCCCTTCGTCAACATTACCGACGCGCGGCAACACCCCTTTCGGCATGATTCCAAAGCGCTGCTCGGCGAAATTCGGAAATTCGGCCTGGGAAAGGAAGAGCGTGACCACCCGACCGGCGCGCTCCACCTCTATCGAGACCCCGTTGCTCATTGATTCTGCATAGAGGGTGGCCTCGATTTCGTCCCATGTCCTCACCCGTTTTCCATTGACGCTCAAGATCTTGTCGTCTCTGATCAGCCCCGCTTTTTCGGCGGCACTACCGCTCGCGACCGAACCGATTTGCGTCACCGGATAGACCGACTTTCCCTGGAAGTAGATGATTCCCCAGAGAATTGCGAGTGCAAGGACGACATTCATGGCTACACCCGCTGTGATGACGATGAGCCGCTGCCAGATCGGCTTGGAGCGATATTCCCACGGTTGAGGTTCTCGCTGAAGGTGATCGGTATCGAAGCTCTCGTCGATCATTCCGGAGATTTTTACGTATCCACCGATCGGGATCCACGATACGCAATAATCCGTGTCGCCGATCTTTCTGCCAAATGCGCGAGGAGGAAATCCGATGCTGAATCGTTCTATCCGCATGTTGAAGAACTTTGCGGCGACAAAATGGCCAAGCTCGTGAATGAACACAAGCCCGCCGATGGTAATGAGGAAATAGAATATCGTTTTCAGAATTTCCACTGGTGTCCTTTGGTACGCAGTACGTTTATCCTACAAACATTCACACTCAGTTGCAACCTGTCAGATGAGCTTCCGAACGAAGTCACGCGCAGACCGATCGGCTTCCATGATATCGTCGAGACTGGGCATTTTTTGAACTCTCTGCTCTGTTATCGCTCGTTGGATAAGCTCAGGAATCTGTTGAAAGGCTATTTTCTTGTTCAGAAAGGCCTCCACCGCAATCTCGTTGGCGGCATTGAGTAACGCCGGAGCCGTTCCTCCAAGTTCCAGCGCGTCATATGCAAGCTGCAGGCAGCGGAACTTTTCTCGATCTGGCTTGAAAAAGGTCATTTGCTGAAGTTTGGGGAAGTCTACCCGAACGCCATTGAGCGCCTGCCGACTGGGATACGTCAGCGCGTACTGAATCGGCACCTTCATGTCCGGCAGACCGAGTTGTGCCTTCACGGAGCCGTCGACAAATTCAACCATTGAGTGGATAATCGACTGAGGGTGAATGACAACTTCAATGTTCCCTGGATCGAGGTGAAACAGCCAATATGCCTCGATCACCTCGAGTCCCTTGTTCATCAGCGTCGCCGAGTCGATCGTGATTTTTTTTCCCATTTTCCACGTCGGATGACTCAACGCTTGCTCGACGGTGATATTGGGAAAATCCTCGAGCGGGTAATTCAGGAACGGGCCGCCGGAAGCCGTGAGGATGATACGCGAGATGTTTTTCCGCTCTTCACCCAGCATGCACTGAAGAATTGCACTGTGCTCGCTGTCGATGGGGATCAGCGAGGTCTTCTGTTCTTTGACGAGGGCAGTGATGATCTCTCCTGCCACAACCAGCGTTTCTTTGTTGGCCAGGGCAACGCTCTTTCCGTGCTTGATCGCCTGAACCGTCGGTTTCAGACCGGCAAACCCCACCAGAGCATTGATCACGACATCGACATCGTCGCGTGAGACCACCTCCAGGAGTCCTTCTGGACCGGTGTGAACTTCAACGCGTTTACTGTGCGACGAGTGGAATCCCTTCGCCCGTGCGTTGTCGAGCACCACAACGCCCTTCGGGTGGAATTCGTCCACCTGACGTGCAAGGAGTTCTGTATTCCGATTCGTCGTCAGGTAGGTAGGAATGAATCGCCCTGCGGAAGATCGAATGACCTCGAGACTGCTTCGGCCGATTGAACCCGTCGCACCGAGAATAGCAATATTCTTCGGCGGTTTAGTCATAATACAACGCAAAAGTAACCAATAATGGAGGGCAAGTCAAGGAAGGGAACCGTAGGCGTGCTTGTGTGGCCACCAGCTCTTTGAATATGTTTCTCTCTTGATTCTACACACGAATACTCAGCGCCAGACTCATAATGCGAGTGTGTCCGAGGCTTCCCTCTCCGATGACGCTCACGCTCTCCCAGAGGGAGTACCGTATCCCGAGGAGCGGACTAACATTCCCCTCTCGCTCACCGGAAAGCGTGAGATTCTTGACTTCGTTGTCAATTTTGTTTCGTCCGGAATAGAACCTCACACCGCCATACAACGATGCGCGGGGTGTCACCTCATACTCTCCCAGGAGAATCGCCTGCACCTCGGTTATCACAAACGAGGCCTCGGTCGGAACGAAACAATCCGTTTGATCAAGATTCCCTACTGACCGCGCGTAGTTGAGGGAGCCGTAGAGGTTCAATGAGGGGAGCAGGTTTGGAACGACCGAGCCAACTCCGATTCCATAGAGGAAACCAAGGCTTCCGGTGAACATGGGGCAAGCCGAGGTCAATTCTGTTCTTAAGGGTACACCGGCTTGCGCGGTGAGGAAGAGGCGATCGGTGAGAGGCAAATGACCTTTCCCGATGACCGCATGCTGGCGGAGATCATACCTTGCACCTGCAATGCGCTCATGGCTCCACCCCGATGAGGCAACGAACGTCACGGCCGGCTTGTTGCTCCCGGAGAGGGAAACGGTACAACAGGCCCCTGATGCGGTCAGATCCTGGGCAACCACCATGCACAACATGGCAATGATCATAATCGAGCGCATCAATGATGAGGAAAGTGTGAATTTCTTCATGTGTGACCTTCGATTCAAAGTCTTGATCTATTCTGTGAAATGCCTAATCACCATCTCCATATGTTCTTCGCATACCCTGCAAAAGGGCTTGATCCCTTTCGTGAACATCAGACAGTCGACCATCGGCCGGTAGAGGCCCTTGGAGGCGTATCCACTCCCTTCAAACGCTCCGACTTTTCCTGCAAGTGGGCTCGTCTCGAGAAACCGGTCGGCACGCTGGCTCCGTTCTTTGTCTTTCTTCGCGTATTCTGCCTGCAACGCAGCAATTTCGCGTTCCGGTGCTTTCGATCGTTTTAGTTCGGCAATTCTGTTGTTCAACTCACGTCGTTCCTTCTGCCAGGCGACATCCATTCCATCATACTCCTCCTTGTTCCACAACGTGGGGAGCTGAATGCCCGGCGTCTGCAGATGTTTCCATTTCAGATTCATCGGATCCATCAGACGCGTCAGGTTCGGCTCGGCTGGCTCTACTCCTTCCGGATAGAATTCGTTGTACGCGACGTCAGAAGTGTAGTACTCATCGGCGAGTCCCGCAAATGAATGTCCGAATTCGTGGAGAAAGACATATCCGCTGAACTGATTGTCGGATGTGAATGTAGAATAGAGATTGTAGATCCCCCCTCCCCCGTACCTCGGGGAATTGCACATGATATAGACGGCATCGTACGGCACGTGCCCCGCGAGATCCCGCATCACTTTGTTTTCCTCGGTGAGGATGTACCGTTCAGATCCGAGGGAATAGAATCGTGTACCGAGCAGATTACGTTTGTACATGTTTGCGCCCGGCTCATCAATCCCGCTCTCTTCTGATGGATGGAACACTCCGTAGATGTTAATCTTGTTCTTGTATCGTTTGAACGGTTCATGGCTGAGGAAGACATCAGCATATCGTTTGAGATCTCTTTCGAATTTCTTCTGTTCCGCAGCAGAATATCCATCCCCGAGAATCACGAGATCGAGAGACGTTGCCGGATCTCCGCTGATGCGGGTGCGGGAGACCTTGACTCCGGAATGCTTCGGCGTTTCCTTGATGATATACAGATTGGAAGGGTCGATCGTGTCGGCAAAGACCTCGTTCATTCCTCCGGATCGATCTCGTTTCTCTATTGAAAAGCGAAACGCCCTCTTCGGCATCGGGACAAGGGCGCTTTCGTGATAGGTCCGCTTTGTCCCCTGAATGGCTTTCGTTGTTGTCTGATATTCTTTGAAATAGCTGTCGAATCCACGGGAGAAGAGTACTGTGCCGGAGGGGATGTCGTACACCTTGTAGTAATAGGCGCCGTTGTTAAAGGGATCGATGAGATTCTTCTTCGACCCGGCCCAGCCATCATACTCATACACTTCGTCGAGTGTGATGAGTTCTGATGCGGCATCGCCGATATGGTAATAATCGATGCGAAGGGTTTTGTTGAAGAAATGGTTGTCGTACTTCACCTGTGCGCGAGTCATCAACGCCAGGGTGAGAACAACTGCGGAAAGGAGCGTGATCCGTTTCATGAAGGGCTCGTAGAATGAGTGATGGTTACGATCGTTCTCAATGAGATGGAAGTCTTGGTTATGACCGTCCGTGGAGGCGCGCAAATGCTCTCAAGAGGAGCGCTTCGGTGTAGGAATACCACAATTCGCCAAAGTATCGATTGACATAATGTAACATTTCTTTCGATAAGCGGCATCGACAGACTACGGAAGAGAGGTGACAGCAAGAACTGCTCCCTCAGGATCTTCTTCTCCAGAAATTCTCCCCCTTTTTGCGAAGAGGGGTCTTCATAACGATAGTTTACGTGGGGGTTGACGGGCTTGAGCAGGTAACGTGGAAACGCTGAAGGGATTGGTTGGCAAAGGAGTCGGATGTCAGGGAGAATCGGCGGATAACAAGGAGGTCCTTATTTGCCAGATTTCAATTTCTTTTCCGCAGCAAGGGCTGCCTGGGCAACCGGAGTGTTGATGTACCTCTTTTGTATTTGTGAAAATAGGCGATGCCTGCTTCAATTTGATTGATCGCTCGATAGTCATCCACCAGTTGTTGGACAGCATGAATTGCCAAGCTGTTGGTCTGATTCCAGCGGGCCTGTTCATCCGGGGATGAAATATTAGGGAAGGGATAAAGATAGATGATTTGTTGACGAGAGATGAGTATTCTGTCCATCCTTCCCGCTCCTTTGTATGCTTGCGACGCAAGATCAAGCAGTTCCATCATTCGCCGGTTCGTGGTGAACTTCGGTTGAGGTTTTGTTTGATTCTTTTGACGACATAACTTATCGCATTAGCCAGTTCGGGCCATGCCTTCGTGTAATTCTTCGCGGCAACGAGACTGGCAATCTTCGCGTGTGCGACAGCGTATTCTGGATCGCTATCATCCAGGGCTATGTGGGCGTACGAACTCGTGTGGATCTGCGAGATGAATACAAGCGTGGCAACTACCAGGAGAGTTATGACGAGAAAGACGATTCTTCTCTCCGTTGTGCTTCCGGCAAGCGGAATCTGAATATCGTCACTTATCTCATGACGAGTGCCATCGCCTCTTGTACCGCCCTTTCCAGATCAGCCGGTTTATCAGTACCGATCCTATTCTTCTTCCCATCTTTGAATTCCAGTTCCACCGCATCCAATCCGGAAATATTGTAGAGCCAGCCGTGTGGAGTGAGGCGGATTCCCCATCCATAGTACCACTTGTTTCTCACTATCCTGCATGATGCAACCTCGGAAAGCAAAAACCTCTTCCTGATCAACCCTATGCCGTATCGAGCAACGATCTCACCCGCGGCAATTGTCACAGTCAGGGTGGCAAACAAGAGCATCGTGAGTAACAGCATTCCAAGAATAGCCGCGACGATGAGGGTAAATCCGACCGTCGCGATCAGATAAAGCTCTACTGCAACAGGAATCGCCAACCCTACGATCAGCGGATATCCGATTTGGGTATGACGATATATTTCCATCGTGATCGTTCTCCGTGCAAAATGTCTTTGCCAGCGGGGCCGCTATTTATCACTGTGCGATACCGGCTTCAGCAAAAGATCGTGGAAATCAAAACTGAAATCGGTTGCAGGCGAGACAGCTTTCATTTTTGCCTGATCGATTGTCCCCTCCGGGTGTAAGGCGAACGTGATATATGCATCTGCCCGCAATTCACGATCATGCCAGCGGACGATGAAGGTATCATGCTGATAGTGCTCCATTGTTCCAACAAGGACCGGAGTTCTCGTGAAGCGGAGGATCATCTTTCCATCTTCTTGTCCTATCGTGATGTCGCCGTACCACGCATCCCGGTACGTCCCGGAATACCCGGCAAGCGCGAGCGAGGGCTTTGAAATTGAATCTCGCGAGCCGGCCGCTCTCTGCTCTGCCGCCATAGCCATCGAATCGGCGCGTATCTCGCCACGCTTGAATGCCGACAACCAATCGTGTTTCGGCGCGTTCAGGAATCTGTCGAGCACATAGTACGTGATCGCATTGAACGCGCCGCCAGATTCCTGGTTCGTCAAGACGGTGACGCCCAGCTTCAGCTCCGGGATCAGGGTAAGTCGGGAGACATAACCCGGCAACCCTCCGGTGTGGCTGACCGTTTTGTACCCGCGATAGTCCCTCACACCAAATCCCAATCCGTAGCCGTTGAAGTTTGCGCGTAGCGGCGCGAGATCCCCCGAGGGAGGCCTGATCGGTATCGGCGTGACAAGACTCCACAGCTCGATTGCCGTCCCCCGCGAAAAGAGGCGCTTGTCTGGCGCGATTCGCCCGGAGTCGAGCTGAACGATCATCCACTTTGCCATATCTTCCGCGTTCGAGTTGATGCCCCCGGCTGGATTGGTGTTGTCGCTGGCAAAGGGCTTCACAACTTGAAGCCGTCCATCAACCTTCGCGTGAGTGATCGCTGTGTTACCCGTCGGATCAAACTCTCGTTGTCTCATCTTGCTTGTCGTCATCCCTACCGGCACAAGAATCCTCTCCTGCACAAACTCTTCCCACGTCTTTCCGGAGACGGCATGAATAACTTCCCCAGCAACAGTGTAGAGAACATTATCATACGCGTACGCGCTGCGGAAGCTTGTCACGAGCGGCAAGTATCGCAATCGTTCGGTGATTTCTTTCCGATTGTATGTGGTCGGCGGCCACCAGAGGAGATCCCCGGCTCCAAGTCCAAGACCACTCCGATGAACCATCAGGTCGCGGATCGTCAGCTCGCGGGTCACATAAGGATCCGACATCCGGAACCACGGAAGATGATTGATGACCGGATCGTCCCACTTGATCTTTCCCTCTTCCACAAGCAACGCAAGGGCGGTTGCGGTAACCGCTTTCGTGTTTGAAGCAATCCCGAAGAGTGTCCGACTGTCAACCGGGCTTGATTCGCCAAGTTTTCGAATGCCGTATCCCTTGGCAAGGAGGGTTTTTCCATCCTTCACGATTGCGATGCTCACGCCAGGAACATCAAACGCTTTCATCACGCTCTGGACATACACATCAAACGATGCTTCCGAGAACGAGCTCTTTTGTGCGAACAGAAGGAAAGGAAAAAGGATAACGAACGGGACTCTTATTGTAGTTTTCATAGTTCGTAGCAGTCAATTTGTGTGAGGAAAGATGTTGAAATTGATCACCGCTCATTCTACTAAGACGTCCCGAGTGAATCAAGCATATTCATTCTCCCTGGAGCGATCAATAGCCACACAACCCGTCTGAGATCAACTCAAACGCTCAACCGCGGAGAGCGCAACGAACGCCAAGGAAGACTTGTTGTGTCTCCGAGGAGAGATCTCAGCGACCTCTGCGCCCTCGGCGGTTATCTCTTTTCACAGGGGTCTTTTTGGTCGAATCCTGAGAACAGAATCCGTATCCGGACCATCCAACAGAAACGGTGAACTTAATTCCCACCCGTTTGTGTTCCCCTCCAAAAATGTGTATCCTCTTTTCATATTTGGAGATTACTCGTGCATCGTCCGGACTATCCCCAACTCCTCATCGCGAGCGATCATTCTCTGCTCGTACGATTCGGGACGGAAATCGATCTTTCACTCCACCAATCCGTACGTCGACTCACACACTCCCTTCTTTCAGAGAAGCCGCGATGGTTCACCAATATTCATCCGGCGTATGCCTCCGTTCTGGTGACGTTCGACCCTCGCATCACGGAGCTACCTGAAATCCGGAGACGAATCTCTCGCCATCTCGAACAGTTGCACTCCGTTGAATTGCCTCAGCCGCGCTGCGTGGAAGTCCCCGTCGTTTACGGGGGCGAGTTTGGACCCGACCTTCGTGACGTTGCTTCCCATTGCAGGTTATCGGTCGAAGAAGTAATTCAGATGCATGTATCGGATCATTACCTTGTTTATTTCCTTGGTTTTTCACCGGGTTTTGCATACATGGGTGGTTTGTCCCCTTTGCTCGCTACACCGAGACTGGCGGCTCCGCGCACACGAGTGCCGGCGGGGAGCGTCGCAATTGGTGGAAAGCAGACCGGTATTTATCCGGTTGTCTCTCCCGGAGGGTGGCGAATTATCGGACGAACCCCTTTGGGACTGTTCGACCCTAAGAGGGATCCACCTACGCACCTCCAGATCGGAGACGAGGTAATGTTTCGCCAGATATCGGAGGAAGAATTCAGATCGTTTTTCTCTTCCCCTGACCGGAGTGATCGATCGGAATTGACATGAACGCAATCACGGTTTCCAGTCCCGGCTTTCTTACGACGATTCAGGATCTCGGTCGTTTCGGACACGCGCACCTCGGGGTCTCGCAGGCCGGCGCTGCCGATACGATCGCTCTCCGAATGGGAAACCTCCTCCTCGGAAATCCGGAGAACACTCCCGCTCTTGAGATGACCCTCGTCGGAGGAGCCTTCACCTTTTCATCCGATTGCCCGATTGCGATCACCGGGGCCAATTTCTCCCCCATCATCGACGGACATTCTGTCCCTCTCTGGACGACCGTTGAAATCAAAGCCGGACAGACCGTGGCTTTCGGCGCCGCAAAAGCCGGGGTTCGAGCGTATCTTTGCATTCGGGGAGAGCTAAATGTTCCTCGTCATTTGGGGAGCGCATCAACGCATGTGCTCAGTGGGATTGGTGGTCTTTCCGGCCGAGCCCTTCAGAAGGGGGATGAGTTGAGCTACGCGCCTCTCGATCCAATTCCATATCACCTCTATCGTGTTGTTTCTGCAAGTGTGTTGAGAGAGTTAGGCCCGCGGACAAATCTTCGTGTAACTCCAGCTTCGGAGTGGGAATCGTTCACCGATGAAGCGCTCGGTCTCTTCTATTCCTCTTCATACGAGATAAGCGAAGAATCCAACCGTGTCGGTCTCCGACTTCGTGGTCCCACGCTCAAGCGGACCGTTCAGACAGACATTCTCACAGAGGGTGTTTCAACCGGCACCATCCAGGTCCCGCCGAACGGACAGCCGATCATTCTTTCTATCGAGCATCCGACAACGGGCGGATACCCAAGAATCGCGAGCGTGATTTCAGCCGATCTCTCTTCAATAGGACAGCTCAGACCGCGTGACGAAATCACGTTTGAATTGGTGGACCTCACGGCGGCACAGGACGCGCGCCGGGCGCAGGAAGCCCTCATCGGTCATCGGTCCCTCATCGCATTATGAACGACACCCGTACACTCCCGTGGTATCGGACGATCACGTCGATCCAATGGAAGTCCCTCCTTGCCGCAAAGCTCGGTTGGATGCTCGACGCAATGGATGTCATGCTCTATGCGTTTGCGCTCACAACGATCCGTGACGAGTTTGGGCTTTCATCCGCGCAGGCTGGGGCGCTTGCATCGGTGACACTGATTGCCTCTGCGGCAGGAGGAATTCTTTTCGGATATCTGGCCGATCGGATCGGAAGAGCCCGCTCGCTCATGTATTCGATCCTCACATATTCAGTTTTCACCGCTCTCACGGCGACATCTGGTAGCGTGATTGAGTTGGTACTGTGGAGAACACTTGTGGGATTTGGCATGGGGGGCGAGTGGTCGGCTGGATCGGTGCTCGTCTCGGAGACGTGGCCGGCACAACATCGCGGGAAAGCAATCGGTCTCATGCAATCAGGGTGGGCAATCGGGTACATTCTCGCCGCACTATTGGCCGCGGCAATTATGCCTGCGTTTGGGTGGAGAGCAATGTTTGTTGTCGGCCTCCTGCCGGCCCTTCTCGCCGCGTGGATACGCCGGAATGTGCCTGAACCTGAACTCTGGCGCGAAGGAAGGAAGTCACAGAAACTGCTTCCGACCGCTTCCATAGCGGAGATCTTCCGTCCACCGTTGATGAAGAAAACCGTCGTCGCCACCTGCATCACCACGAGTGTCCTCTTCGCCTACTGGGGACTCTTCACCTGGATCCCGACGTTCCTCTCTACGCCAGTCGAAAGCGGAGGAGCCGGCATGACGATTGTGCGGAGTTCTGCGTGGATCATCCCGATGCAGATCGGGGCTTTCTTCGGCTACAACCTTTTCGGGTTTCTTGCAGATCGTTTTGGGAGGCGACCGGTGTTCGTCGTGTTTCTGGTTTTCGCTGCCGCACTTGTTCCTCTCTACGGACAGCTTGGTCAAGACGAGCTGCTTCTGATGATCCTCGGTCCTTTGATCGGCTTCTTTGGACATGGTTACTTCAGCGTCTTCGGCGCAATGCTCGCCGAGTTGTTCCCAACGTCCATCCGAGGAACGGCGCAGGGTTTGACGTACAACGCGGGTCGTGCTGTCAGCGCCCTTGCTCCATTCACGATTGGGGCATTGGCTGATGTATATGGAATTGGGAGTGCCTTGGGATTGACATCGGCATTCTTCTTGGCCGGCGCGTTTCTAATCTTTCTGTTGCCGGAGACGAGAGGAAAGGAATTGGTATAGCTAGACCTTCCGAAGGTCTGTCAGGAATATCTATGAAGAACCGTATCGATATCAACGCCGACGTAGGCGAACGACCAGAGACTCTTGCCGACGGTTCGGAAGAGAAGCTCATCTCGCTCATCACCTCGGCGAACATTGCGTGTGGGGGACACGCAGGAACTATCGAAACAATGGAAGAGGTCGTCCGGCTGTGCATGAAGCACCGAGTATCAATTGGTGCCCATCCGGGATATCCAGACAAGAAGAATTTCGGACGCGTAGAGATTTCAATCGACGACATGGCGCTCAAGAGATCGCTCGTCGAGCAAATCGGGTCCCTCTGCCTGGTGGCAGACAGAATGAGGGCTCGTGTAAGCCATGTTAAGCCGCATGGTGCTCTCTATAACCTCGCCGCACGAAATCCTGAAATGGCCGCTCTCATTGGATCTGTTGTCGCAGACACCGATAAGTTGTTGATTCTTATAGGGTTGGCGGAATCCGTTGCACTGCAGGTATGGAAGAAGATGGGGCTGCGGGTATTAGGAGAGGCCTTTGCTGATCGGCGCTATGAGTCTGATGGAACATTACGCTCGAGAAAGCACCCCGACGCGTTGATCACGAACACCGAGGAATCCCTTGAGCAGGTCCGGCGAATTGCGCGCGAGGGGATTATTGTGGCCATCGATGGATCAACGATCCCCATTGATGCACAGACAATCTGCATTCACAGCGACACCCCAAACTCGCTCGCCATCGCGATGGCAGTGAGACAGCGGCTTGAGTTTGCGGGGCTCCTCAGATAGTTGACCGTCAACTTCTCAGCTTAGGGCGCGAACCAAAAACTCAACCAGCGGGGCGGCCGCCTTGAACGTCTCTGCTGCCTCTTTTGCAAATGTCTGGCGGTGACTTTTATTTTCAGGCCACGAAACACCAACCCAAAACTGCTTATGCTTCAGCCATTCTGCCAACGGATGCTCGGGATCGAATCCCTGTGGGACCCGCGTGAGTTTCTCTCCCTCAATGGTAGCGTATGCTCGCTTGAGTTTTCGGTCGCCCACCACCTTGAGAAACTCTTCTGACCGACTCACTATTGCTGCGCGGATCTTCTTGAGCTGGTCACTGGAAGGTATGTAAATCCCTCCGCCGAGAAAGACCTCCCCGGGCTCTATGTGCAGATAGTAGCCCAACCCTTCCAGGCCCTTCGGTTTTCCTCTTCGTACAAAATGGGCGGCAACATGTGTTTTGTACGGACGTTTGTCTTTGGAGAAGCGAACATCACGATAAATCCGAAAGAGCGATCGCTTCGGATCGGCATCAATGTCCGGTGCAAACTCATGGAAGTGCGATCCCATCTCGACGATCAGAGACTGCATCGGGAGCTTCACAAGCTCTTCGTATTCCGCCTTGTGCTTCTGAAACCATTCCCGGTTGTTGTTCATTTTCAACCGTTGCAGGAAACGGATTCCCTCGCGCGGGAATCCTTCAAACGGCGGATAGAATTCCATCTCGTCGAACGGAGCTTTCGTCATCCTGTTCCCTCCTCCAATGCCGCGACGATGCTGACATCAACCTCACGCATTGCGTCGCCCCTCTCCCTCAATCGCGACGCGGACAAATCCGTGTGATTTGTCCAACCTCTTTTCCGCTTCGGCTTTTGTGACACCGGCTTTGATCATCACCAGCGCTGTTTTGACGTGTCCGCCCGCGTCATGTAACGCCCTCGCGGCCGCTTCGTAGTCCAGATCGGTGATTGTCATGATCACGCGTTTTGACCGCTCTTCGAGCTTTCGGTTCGTCATCTGGAGATCGATCATCATGTTCTCGTACACTTTGCCAAGGCGCACCATCGTCGCTGTCGTGATCATGTTCAGCACAAGCTTTTGAGCCGTTCCTGATTTCATCCGAGTGGAGCCCATTATCACTTCCGGCCCAACGACCGGGCAAATTGCCACATCAATGGCACGGTGTAGCTCCAAAAATTCTTGCGAATACAGTTTAGATCTTGGATTGGTAGTTACGTAAATGGTTTTCGCTCGTCTTGTCTTCGCTTGCTTGACCGCTCCTACCACATACGGCGTTCGGAGACTTGCGGCGATTCCGCAAACGACATCAGTTGGATTCGTTTCTTTCGCATCGATGTCGTTCGCTCCGTTGCGCTCATGATCCTCTGCCCCCTCTTGCGCGCGGAACATGGCCCTCTCCCCTCCGGCAATCATTCCCTGGATCTGTTCTGGATCTGTTCCGAACGTTGGAGGACACTCGACCGCATCCAGCACTCCAAGTCGTCCGCTTGTCCCCGCTCCAACATAAATCAGTCTCCCGCCGGCTTTCAGTGCCTCGATCACCAGCTGAACCGCCCGTTCGATATATGGGAGTTCTTCCTCGACGGCGTGCGCGACTCGTTTGTCTTCATTGTTGATGATCGCGAGAATCTCGCCAATCGACGCAGCATCGATTCGCATGCTTGCCGGATTCCGTTGTTCCGTCGCGATGTCCTTGAGCTGATCAAATAGCGTTCTTCCGTCCATCATTTTCTCTTCAATTGTACGAGGATAATCTTCTTGTCGAATATGCCTACCTCGGACGAACCCTTAAACATCAGCGGAACTTCCTCGATCTTTTCGACCTCGCTGTTCCGTGCGGCCGCAGAAATTTCTCGTCCCACATCCCCCCCCTTGTATGCAATCAGACATCTCCTGTCGATTGAGCGCTGCGGTGCGAAAGTGACGTCCGCATTGACTAGTATCCCTGGCTTCTCTGCCCCGCGACGAAGAAATTCTTTTCCGTGCTGAACGAGCTCCTTAAGCGAACCCATTGCGCGGGAGATCACAATGTCGAACGATCCTGTCAACCGAGGTTGCCTGGAAAGTTCATCGCCCCTACCCCATTCGGCTGATGCGTTTGGGAGGCCCAGCCCCCGAATCATTTCATCGACCGCCTTGATCTTTTTCTGCGTAGCATCGACAAGGAGAAAATCGGATTTGGGAAGAAGGATTGCAAGAGGAATTCCGGGCAGGCCTCCGCCGGTTCCAAGATCCACGATTCGAGTCTCGTCCGCAAATGAAAATTGAAACAGAATAGAGATGGAGTGTAGGATGTGGCTCGTCCACACATTTGCCACGTCCTGTCGAGAGACAAGGTTGATCCGCCTGTTCCAGTCAAGAAGCATGTTGACATATGCGCTTAATCGGTTCAGCTGTTCGTCTGTGACGCGGAGATCATTCTTGTGACAAATTGTTCGCAGGGCGAGCATGTCTTGTTGGGTCATAGGTGTGGTTGTGGAATCAACCCGTGGGGGCAGTGTTCCACGTGGAACCCTTACCGCCGAAGGTAGACCATGAGGACGGCAATATCGGCCGGCGTGACACCAGAGATCCTCGAGGCTTGACCGATGGAGCGAGGATGAATCCGGATGAGTTTTTCTCTCCCTTCGGTAGAGAGTGCCTTGACCCTCCGAAAATCGAACTCCTCCGGTATCACCTGCGCCTCAAGCCGGTCAAATCGGTCGATCTGTTCCTGCTGCCTGGCAATATACCCTTCGTACTTCAATTCGATTTCCACTTGCTCAAGAACCTCAGCGACGAGGCGGCGGTCAGGCTCGCCCTGGAGATCAGCAAAGAATCCCTCGGTGGCAAGACCATCAACTGCGAGAAGTCCGGTAAGGGTCACCTTGGGCCGCTTGAGGAGCTTTGAGATCCTTTCCTTCTCCGCAATTGGATCGCCTTCGGATTTTTTGAGATAATCATTGACGGATGTCGGGGCAACCTGTGTTCTCTCCGCGTAGTTCTTCCCTCTCGAGATGAGCTCTCGCTTCTTTGTAAGCCGCTTGTGGAGCTTCTCGTCGATCAGCCCGAATTGGTGTCCATATGCCATGAGTCGGAGATCGGCGTTGTCCTGCCGAAGGACCAACCTGTGTTCTGCTCGCGACGTGAACATTCTGTACGGTTCTTCTGTCGACTTATTGACAAGATCATCGATCATTACGCCTATATAAGCCTGAGATCGCTTGAGAATAAAAGGGTCTTCCCCTAGAATCTTGAGAGCCGCATTGATACCCGCCATGAGCCCCTGGGCTGCCGCTTCTTCATATCCTGACGTTCCGTTGATCTGGCCGGCAAAATATAGCCCCTCGATAAGCTTTGTCTCGAGGGTAAGCTCAACCTGGTACGGTGGAAAGAAATCGTATTCCACCGCATAGCCGGGGCGTATCATCCGAACGTTTTCCAGGCCGGCGATCGTCCGCAGCCCCTCGAGCTGGATTTCGGCAGGAAGGCTCGTGGAAAATCCATTCACATAGACAACGTTTGTATCGTACCCCTCTGGCTCGAGGAAGAGATGATGTCTCTCCTTCCCCTCAAACCGCACGATTTTGTCCTCGATTGATGGGCAATACCGCGGACCCACGCCTTGGATTCGGCCTGTGAATAGTGGAGACCTGTCAAATCCTTTCCGAAGGGCTTCGTGTGTGGCCGTGGTCGTATACGTCAGATACATATTGATCAGTTCGTTGCCGATCTGTTCTGTTGAATGTGAGAACGGTCGTGCCGGGTAATCGCTTGGCTGCGCTTCGACACTCTCCAGGTCAATACTCTCAAGGTCTATCCTTGGCGGCGTGCCTGTTTTCAATCTCCCACTGACAAACCCACGGTTAACAAGGTTTTTCGTCAAACCCGCGACTGGAGGCTCTCCAAAGCGACCCCCGCCAAATCGCAGCAACCCTGTGTGCATAACTCCGCCAAGAAACGTCCCCGCGCAGAGAATCAAACATCTGCATGAATATTGACTTCCGGAAGTAGTCAACACTCCTCTGATCCTAGGCCGGCCCCCTGGAGTAGGGTTATCCACGTCGATATCAACAATCGAATCCAAAGCTATGTCGACTCGATCCGCTGATTCCAATCGATTCCTCGCGGTCTTGCTGTAGAGCTCGCGATCCGACTGGCACCGGGGCGACCAGACGGCCGGTCCTTTGGAGGTGTTGAGCATCCGGAAGTGTATCCCAGTTGCGTCGGCGACCTTCCCCATTTCTCCGCCGATGGCATCGATTTCACGCACCAGGTGCCCTTTTGCGGTCCCACCGATCGCCGGATTGCACGACATGCGTCCGATCGCAGTAGCATCCATCGTGACAAGCAGGACTGAACATCCCATCCGGGATGCAGCCAGAGTAGCCTCGATCCCGGCATGCCCCCCGCCAGCCACAACAACGTCATATTTTGGTCCAATTCCAGCCATACTGGTTGTCTCAGTCCAACCCATAACGTTCCACGTGGAACATATCAGCTGCCTATTTTCCTATACAGAACTTCGAGAAGATATCTTCCAAGATATCGTCCGTGGTGACCGCGCCTACGATTTCGCCCAAGCTGTCTAGGGCCGCCCTGATGTCCACGGAGAGGAAATCGTTGCTCGCACCGGCGACAAGCGAGTCCATCGCCCTCGAAAGCTCGCCCTGAGCCCTCCGGAGTGCATCATGATGTCGACGATGAGTCACAAGTGCCCCCCCTTCGCCGCTCCAGCCTTTTCGCATGCCGACTGCATCAACCAGGGCGAGCCGCAGATTCTCCAAACCATGGCCGTTCACAGCGGAAACGGTTATTCTCTTCAGGCCTGCGAAGGCCTCAATATCGACAAGTTCTCGAGATGTCAGCCGCGACGTCAAGTCAGATTTGTTCAACACAAGGATGCAGGGGGCCTCGGGGCGTTTGAGACTGGTCAAAAGTCGGTTGCTATGTGCAAGATCGATTTCTTCCAGGTGCCGAGAGCTATCGAGAACAAGAAGCAGGACGTCGCAGTTCTCAATCTGCCGCTCTGATCTCCGGACGCCTTCGGCCTCGACTATACTCTCCGCGGTCCTCACACCGGCCGTATCGATAAGACGGACGGCCAATCCGTCCACTATGATTCCCTCCTCGATTACGTCTCGGGTTGTTCCCGGGATATCGGTGACGATGGCCCGCTCTTCCGCCAGGAGTGAATTCAAGATACTTGATTTTCCAACGTTGGGAGCGCCGGCCAAAACTACTCGAATGCCATCCCGTATGATCTTTCCGGTAGTGAATGTCGATGCAAGCCGGCCGGTCTTGCTAATGGCCTCCTGAAGGAGATTCGTCAGCTTTTGGCGATCAACAAATTCCAACCCCTCTTCAACGAAATCGAGCTCGACTTCAAGTAGACCGATGATCTGAATCAGTGCATCTCGAAGCAGTCTAATCTCCGATGACAGCTTTCCCTGTAGTTGCTCAAACGATGCCCGGTGCGCAAGATCCGATTGTGACCGAATGAGATCTGCGACAGCTTCCGCCTGGGCGAGGTCCAGTTTCCCATGCAAGAATGCCCGCTTCGTGAATTCGCCTGGATCCGCATGTCGGGCACCCGCTTCGACCAAGGCACCAAGGATCCGCCTGGTCACAAAGGGACCACCATGGCAACTCAACTCAACGACCGTCTCGCCGGTATATGAGTGCGGCTCCCGAAACAGCGTAACCACAACCTCGTCAATCTCTTTCCCATCACGATCGGTGAAGGAACCATAGTGGGCAGTATGAGTAGCTGCCCCTTCAAGCGAATGCTTCCCGCGAAATCCCCGCGCGACGACCTCTGCCGCCTTTGGGCCGCTAATCCGAATTACGGAAATGCCTCCTTCACCCAATGCGGTTGCGATCGCGGCAATCGTGTCGGCTTGATGTGGAAGGGGGGCTTGATAGCGGTCGGACATGGATGCAAATGTACGACATCCCCGGAGGAGAAACAACTGAGGGAAATGAAAAACCCCGACGGGTGTCGGGGTTCTCGCTCGTGAGCTTCCGAAAGAGCTCAGCGTTTGAAGCGCGGGAGGTCTTTTGTGTATTTGCCGAAGATCCCGCCGCGCGATCTCTTCTTTGGCTCAACCTTGCGCAACGGTTCATCGCCGTGCTGCTTATTGATGTAGAACTGCTGACCGATGGAAAGGAGGTTGAAGACAAAGTAGTACAGGTTCAGTCCGGCGGGGAATCCGTTGAACAAGAGAGTAAGCATCACCGGCATGAGCCAGACCATCATTTTCTGGCGCGGATCTTTCACGCTCATTTTCTGCTGGATGAACATGGTGATGCCCATGAGAAGTGCCAGGCCGCTCACATCCCTGATTCCGAAGAGCGGAAGTTCAAATGGAAGCGAAAATATCCGATCGGGAACAGAGAGATCTGCAATCCACCAGACGAACTCGGCCTGGCGAAGTTCGATGGCGGACATGAAGACGCTGTAGAGCGCAAAGAGAATGGGGAATTGGAGCAAGAGGGGGAGACATCCTCCGGCGGGGTTCACTCCGTAGTCACGGTACAGACCCATGATCTGTTGATTCATTTTCTGAGGATCATCTTTGTATTTCGTCCGGATCTCTTCCATCATCGGCTGAAGCGCTTGCATCTTCTTCATTGACTTCATGCTGGTTTTTGTCAGCGGATGAAGCGCAATTTTCACGATAATCGAGAAAATTATCAGAACTATTCCCCAATTAGGGATGAAGAGATTCAGGAACTTGAAGAGCGGAAGGATGATGTACACCGATATCGGTCTGATAATCCACGCCCAGCCAAGACTCATCATTTCTTCGAGATCGCGGCCATACGACGAGAGGGTGTTATACTCAAGTGGTCCTAGGAAGATGTCGAGGCCAAACGTTTCCTCCATATTCCCTTTGAACGGGACCTTGAGAGCCACGCTATAGCCCTCGCGTGCGCCTCGATCGGGAAGAGGTCTCCGGATGCCCTCCAGGTATGCTCCCTCACTTTCTCCCTTCTTTGGTACTATCGCGACAGCGAAGTACTTCGTCCGGGTGCCCACCCAATCGATCGCCCCCGTGAGGTCTTTCGATACTTCCTCCCCGACCGTTGAGGCGTCGAGTTCTGTCAGCTCTCCGCCTGCAAACGCATACGCCGCGGCAAAGTTCGATTCCCCCATACTATCAAATTCTGTGTACCGCAGTCCCGTTTCCCATACAACCTGATACTCGAAGTTTGCAACCACGCTCCCCATGTTTACAAACTTCAGCTCTACCTTGAATCCATACTCACCGTTCTTGAATGAATACTTCTTAATAATCTTGCCGCCGTTGGCGCTTGGCAGGATGAATTCCACGCCATACTCCTCGGTCCCTTCCAATGTCACTGTCTGCCACGTGCGGTATGGGACATCGAAGTAGAGGTTCCGCGTATTCACAATCCTCCCATCGGTCGTCGCAAACAACAGACTCAGATCTCCCCCCCGATCGAAGTCGATCAGCTGCACGGGATACCCGTTCCACGTTTGGTACTCCTTCAGCACATAGCGTCTCACGAGTCCCCCTTTCGAGGAGAGCTCAATGCGGGACTTTCCGGTCTCAACGATAATCGTCTTCTCGATTCCCGTTTCACGGCCAGAAAAGAATCTTCCATAATCGGATGCCGCAGACGTTGCCGCCAGCTGCAGATCCGATGCTTTTGGTCTTGCGGACAGCACGGAATCGCGAGGCTGGACGACCGATGTTGAATCGTGATCTACTTGTTTCTGCGGAGGGGCGCTCATCCAAACCCAGATCATGAGCACAAGAAAGATCAAGATGAATCCAAGCACACTCTGACGGTCCATTTCCGAATTCCTTTACGGACAGTTTGTTTTCTTTTCCGGGACAGGGTCGTATCCGCTCGCACGATGAAACGGGTGACAGCGGAGCAGTCTCCTGGCCGACAACATGATTCCCCGAAGCACACCGTGTCTTTCCAGCGCCTCGATGGAATACTGCGAGCAAGAAGGATAGAAGCGACAGCTGTTGAACGGAAGAAGAGGAGAGATGAGAAGCCGATACAGGCGAATAAGATATGTGAACGCGGAGACCATTAGCGACTCCGGCACTGTTCTCCAACTATGCTGAGACATTTGACGATGGCATCTGTGAGGTTCTGTCGTTCGGTTCGCGTCAGACGCTTGTGACAACTGTGCGCGTAGACCAGAACGATTTCCAGCAGCCCCGGGGCGCTCGCCCGGCCTTCAAACAGCACGTGTCGGTGCGCTCTAAATTCTTCGCGCATTCTTCGCTTGAGGTAGTTCCGGACGGCTGCGTTTCTGACACTCCGGGAGATTGCGACACCGATTCTCAGCATTCGGTCGCGCGTGGGATCAAAAAGGTACGAACATCGCACGGGGCCCGAGGCGATGAATCTGCCTTTACTGAAAACGCGAGAGAAGGACCCGCGCCCCCGAAGGATTTGGGATTTTGGAAGTGCAAAATTCAACCGAATAGAGTTGCTTCTAGGGAATAACTATCCAGAGCTGACTGAGAGTCGTTTTCGACCTTTGGCACGTCGGCGGCTCAAGACTTTTCTCCCGTTCTTGCTTGCCATTCGCGCCCGAAAACCGTGTTTGTTTCGCCTCTTCCGATTATGCGGTTGAAATGTCCTCTTCATATTCCCTACCGTTCAAGCTTTGTGACACATTGTCCGAACATTTAGTGTACGCAAAAGAATCAGAAATAACAAGGATCATTCGCTCCGCCCGACATCCACATCGTGAGACAACTCCACGCCGTCGCTACCGGCGAAAAACCTAGAGAGTTGAAGGCGGCTGTCCGCTCTCCGGCCGATCGTTTACACAATTTTGTAATAATTTCGCTTGCGGAGGTTGCTCCTCGTTGCTATCATGGGTTATCTTGTAGGCCAGTTGCAATCTGTGGATTATTTGTGGATAAGTTTCTTACTTCTTCACATCGCCTGATTTGCCTAAAATTTGGACGGTTTTTCATATCAACAGCGTGTTGATAAGGCAGTGGATAACAAAAGAACGGATCTTGTTTTTCAATCGCATAGCTGAGCCCCTTCATGCAAATATTTTTCCAAGTAACGCATCTTTAAGTCCTTTGGAAACGGCACACTGTTGACATCTTTGTGCATAACCTAAGGCATACTTCTCGAACGGCGGTCTCTCACTGCTGTGCTCACTTACCACTGGAGTCTCAAGCAAAAATGTCTTCTCACAACCCTGATCGAACAGAATCGGCCTCCGCGCTTTTGGCAGGGGAGGCGTGGAACAAGTGTCTTCAGCAGATCCAGGCACAGATTAGCACGCTAAGTTTCAAGACGTGGTTTCAGCCCATCGTCCCTCTCCGTCTCGAGGGCAACACCCTTACAGTCCAGGTCCCGAGTCAGTTTTTTTATGATTGGCTTGAAGAGCATTACCATGGTCTGATCCATGCTACTATCTCAGAGACGATTGGCGTTGGTGCGGAGCTGTACTATGCGATTGCAGCCGACAACGGTCACACGTCCGAGGAAGATCTTGCCACTTTGCAGAGATCGTTCGGTTCCAATGGTCTGGCAACGGGTGCTTCGACTTCTCTGTCTGCTCATCAGCCGTTTTCCCCACACACAACGATCCGGGCTCAGGAGCGGCAGATGCTTGTCCAATCCAATCTCAATCCTCGCCATACGTTCGAGAATTTCATCAAGGGAGACAGCAATCAGCTGGCCCGTGCCGCCGCAATGGCTGTTGCAAACAACCCGGGTGGAACCTCTTTTAATCCGCTTGTCATTTATGGCGGAACCGGGCTTGGGAAGACCCATCTCATGCACGCCTTGGGGAACCATGCACTCGCGTTGGGTAAAGCACAGCGTGTCCTCTACGTCTCAAGCGAAAAGTTTACCATCGAGTTTGTCGAGGCAATCCAGTCCGACAAGGTCAACGAATTTTCCCTCTTTTATCGATCCGTCGATCTTCTCATCGTTGATGACATTCAGTTCTTCTCGGGGAAAGAAAAAACACAGGACAACTTCTTCCATACCTTCAACACCCTCTATCAGTTTGGAAAACAGATTGTTCTCTCCTCAGATGTACCTCCAAAGGAGTTGAAGGGATTGGATGAGCGGCTAATCTCCCGGTTCCAATCGGGCCTCACGGCTGATATCCAGCCGCCCGATCTCGAGACACGCATTGCCATTCTTCGGAAAAAGAGCGACGAAAACAACCTTGAATTGGCGCAGGATGTGATTGAATATATTGCGACAAATGTGACCAGGAACATCCGGGAGCTTGAAGGATGCTTGATCAGCCTTTTGGCACGAGCTTCGCTGGAATCCCGAGAAGTCAATCTTGGTCTCGCCCGCGACGTCCTTCGAATGGTCGTTCAGGAGCCCAAAAACCCCATTACCATCGAGGCCATTCAGCGCGTCGTCTGTGATTATTATGATATTCCTCTTGATCTCATGCGAGCAAAGACCCGCAAACAAGAAATTGTCAGCGTTCGTCAGATTGCAATGTATCTGGCAAAGGAGTTGACAAATTCTTCACTGAAAACGATCGGACTTCATTTTGGCGGAAGGGATCATAGCACCGTTATCCATGCCTATCAATCCGTTGATGACCGAATTACCACCGATGGAAATTTCAAGTCCGAGATAGACCAACTCACACGTCGGATCCAACTCAACGGAGTTCTGTAGTTTCTCTTCACGCTGTCAAACCATCAGTATTTCTTCATGTGAATGGTTTACCCCACTGTACACACTTCGCTGTTCATATGCTGTTTGATTATCTGTGGATTGATGTGAACTGCTCGTGAACAAGTATTCCATAATTGTTTCGCTTTCCACTGACACCACTCAGATGTTAACAACCATAGAATGTTTCAACACGCAATTCACACGATTCCGCATTTCATTCTGTAATTTCAACCACTTATTTTGTGGAGAAAAGAGAAACTTCTTCTTTCAACTCCAAAATATTCACATCATCCACAGTAATATTTCTATTACTATTTTGTCTTTTAGAATACTATGATTATTAGAGAGAGGGAATATTCACGCGAAGCAGTTACCTGTTGAGACATGATGAGAACGAATCCATGATAGTGTTGTTCAGGAGGGTGTTTCAGATATCGATCGCAAATGGATGATGCCGGATGACTTTGAGAACACGCGGGCAAAATGAATTGGAACGTGGGGGTAGAAAGGAGTGGCAATGTATTGAAAACGGGGTCCGGAATTGAATATTTTCTTTCTTTTTGGTAAATTAATATACTTGAACCCAGAATTCCTCGATCAGGAGAAGAGCGATGAAATTCACAGTATCAAGCAGCGATTTTCAAAAGGCACTCTCCAAGCTGAGTGGGGTCATTCCCACACGATCAAGCCTCCCCATCCTCGAAAACATCCTCTTTGATCTCAAGAAAGATGCATTGCGAATAGTGGCGACCGATTTGGAAGTTTCAATTTCGGTATCGATTAATGTGAAGGGGAGTGGGGATGGATCAATTACTGTCCCGGCAAAGAGACTACTTGAGACAGTCCGATCCCTCGCGGATGTTCAAATTCTCTTTACTGCCGATCTTGTATCAAACAAGATTAAACTCATAACCGAAACGGGCGAGTATACGCTGATCGGAGAAGCAAGCGCAGATTTTCCTGAGACCACAGAATTCAAGGGTGATGATGGAATTACGTTTGAAGGGGGAGTATTGAAGAAAATTCTTGGTCGGACGATCTTCGCCGTCAGCAGCGATGAACTTCGGCCTGCAATGACCGGTGTTCTCTTTGATGTTGCCGAGAAGGAACTCAGAGCTGTCGCAACGGACGGGCATCGGCTGGTGCGCTTTGTGTTGCGAGGAATAGGCGGAAAGAAACAGCAGAACAGCATGATTATTCCATCGAAAGCGCTCCACCTCATTATCCGGACCGCGGAGGATACACAAACGACGATGAGCATGAGTTCCTCCCACGTGCAATTCACGTTCGGAAACACCATGCTGACGTCGAAACTCATTCAGGAGAAATATCCGAACTACGAAAGCGTGATTCCCATCGATAACGAGAAGACATTAACTGTTCAGCGGGAAACGCTCCTGAATGGTGTACGAAGGGTTTCTCTGTACTCGAGTTCAACGACGCACCAGGTCCGATTCACCCTGAAGAAGAACGATTTGAAGATCGCGGCGGAAGATATCGATTTTGGAGGTGAAGCCCGGGAAAAGATCAACTGCACCTATGAAGCCGACGAAATGGAAATCGGTTTCAACTCAAACTATATCATCGATGTTCTCACGCATATCGACGGTGATGATGTTACGTTCAAGCTTAATCGCCCCGAGCGAGCAGCTATTGTGGTTCCCACCACGCAGAAGGAAAACGAGGAATTGCTCATGATCGTGATGCCGGTTCGATTGAATGCATGATCACGATTGCGAGAAGGACGTTCATGTTCGGATAGCCCCGTTGTCGCGGGGCTATCGCATTGTAAAGAACAGAATTGCCGAATGAAAATTGCAAAATTTCAGCTTGAGAATTTCCGCAACCACTCACATACGGTGATTGCGTGCACAGATTGCGCGAATGTTTTTCTGGGAAACAACGGCGCCGGGAAGACGAACATCGTCGAGGGTCTTGCCTATCTCTGTGTCACGAAGAGCTTCTACGCCGTGAACGACCTTACCGCGCTCAAGGTGGGAGAATCGTCATTTCGGATCAGCGGCGAACTGATCTCGGACAGCGGAAACGAATTCAGCGTGCAGATCTCGTATGACGGGGAAGCAGGTGAAAAGAGATATCTTCTCAACGGCAAAACGACACAGAAACTCTCATCCATCATCGGCAAATTCCCCATTGTGATCCTGTCGCCGGAATACAGCGGAATCACGTTTGGCTCTCCCACCGATCGACGAAAGTTTCTTGACTTCATCATTTCACAGGCGAGCGCGCGATATCTCGAAGACGTTCTTGAGTATCGAAGAATCCTAAGACAACGGAATAGAATTCTATTGGACGGGAAATCGTCCAACGGGAGCGTGACCCACCTTCTGGAACCATGGAGCGAGGGATTGATCGAATATGGAAGCAGAGTCGTCCAGCGTCGTGCTGAATTTGTCCGGGACTTTGAGCCGTATCTTTCGCGTGCCTACGAAGCAATCGCCGGGGAATTTGAAAAACCGAACAGCAAATATCTTTCCGCCGTTGCATCAGAACGTCTCTCCGATGCCGACGGACTGCGAATGGAGTACAGACGCCTGCTTGAAGAATCGAAGCACGAGGAGCGCCGGGTCGGAGCAACACTCGTTGGACCACACCGGGATGATCTGCTGTTCACCCTCGACAGGATGGAACTGAGGCGATTTGGATCCCAGGGTCAACACCGGACGTTTCTGATTGCGATGAAGATTGCCGAGTTCGAGTTTCTCCGGGCGCTGTGCGGAGAGACCCCAATATTGATTTTGGACGATGTCTTCAGCGAGCTTGATGGGCAGCGATCCGGGAAACTCATTGAAACGGTCTCCTCCATGGGGCAGTATTTCATTACGACGACCGACGACCGGGTATTCCCTCAGGAGTTCTTTACAGAGGCCGGAAACAAGCATGTTGTCGTGAAAAGCGGGAGTATCATTCGTGAACAGGCGGCAGCGTAGCCACACAAAGGACATCGGCACAGCCCTTTCGGAGCTTGTGGATCAACTCGGCATTAAATCGCGCATTCAGGAGTACGATGCTGTGGTTCAATGGGAATCGATCGTCGGGGTTCAGATCGCGAAAGTTGCGACAGCGACGCGCATCCAGAAAGGAGTTCTGGTTGTCCGAGTCACCAATGGACCCTGGAGGCAGGAGTTGAGCATCCGGAAGAGCGAGATTGTGCAGAAACTCAACGCCGCCCTGGGCCGAGAGGTTGTGAAAGATATCCGATTTGTCTGAGGGGGAGAGGTCATACATCAACCGAAAGAGAATGAGAAGAATGAGTTCAAGAATTGTTTCCGAGAAGAAATCGAAGGCAAAGGCGTCTCCGGAGATCAAGAGCGGCGGCAACGGTCAGCGTTCGTACACCGCCGATGATATTACGGTACTGAAGGGACTGGAGGCGGTTCGACGTCGCCCGGCAATGTATATCGGCGATGTCAGCTCGCGCGGGCTTCATCATCTCGTGTACGAAGTCGTCGACAATTCAATCGACGAGGCATTGGCAGGGTACTGCAAGAATATCAAGGTTACAATCAATAGCGACGGCTCGATCGGCGTTGAGGATGATGGGAGAGGGATTCCAACCGATATCCATCCACAGGAAAAACGATCGGCACTTGAAGTCGTGATGACGGTCCTGCACGCCGGGGGAAAGTTTGACAAGAATACCTACAAGGTATCGGGCGGTCTTCATGGCGTGGGAGTTTCCGTTGTCAATGCGCTGAGCGAGATACTGGAAGTAGAGGTGTGGCGCGACGGAAAGACCCACTATCAGAAATACAAGAAAGGAGATCCCGTTGGCCAGGTCAGGGTAACCGGCAAGGCGGAAAAGGGGAAGCGCGGAACAAGAGTGACCTTCGTGCCCGACGGAAGCATCTTCAAGAACCGTTCATTCAAGTTTGACACGCTGGCCGAGCGGCTTCGTGAACTCGCGTTTCTCAACTCGGAGGTGACCCTTACGATTACCGATGAACGCGAGAAGCCGGCAGAAACGGAGACATTTCATTTCAAAGGGGGCTTGGTCGAGTTCGTCAAATACGTCGATGCGACACGTCCGGCAATCACGCGAAAGGTCTTCTACGTCAAAGGAGAAGACAAGGATGAAAACGATCGTGTTGTGGTGGAAGCCGCGCTGCAGTACAATGAACACTATACCGAAAACGTTTTTACCTATGTCAACAACATTAATACGCACGAAGGGGGTACCCATCTCGTCGGCTTCAAGACCGTCCTGACGCGAACCCTGAACAACTACGCGTCGAAAAACGGACTCATCAAAGAAGGAAGAATCCAGCTGATTGGGGACGATTTCCGGGAAGGATTGACGGCGATTCTGAGCGTCAAAGTCCCGGAGCCGCAGTTTGAAGGTCAAACGAAGACGAAACTGGGCAACAGTGAAGTCAAGAGCATTGTGGAATCCATCATTGGCCCCCAGCTGGCAGACTGGCTGGACCAGAATTCGGCCGACGCGAAGAGGATCATCGACAAGTGTTTGAAAGCGGCGGAAGCGCGCGAAGCAGCACGACGCGCGCGTGATCTCACCCGCAGAAAAAACGCGCTCGACTCGGGAGGGTTGCCGGGGAAGCTGGCCGACTGCTCGATTGACGATCCCGAGCACTGTGAGCTTTATATCGTCGAGGGTGATTCTGCGGGAGGAAGTGCAAAACAGGGGAGAGATCGACGGTTCCAGGCCATTCTGCCGATCAAGGGAAAGATCCTGAACGTCGAGAAAGCGCGTCTTCACAAAATTCTGGAGAACGAAGAGATCCGCGCGATCTTTACCGCTATCGGCGCCGGCGTAGGAGAAGATTTTGATGCAGCAAGAATTCGTTACGGCAAAATTATTCTCATGTGTGATGCCGATGTTGACGGCTCGCACATTCGCACGCTCCTGCTTACCCTCTTCTTCCGGTACATGCATCAGCTGATCGACCTTGGTCATGTCTATATTGCGCAGCCGCCTCTCTACAAGCTGAAAAAGGGAAAGACCGAGGCATATGCGTACGACGAAGAAGAGCGTGATGAAATCATCAAGCGGTTGAAGAGTGAGAAGAAGAAAGGGAAGGGGCAGAAGGAAACAACTGCCGCCGAAGAGCCCGAAGAGGGAGCAACGGTGACGAGCGACGGAATAGTCATTTCGCGGTTCAAAGGTCTCGGTGAAATGAATCCGGAACAGCTCTGGTCGACCACCATGGATCCCGAGAAGCGGACGATTCTCCAGGTGACGATCGAAAGCGCCGCGGACGCGGATCGCACGTTCTCCATCCTCATGGGAGACGAGGTTGAGCCGCGCAGGGAATTCATCGAGAAGAATGCGAAATACGTGCGATATCTCGATGTGTAGGAACAGCAGAGCCCAGGAACGGGCAGAACGGAACGGATGACATAGGAACAACATGGCAACGTTGAACGAAAAAATAATTCCGGTTGACATTGAAGAGGAAATGAAGGGATCGTACATCGACTATTCGATGTCGGTCATCGTCGCGCGGGCGCTCCCGGATGTGAGAGATGGGATGAAGCCGGTTCACCGGCGCGTGTTGTTTGGTATGCGAGAACTCGGACTAATGCCGAACAAGCCGTACAAGAAGAGCGCGCGCATCGTCGGTGAGGTTCTGGGAAAGTATCACCCTCACGGGGACTCGGCAGTATACGATACCATGGTTCGCATGGCTCAATCGTTTTCCATGCGGTATCCTCTAGTTGATGGTCAGGGAAACTTCGGCTCGATCGACGGCGATTCTCCGGCGGCGATGCGGTATACCGAAGCGCGGCTGGCGCGCGTGGCGGAGGAAATGCTTCGGGACCTCGAAAAGAATACCGTCAATTTTACTCCAAACTTCGACGACACCCTTACCGAACCTTCCGTTCTCCCCGCGCAGATTCCGAATCTCCTCTGCAACGGCACAAGCGGAATTGCCGTCGGCATGGCAACGAATATCCCCCCTCATAATCTTTCTGAAGTCATCGACGGCTGCGTTGCCTATATTAAAGACGACACGATCACAAACGAGAAGCTGATGAAGCACATCATTGCGCCGGATTTCCCCACCGGCGGAATCATCTATGGATACGATGGTGTGAAGGATGCATACACGACGGGAAGAGGGCGGCTCGTCGTTCGGGCGAAAGCAAACATCGAAACGGCCAAAGGAGATCGGCAGCGGATTATCGTTTCCGAACTCCCATATCTGGTGAACAAGTCAAGCTTGATCGAGAAGATCGCCGATCTTGTGAACGAGAAGAAGATCGAGGATATCTCAGATATCCGCGATGAATCGGATCGCGACGGACTTCGCGTCGTTATTGATCTCAAGCGCGACGCAACCGCAGGCGTGGTGTTGAACAACCTTTACAAACACACGCAGATGCAGACGACCTTTGGGGTTATTATGCTCGCGCTGGTCGAGGGGCGCCCCCAGGTTCTCACGCTCCGAGATACGATCCGGCATTTCATCGAACACCGCAACGAGGTTGTCGTCCGCCGATCGCAGTTTGAACTCGATGAGGCCGAGAAGCGCGCCCATATCCTTGAGGGATACATCATCGCGCTCGACAATATCGACGCGGTCATCCGGCTGATCAAGCAATCGAAGGATGTGGAGACCGCGAAGCTCGGGCTCATGAAGAAGTTCAAGCTGTCCGAGATCCAGGCAAAAGCCATTCTTGATATGCGGCTCCAGAAGCTCACCGGCCTGGAACGAAAGAAAGTCGAGGACGAATACCGGGAGACGATCAAACTCATTGAGAAGCTGAAAGCGATCCTCAAAAGCAAGCAGCTCCAGATGAAGATCATCGAAGAAGAACTTCTCGAGATCAAGAAGCGGTACGGCGACGCGCGCCGAACAGAGATCGTCTACAAAGCGGAAGAATTCAGCATCGAGGATATGATTGCCGAGGAAGAAGTTGTGATTACGATCAGCCACAACGACTTCATCAAACGCTTCCCGGTTTCCGGATATCGCCGGCAGGCACGGGGAGGCAAGGGGGTTACCGGCGCCGGAACGCGTGAGGATGACTTTGTCGAACACATGTTCATCGCAAGCACGCACGACCATATCCTCTTTTTTTCAAACAAGGGACGATGTTACTGGGTGAAGGTTCATGAGATTCCAGAGGGAGGACGAACCGCCAAAGGTAAATCGATCAACAACCTCATCATGAAGTCACCCGATGAAGTGATCGCCGCGTTTATCGCCGTCAAGCAATTTGACGATAAGCATTATGTCCTGATGGTGACAGAGCAGGGATTGATCAAAAAGGTGATCCTTTCGGAATTCAGCAATCCTCGACGCAGCGGAATAACAGCGACCAATCTGAAAAAGGGGGACACGCTCAAAGACGCTAAGCTCACCGACGGACATCATGATGTTGTCATCGGGACGCAAAACGGCATGGCAATACGGTTTGCAGAGAGCGAGGCCCGGCCGATGGGGCGAACCGCTGCAGGGGTACGAGGAATACGTCTCGGCAAAGGAGACAAAGTTGTTGGCGTCGTCTCACTGAGACGAAGCGGCACCACCATTCTCGTGGCGACGGAGCGCGGATACGGAAAGCGAAGCGAGGAGAGCGAATATCGGGTGAGTCATCGCGGCGGCAAGGGAATCTATACGGTGAAAACAACCGACAAAGCAGGAAAGATGGTCGCGATCAAAGGGGTCGTCGATTCAGACGATGTGGTGGTCGTGACGGCGAACGGAATGATCATCCGACAACACGCAAACGACATCCGGCTTGCGGGTCGCAACACGCAAGGGGTGCGGTTGATCAAGCTCGACGCCGACGATGTCGTGACTGCCGTCGCTCCGGTGATTGCGGAGGAAGAGGAGGACAATCACATTCTCGAACAGGCGAAGGACAACCCTCAAAACGGGAATCGGAAAGAGGGTCCGGCGGCGGAATCAAACTCGACTAACAAGGATCCCAAGAAACCACAGTCTCCCGATTTGAAAAGAAAGCGGGCACCCAAGGAAGAACAATCACCAAGAAAGAAGAAATAACATGATACGGACGACTATGCTCATTGCAGCCGTTGTCCTTCTTTCGACAACAGTGATTGCCCAGGAAACGCTCATTTCTGGTGAGATGGAGAGCGGAGGATTCGGCGGACCCGTGGTGAAGCTCGGTACGGTGAATGGAGAGAGCGGCATCTTTGTGGGGGGAAGAGGAGGATGGATTGTCAATCACACCTTCGTTCTCGGGGGCGGAGGATATGGATTGGTCAATCGCATCAACGCGCGCAGACCCAGCAGGAACGGATTTCAGTACTTTCAGATGGGGTACGGCGGCCTTGAAGTGGAATACATATCGGAATGGGAAAAGCTGATCCACCTTTCCCTTCAAGTGCTCGTCGGAGGAGGCGGAGTGTACTACAGCGGAGCGGAAAACGGAATGGCCCACAACCAGGAGCAAGATGCATTCTTCGTGCTTGAGCCCGCCGTGCACGCGAATCTGAACGTGACAAGCCGGTTTGTGGTCAGCCTGGGGATGAGCTATCGTTACATTTCGGGAGTGACCCACCCTGCCACGTCCAACGCCGATCTTGGGGGACTGAACACTGTGCTGACATTTCGGTTTGGGAAATTCTAAGGACTTCGGGACCGTCCTCTGAACGAAGAATCCCCAAAGGTCAAACCTCTGGGGATTCTTCTTTTTCTGCTACAAGAGGACGCTCACTCTTGAGTGACAGTGGTCCCCCCGTCATCCCAGATTGTGATAGACCGACTGCACATCGTCATCGGTTCTGAGATTCTCTCGGAACCTTTGGCTAGATTTGCCTGGCGAAAAAGTAGGCATTGATGCGAAATGTTTGCTTGCTGGCTTGCTCATTGCGTTGTGTCTCACAAAACGGATCGCTACATTCCGGTGCCAATCGCCACTCTGAAAATGCCCACTGAAAGCGATGCCCGCATAGTGATAGACCGCCTTCTCCGAGAGGCCGGCTGGGACATTGAGAACAAAGCCCAGGTGTCAACGGAAGAACCTTCTTCGAAAGGCCGAGCGGACTATTTGCTCAGGAGCAGCCGTTCCCACCCACTTGCAGTGGTGGAGGCAAAAAACTTCTCGGTTGATCCTTACAGCGGTAAAGAGCAAGCAAAGGCTTACGCTGTATCATTCAACGCTCCGTTTGTGCTGCTCAGTAACGGGCATGAACACTATTTCTGGGATTACGCCGATGGAGACGCTCGTGCAATAGTGGGCTTTCCCACCCAGGTTGATCTCGAGCGCCGTGCAAATTCGAAACTTCATCGCCAAGGTTCCATTGAGGAAACTCTAAAGGGAATACCCTATCCGACGCGATTCCGTTTCAAGGGGGAGGCAGTTCAATCCAGACCATATCAACTGTGGTGTCTTGAAGAAGCGGATCGAGCGCTTATCGCCGGACGGCGGCGAATGCTCTTTGAGATGGCAACAGGAACCGGCAAGACATTGACCATAGCAATGTTGATGAAAAGGTGGTTCGAGGCAGCGATCATCTCAAGGGTGTTGTTTCTTGCCGATCGAATCGAGCTAGCAAGACAAGCGAAAGAAACGTTTGACGACTACCTGCATAATTGGCCCTCCGAGCTTCTTTACGGAGGGAAGAAAAGTCTGGAAGGTCAAATTGTTGTTGGGACGCTCGACACAATTGCCGGACAACTTGGAGTGGGCGGTTTCGGCCATGCATACTTCGACCTTGTAATCACAGATGAATGCCATCGCTCGATCTACAATACCCACCGAGCAACGCTTGCTCATTTTGATGCAATTCATGTTGGACTGACGGCTACGCCAAATCCCGGCGAACTTCGCTGGGTCAGCGAACATGAGCGCCAGCTCGTCAAGAGCACCTACCTCTTCTTTGACTGCTGGGATAGCGCAGCGCAGGAAGGGAAGCCGACATTTCGGTATTCCATTCAAGAAGGGATCAACGACAATTACCTCGCGAACTACAAAATATATCTCGCCAAGAGCCGATTGACATTTGAAGGAGCGACCTGGGAGGATGAGGAGATCCGGTATGGCGATTGGGGAAGAACCGCTGAATCAGAGGACAGACTTAAGCTTATCATTGATGAGTATTTCAAGATAGAGGAAGAGCGGCGACTTGATCACCCACGGAAGACAATTGTCTTTTCCGTTTCCGAACGACAAGCAGCCATTCTCGAACGGACGTTCAATCAATTGCTGCCCGACGATGTCTGTCTCAGGATTGCAGGACAAGTTCAACGGTCGCCAAGTCAGGTACGGCAGGACTTTGCCAAGAAGATCACCTGCTATTCAAACAACGGTAATCCTCGACCTATCGTCGATCAGTTCAAATACGATCCTCTCCCAATCATTGCCGTTTCGGTCGATATGCTTGACACCGGGTATGATCACAAGGAAATTGAGAACCTCGTGATGCTGCGCCCGACGCAATCAGCGATCAAGTACGCTCAGATGCGAGGTCGCGGGAGCAGGCTCTGCCCGCGTATTGGGAAGAAAGAATTCTTGATCTTTGACTTTGTCGGGAACTCTGAACTCTTCAATGACAGGGGAAAGGAGTACCACCGCCCTCGGGAAAAGGCTACCATTCATCCCAAACCAAGAGTGTCCGAGCCGGAACCGCCGGACCCCCGACGTCATTTTGTGGAAATTCCCAGAGGTTCGTTGGAAGATGAATTCCGCCTGCGACAGACAATCATCATCGGGCCAGAAGGACTGGCAGTTGACCGCAAGACCTATCAGGAGAAATGGGCTGAGAAGATCAAGGAGATGTTTGCTGCTGATCCCGCCGTGAAGAAGATCTTCGCAGGGGAGGAGTTGACAGAAGCTGAGTGGGAAGCGTTGGAGCGGCGGCTGAATTCTCCGGAGTTCTATTTTGAAGAACGAACCCTCCGAAAAGCGTTTGAGCAACCCACCGGCTCGCTGACGGATTTCATCCGCTTCGCCCTCGGCAAGCACAAGTTCCCAACGCGAGAAGAACGAATCGAAAGGGTCTTTGACACCTGGATCGCGGAACACTCGAACAGCATCAAGCCGGAGCAAGCTCAAATGCTTCGTCTTCTAAAAGCGCGCATCCTCGTCGGCGACAAGCTTGAGATGAAGATCTTCAGCGAGCCGCCGTTCTCACTCTGGGGCGGTCGGGCAAGGATGGAGCAGCTGTTTGGTCGTGAAGCCCTCATGAAAATCGTTGAAGAATTTAACTCATTGTTAGCCGCATAGAATGGATTCCGCACAACTTCAAAACACGCTGAAGCGTCTCTGCAAGGTGATGTGGGAAGCGAACGTTAGCAACCCGATCACTTATGTGACACAAATTTCCTACCTCCTCTTCTTGAAGATGCTCGAAGAGATGGACACCGAACAGAAAGAGGCTGGCAATGGCAATTATCGCTCTTTGTTCGGAGCGTTCAAGGTCGGAGGATCGAAGATTGACTATAAGCCATTGCGATGGAGTCTCCTGACATCCAATCCCGACAACGAGCAAATGCTCCGGACGCTCCGCGATAATCTGCCAAAACTTGCCGATCACCCCCTCCTTTCTCAAGGCGCGAGGACGATATTCGAAAATGCCACCATCGTGATCCCCAACGGAGCAACGTTGCGCAGAGCAGTTGATATTCTCAGTCCCATCTGGTTCATGGCTGAGGATGCCGACGTAAAAGGCGATCTGTTTGAAACGCTCGCAAGCGATTTGGGACAGCAGAAACGTTCAGCCCAGTTCCGTACCCCGCGCCATCTCATTCGTGTCATCACCGAGATGGTTGATCCGAAAATCGGACAGACAGTCTGCGATCCTGCATGCGGAACCGGAGGATTTCTCATTGCCTCTTACGACCACATTCTTCTCGCCAACACAAGCTCCGATTTCATCAGAGAACGGTCCTCCGTCTATGGGGGGACGACAAAGAAGGGGGTCGGCGATAAGCTGACTCGCAAGCAATGGGGATCTTTGCAGCGAACGACGTTCTATGGATTCGACGCCGAAAGCGATTTCCTTCGGATGGCTGCCATGAACGCTGTGCTTCATCAGTTCGATCATTCTCCACTTGTGCATCGCGATGCAATCTGCGGCGGCGAGGACAGATGGGATGAGACTCAATTCGATGTTATCTTGATGAACCCCCCATTCTCCGGTGCGCGCTCTGATACAAAGCGATCGTTGCGCATCGAGAAGGGAGACAAGTACGTTCTGTTCCTCGCGCTCGCGCTCCGCAGTTTAAAGCAGGGTGGTCGTGCAGGCATCATCTTTCCCAACGGGATGCTCTTTGGAGATACGAACAGCCACTTAGAGGTGAAGAAGAGACTCTTGAGCGAGTTCGACCTGCAGGCGATTGTCACCCTCCCCAAAGGGATGTTCGAGCCGTACACTCCAAACCCGACATGCTTCATGATCTTTGAAAGAACCGGAAGGCCGACGGAGAATGTCTGGTTTTATAAAGTGGATGGTGACGGATCCTCGCTCAGGAAGGCAAGGAGGTTCGGGCCTCAGTACCGCAACGATTTTCCGGATTTGCTCGCGAAGTGGCAGACGCGGGCAACGGAAGAAGGGCGAGCGTGGCTTGTCCCCGCACGAGTCATTGAAGAGAATGGCTATAACCTCACCCTCTCTGCGCTCGGACTTGTTGAGCCGGAGAAAGTTGATCACGATGAGCCGGAAGAGATTCTAGAATCTGTCGCCGCAAAGGAAGAGAAGATATTTGAACTGATCACTGAGATGCGGAAGATTCTCTTGCAAGGAAATGCGAATGGAACGGAATGAATTGCCAATCGGGTGGGAGTGGAGGAACCTTGGTGGCGTCGAGGGATTGAGACCTGCCTCTGTGTTCCTTGATCATATGAGGAAACCAGTCAACAGCCAAGAGAGATCAAAGAGAACCGGCCCGTATCCTTACTTTGGAGCGAACGGGCAACAAGGTTGGATAGATGATTTCCTGTTTGATGAAGAGCTTGTCTTGCTTGCCGAGGATGGGGGGTTCTTCTTTGATCAAATTAGGCCCTCGTCTTATAGAGTCTCCGGAAAGTGTTGGGTCAACAATCACGCGCATGTACTCAGGCCCGTTGATGATGTAAATGTGGATTGGCTGAACTATTGTCTCGCTCACGCAGACTACACACCTTTTATTCCGGAGCCGGTTAGGCCAAAGTTGAACAAAACCAATGCTAAGCGGATCCCGATTCCACTGCCACCTCCTGACGAGCAGGCCCGCATCGTAGCACGGATTGAAGAGCTGACACGACGCGTGGAGGAGGCACGGGGGTTGAGGAGGGAGGCCGTGAAGAGTGCTGAGAAATGTCTTCCTTCGGCCGTAGAATCTGTTTTTGAAGAAGGAGAAAGGAATGGTTGGATCAGAAGAAGGGTCAAAGAGGTTTGTGAGTATCCTCAGTACGGCTATACTGAATCAGCAACCTCATCTTCGGTTGGACCAAAGTTTCTGAGGATCTCTGACATTCAAGACGGAAATGTTGATTGGAACACTGTACCGTTCTGCAGGTGCACTGAAATCCAGAAATACCAGTTGAGAACAGGTGACCTCGTGTTTGCCAGAAGTGGCGCGACAACGGGAAAGAGTTTCTTGGTAGAGAATCCACCAACCGCAGTTTTTGCCTCCTACCTCATTCGCCTTCGCGTTGGTCCTGCAATAATGCCGCACTTCCTTTCCTGGTTCTTTCAATCATCTATGTACTGGCAGAGCGTTGCTTCTGGAACTGAAGAGGGTAACCGCCCAAACATGAACGGCACAAAACTCGCAAACTTGGAGATTGTCTATCCTGAAGACAAGGCTGAGCAACAGGTAGTCGTAAACTACCTTGATGGGCTTCGTATGAGATCTGATACGCTAAGGCGACTGCAAGCAGAAACCGAAGCAGGGCTTAGCAAATTTACCCCCTCCCTTCTTGCGAAAGCATTTCGCGGCCAATTATAAGCATGCTTGTCAACATCCCCACGCTGAACGACGAACCATCTGACTTTGACTACTTGTTTCAAATGTGGGATCAACTCAAGGGTGATAATCTTGAAGTCACCTTTGATTTCACTGGCTGTCGTTTTCTAAGACAGAACGCTGTTGCGTTCATTGGCGGGCTTGCCAATCTTGTTCATCATCGCAACGGACGAGTGAACTGGAATTGGGAGAGCATCGATCCATCCGTTGCCGAAAACCTTGCCCAAAAAGGCTTTCAGTTCTCATTTGGTGAGTGGAGAATTGTGTCACCCAAGAACTCGATTCCGTATCGTCAAGACACGATCCTCGATGACCAAGAAATCATGACGTACTTGAAACGCAAGTGGATAGGAAGAGGTTGGATCAACATAAGCCCCAGGCTTCGAGACGCTATCGCTGGGCACGTATGGGAGACCTACATTAACGTTTTTGACCATGCTGAATCCACCATCGGCATCTTCAGTTGTGGACAGTACTATCCGAACATGAACCTCCTGAAACTGACAGTTGTAGATTTTGGCGTAGGGATTCCGGCAAGTGTCCGTTGGTATTTCAGGCAAGATCCACGCGGGGAAAAGCTCACAGCGGCGCAATGTCTAAACTGGGCATTCCGGGCGGGAACGTCAACAAAGCCCGGCGGTCGAGGAATCGGCCTTGACTTGTTAAAAGCTTTTGTGCAACTTAATCATGGTAAACTTGAGGTCTACAGTCACGAAGGGTATGCTCTCGTTTCCCACAACGAGGAGCGCTATGCCAACCGGAGCGCCTACTTTGAGGGAACCCTCGTGAATATCACGTTCATCTGCGACGCCCGTCGGTACTGTCTCACATCGGAAGCAAAACACGAACCACTATTCTAAAGAGGAGAAACCATGAAGATCAATCTCTTCGATCTCATTGGTGAGTACTGTATCACCCTGCAGGGTGGAGAAGATGTATATGAGTTGATCCATCCTGAATTGATGGCGGGACGTCAAGTGGAATTAGACTTCTTGAATGTTGGGGTTTTTGCTTCTCCGTTTTTCAATGCGGCCATTGGCAGATTGCTTGAAGATCTGAAGTCTGATGACCTAAATCAACTATTGAAAATATCTAACCTCAACGATGTTGGAAATATGGTGCTCAGACGTGTGATCGAGAACTCGAAAGAGTATTATTCGAATCCGACTCTTCGAAACGCCCTTGACGAAATAGTGGCACAGCACGCAGAAGCCTGAGATGGCTGTTCATTACACTATCAACGCCCATGTTGTAGACATTGCTTCCGACTCACCTACCGACAAAGACTCCTTTCTTATCGATACTAACGTCTGGTACTGGACGACGTATTCAAGACCAAGCCTCTCTAACACACCCCCAACGAAGAATCAGCTTAGTAACTATCCACAGTATATTGCGAAGGCTCACGGGGCGAAAGCGAAGCTCTTGCGATGTGGTCTATCTCTTCCGGAATTGGCCCACGTGATTGAGAAAACTGAGCGGGAGATTTACAACAAGGCAAATAAGCTGCAACTTGGTACGAAGGAGTATCGACACAATGTCCCTGCGGAAAGGCGGAGACTGGCGGCGGAGATCCAATCCGCGTGGGCTCAGATCAAGCTGATCGCACGGCCCGCCGATGTGATTATTGATGATGTATCAACAGAAGCGGCTCTTTTCAATTTCAGCACCAATTCTCTCGATGGATACGATCTGTTCATGATTGAAGCGATTAGAAAGATAGGCGTCACCCAAGTGATAACGGACGACGGCGACTATGCAGGCGTTCCAGGTATGACGATCTTTACCTGCAATGCGAACGTCATAGCATTGGCCGAACAAGAAGGAAAACTGGTGAGTCGGTAGCGAATATGGCGGGGAACTTGCTTGTCAACGTTTGCACATTGTGAACGACCCTTGCGAACCTAGCTGAAAACATAATGCAACCGCGACACCGCTGACTTGCTTATCCAAGATTATGATAAACCGACTGCACATCGTCATCACCCTCAAGATTCTCGACAAGCTCAAGCACTTCTTTCGCGTGCTCCTCTGAGAGCTCCTTTCGCGAAGCGGGGATATAGTGCAATTCGGCGCTTGTGACCTCGATGCCTCGTTCTTCCAAGGCCTTCTGCATGTTCCCGAAGTCGGAAAACGAAGTATAGATCACGTAGGTGTCTTCATCCAGGTGCATATCCTCAAGTCCGTGATCGATCAACTCGAGCTCAATCTCTTCGGGGGTCTGGATCTTTT
The DNA here is from genome assembly GCA_016873805.1 of Ignavibacteria bacterium. Lineage (GTDB taxonomy): Bacteria > Bacteroidota > Ignavibacteria > UBA10030 > UBA10030 > VGVZ01. The sequence continues at coordinate 179,244 of VGVZ01000002.1, forward strand.
CCGCCGCCACCTTAAAGATCCCTTTCCGCTCGAACATGAATGCTACCGATCCTGATGCACCAAGCGACCCTCCCCCCTTGGTAAGATGGTGGCGTACATTGGCAACCGTTCGGGTCGGATTGTCTGTGGCGCACTCAATCATCAGCGCGATGCCATGAGGAGCGTACCCTTCATACAAGAGCTGCTCGAATCCTTTCTCGTCCTTTGACGATGCGCGCTTGATCGCGGCCTCGATTCGATCTTTGGGCATGTTGGCGCCGCGCGCATTCTGGATGACAAGCCGGAGCCGCGGATTGTACTTTGGATCCGGCCCCCCCTCGCGCACGGCGATAACGATCTCCCGACCGATGCGAGTGAACGCCTTCGCCATTCGGTCGATGCGCGCGAAAATCTTGTACTTTCGTTTTTCGAATATGCGTCCCATAGAGGATCAGTCCTTCACTGCTTTCGGATCAGTCCTTTCATTGCATCCTCCAACTTCTTCTTTGCTGCGTCTATTCCCTTCGCTTTTTCCTCTTCGATGTGTTTTTCCAGCTCTCTCTTTTTGGTTTCGACAAGCGCAAGGCGTTCGCCGAGGAGATTCTCATACTCACGAATCCTTGCCAACGCTTCCTGTTTCTTCTCCTCGAACACCCGCTCGACCTCCTGGCGCTTTTCAGCGATCTTCTGGTTTACCTTCGATCGGATTTCGTTTTGGATGCGGTTCAACTCTTCGCCAAGAACGCGCTTGGTCTGTTCATATAATTCATTGTCGAGATCGGTGGAGAAGTGGATCTTCATCCTGCCCTCGGTATTCCATGCCCGGAGATGAGTATCGAAGTTTCTGACGCGATCCAACACGTCGCGCGCCAATCGCTCGACAGTATTACGCGGCGATTGCTCAAATACCAGGCGGACTTCACGGAAGGAGACGGTTGTTTGTGCATCAAAGGTACGGCCCGGGACGGTGACGGCGGCGTTGATCGCGAGATCGGATTGGGTGATTCGCGATGGGAGGAACGATGCGCGGCCGATTTTCATCTCTCCCATAGGAATCCCCGAGATCGTCGCGCGGTATTGATCAAGCGGGTGATTACCGCGGCGGTCAAGAGACGCCCCGATCTCGAGGCGCATGCGGTTGCCCTTCGTCCCCCTGATAAGGGCGCTTATGGGTTTCCCGGTAAGAGACTGATTGTTGGTGATGTCCGATATGTCTCCGCTGACAGAGATATAGTTGGGGTCTCGCGCGGCATCGGTCCCTCCCGAAAGGTGGGCGGTCTTGATCCACAATCTTGGATACGCACGATCGACGGGGAAATGAATGTCCTGTCCCTCAAATCGCTTTGGTCTTTCGAAATCCGGCTTCGGTGTGTACTTCCTCACCGTCCGCTTCACCAGATCGACATAGCCCAAGTAGGTCTGGGCTTCGGCATAGAGCTGTTGCGCGAAGAGGAGATCGGTGACCCCGCCGAGCCTCAGCTCCGGAAGCCGCGCAAGCGACTTTACCCGCTCAATATCAGCTCTCACCACGTCGTCGATATGGCCGATCGATCCGGTGAGACGAGTGATATCATTTGTGATTGCGTTCTTTCTCGTTGTGAGTGTCTCGTTGATTTCCCTCAGGGTGTTGTACGACGTGTTGACGTTGTTGACGGCCGCGGTAATCGCATCAAGCGTTTTCAGTTCATTCACATGTATTGTGCGCAGATTCGATTCGATGTTCATCACACGCTGCCGTGTCGACTCGTAGTCGGCCAATGTTGATTTCCATTGTCCGCTCAATGCGAGCGCCTGATGTTTCATGGAATCAAGGTGCTGAATCGTCAGGAGGTTCTGGATCCGGAGGAGGCTGTCGAGGTTTAGGTCTTTGCGGAGTTTTTCGAGATCGAATATGGGGACGCTTCTGACCTCGGACTCGACCTGCTTCGCCAGCTGCATGGCAAACGATGGAGGAGCGTCTTTCTGATCGGGCCTCTGTGGGAGAGAGCCGTCCGTCGTCCGTTTGGTGCCGAGAATAACGTTCCGAACCTCCACGGTGTCGATGATGATCTTGTTTCTGAGGAGCTGGTTCGCGTCGACGGCGAACGTTACGCGTCCGGTTTCAAAGAGATTCTTCCACCGATCGTTTGGATTTGCCACCTGCAACCGCTCGAACTGAACCCGGAGTGGAAACAAACCAAGGCGTAGATCATCAATTTCCACTTTGGCACCCACCAGGGACTCCCCTGCGGTCTCCAGGCCGGACTCTACCCAGGAATCGAGGTAGAAATAGGTTACAGCCCCAAGAACGACCAGCGGCACGAGAACAATGAAGATGAATTTCTTTCTCATGGTTATTCCCCCAAATCTCGCATTCGCTGGTACATCCGTATGATCTTGCTCTTGCTGACAATCTGGTAAACTCTCAGTTGCTCCACACGCGCGCCGAGTGTGGCCCGGTAGACCACGACAAACCTCTTCATTCCGAAGTAGACAATCGGCGAGAAAAGAAACGCACACACAAAACTCCCAAGAACCACCGTATTATAGAATCGTGTCATCGGAGCAAGCGGGGCGTTGTACAGCGAGGTCCAGAACGATTGTATGCCGGGTACGTCGACCAGCAGATAATAGCCGAACAGATGAAAGAGGGGATCGACGAGAAACGCCACGATGCCGAAGAGCGTAAACGAGAGAAACGCGGCCGAAAGATTTACGTTGAGAATGAGAATGACAATCCACACCGCAATGATCTGGAGAGAGAGGTGAGGCGAAAAACCAGCGATCGAACCAAGAGCGAATCCCCCCGCGATCTGTACCGGTGTCTGACCCGCACGGAGGATCTTGAGAAAGTTGGATACAATGTTGAGCCAAAACATGATGGGCGATCCCGACGATGGTAAGACGGACAGAAGAAAGATAGAGGAAGAAGTTTCGGATTTCAAGAACGATCGAAATCGCCGCTGCAATTTGCGCGGGAATCATCACGATCATCCCATCACGCGTGCCGGGAATCAATTCGGAAAATCGGTTGCAAAAAGAGACCGACGAGAGCCGGAACGCGCCTTGCATTTGCTCCACAAATGCTGTACACTGAGGCAATCCAATAACCCGAACTCGTACATGAGTCTTCTTGACCGCTTCAGCTTACTGCTGACAGATCCAGACTATGCGATGTCGGATCAGTACGAGTCCCCCGCTTTGCTGGATGCATTCTGGATCGTCTCCCTCTACGCATTGCTTTCCGCGCTCAGATCGTTGATTGACGGGGCTATCGTCTCGGGAAGCTTCGGCGTGGGGTTCCTTTCGTTCATCCTTTCGTTTCTGCTGGTGTATGTGACGTGGGTATTTCTCACCCTCTTTATGCACGTAATTGCTGATTTCTGGGGAGGGTTGGGCGAACTTCCGAACGCGGCGTCTGCCGTGGGTCTGGCGGCCGCACCAATGGTTGTGACCTCCCTCCTGTCCCTGTTGGTGACCGGTGTGGGGCACGCCATCATGGAAGGAGACGAAACATCGGTCATCTCGATGGTGAATTTGATTCTCAACTGGCTCGGCATGGTATGGGGGTGGCCGGGCGTTCTCTGCTATTTTGGATTGAAACATGGGGAACGGATCACCCGCATCAAGGCGGCGGTCATCGTCTCCGTTGCGTTCTGCGGTATGGCAGTGTACGAAATCGTGTCGATGAATATCTAGCATCCAGAGATGTTGAGGGAGGTCGAATGATGAGAGCATTCTTGGCAGCGATCGTTCTTTCTGTTGTTTTGGTGTCTTGTGCGCCTCGGGATGAAGAACCGTTTGATGTCTTGATCATCAATGGTCAGATCGTCGACGGATCAGGCAACCCCTGGTTCTATGGCGACGTCGGGATACGGGGAGAGAAGATTGTGCGCATTGGCAAATTGCAGGAGATAGCGAGCGAGCATACCATCGATGCCGCAGGCAAGATCATTGCGCCGGGCTTCGTCGACATGCTGGGACAATCGTCCCTGACACTCCTTGTCGATAATCGGGCGATGAGCAAGATTTCTCAGGGAATCACGACCGAGATCAACGGCGAGGGGGTCTCTGCCGCTCCCGTCAACGAACGAACGCTCGTTGGACTCGAATCGATGCTCTCGAAATACGCTCTGGAAATTGACTGGCACGACTTCGCCGGTTATTTCAAGCGGCTGGAGACTTCAAAGATCGCTATTAACGTGGGATCCCTTGTCGGTGCAACGCAGGTACGAACATATGCGATGGGATCGGAGGATCGAGACCCGACCGAGAACGAATTGTCGTCAATGAAACAACAGGTTCGGCTGGCGATGAAACAAGGGACGCTGGGCCTGAGCACTTCGCTCATCTATGCCCCGGCAACGTTTGCCAAGACCAATGAGCTCATCGAGCTGGCAAAAGTCTCCTCCGAAGAGGGAGGAATCTACATCACACACCTCCGCGACGAAGGAAATCGGATTCAGGAAGCGATTCACGAAGCGCTCGATATCGCGCGCGGGGCATCAACTCCCGTTGAGATCTGGCATCTCAAGGTGGCGGGCAAACCGAATTGGGGGAAGATGGCATCGGTTGTCGGCATGATCAACGAACATCGTGCGCAGGGCATTGATTTGACGGCCGACGTCTATCCGTATGCCGCTAGCTCGACGGGATTAAGTTCGAGAATCCCATCCTGGGCGCACGATGGAGGATCGGCGAGATTGGTCGGTCGGCTCAAAGATATGGACACACGTCAGAGAATCCGGCGTGAGATGATGGGGGCCGCTCCAGGAACAGATAACACGATGGCATCAACCGGACCGGAAGATATCTTGATTGCCGGCGTCTACAATCCTCAGCTGAAGGAATACGAGGGCAAGCGACTCAGCGAAATTGCGCGGATGTGGGGGAAACATCCCGTCGACATGCTAATGGATCTCGTGGTTGCGGACTCGGCCCGAATAACAGCAGTATTCTTTTCGATGAGCGAGCAAGACGTGAGGATGGCGATGGCTCAACCGTGGGCGAGTTTTTGCACCGACGGAGGGCAGCGAGCAATTGATGGACCGCTGAGCGATGGGAAGCCGCATCCGCGCGCGTACGGAAGCTTTCCGCGAATACTTGGGAAGTACGTACGCGACGAGAAATTGCTTTCGATGGAAGAGGCGATCCGTAAGATGACATCACTTCCGGCAAACCGCCTCGGATTGAGGCAGCGAGGCCTCCTGAAGGAAGGATTCTTCGCGGATGTTGTGATCTTCGACCCGCACACCGTCAATGATAAGGCCACATTCGAAGACCCGCATCAGTACTCCGTCGGAATCGAGGTTGTGCTCGTCAATGGCAAGACCGTGTGGGAAGGGGGGAAGTTCACCGGCAATCTTCCGGGGAAGGTACTCAGAGGACCGGGGTACGTGAACTAGACACGCTCAGACAAAAAAGGGTGGTAGCAAAGCCCCCGCGGTTGGAACTGCGAGGGCTTTCCTTTGTGAGGGCTCAGGGAGCCATACTCATCACAAGACCCAATTACACCCGTCGGTCCCGTTTCTGCGATGAGATTCTTCTTGACATTAACC
>VGVZ01000003.1 GCA_016873805.1 Ignavibacteria bacterium
TTTTGCCGTTACGGTTCCCTTCACCGCACCGAAGAAAACAATGTTGTTGCCAGCCGTTGTGCTGAAGTTTGCGCCGGTGATCGTCACCGTTGTGCCAATGGGGCCGGACTTCGGCGTGAAATCAGCGATCGTCACGACTGGAGATGCAGCGCCTGTCGTCGTGAATCTCCAACTTCCCGAGAAGCTGCCCCACCCGACAGAATTCCCTGCACGCACGCGCCAGTAGTACGTTGTGCCGTTCACCAAAGGACCGACGGACTTTGATGTCTCGGTGATAGTGGAGTCATCAACAACAGTCGCAAGGAATGAAGAACTCGTCGACACCTGCAACCGGTATCTCGTGGCGTCGAGAGCGGCATTCCATTGGAGCGTGAGCGTGGATGGTTGATCGATTTGTCCGTCGGCAGGTGAGTTTAGCGTCGGCGCTGCCGGCGTCTCATGGACATAAGGGACGTTGAGTCTGTAGATCGTGAATTGGTCATCCTGAGCAAACCAGAGGCTTTCGCCGTCCCATGCAACGTACCCGGTACCGTTGGACGACGCATTCGGAACAGCGGCACTGTACACTAACTGGCCGATCGTCGAGTATTTGCTGATGACGCTCTTGTGCCCGATCCAGAGGTTTCCCCCATCGTACGAAAGGGAGTTCGGTCTAGCAAAGCTTATGCTCACTCCGAAATTAAGGAGTGCTTTTCCATCACGCGTATGTTTGTACACCAACGAACTGTTATAGTCACTCACCCAGAAGTACTTCCCATCCCAATCGAATCCACTCAGCGCCCAGTGGTAGACCCGCAACGTATCCATCGGCTTCCCGAGTGTGTCGACTTTTATCTTGTTGCCTACATCGATCCAGAGACCGGTGCCATCCCAGCTTAGGTCGCCATCGGGATAGCCGGGATAAACGTAAGTGTGAAGCACATTCCCTGAGGTATCCATCTTGAAGACGTTTTTCAAGTTGTCGACCATCCACAAATGGCTTCCGTCCCATGCTAACCCGATCGGCCTGCTTCCGGGTGAACTGAACGATTTTCTTACGGCGACGGTGGAGTAATCCGGGGCCGGGATAGTGCTGAAGCTAAACGTAGAAGAGTATGCACTCCAGCCTGAGGCGTTCTTTGCCCGCACCCGCCAGTAGTGTGTCCGGTTATTTTGTAGCGGGCCGGCCTGACGTGATGTTGCCGTGATTGTCGTGTCGTCGAAGACTGTTGTAGAAAACGACGAGCTTTGCGAGACCTGCAAGTGATACGCGGTTGCGCCCGAGGTGGCGGACCAGGCCAGCGTGGGGCGGGTGTTTTGGTTTGTTGATCCGTTAGTAGGAGATGAAAGCGTTGGAGCGGTTGGAGGCGCAGCAACAGTTGTAGTTAAGCTGACGATTGATCCTCGCGAAGTTTCCACGCTGTTCTGACCAACAACTCTATAGTAATATGTGGTATTCGCTGACAGCCCGGACAGATTGGCCGAAACAGAGACAGCAGTTGTGCCCGAGCCTATGGATTGAGCGGTAGTAGCGGTAAAGGTGGAAAGCGTGCTGCTCGTTCCCCACTCAAAGTAGGCCGTTGTGGCCACTCCATTCGGGTTCACACTCCCATTTAGCGTTGCCGAGCTCGACGTCACGGAACTCGCTGCACTGCTCGTCACCGTCGGTGCGATCGCGGGGCCGATGACGTTCCTCAACACCGAAACCGTGCTGGCGCTCTCATTCGCCACCGCAAGGTCGGGCTTCGCATCTCCATCGATGTCACCAACGGCGACGCTCCCAGGCCCGTTACCTGTCACATAGTCCACTTTCGATGCAAAGGAAATCGTGCCGCTTGTGCTCGTGTTTCGGAAGACCGAAACCGTGTTGCTGCTATAGTTTGTCACCGCAAGGTCGGGCTTCTCATCACCATCCAAGTCCCCAATGGCGACGCTCAAAGGATCGGTCCCTGTGGCATAATCCACTTTCGATGCAAAGGAAATCGTGCCGCTTGTGCTCGTGTTGCGGAAGACCGAAACCGTGCTGCTGCTATAGAATCCCACCGCAAGGTCGGGCTTCCCGTCACCATCCACGTCCCCGATGGCAACGCCCCAAGGATTGGTGCCTGTTGGAAAATCAATTTTTGCTGCAAACGAGATTGTGCCGCTTGTGCTCGTGTTGCGTAAGACCGAAACCGTGCTGCTGCCATTGTTTGCCACCGCAAGGTCGGGCTTCTCATCACCATCCAAGTCCCCAATGGCGACGCTCAAAGGATTAGTCCCTGTGCCATAATCCACTTTCGATGCAAACGAAATCGTGCCGCTTGTGCTCGTGTTGCGTAAGACCGAAACCGTGTTGTTACCCCAATTCGCCGCCACAAGGTCGGGCTTCCCGTCTCCATCCACGTCTCCAATGGCGACGCTCACAGGCCCGCTACCTGTCGCATAGTCCACTTTCGATGCAAACGAGATTGTGCCGCTTGTGCTCGTGTTGCGTAAGACCGAAACCGTGCTGCTGTTCACATTCGCCACCGCAAGGTCGGGCTTCCCATCTCCATCGATGTCACCAACGGCAACGATCCGAGGATTGCTCCCTGTCGCATTGTCCACTTTCGATGCAAACGAAATCGTGCCGCTTGTGCTCGTGTTGCGGAAAACCGAAACCGTGCTGGCGCTCTCATTCGCCACTGCAAGGTCGGGCTTACCATCTCCATCCAAGTCGCCAATGGAGACGCTCAAAGGAGTGCTCCCTGTCGTATAGTCCACCTTCGGAAGAAACGAAGAAGAGGTTATCGCACCACCGCCGGGGAAGGTGACAATGAAGGGCAGCCGCGAGTAACCCGTGAGACCGTTTACAGTCACAGTAATGGGCTGGTAGGTTGCACCGGTCGGTACGGTCACACTTAGCGAAGTCGAAGTGGCTGCCGTTACGGTTCCCTTCACCGCACCGAAGAAAACAATGTTGTTGCCAGCCGTTGTGCTGAAGTTTGCGCCGGTGATCGTCACCGTTGTGCCAATGGGGCCGGAGGTTGGAGAAAACGAAGAGATCGTTGGAACTTGTGCTGCAGCAATGCTGAAACCACAAACGAACGTGAGAATACCGATGCGGTATGCAAGGATTTGATGGACGCTCCTCATAACTGACCCCTCCCCGTTACCGACCGGTCGTTTCATAATAGCTAGGCGTCATGATGACGTGCGTCATTGGCGCAACGTGATGACTCCGATACGCCGGAATTTCTTCCACCAGCTTCGATAGAAATACCAATACTGGCTTCCGACATCGGTGATCGCCAACACATGTTTCGTTGGTGGAGTCCTTTTCCGTACTATGTACTGAATTGCAGGTCATTAGTATCCATGGCTTCGTTTCCTGTGGAACGGAGACTGCCTTCTGTGCGACAAGAAACAAACGAGCTTATGCTAGCAGGATGAACAGCTTTGAGATTCTTGGACACAGTTGGCAGAACCGCAGGAGATCTGGGACAGACAAAGAAGAATGGAATCCGGGATAGGCGACGCATCAACTGAATCCTCCGTTGTGTTCTGATTCAGTATTGAGATGATGCGAGAATTCGAGGAAGATCGGCCGGCAGCAAACTCCCTTCAACGATCGTCCCCGGTTGGGGAAGTCTTTGAATCACCACATTCTATCGAAACGGCTCGAAAAAAGCAACATGTCGGGCGAGTGGGGGCTTGTCGTTCCCAGCGGTTAGGATGATCAGGGGATCACGCCTCGTTAGAAGTCCGCATGTCTATTGGATGGGATTCCTCGAAGGAGCGGATTCCGAGGTTGTCCAAAAAGGAGCAACTGTCATTCTTCGTCCCACTTGGGAAGCAGTGGGACTCAGAATGACTTTTTGGTAAGCCTCGACAGCCAGGCTGGAAAGACAGGGGTAAGTCAGATGCCCCGCCTTCAGCAGGCAACGGCATTCACGGAAACGTCTGGGACAAAACCTCAATCCGCATATGTCATTGCGGGCTCGACCCGCAATCTGCAACTCTCCCCGCTGGGCTTCCGAGTGGAGCGGATTCCGAGGTTGTCCAAAAAGGAGCAGCTGTCATTCTGAACGGAGCAAAGCGGAGTGAAGAATCTGCTTTTTTGAATCAGATTCTTCGTCCCACTTGGGAAGCAGTGGGACTCAGAATGACTTTTTGGTCAGCCTCGACAGCCAGGCCGGAAAGACGAGGGCAAAAGGTTGAAAAGTGGGGAAGACTTCTAGTTCTCGCGTGTAATCACGAAATCGACGAATTGGAGGAGAGAATCTTTCGCGGGAGAGTCTGAGATGGCGGTGAGGTCAGATCTCGCGAGGTCGGCGTATTCTTCGGCTTTCGCGAGAGAATAATCAATTCCACCGTTGGTTCGCGCGAAATCGACTATCCAATCAACTTCCTTTCGCTTCGCGCCGTTCTTGACAATCGTTAACGCTTTGCGGGCGTCCGCGCGATCGGCAACGGTCAACGCATGGATGATGGGAAGGGTCAGTTTTTTTTCTTTCACATCGATTCCGGTGGGCTTCCCGATGATGCTGCGGTGACCGAGATAGTCAAGCAGATCGTCGCGAATCTGGAACGCCATCCCCACATGCTCCCCAAACTGTCGCAAGAGCCGCCGCTTCTCGTCATCTTCCGTCGTACTCGCGGCGCCGATATCGGTGCACGTCGAAAGCAATGATGCCGTCTTGTCGGCGATAATCTTGAAGTAGGTCGGCTCATCAATGTTCAACTGCCGGCTTTTCTGAATCTGCAGTAATTCTCCTTCACTCATTCGCTTCACCGCGTTGGAGGTGGAATGGAGGAAGTAGTAATCCTTGTTCTCGAGTGACAGAAGAAGCCCCCGCGAGAGGAGATAGTCTCCCATCAGCACTGCGATCTTGTTCTTCCAGACGGCATTGATCGATGCGAGGCCGCGCCGCGTGTCGGCGTCGTCCACCACATCGTCGTGAACGAGCGTTGCCGTGTGAAGGATCTCCACAAGTGTTGCTGCCCGATACGATTTCTCGTTCACTTCCCCGCATGCCTTAGCGCTGAGCAGCACGAGGATCGGTCGGACGCGCTTCCCTTTTTGTCGCACAAGGTATCGGGCGATGAGGTCGATCAGTCCCACTTTCGACCGCATTGCTTCCTTAAAGAACGTATTGAAAATCTTCAGTTCTTCGCTGATCGGCTCTTTGATCGTATCGAGTGAAGTGTTCTTCAGAGTCTGAAGGGTCACGAGTCTGGATCCCTCTTTGTCAGATCGGCGGTTGGTTGACTCTCGATCTTCGGCTTGATCGCCATCGCCGAAACCATGATGCTGATTTCATACAGCGCAAGCATCGGCACAGCGAGCATGACCTGTGTTATGATATCGGGGGAGGGTGTCACGATCGCAGCAATAATGAGGATCACCACGATGGCATGTCGACGATAGCGACGCATGAAGGGGGGGGTGAGGATCCCCATCTTCGAGAGCACATAGGTGATCATCGGGAGCTCAAAGACAAGTCCGGCTCCAACGAGCAATGTCAGCACGAATCCGATGTAGTGATCGATGGAGACATTGAGATCAATGTTCTCGGTGCCGAAGGCCGCGAAAAACTGCAACGCGGTCGGTAAGAGAATGAAGTAGGCAAACGCGACCCCCACGAAGAAACAGAGAGAGGTCAGAGCCACAATTCTTGCGACGTATTTCCGCTCTCGTGGCAAGAGGCCTGGGGCCACGAATCGCCAGAGCCAGAACAACGTGTTGGGCATGCTGATGATGAATCCACAGATGATCACTGTCTGCATATACAACAGAACAATCCCGTAGGGAGTGAGGACCTGCGCCTTCAATCCTGCCGCGCGCAGCGGTTGCATGAGGATGTCCTGAACAATGTAGTCGGCAAACACGGCGCAGGCGATCGAGGCAACAATGATCCCGACGACGATCTTGACGATGTTCCAGCGAAGTTCCTCCAGATGATCGAGGAAAGACATCTCAAGCGGGCCTGAGTCCTTGCCTTTTCTGAATGGGAGTTTTGCGAGAATGCGTGCCATCGGGTCGGTCTAGCCGAGGAGCTCCGGGTAAAGTGGGAATTGGAGACACAGGGTGCGAATGTCTTCGCTCACCTTTCGTCGGACTTCTTCGTTGGTCGGATCAGAGAGAATCTGGTTGATATATCCGGCGACTTGCTGCATTTGCGGTTCCTTCATTCCCCGTGTCGTCAAGGCCGGACTACCGATACGAATCCCGCTGGTGATCAGCGGCGATTTGTCATCGAACGGAACCGCGTTCTTGTTGACCGTGATGCCGGCGAGATCGAGCGTTTCCTGTGCGTCCTTGCCCGTCAGCTTCTTGTTCCTCAGATCGATGAGCATCAAATGATTATCGGTTCCGTTGGAGATCACTTTGTATCCACGATCCACCAGCGCCTGTGCGAGCGCCTGTGCATTCTTGATCACCTGCTGGGAGTACAACCGGAAGTCGGGTTGGAGATTTTCGAGGAACGCGACCGCTTTCGCCGCGATCACATGCATCAACGGGCCCCCCTGAATCCCCGGAATCACCATGGAATCGATTAGTTCGGACATCATCTTCGTGCGACCCGATTTCGGAGCCACGGCGCCGAACGGATTCTCATAGTCTTTGCCGATCAGAATGAGGCCCCCGCGAGGTCCACGTAACGTCTTATGTGTCGTTGAGGTTACGACGTGACAATGGGGGAGAGGATCATTCAGGAGCTTGCTGGCAATCAGTCCGGCAGGATGAGCGATATCGGCAAACAGGAACGCTCCGACCTTATCTGCGATTTCACGAAATGCTTTGTAGTCGATGTTGCGCGAGTACGCCGAGGCACCGACGGTAATCATTTTTGGCTTCTCGCGCTTCGCCATTTCCTCGACGTGTGTATAGTCGATGTATCCGGTTTCCCGCGAGACTCCGTACGCAACAAAATCATAAAGCTGACCGGAGAAGTTCACCGGCGAACCGTGGGTCAGGTGGCCGCCGTGAGAAAGGTCCATCCCGAGAACCTTGTCCCCCGGCTTCAGGAACGTGAAGTACACCGCCATGTTTGCCTGAGAACCGGAGTGAGGCTGAACATTGGCATACTCGGCTCCGAAGAGTTTTTTCACGCGAGCTCGCGCAAGATCCTCCGCGACATCGACAAACTCGCACCCTCCATAGTACCGCTTGCCCGGATATCCTTCGGCATATTTGTTGGTCAACGGGGAACCCATCGCCTGGAGGACGGCAAGACTCACGAAATTTTCCGATGCGATGAGTTCGAGCTTTGTGTTCTGACGATCGATTTCGCTGTGTATGGCTTGAAATACTTCGGGATCGTGCAGTTGCAGATTCCTCATTGGACTTCTCATGAAGGATGATGATGGAAGGCCGGTGGGGCCGTACAAAAAGTCATTCCGGGCACCAAAGGCGTCCCTTCGGGACTTGACCCGGAATCTGATAATGGTCCAAACCGCGTTGTTTTGTGGCCAAGCCACCACTTTGTGGCAGGCGCTGAACCCTGGCGGCAGGTCAGGGTTCAGCGCGACTGTTTCCTTTTTTGTACAGCTCCAACGTGGTGCCGGCATGCTCGAAACAGGAAACCACGGAGCTCAATCAGAGATTCGTGAGGGAATGAATCTTCGTCACGCGTCGTTGATGTCGCTCTCCCTCAAAGACGGTCTCCAAAAACGTCTCGATGATGTCGAGCGCAGTGTCCCAGCCGATGAGGCGCTGGCCGATGCAGAGAACGTTCGCGTCGTTGTGCTTGCGGGCGAGTTGTGCCGCCGTTGAGGATTCACAGACAGCGGCACGAACACCTTTATGCTTGTTCGCGATCATCGACATGCCGATCCCGGTGCCGCACACGAGGATTGCCTGCGTGCACTCCCCCGATGAGATGGCCTGTGCAGCGAGATGTCCCCAATCGGGGTAGTCGGTCGAGGCCTCTGAGTCGGTGCCGAAATCACGAAAGGGGAGTTTCCATTCCGCAAGCAGCCTCTTGATCTGCTCCTTGTACGCGAAGCCGGCGTGGTCACTCGCAAGTCCAATCATAGGCATTCTAGAGAGATGGGACGGGCACTGATTCTCCAATCCAATCGTAGCAGGGTGATTGGAGCGTCATTTTGTTGTTCTGAATTCTGCTTCGGTAGAAGAAGAGATCCTCCTTCGCCGGTACCAGCGTGCTCAATTCCGTGATTCGTTGGTTTGCTTCTGCCGTAATCGCGGGCTCGATCGCTTTCGCCCTTGCGAAGTAATCCTGGGCAAGCTTGTAGACCAGCTTGTCGTCGATATCGAGCTTGGCCCAGTCGCCCCCTTTGGTCTGCATGATGCACCGTTCAACGGCGGCCTTGTAGATGTCGGCGATCACGATGTAGGGTCTCCCCCAGCTCCGGTCGGCCTGCGCTCCCTTGAGCGCCGAGGCACGCGCCGCCGTGAAATTGCCAAGCATCCTGTGACAATCCGAAATGTTCAGATGATTCTCTTTCAGCGAGGAATTGAACTTGAGCGCATTCTCGTACGAATCGATCGCCTGTCGGAACTTCTGTTGACGTTGCTGGGCTTTCCCCAGTTCGTTCCAATAGGTCGAGTTCTTCGGTTCTTTCCTGACGAGCTTCGTCAGATGCCTCTCGGCCCCGGGCCAGAGTTCCGCTTCTCGGTTGGCTATCGCCGCTTCCCAAATCTTTTCCACGTTTTCGGGATCGTTCGCAAGGTCTTTCTCGGCATAGGTAACGAATTCCAGGGGATCGGTGACGAGCGCTTTGAGCCGCTGAACCGGCAGGGGATTGTCATGATATTTCTCCTGCGCGCGTCGGTAAAGCGCAATCGCCTTCGACTTGAACTCCGGATTTGACTGGATGTTGTTTGCATACAGCACGCCGAGACGATCGATGTAGTAGAGATCCAAGCCGTTGAAATCGAGTTCAACCGACTTCTCGTACGCCGGGATGGCTTCAAGCTCGCGACCGTCGAAATAGTTTTCCAGCGCAAAGCCGCGCAGGAGCCAGAACGATGCGGCGCGTTCGGGAACGTGCTTGATCCCGAGGTCGTAAATCATGACCATCGTATCGGCGTAGGCCTTCGGATTCTGGTACGAATCCTGGCGTTCGGTCCCCTGCAGCTTGTTGTCGACAAAGTAGAGAGCGGCCCGCTCGGCCTCATAGTTCCAGCGCACAGCTTTGCTGTTTTTGTACTGGACATCCTGCTTGCCGGTCGGCTCTCCGAGTGTTTTCAGAATTTCGTCCGTCGTCATGCCCGGCTTCAGCTCTCCGATGCGTGCCCGCTTGTAGAAACTGTAGTAGCATTCGGCCAGACGAGTGTAGAGTGTCTTGAAGCGCGCGGGATCAAGACGATACACGTTCCATCCGTAAGGGGCGGCACTGGCATACTCGCCGTTCTTGTGATACTCGGAAAAGAGACTCCAGTTTTCGCCAAGCGCCTTCTGGATCTCGCCCGATTCCTGAGCGTAGAGGGAGAATCCGAACATCACGATCAACACTGATGCGAGGGCGAGACCGACAATCGACTTTCTCATTGCTTTCAATACCTCCGTTGTGGATCAATCATTCTTCTTCAAACGACAAGAACCACTCTTCGCTCGCGCTGAACGTCAATCCCAACCTCACAAATGTGTCCCTCTGCAGCGCATTGGACGTCGTGCCACGAATGCCCGCCTGGATACCGAGATTCAATCGAGCGTCGGGACCGATCGGGAGACCAATTCCCCCCGTGACAAAGTACTCGTTGATCGGCTCTCCCTTCATCATCAAATACGTTTGATGGAACCCGGCGCCGAATCGGTAAAACGTGTTCGCCCAATACCCGCTTGCACCTCTGACAGGCTGAATCTCGAGACCCAACCCTGCCCGGACGCTGTTGCGATACGAGACCTCCCGATAGGCCTGGAAATCCGCCCGGCTCCATTCCTGGACGGTGAGATCACCCGCCAAAACGTAACGATTATTCAGTAAAGAAGAAAACCCCACGCCGTACGACAGAGGCCATCGGAGCGACCGGTCTGCGGTTGTCACCGTGTCGAGAAATCCATCGGAAGATATCAGGTTCTCATTTTTGATCGAGAAGTGGGCGGGCGTTCCGACGGTCGCGCCGATCGTTGTACTCTTCGAAATCGAATAGACGGCACCCAGCGTGACGTTCACCGCACGATAGAAATCAGAGTAGCGCAATTCGTTGTCTGTGTACAGCGGATCATCAAAATCGATCATCACCGTCTGACCGATGCGACCGAACAAGTAGTTGAGCTGTAATCCGACGATGATGGTCGAGTCAATCCCGTACGACGATCCGATTGAGAACCGCGAGAGTCCGCCGTTTCCCAGAAACGTCTGACGCGAGGTAATCCCCATCCATGCATCGGTTTCCTGCACCTTGTAGCTCACGGAGCTGAGAGGTGATGCGCTGAGCGTGAGGACCGCACCCCGGCTCCGTGCGATCGGGATGGCGACGGCAACAGCCTGGAACTCCCCGCGGGAAAAGTTCACATCACCCGACGGATCGGCGGACGTGACGTTTTGATATTCGAATGAACCGGAGAAGCGGGTGAAGGCGATCTCTGCATTCCCCGCGGGATTCGTCCGGTTGATGAATCCACTCCCCGTCAGACCGATGGATGTTCCTCCCATCGCGTAACTTCGGCTGCTGCCGAAAAGTCGAAGATCTCCGATCCCGTACCTGGAGTAAATCGGTCCGCCTGCATAGCTCTCCAGGGGAAGAAGCAGCAGTGTTGCCAGAAAGATGAGTGGAGATCGTTTCATATGCATCCTGAAAAAGCGTCCGGCGTCAATTACCGGAGCGGTGAATACGTCACAGTGATTCTCGGCCGTTTGTTCTTGTCCGGCGAGGAAGATCCGTGGAATGCCATCACGTCAAACGCGTTTCCTTCGTTGATACCGGCGATCGCGAGTTGATACGGGAGACCTCCTCGAACCCATCGCTGCACAAACGTCTGCAGAGGGAACCGGAACACAGTCTGGCCGTCGATCGTGACCGGCGTCTCACTTGATTCGAAGATCGCCTCTACGTACCCGAAATCGGTCAGGTAGATCACAAAGAGCGAATCAACAGAGTATGAATTGCGAACGGATTTCGATTTGTCGAGGGTGAGTTCCAGAACGGCCCGATGCACCGGTGCACGGGGAGGGAGGGGCGAAATATCGAATCCGACGACGCCCCGATAGACGAGTCCGTTGCGCACGTAGATCGTCGTGCTGTCGGTCAGCGACTGCCGGTTCTTCATCGTCGCGACATGGCGAGAGAATCCATTCATCAGGCTTGCGGACGCTACGGAAGAATCCTGCGGCCGTTTGTATGTGATCACGAGACGCGGGCGATGGGACGTATCCGCCGCAGTGAACGAACTGAATCCCTTGATGACGGCAGAGTTGAGCGGCTCGAGGATCAATCCCTCATTGTTGGATGTGATCGCAAACAGCGAATCGATCCAGCGCTGAACGACTCTTGGTTCGAGAGGAACCGAGATCCTCATTGAATCGCTGAGGCCGGAAAACTGGACGACGGGGCTCGTCGTCGCGGAAGAGAATCCGGCAGCTTTGATCGAATCGTAGCTCAATGAGTCGCCCATCCATGACCGTTCGGCCCGATGGATACGAAACGCGAACGGCGCAAGCGAATCTCCATGGTGGTACGACGTCCTCAGGTGCAGCGATGCCTCCTGAACGACGATTCCATAGAGCGAATCGGGGATGGAGGTGAATCGAATCAAGCCCCATGATTCGTACTGAAGATTGTCGTTCCTCCCGATCAGCAGCCGGCTCTGCCCGAACGGGGCGTAGAGGGCAGGCTTCCCGAACGTCTTTGATGCGGAAAGCGTAAGGGTATCGAGTCTCAGGAGATCGGCGCGTGGGAGCAACGACGATCCCACAGGGCTCGGCTCATCGACGCACCCGATTAACAGGAGCGACGCAAGCACGAGTCCGATGAAGAGCCATCGTTGTTTGATCGTGTGTGCTCGGTTGTTCATACTTCTCTCTGAGATCCTACGTGTTTCGACGAAACCCTGGTCTTGATGTGTACCCAACCCTGATAGAGATCATCCGCAATATGTCCCACCTTCATTGTCTGGAGGCATTCATCTTTCTCCATCCTTCCATAACCCGTCAGCACAAGAACGGTGCCACAACCCGCATTGTGCCCTGCCTGTACATCGATACAACGATCCCCGATGACATAAGACGAATGAAGGTCGATGGAATGTTCCCGTGCGGCTTGGATGATCATTCCTGTCTTGGGTTTCCGACACGTGCATTCTTTTCTGTACAACGGGGGACCAACGTCGGGATGATGGGGACAGTAGTAGATCCCGTCGATGCGTGCTCCTTCGTTTGCCAGAAGCTCCGTCAACCTCGCGTTGACGCGCTCCAGATCGTCGGTCGTCAGCAGGCCGCGTGCGATGCCGGACTGATTCGAAACGATGCACACCTTGAGGCCGAGTTCATTTGCTTCCCGGATTGCATCGGCGGCCTTCGGGATGAGGATGACCTCCTCCGGTTTGGAAAGGAAATCAACTTCCTGATTGATCGTGCCGTCGCGATCGAGGAAAAGACCGATGTGCTGCGGAGTCACGTGCTTAGCGTTTCAGCAATTCGCGATAGAGAGAGATATATTCCTTGGCGGAGTGTCCCCACGAGAAGTCGCGGTCCATCCCGTTGCGCATGATTTTCTTCCATTCGTCCGGCTGTTGGAAGAGCTTCACGGCACGGAGGATTGCTTTGAGAAACTCTTTGCTGTCGTACGCTTCGAATTTGAATCCGGTTCCTTTGCCGCCTCCCGCATAATCTTCCACTGTATCATCGAGTCCTCCGGTGGCGCGCACGATCGGAATGGTTCCATAACGCATACTGTACATCTGGTTGAGTCCGCACGGTTCGTAGCGTGACGGCATCAGGAACATATCGCTTCCCGCCTCAACCATATGCGCCAGCTCCACGTCGAATCCGAAAAACAGTCCGATCTTCTTTGGATACTTCTTCCGGTAGTTCTCGTACAGCTTCTCCGTCTTCTTGTCGCCCGATCCGAGAAGAATGAAGACCACATCTTCCTTCATGAGCTCATCCAAAATCTCCTCGAGGAGGTCGAATCCTTTTTGTTCGACGAGGCGGGAGATCGAACCCAGAACCGGCACCACAGGATCGAAGGGGAGTTTGAATCTCTCAAGGAGCGCCTTCTTGTTCTCGACCTTCGCCTCAATGGACTTCTGGTCGTACTTCCGGAAGACATAGTTATCGGTCGCGGGATTCCACAGTTCGTCGTCGATACCGTTGGGGATGCCGTAGAGGTCCTTCCGCCGGTGGGCGAGGAGGCCGTTCAGTCCCGCACCGAGATTGTCGGAATTGCAGATCTCATCCGCGTATTTCTTGCTGACGGTGGTGATGATGTCGGCGTAGAACAAACCGGTTTTCAGGAAGTTGAATTGCCCGTACGCCTCGACTCCCTCTGCCCGGTACACCTCTTGCGGCAAGCCGGACTTTGCGAATGATTCCGGAGGAAAGGTTCCCTGATACGCCATGTTATGGATCGTGAAAATCGTCTTGACGGGCTTGAAGAACGGATCGTCTGCGTAGATGGTCTTGAGATAGGAGGGGATGAGACCGGTTTGCCAATCGTTGCAGTGAAGGATGTCCGGCTGCCATCCGAGGCGCTTCAGCGTCTCGAGGACCCCTCGTGCGAAAAACACAAACCGTTCGTCGTTGTCCTTGAAATCGCTCTTCGCATTGGGGCTCTGGTAGAGACCGTCCCTCCCGAAATATTTCTCGTTGTCGAGGAAATAGACCTGAATCTTGTCCTTCTGGTTTGTGATGAAGGACGATTTGACGTTGCCAACTTCCGTCGAGTCGCCGACCTGAATGGGGATATCCTTAAGTCGGATGATATCGTGCAGCTTGAACTTCCACTCGCTGATGAACTTATAGCGCGGCATCATGATCCGCACCTCGTGCCCGAGGTTCTTGATGGCCTTTGGAAGCGCACTGCAGACGTCCGCAAGACCGCCAGTCTTGGCAAAAGGATCGACTTCGCTCGAAACAAAAAGAATATTCAACGGCTTTGACATCGGTCCTCGCACAGAAATGTCACAAAACGAACAAAAAATACTCATTTTTTCCTCCATTCGCAACCTAAAATCTCCGACCGTGATCTCTCACCCGCGTGGTCGTGGGCGCGTCACAGTTTTCGTCCACGCTCCATTGCGTCGAATCTTGTTCCGATTTCTGTACGCTGCGGGGTTTTCATTATTCCGCATCCCGGAAATACGTTTTTCTGTTCCGCCGCTCGGCTTCGAGCAGGGGGCACTTGACTCTCAGCAATTCAATCTTTATTTTTGCCGTGAGTTTAGATCAAGACACGCGGAGGATGTTCATCGGTTTTTGATAAAGGTTCGTTCCCTTCTGTGGAACTCGGTGAAGCGGTTGCGTTCTCGAGATGAAGAAAAGGCCTTTATCGAATTCGGTGACGATCCGATGCGACATTTCGGAAACCGAATGGGAAGGCTATCGAACGGACCCATTCGGTTTTTCTGTTTATGGTGGATCATGCGCCGATATCTTAGCGTCGTCATACTCCTGATACTGTGCACGACATCTGCGACTGCGCAAACATCGGTTGGTCTGTCGGCGACGCGACAACATCCGAACGAGATCGTCATCCGGTTCGAGCCGATGTATACTCACGTCCCGGTCCTCACGTCGGAAGGACGCGAGCGCGTGCGTATCCGATTTGCCGGGGAGATGCATGACGATCTCCGGAGCGGAATGCCGATACTGCCACACATCAGAAGGAGTGTTGATCTCCTGACGGCAAGCGCCCGCATCGAAATTGTTGAATCAGCGTACGAAGAGAGGCAACACGTTGATCTTTTGAAGTATCCCGTGCTCGTGAAGGATGAGGAGTTCGGTGCGGCGCACGAGTATGGTGCGGTGAGAGAGATGGAATCGACCGGACGCCGCGACCTCGCAGAACTCGTGGATGTGGCTCGGAGCGGTGATCGGTTTGTGGGAACGGTAAGGATCAATCCGGTGCAGTACGATCCAGCACGAAGAGTTGTCCGATTCTATACGAAGGTGGTCGTGCGGGTCATGACGCAGGGAACGGAAAGCCCAAGAGTCGCCGAGTCCGTTCTCCAGGATTCGCCACTCCGCCAGGGTGATTGGTATCGGATGGATGTCAAGGACGAGGGAATCTACCGAATCGATCGAGCCTTTCTGCAGAGTGCGGGCATTCCGGCATCGCTCTTTTCAAATATCAACGCCGTCCGGATCTTCGGGAACGGCGGGAGGATGTTGCCTGAGGATCTTCTCGCAAGCAGGCCGGCCGGACTGCAGGAAGTCGCACGTCACGTCGTGGATCGGAACGGCAACGGACAGTTTGATACCGACGACTATATTCTGTTCTACGGGCAATCGACGCGCGGATGGGATTATTCGGCGAAGACGAAAACGTTCTCTCACGTTATCAACCATTATACAGAAACAAACCGCTACTTCATCACGTTTGCCGGACCCGTGGGGAAAGGGATGGATTCGATCGCCTCGATATCGCTTCCGGGTGCAATCCGGCCGCCCGATTTTCAGGGTCGGGAATTTGTGGAAGAGGAACGATTCAATCTGTTCAAGTCAGGGCGTCAATGGTACGGTCAGATCTTTGATCCGTCGGCGAGCAGTGCCGTGATTGCCATCTCGCTCCCCGGCATTGACACCTCGAAGGCGGTCACCTATCGGATTGTGCTGCTCTCGCGGGCTGCTGTCGATGAATCGTTCAAGATCGAGGAGGGGAACTCGTTGTTGGGGCGAATCAGCACGTTCGGTGTGGACGTCGCCTCCATCGAATACGAATTTGCGTATGTGACACCGGTCTCGACGTTCACCCGTCGTGGTCCGCTTCAGGATAGCCGGAGTCTGATCCGCGTAACCTATGAGCTGCAGAGCACGGCCTCGAGAGCGTGGCTGGATTGGATCGAAATTCTCTACCGGAGAAGATTCAATGCGGTCAACGATCTGCTCGCCTTTGCGACGCCGGATACTACCGGGGTTGTCGAATATGCGCTTTCGAATTTCAGTTCGCGGGATGTTCTCGTGTTCGACGTGAGCGATCATTCCGGTGTCCGACGAATAACCGGATTGACGATGGATCCTTTGGAGACAGGGCGATTCAGCTTTCAGATGTCTCAGTCGGCAGGATCGGTGCGGGAGATTATTGCCGTTGGACCGAATGGATTCAAAACGCCGTCGGGAGTTCAGAAAGTGGAGAACTCGAATTTGTACGGCATCACGACTGGTGCGGAGTTCATTATCGTCACGCCAAAGGAATTCGTCGCGGAAGCTCAGCGATTGAAGAGCCACCGTGAGGCGCGCGATTCCTTGACCGTCATCATCGCAGAGGGGGACCAGGTTTTCAATGAGTTTTCGGGAGGCATCACCGATCCGATGGCTGTCCGCGATTTTCTTTATCGCGCCTACACCACGTGGAAGGTCAAAGCGAAGTACGTGCTCCTCTTCGGTGACGGACATTTTGATTACAAGAGTATCAGCACCACTGCGAGGAATTGGATTCCGCCGTACCAGACAAGCGAGTCGATTCACCAGATCCTCTCCTATGCGAGCGATGATCACTTCGTTATGCTGAATCCCGCGAATCCCCGCGTCTCGCTTGCGATCGGCCGGTTGGCGGCGAACTCCGTGAAGGAGGCTACCATCGTTGTGGACAAGATCATTCGGTACGAGACTCAATCGGCGACAGATCCGTGGAGAAACCGCGTAACCTATGTTGCCGATGACGGATTGACATCGACACGCGACGAGGGAAGCATCCACACCTATCAATCCGAGATTCTCGCGCAGCATTTCACACCGCCGTCCATCGAGAAGCGAAAGATTTTCATTATTGAGTACCCCACGACCAGTAGCGCCTCCGGCCGCAGAAAGCCCGAGGCGAATCGGGCGATCATCGACGCGATCAACCGCGGCACCCTCATCATCAACTACACCGGGCACGGGAATCCTCAACTTTGGGCTCATGAGGCGATCTTTACGCGTGAGGCCAGCCTGCCTCAACTGACCAACCGTGATCGACTGATGCTGCTCGTTGCGGCGACGTGTGACTTCGCCCGGTACGACAACCCGTCCGAGCAAAGTGCCGGAGAAGAAATCATCACGATGGAGAGGGGGGGAGCGATCGGTGTGATCACCGCCTCGCGTCCCGTCTATTCGTTTGAGAACTCACAGTTCAATAATTCCTACTACGCGGAACTCTTCACGCGTGATGCGAACGGGCGAATGCCGACGTTGGGCGACGCCATGTTTCGGACGAAACAGTTGCTCTACAGCGTCAACGACGTGAAATACCATCTTCTGGCCGATCCCACCATGCGGCTCGCCGCACCCCCGATTCTCGCCTCCGTGGACAGCGTCAATGGAAAATCGCTGCGGGATGTGGTTGAGGTGCAGACTCTCGGGAAAGCCGACGTTGCGGGCACCATCCTCAATCAGCACGGCACGCGGTGGAATGAGTTCAACGGCCGTGCCATCGTTGAAGTGTACGATTCGAAGCGTACGGTAACTGTGGCGGAGTGGGGGAATTTCAGTTTCGACGTCAACGGCAGTTTGCTCTATCGCGGAGAGGTGACGGTGTCGAACGGGCGCTTCCGATCTGTCGTACCGATTCCAAAGGACGTTTCGTACGATAACAATCGGGCGCGCATTGCCGTATACGGTTGGACATCTGCTTCCGATGTTGTGGGCTATACGGAGAGCGTTTGGATCGCAGGAACGGACACTTCGGCCGCCAAGGACACGACCGGTCCGCGCATCGAGGTCTTTCTCGGACGAGAGTCATTCAGACCCGGGGATGTCGTTCCGCCGGACGTGATGCTTTATGTGAAGCTGCAGGATGTGAACGGGATCAACACCTCGACTGCCGGTGTGGGACACCGACTCGAAGCGTCGTTGCCGACCTTGCAGAGGTCGATCGATCTCTCCGACTACTATCGGAGTGATCTCGATACGTACCAGAGCGGAACCGTTTCCTATCCGATGACGCAGATTCCAGAGGGGAGACATTCGGTGCTCGTCAAAGCGTGGGATACCCACAACAATTCATCGGAGTTGGAGACGTTCTTTGAGGTGCGCGCAGAATCGATGCTCGACCTCTACCACGTGTACAATTTCCCCAACCCGTTCCGCAGTGCCACGATGTTCACGTTTCAACGTTCATCCGGCGAACCGATCGATGTCGAGGTCAAGATTTACACGCCGGCGGGGCGACTCATCGAAGCGATCCGGCGATTCGCGGTGAACGATCAGTTCGTTCAGATTCCGTGGGACGGGCGCGATCGGGATGGGAACGAGGTCGCAAACGGGCTGTATTTCTACAAGATCATTGTCCGGTCGTTTGAGGAGGGGAGATCGAAGGAGGTGATCGGGAAGCTTTCGGTGTTGCGATAGGCGATTGTTGAATCTGGGTTGAATTCGGATTACCTTATCAAGCGCACGACGAGATTGCGCGTGCCACGTTTATCTTTGGAGGATGAAGTCTATGTTCAGGAAATTTTGGATTGTAGTGATTCTTGCGGTATTCGCTCTGGTTGAAACTGCGCAAGCACAGCCGACGACTTCGGCGGTCCCTTTCTTGCTGATTGCGCCGAATTCGCGCGCAAGCGGACTCGGAGAATCCGGGGTTGCTGTCGCCGATGATGCATGGGCGCAATATTGGAATCCGGCCGGACTCGCGTTCCAGACAGGATCGGAATTCAGTCTGTCGCACGCGAACTGGTTGCCCCAGTTTCAGCTTCCTGAACTCTGGATCGCACACGCAGTGTATAAACAGTATTTCGAGGAAGTGAATGGAACTGTCGCGTTGGGAATCGCATTCCTGAATCTCGGTGAATTCAACCGGACACTGCCGACGGGTCCCGAAGTCGTGGGAACGTTCAAGTCCTATGAGTTTGCGGTCACGGGCGGATACGGCACAAAGCTGAGCGACTCGTGGGGCATTGGAGTCAACGCAAGGTTTATCTACAGTCGACTCTCTCCATTCGGCACGGCGCAGGAACAGGGACGCGGAATTGCCTCCGGCTTCAGCTTCGACGCGGGATTCATGTACAAACCGAAGTACTTGATCTTCGAACGTCTCCCCATGGATGAACGACTGAGCTTCGGACTGAATGTCTCAAACATCGGACCGAATCTTACGTACGTCGACAAAGCGCAGTCCGATCCCCTGCCGATGAATTTCCGAATCGGCGGCGCCTATCAAATCGTGAAAGACACCTACAACAGTCTTTCCTTCAACATCGATTTCAACAAGCTGCTGATCAGGCGCGACAGCACAGTCACCGACCCGTTCTACAAGGCGATTGTCACGTCGTGGTATGACAAGCCCTTTTCCAAGGAACTGCGCGAGTTTGTGACGGGTCTCGGATTGGAGTACTGGTACGACGATCCGCGCCTCGTGGGTCTGCGCGTCGGATACTTCTACGAAGATCCGGAATTCGGAAACCGGAAATTCCTCACGTTCGGGGCCGGCATCCGATACAACATGTACGGTTTTGATTTCAGTTACATCAGCACTTTTGAAGAGAGACATCCTCTCTCCGAGACGCTGCGTTTCACTCTGTCGATTGCCTGGGGGCGGGGGGGCGAGTAGCTCATCCGTGCCGATGGGGCCGGCCGATGATCGGGTATTCTCTTGAGACCCAGGTCGACGACGGTGGAATGGCGCTCGCCCGAACCCGAAGTCCGGCCTCGGAGATTATCCCGCGTCCTTGATCAATCCGGAAATGCAAAAAGCAATGACCATGCGCATTCGAACGGCATTGTTGCTGCCGTTCTTCGTCTCTTCGATTCTTGTTGCTCAAATGAATCACGCTCTTCGTGCGGGAGCGCATGATGCCCAAGAAGCGCGACCCGTATTCATAGAGCGGACGTCGGGGCCGGGGGACACGGTTCGAGTCCTGGCGTTGATGGTTCAGTTCCGGCAAGACAGCGATCCGCGCACAACAGGTGACGGCCGCTTTCAGCTGACGGCCGGCAATCCATCATTGATCGATCCGCCTCCCCACGATGCCACCTACTTTTCCTACAAGCTCCGCTTTCTGGAAAACTACTACCGAAAGGTCTCAAACAGCAAACTGATCATCGCCGGTGAGGTCTTTCCTTCGATTGTTTCCCTCGCCGATTCGATGGCGGTCTATTCCCCGAGTCGTGACGGGAGCAATGCGCCCCTTGCCCGTCTCGCCGTGGACGCATGGTCGGCAGCATCGAATGTCCAACCCACCTTCCCGTTTTCGCGCTTCAACGCATTCATCGTTTTTCACGCCGGCGCCGGGCGGGATATCGATCTGGTGAGTCAGCTGGGATTTGATCCGACACCGAACGATATTCCTTCGCTCTATCTGAGTCTCTCCGCGCTGCGGAAGCTCCTGAACAATCCGGCTTACGCCGGTATTCCGGTCAACAACGGGGCATATCGCATTCCGCATACGCTCATTCTGCCCTCGACCGAAAGCAGGGTCCTGACAACCTCGCAGGGGCCCGATACGTTGCAGTTGGGTACGAATGGAATTCTCGCGGCGACATTTGGAAGCTTCCTTGGCCTTCCTGATCTGTTCAATACAAAGAACGGCCGCTCCGCGATCGGGCAGTTCGGGTTGATGGATGGCGCAGGGATGTTCGCTCTTCGCGGACTTTTTCCTCCCGAACCGTCGGCGTGGGAAAAGATCTATCTTGGCTGGACCGTCCCTTTGGTGATTCGGTCGAATGCGGAAATTCATCTTCCTGCAGTCAGCTTCACCTCCGCCGGCGGCGATTCGATCTACAAAATTCCCATTTCAAGCCGTGAGTACTATCTCGTGGAGAATCGTCAGCGTGATCCACACCGCAACGGCCAGAGGTTGAACGTGTATCAGGGAGGCAAAGTTGTCGAGCGGTTCTTTTCGCAGGATACTGCCGGATTTCAGTTGAACGACGTTCGCGGGATTGGCGGGGTCGTTTTTGACGTTGAGGATTTCGATTGGGCGCTGCCGGGCGCGATGGCGCAGAAGGGATTTGAGGGAGGAGGGATCCTCGTCTGGCATGTCGATGAAAAAATCATCGAAGAAAAACTCAATGAAAATGAAGTGAACGCTGATCCAAAACGTCGCGGCGTGCGATTGATCGAAGCTGACGGCGCGAACGACATCGGGGAGAATTATGCCCCCCTGCAGGCAGGGAGCGGGACCGAGTTCGGATGGCCGCTCGATTGCTGGTTCGCCGGCAACACCGCCCCACCATATCGGAACGTCTTCAACGAATCTTCGTACCCGAGCAGCCGTTCCAACAACGGATCACCGACGTTGATCACGCTGAAAAACTTCAGCGCTCCGGGAGCGCGCATGACGCTCACGCTCGAACTTGGTAACAGTTCCCTCCGACAGCTGGATGATTTCTCCCGTACCCTTGGTGCCTCTTCATCTTCAAAAGTATTTCACCCGGCCGTGACGAAATCCGGCATTTTCATTGGCATCGGGGAACATGTCTACGCATTTCGACGGGATGGAAGTTCAAAGACGAAATCCCAATCCGGACTCCTCTCCGCGGTCGGCGGGGCATCCGGCGTTGCGGTCCTGGAAGAAGGCGGCGCAGAAACAATCCTTGCGGGAGCCGCGGCAAGAACTGTATACATCTGGCGGGCGAGCGATCTGAATGCCGACGGCGTCTTCGACACGGTATTGACCACCACGTATCAAACGAATGCTGATGTGTCGACTTCCCCGTCGTTTCTCCGACAGAGTTCAGGATACAGCGTCGTCGTCGGGACCGCGGGGGGCGGGGTGCTCGTTATCGGCCTTGACGGCCAGTTGCGGGAGCGCATCCTCAGGTCCACCGGAACCGTCTCGTCGATCGCTCAGCTCCCGACAGGGAATCCCACGAGACCGTTTGCCATCTTTCAGTCGGTGGAGGGACAGCTCTACGGCGAAACCACCGCCGTTGCCTTCCCCGATTCGGCGCTGCCATGGATCATCGCAGGAGTGGTTACACCGGAGGGGAATCGAATCGTCGGCGTGGAGCGCGGCGGAAAGAAGATCGTCGCGTTCGATCAGTCGCTTGGGTCGAAGATCTTTCAAAATACGATTGACGTCGGGCTTATTCTGTCGGTCGGCGCGTCCGATATTGCCGGCGATGGAAAAAAGAACTTCGTCGTGCAGACCGATTCGGCCCTCTATGTGCTGAACGCACGCGGCTTCATTACCGATGGATTTCCCGTCAGACTTCCGGCCGGAGATACCTACGTCGAGAATGCCCTTGTCGGAGATGTTGACGGGGACGGTATCGCCGACATCATCAGCGTGAGCGGGCAGGGTCTGCTTGCCGCGGTCACGAACCGCGGAAAGCCGCTCGCCGCATATCCGGTCCAGGTATTCGAGCCGGTCGCGACGGGCATAGCGCTTTTCGAGACGCCTGCAGGAAAGGTCGGAATCGTCTCCGTGTCGAATACGGGGAGGATGCGAGCGTTCGAAACCCAATCCGTTTATGCTCCGGGGAAGCTTCTCTGGGGACAATTCCTCCAGAACGAACGGCGTTGGAATGCCGATACGACCGTCACCTTGTCGCCCCGTCCTCTCTCAAGCGAGTTCTTCCCGAAAGCACGCGTCTACAATTGGCCAAACCCGGTGTACGGGAACAGCACGCAGATTCGGTTCTACGTTTCTGAGGATGCCGAGATCTCGATACGCATCTTCGATCTGGCCGGTCTCGAAGTCGCCAAACTGCAATCGATGGCGCGGGCCGGCATCGATGGAGAGGTGACGTGGGAGGTGTTCGATATCCAGAGCGGAATCTATCTGGCGAGAATCGAAGCACGAGGACGCTCGCGTACAGAAACTGCCGTCGTCAAAATTGCCGTTGTCAAGTGAATGTGTGTGCCTCAGCAGGGGCCGACCTTTGCATTGAACATTTTTCGATTTCTCATCTACTCTGCCGTTGCCGCCGCGGGGTTCTTGCTCGGCTGTGAGCGGGATCTCCCGATCGATCCCTCGAGCCGTGAGGTCGAGGGCTATCTCATCGAGGGACGCGTCACCAATCGCTTCGGCATCCCCCTGACCAACATCGATATCAGATTGGACTTCGACCTCATTCTGGTCGATCAGAATGATCCTGCTCCGCGTTACTATATTGTCAGAAATCCGGGCGAGTTTGTGACCGTAGTGGTTCAGGAAGACCGCGGAGGAACTGTCCGTACGCTTGCATCAAATAACTATCCCGGAGGACGAATCGAATACGCGTGGGACGAAAAACTGCCGGGGGGTGAATTGGCACCAAGCGGGCTCTATCATGTCCGATATCTTGTCAACGGCCAACCGCGTTACTCGTATCCCGTTCTTGTCACGAACACGGTGACAGCTCGAACAAATGCAGAAGGATTGTTTGTGATCCCGGACCGCCGTCTGCCGATCGGGTACGAACCGGTTCCCGTCTACGGGAGCAACAATTCGTTCTTCTACGGGAATCATCGTGTGGGCACTCGCGTGTTCCTCGGGTTTCTCCTCGGCGGAAGAACCCGCGTGCTCTCTGTCCATCCGTCAAAGAATCGGGCGACCCGTTTCGACGTCATCATCAACTGATTGATTATGAACAAGTGGCTTCATTTGCTTCTCGGTGTCGTGCTTGGGTACGCGCACGTGTATTCCCAGGAATCCCGATTCCCGCATCCGGAACTCGAATGGCAGACGATCGAAACGGCGCATTTCCTCGTTCATTATCACAACGGCGCGGAGCGAACGGCAAGGGAAGCGGCACGAATTGCGGAAGCGGTCTACAGGCCAATCACCGACCTCTACCGCCACGAACCGGATCAGAAAGTGAGCTTGGTCATCCGTGACCATGACGACTATTCTAACGGCGCGGCGTACTTCTACGACAACAAGATCGAGATCTGGGCTTCATCGATGGATTTTGAGCTCCGGGGAACCCACCCGTGGCTGCAGAACGTGATCGCTCACGAATTCACGCACATCGTCCAGATTCAAACGGCGATGAAGCTCGGACGGACCATTCCGGCGATCTACCTCCAGTGGTTCGGGTACGAGTCGGAGCGCCGACCGGATGTCCTCTACGGTTTTCCCAACGCGCTCGTGTCGTATCCCTTCTCCGCGTTCGTTGTTCCGAGCTGGTTTGCCGAGGGAGTGGCGCAGGTGAATCATCCGGACCTGCGTGTTGACTATTGGGATTCTCATCGTGACATGATTCTCCGGATGTACATGCTCGACGGCAATCCCCTGAGTTGGGAACAGATGGCGGTATTCGGCAAGAACAGTCTTGGAAACGAATCGTCATACAACGCGGGGTTTTCAATCGTTCAATACATCGTTGGAACGTACGGTGTGCAGAATCTCGAGGCGATTTCGCGTGCCCTTGGTCGTTCTACACGCGTGACGATCGACGGAGCCGTGCAGGAGGTGCTGGGAAAGAGCGGTAGCGAGCTCTTCGAAGAATGGAAGTCAGATCGGATGAAGAAGTATGCGGAGCAGGTAGGCAATCTGCGCATAGGAGTGAATGGAGGCCGGACGATTGAGCCGGAAGGATTTGGAAACTTCTATCCCGTTTTCACCCCCGATGGAACCACGATCGCTTATGTGTCCAACAAGGGGAAAGACTACCTGTCACAGAGTTCTGTGTACTTGTTCGATCGGCGAACGTCAACCTCCAAAAAGATTCGAGACGGCGTGCGATCGACCCTTTCGTTTTCACCTGATGGAAAGTACCTTTACTACTCGAAGATCACGACCGGCAATGCGTTTCACGCGAAGCTTGGCGACCTCTACCGGTTCGATCTCGCCGGAAAAAAGGAAGAGCGTCTCACGCAAGGTGCGCGGGCCCTCAATCCAAAGCTTTCTCCTGACGGAACGCGCCTGGCTTTCACGGTCGGACACGACGGAACACGTAACCTTGCGGTATCGGATGCCGACGGAAAGCACATCAAGCGTCTCACAAATTTCCGTGACGGCGAACAGGTCTATACACCGGCGTGGTCTCCCGACGGTCGGAAGATTGCATTTGGTTTTTCGGTCTCCCATCGTCAGAATGTCGCGGTGATGGATGTCGAAAGCGGGGACACGAGGTCCCTCGATCTTGAGGGAGACGCCAGAGACCCTCAGTTTTCCGGTGATGGCACGTCGATCTACTTCGCGCACGATCGCAACGGCATCTTCAACATCTTCTCGCTCAATCTGACCACGCTCCAAATCAACCAGCATACACATGTGTTGGGGGGAGCGTTCGTTCCTGCCGTGAGCGCGACGGGGGACATCGCATACTCATCGTACACGTCGACAGGATACAAGATTGCACTCTTGGATGACCCGGGTGCGGATGTTCCTCGGTCAATGATGATTGGGTCGTTCCGTTCGCTCGATGTCAACTCCCTGGAGAAGTACTCCTCGCACCGGAGCGGCGGTGATTCGACGACAGCGGCGATGGATCGACTCTTCACGCGTCGAGGGGAGTCGGAATCGTGGACGGCACGGCCGTATCGGAACACATTTACCAGTCTCACCATTGTTCCTGTCCTGCGCGTGGACAACTACAATCCGCGCAACAAGGGGATTGACGTTGTCAAAGGAGGGCTGTACTTCAGCTCGTTCGAAATGTTGGACAAGCTTCAGCTGTTTGGAACTGCAGTCATCAATCGCAAGGCGGAACGCGACCTCTATCTCGGAATTGAATACGGCGGAAGAGTTCCGCTTCTCTACCACCTCGGATTTGATCCGACTCTCTCATTGGAGATCTTTAACGTCTCCCGGACAACGGATTTTTCGTTCAATCTGTTTGTCGATCGGGAACGGACATTTTCAGCGGAAGTCACGTTCAGTTTGCTTGGAATCGATTTCTCGCTCAAACAGCCGCTCAGGAGTGAAAAGAGTCTTCTGACGCTGCGATATTCGTATCAACGGTATATCCAGGATTTCGGCACATGGTTTCATCCGACATTCGGCGTGATCCAAGGGTCGCGCGCGATCTATCTGATCGGTCATGCGTTCGATGCGACATGGCGCCTGAACGCGATCGAACCTTCGGTGGATCAAGCGATCGCTCCCGTTGGCCGCTCGATTTCACTGAGCATGGCGTACGAGAGAAACCAATTCAATCCGGAAGACGACTTCAAAATCGAAAACGGTTTTCGCGTACCGGTCTATAGGCGCTACGATTTTCCGCGGATGCAACTCCGCTGGAGCGAGCATCTGTCCCTCCCCGTTCGCCATCACACGCTCTCGGTCGAGCTTCAGGCCGGGAGTATCCTGGGTCCCGCCGTTGATGACTTCTTTGATTTCTACGCCGGCGGTTTCATCGGCATGAAGGGATATCCGTTTTACGCATTGGGAGGAAATGAGACGGCCTCGCTGCATGCGGCGTACCGATTCCCGATTACGCGCACGCTTGATTTCCGGTTTCTCCAATTCTACTTCACCAAGCTCTACGCGTCGCTCTTTGGAGATTTTGGAAACGCATGGGTTGGCGCCGCCCCGCCGCTCGGGGAATGGAAAAAAGATGCGGGGATCGAATTGCGTCTCGAAGCGTTTTCGTTCTATTCGTACCCGACCCGCTTCTTCGTGAGCGGAGCATATGGATTCGACCGATTTGAGAAAATCGTAAACAATGTAAAGGTCACGTACGGCCAAGAGTGGCATTTCTATCTCGGAGTCCTCTTTGGATTTGAGATCCGGGAGCTTGTGTCGCCGCGTCTTCGGTGATCGCATCGCACGCGGATATGGGAGATCGCAGAGCATGAAGCGCACCTCTTTTTCGATTCTTGCATTCCTTCTGGTACTTCTCCAGTCGGAGGGGAGATCTCAGAGCGTTTCTCCACCCGACGCCCGCGGCGACGGGATCGGAGGCCTGAGCGGGGTCCTCCGCTACGATTTGCTCCCGATCGAGTCGCGGGCAAATTATCGGCTGGGGGACGGGATCAGTGATAAGGCGGTGGAGCATGAGAAATCTCCACTCCGAGCGGCTTTCTATTCGGCGATCGTACCGGGTGCGGGACAATTCTATTCGGAGTCGTACTTCGCCGCGGCGGCGTTCGGTGCGGCAGAGATCGGGCTCTGGGTTGTCTACGGGATCTACGATGCGAAGGGGGACAAGCAGACGCGTGAGTATGAATCGTATGCCGATCGGAACTGGTCCGTCGTGAAATATGCCGAATGGATTGAACGGTACGGTTCAACGCTCAATCCCAATGCGACCATCCTCCAGGGAACCGTGATCAGTCAAAATCCCAACCTTCCTCCATGGGATCGGGTCGACTGGGTGAAGTTGAATCGAAATGAGGAGGCGATCGGACTGAAGACCGGAACCGGATTCAGCCATCGGCTGCCCCGCCGACCGGAACAGCAGTACTACGAGGTCATCGGAAAGTACGAACAGTACACGTCCGGCTGGAGCGATTCGAATGTCGGCACGCAGGACTATCTAACGAACGTCTCGCCGCAGTTTCGATTCTATCGCGATATGCGGGGGAGAGCGAACGACCTCTTCATGGTGGCGGGAACTGCAGCGGGGATTCTTGTGGCGAACCACCTCTTCAGCGCATTGCACGCGGCCTGGAGCGCGCACACGTTCAACAAGTCGATGAGCGTCGATCTCCAACTTCGTTCGATCGAGCGCCGACCGGGATGGGCGGAGTATGTGCCGACAGCGACTGTCACTCTCCACTTCTGAATCCCATTTTTCTCTTTTGTCTGGTTGGCATTGTTGCCAAAATGCCGCGCTGGGGGACGACGATCATCTTCTCTCCCCCCTATGATGCAAATGAACTTCATCCACGAACGGGAATGAAGAAACGAGTCAAACGAACAAGTGACGGGCGGACGAAGCGTCGGGAGAACGGCGCGCGTCACACTGGAGCGGAATCGCCTTCGAACAGACGATCGATTGTCGTCCGTGGCGCGCGCGTTCATAATTTGAAAAACGTCAACCTTGAGTTTCGAAGAAATCAGCTTGTCGTGTTCACCGGCGTGAGCGGATCGGGGAAATCGAGTCTGGCGTTCGATACGATCTACGCCGAAGGGCAGAGGCGGTACGTGGAAAGTCTATCGTCTTATGCGCGGCAGTTTCTGGAGCGCATGGACAAGCCGGATGTCGATTTCATCGAAGGGATCAGCCCGGCGATTGCCATCGAACAGAAAACAACATCCCGGAATCCGCGTTCGACGGTCGCGACGACGACGGAGATCTATGACTACCTCCGGCTCCTCTTCGGGAGAATCGGACAAACGTATTGCCGTCAGTGCGGCGAGCGGGTTGAGCGTGATTCGGTCAGCACAGTCGTTGACCATCTTCTGGATCATGAGGGGCGAGTGTACGTGCTGTTTCCGCTTCATGCACACTCGGGACGGAGCGTGAAAGATGAACTCGATGCGCTCAAGAAACGCGGCTTCTTTCGGATTGTTGTGGATGGCGACATCATCGATCTTAACGAGTCAGAATTCAAGGGGAAAGACAAGAACGTCATCAAGGTGCTCGTCGATCGGCTTGCAATTCGAAAAGATGATAAGGATGCTGCGTCGCGTCTTGCGGATTCGGTGGAAACGGCATTCCGCGAGGGGGACGGATACGCCCAGATCTTTCTTCTGGAGACCGGCGAGCTGTTGAAATTCAGCCAATACCTCGATTGCCGGAACGATGGCATACGGTACGAAGATCCTGACCCGCGACTTTTTTCATTCAACAATCCGGTGGGGGCGTGCCCGACGTGCCAGGGCTTTGGACGTTCGGTCGGCATCGATATGGATCTTGTAGTGCCCGATCCCGCCAAATCGATTCGGTCGGGCGCGATTCATCCGTGGACGATGCCCCGATGGCGCGATAACCTTAAGGATTTGCTGGCGGTGGCGAAAGCCGCAGACCTGCCCGTGGACGTTCCGTTTCGGGATTTGACGGAGAGACAGGTCGAAGTGGTCATGAATGGATATGATGGGTTCGATGGGCTGAAGAAATTCTTCGGGTACATCGAACGGAAGTCGTACAAACTTCATTACCGTGTCTTCCTGAGTCGCTACCGGGGGTACACGACGTGCGTCGAATGCCGAGGTTCGAGATTGCGGAGCGACGTCATGAATATCCGCATTGCCGGCAGAACGATTCACGATATCGTTCGGATGACGGTTGCAGAGGCGCGGCGCTTCTTCGATTCGCTCAAGCTGTCGCGGTACGACGCTGATGTCGCAAAACGAATTCTCGAGGAGATTCGCAAACGTCTCGCGTTTCTGGACGAGGTCGGCATCGGTTATCTGACCCTCGATCGAATGACGATGACCCTGTCGGGCGGCGAATACCAGCGCATCAACCTCGCCACCTCGCTCGGTTCTTCGCTCGTCGGCTCTCTCTACGTCCTCGACGAACCGACAATCGGATTGCATCCGCGTGACAATGAGAAGCTCATTGCGATCTTGAAATTACTTCGTGATGTTGGAAACTCCGTTCTGATTGTGGAGCACGACGAGTCGATGATCCGTTCCGCGGATCTGG
This sequence comes from Ignavibacteria bacterium, assembly GCA_016873805.1. Classification (GTDB taxonomy): domain Bacteria; phylum Bacteroidota; class Ignavibacteria; order UBA10030; family UBA10030; genus VGVZ01. The sequence continues at coordinate 29,458 of VGVZ01000003.1, forward strand.
TCGTCGATTTGGGACCCCGAGCAGGCGAACATGGCGGCGAGATTGTTTTCAGCGGAAGACCGGGAGAGCTTGGTTCGAGAGGTCAGGGTTTGACGGCAGAATATCTGCGAGGGACAAAAAAGATACCGGTTCCGGCGAAGCGCCGGAAAGACTCTGAACGCTCCATTTTCATTCGCCACGCCGCCGAGCACAACCTGAAGCGCATCGATGTCCGGATTCCGCTGGAGATGTTTGTGTGTATCACCGGAGTGAGCGGATCGGGAAAGAGTACGCTGGTCCATGACGTTCTCTACGCGGGATTGAAGAAAGCGAAAGGGGGATTTGAGGGGAGCGTCGGCAAACATGCTGAAATCAGAGGGATCGAGCTCATTGACAAGATTGAGCTGGTGGATCAAAGTCCGATCGGTCGAACCCCGAGGTCGAATCCGGTTACGTATATCAAGGCATTTGATCTGATTCGGGATCTCTTTGCGGGTACGCATTCGGCGCGGGCACGCGGATACAAGCCGGGTCACTTTTCATTCAATGTGGCGCGAGGGAGATGCGATGCGTGTGAAGGGGATGGTGTCCAGAAGATCGAAATGCAATTCCTCGCCGACATCTACCTGACGTGTGAGACATGCAAGGGGAAGAGGTACAAACAGGAGGTCCTTGGGATCAAGTACCGCGGTAAAAGCATCAGCGATGTGCTCGCAATGACGGTGACGGAGGCGATTTCCTTCTTTGCTTCGGCCGCGGAGGGCGGCCGCGCGGCGCAACGGCTCCGCGTCCTCGATGAAGTCGGACTCGGGTATCTCCGATTGGGACAACCTGCCACGACGCTCTCCGGAGGTGAGGCCCAGCGGATGAAGCTTGCTCATCACCTCACGGCCTCTCAGACCGAGGGAAGAATTCTCTTCGTCTTTGATGAGCCAACCACAGGTCTTCATTTTGACGATGTTGCGAAACTGCTCAATTGTTTCAATGCTCTGCTCGAAGCCGGGCATTCTCTGGTTGTGATCGAGCACAATATGCATGTGGTGAAATGTGCCGATTTTGTAGTCGATCTCGGTCCAGAAGGGGGTGAGGCAGGAGGTCATGTGGTTGCAGCCGGACGACCGGAGGATATCGCTGTGAACCGGAAATCCTATACGGGAAGATTTCTCAAAGAGATTCTCAATCATCGTTGATTACCTATTGAAGGCCAGCTCTATGTTCAAAAGATTCGCAATGATGCTCTGTGTCGTCGGGATGGTTATTCCCGTCCGTGCTCAGCAAGGAGAGATCGGCGTCGGTCTTATGGTCGGAGCCCCGACGGGTCTCACGGGCAAATACCTGCTCAGCAACAGCGAGAATGCGATCCAGGGATTCCTGGGGGGTGGGTTCGGTGGCATTTCGGTCGGCGGCGACTACCTCTACTATACGGACGCGTTCGATCATCCGGATTTTCCCTTCTATGTTGGCCCTGGCGCCTTCATCGGACCTTCCGCGGTGGGTGGACCGTCATTTGACCGGACCGGGACGCTTGGCCTCGGTGTCCGGGGAATCTTCGGCGTCAGCTATTTCTTCCCGAGGCATCCGTTCGAGATCTCGTTTGAGATTGGTCCGGTTCTCTATGTATCTCCCGCTGTGGATATGGGGCTTGGTGGTGGGCTGGCCTTCAGATTCTATCCGGGCAGATTGCCAAGGAAGTAGAACGAAGACCTGATCAGGATCGCGAGGAAAAAAAGAAAGAGGCTGTTTCAAAAGATCACCGAGAGTCACAGTGAGCGAAATCGTTGCTTCGACGGAGTCTAGCCCCGCCGCATACTTCGACTCCGCTTCCCGACGGGACCCCTTTGGGGCAGTATGACGGCGGGCCTCAGCCTGACGATTTCGCTCTAAGGCGAACTTCTGGGACAGCCCCTTTCCTCATTGTAGGAGGTGAATGGCTGGCCGTCACGACGAATTACGCCGGCGTCGCGTCGACTTCCGTGGAGCTCGGTGCCGGCCGCGTCGCGAGGGAGACGGCCACGAGCACAACGAATCCGAGTGGTATGCTTACGATTCCCGGATTGTTGAGCGGGAAGATCGCGGATTCACCCATGAAAGTTGGACTGAGGAAAATGAGGATGATCGAGCTGATCAACCCGACAGCCATCCCCGAGTAGACCCCCACATCCGTTGTCTTTTTCCAGAACAGCGTGCACACGAGCGCGGGGAGATTGCACGAGGCAGCCACAGCGAACGCGAGGCCGACGAGGAACGCGACGTTCTGTCCCTTCATCAGTATGCCGATTGCAATTGTGAGGAGTCCGACGACAACAGAAGTCACTTTGGAAACGAGAAGGGTCTTCTTTTCATTTCCTCTTCTTCCCATGAATTCTGTGTAGATGTCGTGAGCAACGGCGCCCGCAGAGGCCATGATCAGTCCGGCCACGGTACCGAGGATCGTCGCGAACGCGACAGATGAGATAAAGGCGAAGAAGAATTCGCCGCCGATGAATTCTGCCAGCAGGGGAGCCGAGAGATTCTGATTTGCCGGATCATATGCGCGGAAGAAATTCGAACCCAGGCCCAGGTAGAGGGTCATAAGATAGAACAAACCGATCGCCACAATCGCGATCACGGTCGATTTCCGGGCATCGGACGGTTTGGGAACCGTGTAGTATCGAATGAGAATATGAGGAAGCGCCGCCGTCCCGAGGATGAGGGCCAGCGCGAGCGACGCAAAATCGAGAGGATCCTTGAACTTCATTCCCGGCGCCATGAACTGCTCGCCGCTTATGGTCTTGCCTGTGGGAAGAAGGATCTCCGGATTCTTGATGAAATGGGTGATGAATTCGATGGGGCCCATCCCGGCAACCATCAGGATTGCGACGGTCATCGCAAGTGCAGCCACAAGGAGAAGGAATCCCTTGATGAATTGCACCCACGTCGTCGAGACCATTCCGGCGGTGGCCGTGATGATGATTACCACAATACCCACGATGACGACTCCGACTTCATACGAAATTCCGATCAGGGGCTGGATAATGGAACCGGCGCCGACCATTTGAGGGATGAGATAGAAAATGCTGATCACCAGTGCGCCGACCGAAGACATCAGCCTCACTTTCCGGCTCGGGAATTTGTAGGCCAATGCGTCGCCGAAGGTATATTTGCCGATGTTTCGCAATGGCTCGGCGATGAGAAACAATGCGACGATCCAGCCGGCGAGGAATCCGATTGCATACATGAAGCCGTCGTAGCCGGAGAATGCGACCATCCCCGCAATCCCGAGAAATGAGGCGGCACTCAGGTAATCACCGGCGAAGGCGATTCCATTCATAAACCAGCGCACTTTCCCCCCGGCCACATAGAAATGGCCGGCCGTCTTCACTTTGCGCGAGGCCCAGAACGAAATGACCAGTGTCGTAAGCGTAATGACGGCGAACAGCGCAAACGCGAGAAAACGAAATTCGTATGTCACCGGGCATCCCTTTCTTCTTCATGTTCAACTCGACCGGCAAACCAATTGAAACCGACTGCCATGACGATAGCGCCGATGATCAGCATCTTGCCGTAGAAAATGCCGACGTTTAATCCAAAGAGATCGGCCTGAAACACATGATTGTAGAATGTGCCGGCGATCGTGAACGCGGCATATGCGAACGCGTAGAGGAGGAAGAGAAAGACACCGGCCTTGAACTTTCTTGATTGAAGAAGATCGCGTAACGGATGCTTCTCAGTATGCTTGGAATCCTCGACCATCATAAGTATCCTTTCGTATTTTCAGAGAGCGTTGACGTGCGGACAGATGGAATAATTGACTCTCTTGGTTGATGTGACATTCCTGCCGAGATCGCTCACGTTCAGAAGCAGAAATACTGGATCTGAAGAGTCACTTCGCTGTTCCCGGCGGATTCGACCCGCGTCGGATCGAGCGCCGCCCGATGACGGTTCACCCGCTCATACAGGAGTTTCGCGGACGCTCCGTGGCCCTGGAGGAAGAAATTGATCCCGAATCCCACACGATCCCCGGAGAGAAGGCTGTTTCGCAACGCCAGCGTGCCCGACGTCGCGCCGACCTGGGCAAGGACCGTTGCATCGACAGTCTGCTTTTCGTACTTGAAGTACGGTTGGATCTTCCACTCCTTGAAAAAGTACCCGGCTTCCAGAAAAAAGATCGATTGCTTGGGGATCAGTCTCGTCATCGGGGTGATCGCCTGGTCGGTGCCTCCACCATCCAGATGCGTGTAGGCGATCGACGCGGTCACCGAGCCGATCGAGCCCGCCGGCAATTCCGCAAATCCATCGATTGCGGCTGCGCGATAGCTTCCCTGGAGATCGAGACCACCGCCGACGGTCAGGAGTTCGCTCTTCCCGAGGAATGTCCCGGTATAGAAAAATCCCTTCTCGCGATCCTTGAAATTGTAGTTCAGTCTCGTCGTCCATCGGTACGGCGAATACTGATTGAAATTCTTCCCGCTATACAGCCCCGTCCGATATTCCAACCGCTCATCAAGCAGAAAACCTCGCAGGCTCAGACCAAGATCACGACCGGCGATATTGTCCAGACGCTCTGCCGCGTAGTACTGATAGGTACCGAAGTTCAGTGCCATCAAGCTGGCGGCACTCTGGAGACCGTTGCGCGTGATTCCGACGAGCTGCAATCCAGCGACGAGAGATATCTCGGGACGAAAGACATGCTGGATCTGCGCGTCCTGGACGAACATGGCGACTTTCACGTTCTTCTTGCCATCGGAATCGATGGCGCCGATGCTCACCGCGTCCGACTCGAAGAAGTACGACGTCTGCGGTGACAGACTTCCTCCCACGAGGACGCGGAGTCGACGGAGCATCAGATTCCGATTCCAGTGTCTGGTGAATGAAGGATCTGCATCCTGCGCTGCCGACGTTTGTTCCTGAACGCCTTGTGCCCAGAACTGGGACATTATTCCGACCTTCAGCGTCGGCGTAGACTCCGTTGAGGAAGCGGCGGAAGCATTCGAGGCAAGAACGTTTGGAACTTGAAATCGATTGAAGTCAGGATGCGAACTCAGAAGGGAGGAAGATGGTGATTGCGAGAGGGTAACGTGAAGAGCGCACACGACGCTGAGAATTGAAAAAAATGATTTGCTCCGAATCATGCAGGGAGTTCTCTTTCCAGAAGATGAACGGATGACGCGCGCCGTTTGCACGACGTGGAGTGATCGACTCGTTACGCCGGATAGCCACGGAAGTATGCATATGCTTTCCAGCAAAATGTGGCTTTCAATATATCACTCGATTACTCTCCACTCAACGAAAAAAGGGTCGACGCGAGCAGAATGTGATCGCGATCGTGGTGTCGTTGTGTCCCCGATCTCAAACCTGAGAAGGAAGTGTGGAAAAAAAGCTCACTCGGGATTCAATTGGGGACACGTGCAAGAACGCGAGAAAGGAATTGTCGAAACTGACAACCGAGATGTGAAATTGACGAGAGCACTGCGGAACGCTTAGTAAGGAGGTGGTAAGACTGAAAAGAGAGAAACTACGGAGAAACAAATCGAAGAGTCCTCCCGAGGATGAAGAAGATCTCCGACACGGACATTGTCGTTGACGGAGAACCGGGTGAGCGACTTGCCTCGATTCGTCGGTGACGACTAGAAGATGGAGCCGAAATTCAAGGTGATGTACAATCCCCCGAACTCCTTTGTCTTTTTTCGCTCGACGACCTCAATCCCTTGTCCGAACGGGATGTAGTAATACCTCATGCTGATCCCCGAGAGCGTCCCCCTGTCGATTCCGAAGTACGCCCCGAACCCCACGAATCCGCCGATTGAATAGTGTGGACGTCCCTTGCCGAGCGACTCAAAGAAATCGATCTGTTCGGTGAAGGTGAAGACTGTCCCGTCTGGACCGCGAATCTGTGTTACAGTCGAGTAAGGAGAAACGTAAATCATGGTCGGGCCGAGTCCCGCCATCACGTACGGGCGGAAGTTGTCCATGATATCGTCCTTGAAAAGCCGGTACTGCACTCCTCCCATGAGCGGAATGAGCAGTAGTCTGTTCTTCTTCCCGGGAATGAACGACTGGCCGAAGTAGTCGTAGTACTCAACTTCCGTTTCGTCTTTCACATCCGAAATGGCAAGTGTGATGAACCACGCAATCTCGTCGGAGTACTCTTTTCTAAAGAAGCCGCCGCCGGCAAAGCCGTTATTCGAAACCATGAGATCGATCCCCCAGGCGTTTCGCTTCGGCTGGTACGACTCAGTTTGGAGGAGATTCGGATTTGCGGGCTCGAAAACGATCGATGTATCGGTTCTTTCCTGCGCGGGTGCTGGGGACCCTGCGAGGAGGACCAGGCCGCATATGGCGATACATGTGATGAAGGGCTTCATGGCTGACCTCGTGTAATGCTGGAGCTTCCATCTCTTCAAACCTTTCCGCTGGTGGGTTGGTTCCGTCCGTTGGAGAGGTCTTCTCTTTTCTCAGGAAACGGCAAAAATCGCGAACTTGAGATACTTGGTCTCGGGCATTGCCGGCAAGACCGGATGATCCGGACTTGCGCCGGTCAATTCGAGAAGCTGGATCTTTCGCGACCGCTTGTGTGCCGATTCCTGCACCGCGGTGAGAAACGCTTCTTCGGTGATGTGATGCGAGCATGACGCCGTCACGAGAAATCCTGATGATCCGATCACATCGAGCGCGAGGCTGTTGAGCCGCTGATATCCTTTCAGGGCCGTCGCAATCGTCTTCTTGCTGCGCGTGAACGACGGCGGATCAAGAATGACAACATCAAACTGTCGTTTCTGTTCTCTCATCGCGTTCAATTCGTCGAACACATCACCGATATGATACGCAATTCCGTTCAAATGATTCAGCGTCGTATTGACTCGTGAGCGGGCGATCGCCGCTTCGGAGATATCAATAGCGGTGACCTCGACCGCTCCTCCGCGAAGGGCATTGAGAGCGAATCCTCCGTCGTTGCAGAAGCAATCGAGCACGCGGGCCCCGGCTGTGTACTTCCGAATCGTGAGCCGGTTCAGCCTCTGGTCAAGAAATCCGCCGGTCTTCTGCCCCTCGAGGATATCGACCTTAAGCATAAGACCGTTTTCCGAGATAATGGTTTGATGGTCCGATCCCCGAAGGGTCTCTTTTCTGAGAGGAAGATGTTCGAGGGAACGGACCGGCGATTCATTGCGGGCGACGATGGATTTCGGTTTGAAAATGGCGTCGATGGCATCCAAGATCATGCCGAGCCGCTTATCCATGCCGGCGGCCAGAATCTGGAGCGCAATGAGATCACCGTACTTGTCGACGATCAGTCCGGGGAGGAAATCGCTTTCGCCGTAGACGACCCGGTAGCTGTCGCTATCGGGGAAGAGCCGCTTTCGCAATTCCAGTGCGCTGGCTATGCGCACGGCGAAGAAATCAGTCATGATGGGAATTTCTTCTTTATTGAGAAAACGGAATGCAATCAACGAATGGGGATTGAAGAATCCGATTCCGAGGAACCTGCCGTCATGACGCCGGAGTTCGACGACGTCGCCAACATCGGGACTGCCGTTGACGGACTTGATCTCGTTGCTGAAGATCCACTGATGTCCGTTGAGGAGCCGGCGTTCTTCGTTTTTCTTTAAGACTATTTGCTTTTCCATACGAGGTCAAAGTAGACACTTTTGCGAAGAGATGCAAAGAATGTCTTGAGTGCCGGCGTGATTCCGCTGGCAGGAAATGGGAGTGTCCGATTGACACAGTCGGTGCGTGGACGCGTTGTCTTGAAAGAGAGTCAAAGCTTTGATATATTTTGTGGATTGTATCGACGCATCAGTTCCATTTCTCCACATGTAGTCCAGCCTAAGGAGATGACTATGACTGACATCGTAACGATGCTCGGCAACGACGCGAAGAATCTGCTCGATCATCAATGCAAGACAATTCCCAAAGAATCCCTCCATCTGCCGGGTCCGGATTTTGTCGATCGGGTATTTGCCCAATCAGACCGTCCGATCCCGGTGTTGCGAAGTCTGCAATCTCTCTTCAATACCGGCAGGCTCGCAGGAACGGGATTTCTCTCGATCCTGCCGGTGGATCAGGGGATCGAACACTCCGCGGGAGCGTCCTTTGCGCCGAATCCAACCTACTTCGACCCCGAGAGCATTGTTGAGCTTGCGATCGAAGGAGGATGCAACGCCGTCGCCTCCACCCTCGGAGTCCTCGGCGCGACGGCGCGGAAGTACGCGCACAAGATTCCGTTTGTGCTGAAGTTCAATCATAACGAGTTTCTCTCCTATCCCAATACGCATGACCAGTCGTTCTTCGCGAGCATCCGGCAAGCGTACGATATGGGCGCTGCCGCAGTCGGCGCCACGGTGTACTTCGGATCGCCGGAATCGCGCAGGCAAATCTGGGAGGTGAGTCAAGCGTTCGAAGAGGCCCACGCGCTGGGAATGGCAACTATCCTCTGGTGCTATACGCGCAACGCCGCGTTCAAGACGAAGGAGCAGGACTACCACGTCGCCGCCGATCTCACGGGTCAGGCGAATCACCTCGGCGTCACCATCGAAGCGGATATCATCAAACAGAAATTGCCGGAAAACAACGGCGGCTACACGGCCCTCAATTTCGGAAAGACTCACAAGAAGGTCTACGAGCAGCTCACATCGGATCATCCCATCGATCTTACGCGCTATCAGGTTGCGAACTGCTACATGGGACGAATTGGGTTGATCAACTCCGGCGGACCGTCCGGCAAGAACGACATCGAAGAGGCCGTGAAAACGGCTGTGATCAACAAACGGGCGGGAGGCATGGGACTGATCTCCGGACGCAAGGCATTCCAGAGACCGATGAAGGAGGGTGTGCAGATCCTCAATGCAATTCAGGATGTCTACCTTTCCAAAGACGTAACGGTCGCCTAGCGAAGAATTGCGTCGGAGCGGGTCGCTTCTCATCGCTGATCAGCCACACCGCGGCAGTGTGCAGGCGTCAAGTCATCCGAACTACTGTGAAGCATGCGGGGCGGACTTGACGCCTTTGCTGTTTCAATCCAACCAAATCGAGGAAGGGAGTTTTTGCTCTTGAGCCGGCTGAAGTGCGTCATCTTTGATATGGATGGAACGCTGACCGAGACGAACCAACTGATCTACGATTCGTTCAACCATATTGCCCGGCGCTTCGAAGGAAAAACCTATTCGGTTCCAGAGATCACGTCGATGTTCGGTCCCCCGGAGGAGGGCGCTCTCGCCCGAATCGTGGGAAGCGAACGACTGGATGTGGCGATGAACGAGTATCTCAGGTACTATCGCGCCAATCACAACCGGCTCGCGCGACTCTATCCGGGGATCGTGGAAATCCTCTCGTACGTACGAGATCAATCGTGCCATCTCGCACTCTTCACCGGCAAAGGGATACACACGACGAACATCACCCTCGAGGAGTTCGGTATCAAACGGTTCTTTGATTTTGTGGTCACGGGGAACGATGTCGTTTTGCATAAGCCCTCCGCGGAGGGAATCCAGAAAATCATCGATCACTTTCAGCTTCAGAAGCACGAAGTGCTCATGGTGGGGGACTCCGTTGCCGATCTCAAAGCATCGCGCGAGGCGGGAGTGGAGATTGCGTCGGTGTTGTGGGATTCCTACGGCAAAGAGCAGGTTCTGCAGTTGAAATCGGATCACGAATTCCACAATGTCCAGGAATTTCACGACTGGTTGAGCAAACGGTTTGCAGAGCATCCGTGACATATCGCAAGATCCCCAAGCGGAGTTCCCCTCCGTGGCTCTGCGTTTCCTTCGCGTCGGTCTCCCGCTTGTGTTGCTGGCGTTCTATCTGGCGACAATTTCACATTTTGACTACACGCCTGACGACACCTACATCTATCTTCAATACGCGAAAAATATTGCGCGTGGGGAGGGATTTGCATTCAATCAAGGGATCCCATCCTACGGAACAACCGGTCCACTCTGGGCTCTCCTCATTGCGGCGGGTGCAACGATCGGGCTCGATCCGTACATCGCGGCAAAGACACTCGATCTGGTCTTTGCAAGTCTTTCGATACTGGTGTTCTTCAACGTCGCGGTGTACACCCTGCGCAGTTTGCTCTATGGTATGACCGCTACACTGCTTTTCTCGTTTGATGTTTGGATGATTCGGTGGTCCGGAAGCGGGATGGAGAGTTCGCTGGCTGTCCTGCTGGCGCTCATCGCCTTTCGCTATGTCTACAGGAACGACTACGTGCTGGCCTCCTTTGTTGCGGCTGTGCTGACGCTCGTACGTCCGGAAGGAGCGCTGTTCTTTGTCGTCATCATGGCTGACAATTTCCTGAATTCGACGAAGCCGCGCCTGGCCGCGCGCGTTCTCGTCCGCTCGCTCCTTCTCTATGCCGTTGTCGTCGTTCCATGGATCCTCTTTGCCGTGATCCACTTCGGGACAATGATCCCGAACACGTTTGCCGCAAAGTCGGGAACGGCGTTTACGATCGCGGGGGTGGGGGAGACTTTTTGGTCGATCGCAATCATCCTGGGGGCCTCCCAGGCGATCCCTCTCCTTCTCGTCGTAGCAGGATTGCCGTTGGTCGCCAAATGGTTCGGGTGGGGCAAGATCCGCAGCGAACAGCTCCCGATGCTCTGGGTTGTGGCCCTTGTCGCGTTCTATTCTCTCCAGGAGGTGCAGGTGGTCTCCCGCTATTTGCTGCTGACGATTCCGTTTCTGATCTTGCAAGCAATGTGGGTGATGAGCCGCATCGGCGGACATCGGCAGCTTACGCTGAAGAAAACCGCTTTTTTGCTCGGCCTGACCGCCGTGATTTCGCTTGTGCAGAATCAATTTGTCTACCAGACGAGAATTCGCCCGCACGTAAATCAGTTTGTGATCGGAATGAATCAAGCGATCAAGCCAATTGCCTTCTGGTTGAGGGAGAACGCGGAACAAGACGCAACGGTACTTGCACCCGATATCGGTCTTCTGGGCTATGTTTCCGATCGCACGATCTACGATGTCGCCGGCCTCGTCACGCCGGAAGTGAGAGGGACATTCCTCGGAGTTCCATACGACACGGCGATGCGGGAACGGAGATACGAGCGTGTGGTCAATCCGGATTACGTCGTCCATCGCTCGCCTTCGGGCGGTGGGATCGCGACGGATGCGCTTGTTCCCGTCATGACGACCGAATTTCCCGGTCTCGGCGTTACGAAACAGGACGTGCAGTACTACACACTCTATCGGAGTGTTCGGTGAAAGCAATTCTCCTGATCGCAATGGTGATCTGTACGAGCGAGCTCGAGGCACAATTCGATCGCGTGAAGGGATTCCGTTTGTACGGAAGAGATGCATCGCAGCTTCCGATCGCATCGCTCGAAGGAGATCGATTCACGGTGGAGTTCGATATCTTCGAGGACGAACCGCCCGATCTCTACCTTCAATTCGTTCACTGCGATAAGAATTGGTCTCCGACATCAAGTCTCTTCGTGAACGATCCGATCAAACGGCGGACGAGGTTTCCGCTTCCGTTTCGTGTGGCCTCCGATGGGGTGAAGTACTACCGGTATCAATACCGGTTCGTGGTTCCGTCGGATCCCTTGTTCCCGACATTCATCCATTCCGGGAATTACGTCGTGGAGCTGCGGGACGGGAAAAACGACGATCTCCTTGCACGCGAGAAGGTTTTTGTGATCGAAAGGAAACTTCGTCCCGCGATGAGGATTTCTAATCGTTCGCTTCCATCGACCATCAATCCGTACAATGAAGCGCTTCAGGTGGAAGTCCGCGTTCAGATCCCGGAGATCGACAGTCTCACACGGGAGCCCTACATCCCGTACAACCTGCGGACGGTGGTTCTCGTGCGCAATAAAGAGATCGAACGCGCGTGGAGAATCGATGTGGACGATCAGAACCCGGAAACCTATGTCGAGGGTTTCTCGTTGCGGCATCCGACCTTCGTGATCTCCGACGTGCCCGTGGGGACGGAGTACAGGCAGATGGACTTGCGCAACGTGACGGAATATCCGGAAGGATCGGTGCTGCGCCCCCGGCTTGGAGCCGATGTCAGCCGATTCCAGCAGCGACCGCGAGGCGACGCGGATGGAGGAGCGACGTATCGGCAGAACGATCGGTACTCCGACTACGTCGCATATCAGTTTGAATTGCTGTGGGACTCCCCGCCGGGGACAATCGTGCACGTTGTTGGTGATTTCAATGGCTGGCATCCCGACGAGCGATCGAGAATGGTGCAGGAGGGAGGTCGGTTTCTCTGGAAAACCTGGTTGCGTCGCGGAATCTACGATTACCAGTACCTTGTGCGGAATGGAGATTGGATTACCCTGGAGGGCAATGATTGGCGTTCGGTGAGCAACTTCACGGCATTCGTGTACTACCGTGACCCACGGTACGGTGGATTCGATCGAATTCTCGGCGTTGCTCGGGGGAGGAACAGGGGGGAATTGCAGTAACACTTTCTTCAATCATCAGAAAACGGCCTTATGCGGAAAACCAAAGTTGGAGTTGTCGGCACGGGTCATCTCGGCGCGCTGCATGCGAAAATGTATTCCCAGATTGAGTCAGCAGATCTGATTGGAGTGTATGATGCGGACGCGGGAAAGGCGAAAAAAGTCGCGGAGGATTTCGGGACGCGCGCATTCGATCGGCTGGAAGACCTTCTTTCGGAGGCCGAGGCAACGAGTATCGTAACCTCGACGAAGGCGCATCATGAAGTTGCGATGAAGGCCCTTCAGCACGGGTGTGACATCCTGATCGAAAAGCCGATCACCGAGACCATCGAGCAGGCACAAGAAATTGTTGCCGTCGCCGAACGGATGAAGAAAAAGGTGCAGGTGGGTCATATTGAGAGATTTAATGCCGCGATCATCGCGCTGGAGGAATACACGCTTGAGCCTCTCTTTATTGAATCGCACCGTCTCGCGCAGTTCAATCCGAGAGGCACAGATGTTGCAGTCGTCCTTGATCTCATGATTCATGACATTGATCTCATCCTGAGCCTGGTCAAATCTCCCGTCGCGAAAATCGATGCCAACGGTGTCGCAGTGGTCTCGGATAGTCTCGACATCGCAAACGCCCGTCTGCAGTTTGCAAACGGTTGTGTGGCAAATGTCACGGCCAGTCGGATCTCTCAAAATAAAATGAGAAAAATGAGGTTGTTTCAACGAGATGCCTATATTTCCGTCGATTTCGTTCAAGGTGTTGCGGAGGTCTTCCGGCTCGCAGACGAGATGCGCGCGGACGCCAAGGGGACGATGTTGCTGGGGAATGTCGACCAAGGTGCGCGCAAGCGCCTCGTTCTGTATGAGCAACCGGAGGTGAAGGAAGTTAATGCGTTGAAGCACGAGCTGACGCTCTTCTTGAGGTCCGTTCAGGAAGACAGAGATCCTCCCGTGACGGGCAAGGATGGAATCGAGGCACTGGCTGTCGCACAGGAAATCCTCAAAAGGATTGAATCACAAACCATCAGGAGTGTATGAAGGGTCCGGCTCACATCGACATCACTGATGATCTCCTGGAACGGATCGGCTCGATTGCGGATCGCGAATCAATCGAGGTGTACGTCGTTGGTGGGTATGTGCGCGATCTCTTGATGGGGCGGACTGTCAAAGATATTGATCTGGTCGTTATCGGGAGGGGAGTGGAATTCGCAAGACTCGTGGCGCGGGAACTGGATCGCACGAACCTCGTCGTGTTCGAGAAGTTCGGAACTGCCGCACTGCACCTGGAGCGCTGTAAATTGGAGTTTGTCGGTGCGCGCAAGGAGAGCTACAACAAAGCTTCCCGGAAGCCGGTCGTTGAGGGAGGAACCCTGGAGGACGACTTGGCGCGGCGTGATTTCACGGTCAATGCGCTCGCGGCGTCAATCAATGCTGGGAGCTGGGGCTCGCTGGTTGATCCCTTTGGAGGTGTCGCCGATCTCCATCGGCGGATTCTGCGCACCCCCCTCGATCCGAGGGCGACCTTCGATGACGATCCTCTGAGAATGATGCGTGCGATGCGCTTTGCCGCGCAGCTCAACTTCGAGATCGAGCCGGCGGTGCTGGATGCTTCGCGTGATATGAAGGAACGTCTTTCGATCGTCTCTCAGGAACGCATCACTGACGAACTGCTGAAACTTCTCTCCAGCTCCAAACCATCGATCGGTCTTCGGCTGATGCAATCCACCGGTGTGATGGGATTCGTCTTCCCTGAGGTCGCCGACCTCAGCGGCGTCGAACAACGCGAGGAGTATCATCATAAAGATGTTTTCTTTCACACGCTCCAGGTTCTCGACAATGTCAGTGATTTGTCGGAGAACCTCTGGCTGCGGATGGCCGCCCTTCTCCACGATATTGCGAAGCCGAAGACCAAGGCGTTCGAGCCGGGAACCGGTTGGATGTTCCACGGGCACGAGGAGGCCGGCGCCCGCATGGTCAGGCCGATCTTTCGGAGGATGAAATTTCCGCTCGACCATCTTTCGTATGTCGAGAAGCTCGTGCGTCTTCACTTGCGTCCGATGGCGCTCGTCGATGAAATGGTCACCGACTCTGCCGTACGTCGTCTTCTCTTTGAGGCTGGGGAGGATGTCGACGATCTGATGCTCCTCTGTCGGGCGGACATCACTTCCAAGAATCCGCGACTCGTGAGTCAGGTACGGGCGAACTATGATCGCGTTGTGGAAAAAATGGAAGAGGTTGAGGAGAAGGATAGAATCCGGAACTGGCAGCCGCCGCTCCGCGGGGACGAAATCATGAAGATTTGCGGCATCGAACCGGGTCCAACGGTGGGAAGATTGAAGCAGGCGATCACCGATGCGATTCTCGATGGGATTATCCCGAACGATCATGAAAGTGCGCTGGCGTATTTACTTAAAATCAAAGATGAGATTCTTCGAAACGGGTCGTGAATTCAGACTGGTCTTGACGACACGGCGACCGAGCTGGAGGGGGGAGATGCAAATAATTCTGCTGAAAATTGAAACTTTTGGGGAAATATGCCGTTGTACACTTAGAATTTTGAATCCATTTCATCCACTCAAAATTGAATTCCTCACGGAGATGCTTACATGAGAACCACCCTTGCCGTACTCTGCATGTCGCTGCTGGTCACAGGCGCATTCAGCCAGCCCAGTAGGTCTGCGCGAACCCTCTCGCTCGCGGACGCGGTGAATCTGGCGCTGGAGCAGAACTATCTCGTGCGTCAGGCCCAGAACAATGTCGACGCGGCTCAAAGCGCCGTCCTGAGTGCATACGGGAGTTACGCACCGACAGTCTCGGCATCCGGATCATGGAGCCGTCAGCAAACCGATCGCGCTGCGACGACGCAACTAATCGGCGGTCAGCCATTTACGCTCCCGGCATCTCAGACGATCACGAACAATTTTGCCACAAACCTGAGCGTGGGGTACACCGTGTTCGATGGATTCTCGCGTGAAGCGTCTTTTGCCCGAGCCAGTGCGAATGCCGTGGCAAGTGAGAATACGGCAATGCGGACGCGCCAAACGACTGTCTATCAGACCGAGAGCGCATACCTGAACGTTCTTCGAACCGAACAATTGGTCAAGGTGAGCGAAGAAAATTTGAAGCGCAGCCAGCGACAACTCGAGCGGATTACGGAGTCAAACCGTCTGGGGGCCCTTTCGATCGCCGACGTCTACCGTCAGCAGTCACAGGTTGCCAGTGACGAATTGAATGTGATTACGGCACAAAACAACCACAACAAGGCAAAGGCCGATCTTCTCGCGATCATTGCCCTCGACGTCGCGCAGGATTATCGGTTTGCGGATCCCACCATTACCACAGAACTCGCTCAGGCAGAGTTGGACGACGTTCTGCGACGGTATGAGGGATTTGATGTGCTGAAGAATCGCGCCCTTTCATCCCGACCGGACTATATTGCTTCACAGGAATCGTACGACGCGGCGTCATGGGGAGTGACGGCTGCCCGCCGCACTTACTTCCCCAGCGTTTTTGCGAGCGGAGGATACAGTCTCTCAAGCAACAAGATCTCCAGACTCAATGACAGTAAGGGGCTTTCATGGGGTGTCGCCATCCGGTGGACTTTGTTTGACGGATTTGACACGAACCAGGCCATTCAGTCTGCGAAGGCTCTGGAGAGAAACGCGGAGCTCTCCCGTTTGCAACTGGAGCGCACGATTAACGTAGAACTGAAAAAAGCGCTGCTGGATTTGCAGGCTGCGGCGAAGCAGTACGAGGTCGCGCAGAAAGGACTTGTGTCCGCGACTCAAGATCGGAGGACGGCGGAAGAGCGATACAACGTCGGCTCCGGGACATTGCTCGACCTGCTTGTTGCCAACGCAAGCTACGTGAATGCAGAGGTCAACAAGATCAACGCCGCATATAACTTCATTATTTCGAAGCGGAATGTTGAATATGTGCTGGGTGAGCGATCTTACTGAATAATCTAGCCGGCGGTGACCGTCGGTTCACCGAGAATCTCAGGGAGTCGGTCGAAATGGCGAACGCAAACGCGAAAAAGAAAAGACGGAAGATCATTATCTTCAGCATCATCGGCGTGTTGGTAATTGCTCTCGGTGTCCTTGTGGTGATGGGGAGCAATCGGGAGAAAGTCCACACGATCCAAACGGAGAAAGCTGAGCTCAAGACGATTACTCAGGTCGTGACTGCATCCGGAAAGATCCAGCCGGAAGTTCAGGTGAAAATCAACGCCGAGGTAAGCGGCGAGATCATCGAACTCCCAGTGAGGGAAGGTCAGCGTGTGAAGAGGGGTGATCTCCTCGTTCGGATCAAGCCCGATGCGTACCAGGCACAGCTTGAGCGCGCGGAAGCATCGCTTGCCGTTGCACAGGCAAACCTTCAAAAGGCGGAGGCCGAATTCAAACGCGTGACGGATCTCTACGCGAAAAATCTCGTCTCGACGGCGGAGATGGATGTCGCGAAAGCGACCTATCTCAGTGCGCAGGCGACGTTTGCGCAGCAACAGGCAGTGTTGAAGGAGTCGCGGGAGACGCTCGGCAAGACGACAATTCGATCCCCGATGGATGGTGTCATCAGCCAACTCCGGTCGGAACTCGGCGAGCGCGTCAGCGGCAGCCAGTTTATGCAGGGAACGGAAATCATGACCGTCGCCGATCTCTCGCGCATGGAGGCCAGAGTCGAGGTCGGTGAGAACGATGTTGTGCTGGTCACACTCGGCGACACTGCGCGCATCGAAGTCGATTCCTATCCTGATCGAAAATTCGTCGGCGTTGTGAGTCAGATCGCGAACACGGCAAGCACACGCGGGCTCGGAACGCAGGACGAGATAACGAATTTCCAGGTGCGAATCCTGATTAGCGCCCCCAGCGATGTGCGATTCCGACCCGGGATGTCGATGACGGCAGATATCGAAACCGAAACCCGTCCAGGAGTTCTGGCGATCCCCATCCAGTCGGTCACGACCCGCCAACCGAAAGAAGAAAAGCAAGAAGGGGAGACCGTGGCCGAAGGAGAAGCGCAGGTGGCAAAAAAGGGGAAGACAAAGGATGAGCTGAAGATCGATGAAGTTGTGTTCGTGATCACCGACGGCGTCGCCAAGACGAAAGTCGTCAAGCGAGGAATCAGCGATGATTCCTACGTGGAAATCACCGATGGACTCACGGAGGGAGCGGAGATCGTCTCGGGTCCATATCGGGCAATCAATCGCGATCTTGAGGACGGTGCCAAAGTAAAAATCGACAACGCAAAGACCAAGAAGACCGGATCCTCGATCTCGAGTCAGAACTAGCCCATGAATCGCTCAATCGTATTGCTGGTGACCGGTCTGCTGTGCGTTGTTGTTCAATCGACGCTCGCCCAGACCTTCGAAGAAGCCGCTTCGCTGTTCCAGAGGAGGAAGTTTGACCATGCAAAACCGATTCTGGAACAGGTCGTCAAGAGAGACAACAAGCACGCGCAAGCTCACTACTACTTGGCAACGATTTGTCTGTTGCCGGCTCACCGCGACGATGACAGGGCCGTTGATCTTGCTGAGGTTGCGACCGAACTGGAACCGAACAACGCTGATTATCACTACATCCTCGGTGCTGCTCTCGGAACGAAAGCACGGGATGCGGGCATGATCAAGCAGGCGTTTCTCGCGCCGAAGATCAAGAACGCGTTTGCGCGGGCCGTGGAACTCAATCCGAATCATACTCAGGCGCGTATCGGGCTCGCGCAGTACTATATGAACGCCCCCTCCATCATGGGAGGCGACAAAGCGAAGGCGGCGGAACATATCGAGGCGGTGATTTCGTTGGACGAAGTGGTGGGTCGTTCATACAAGGCGCGCATGCTGGAGTCCGAGAAGAAACTAGTCGAGGCAGAGCAGCAACTCACCACGCTCGTTCAGAACCGACCCTCCGATTGGCGCGGTTGGAAGAACCTCGGGTACTTCTCCGTGTGGACCGAAAAGCCCGAGAAGGCCATCGATGCATTCAGAAAGTATGTCGCGGCTAAACCTGATACCGCCGATGCCTACGACAGTCTCGCGGAAGGTTTTCTCAAGAAAGGAGAGGCTGATCAAGCGATTGTCCAGCTCACGAAATCGCTCGAGCTTGATCAGACCTTCGCACCGTCGCTGATGAAGCTCGGACGAGCGTACGAAATGAAGAAACAACCAAAAGAAGCTCGAGAGGCCTATCAGAAACTCCTTGCGGTTGATTCGAATCCGAATCGACGCAAAGAAGCAGAACAGAAACTCAAAGAACTGAAATAAGCCGGAAGGTTGGAAGACATGTCCACAGTCATTAGTCTACGCGACATCACGAAGATTTATCAAATGGGTGATACTGAGGTTGGAGCTCTCCGGGGCGTCTCACTCGACATTCGGAAAAACGAATACGTCGCCATCATGGGACCGTCGGGATCCGGGAAGTCGACGCTGATGAACGTGATAGGATGTTTGGACACGCCCACCTCCGGTTTGTATGAGTTCAACGGGATCAACGTCAGTGACATGAATGATAACGAGCTCGCGAAAATCCGAAACAAGGAAATCGGCTTTGTATTTCAGACATTCAATCTTCTTGCGCGATCGGATTCCCTCCACAACGTGGAGTTACCCCTGATCTACGGCGGCATATCGTCCTCAAAGAGAAAACTGTTGGCCGAAGAGGCGATGGTCAAAGTCGGGCTGGGAGACCGCATGCATCATAAGCCGAACGAGCTATCGGGCGGCCAGCGCCAGCGCGTCGCAATCGCACGCGCTCTGGTGACACGGCCGTCGATTATTCTCGCCGATGAGCCCACCGGAAATCTCGACACGAAGACCGGCGATGAGATCATGAATCTCTTTGAAGATTTGCACGCCGATGGAAACACAATCATCCTCGTCACGCACGAAGAGTACATCGCTGAGCATGCCCATCGCATCATTCGTCTCCGAGACGGTCTCATCGAGCATGACGAAATCGTGAAGGAACGAGTATCCGCAAAGACCGAAAAGGTGATCGCGTGACGTTCGTCTATTTCCTCGCTCAGCTCAGGGAAGGACTCTTCATTTCCTTTCATGCGCTTCGAGCGAATAAGATGCGCTCAGTGCTGACGACGCTCGGCATCGTGATCGGAATCGTTTCCGTGACGCTCATGGGAACGGCCATCGAGGGGCTCGACCGTGCGTTCAATCGAAGCATTGCTGCCATTGGAGCCGATGTCCTCTACGTGCAGAAGTTTCCGTGGTTCGCCGGTGAGGAATGGTTTACCATGCGCAATCGGCGGGACATCACGCTCGAACATGCAAAAACCGTCGCACGCCAATCCAATCTCGCGGCGGCCGTTGCGCCCACCGTTGGGACAATGCGCCCCACCAAATATCGGGAAAAGGTTATCGAGGCAGTCTCGATCATCGGTTCGACGGACGATTACATCTCGACGAGCGGTGCAAATGTCGCTATCGGACGCTTCCTGACAAGCGCAGAATCGGATGGCGGGAGACCGGTCGCAGTCATCGGATCCGATGTCGCGGAAAACCTCTTTTCGTTTGAGGATCCGATCGGAAAGACGATCAAAGTTGCCAACTACTCCTATCGCGTCGTTGGCGTTCTCGAGAAGCAGGGAAGCCTGCTCGGGATGGTGAGCCTTGACAACCGGGTGATTGTTCCTGTTTCCAGATTTTACAAGCAGTTCGGATCGAGGCGTTACGTGACCGTGACGGTCAAGGCACCAAGTATGGAGATGGTGGAAGAAACGAAGGAGGAAATTCGCGGAATTATGAGAAAGGCCCGCCGGCTCGATCCGGGTGCGCCCGATGACTTCGCCATCAATCAGCAAGAGGCGTTCATCCAGGTGTTCAACGGAATCGGCATCGTTGTCGCCGGCGTCGGATTGTTCATTACCGGTCTTTCGCTCTTTGTCGGCGGCATCGGCATTATGAACATCATGTTTGTCTCCGTAACGGAGCGCACGAAAGAAATCGGTATCCGGAAAGCTATCGGCGCTCCGCGCAAAATTATTCTCTTTCAATTCCTCACCGAAGCGGCGATGCTCTGTCTGCTCGGCGGTGTGATCGGACTTCTGATCGCGTTTCCTTTGAGCTTGATTATCGATACCGTTCTCCCGACCGCCATGCCGATCAGCATCGTCGTCGTCGCTTTGATCGTTGCACTACTGGTGGGGATCTTTTCCGGATTTCTGCCGGCTTACCGGGCATCGAGACTCGATCCGGTCGATGCCCTGCGCTATGAATAATGCACTGGAACGCTTCGAGAGGTCGACGTGGAGATTCGAGAGATTCTGAGTATTGCTTTCTGGGCGGTTCGCGCGAACAAAGTTCGATCGGTCTTGACGATTCTTGGGATTGTGGTCGGTGTGTTTTCGATTATTGCAGTGATGACCGCCGTCCGTGTCCTCCAGAACAGCATTGAATCAGGACTGAGCCAGCTGGGTTCGCACACGTTTCAAATCCAGAAGTTCCCGATCATCATGGGGGGTAGTCACGCGGAACGCGCCAAATACCGGAACCGCAAAGACATTACCTATGCGCAGGCGCTCCAGGTTGCCGAACAGATGACTCTCGCGAAGGAGGTGGGAATCGAAGGATGGGAAGCGTTCAAGGTCGTGAAGTCGGCAACGGACAAAACGAATCCGAGTGTGAGCCTCGTTGGTGAAACGATCAGTGGCTTTGCAACAAACAATTGGATTGTCGCGGACGGAAGACTCTTTACCGAATACGAGTTTCAACAGGGGCGCAGGGTCGCGGTGGTTGGCGAGAGGGTGCACAAAAAGGTATTCCCTCGCGGCGGTGCCGTCGGGAATCAAATCAAAATCGACGCGAATTGGTACACCGTGGTGGGTACGATTGAAGCCAAAGGGGGGGCGCTGGGGGGAAACCAGGACAATTTCGTTGCCATTCCGCTGTCGACATTCCTTGATACGTACGGGGACAGGCGGTCGCTGCACATCATGGTCACGGCGAAGTCGCCGGAGGTGTACGAGGAATCGAAGGAGCAGGCACGCTGGATTCTCCGAACAGCACGCCGTCTTGCGCCCGGTGCCGAGGATGATTTCGCAATCTTTTCCAACGAATCGCTCATCACCCAATTCAACGAATTTACGTACTATGTAAAGATGGGCATCGGATTCATCAGCGTCGTTGCCCTCATCGCCGCGGGTGTGGGAATCATGAATATCATGCTGGTTTCGGTCACGGAGCGAACACGCGAGATTGGCATCCGGAAGGCGGTTGGGGCGCAGAAGGGATCGATTCTCCGGCAGTTCCTTGCAGAAGCCGTGGTGTTGAGTCAGATCGGCGGTGTGGTCGGCGTGCTCGTGGGAATTCTGGCGGGAAATCTGGTGGCGGTCATCACGGAAATGCCCGCGGTGTTTCCTGTTGATTGGGCGATTATTGGATTCGCGCTCTGTTCTCTCATTGGAATCGTCTTCGGCGTGTATCCGGCGTGGAAGGCCTCAAATCTTGATCCGATCGACGCGCTTCGGTACGAATGACAGCGTTTGTGATGAAGATAAGAACCCCCGATCTCTCTGGAGGTCGGGGGTTTTGATTTATCTGACGGTTTGCTCGCGCGTGAGGATCGGATGGCTACGCTTTCATCCGCTTTCCCTTTTCCTCATCTGTGAAAATCCAACCGACAAGTTTTCCGGGTTCGATCGTTGAGAGGTCTTCCCAGTACGTTTTGTTGCGCATGTGTCGTGACGAGGTGTCGGTCGGCGACAGACTCTCGATATGAGTGCGAATCCCTTCAAACCTCTCTTTCCAGAGCCCCATGTTTGAGATCCGGAGATCGACCCATCCGTCGTGTGCCCAGGTTTCGAGCGATTTCCGGACGATCTTCAGTTCGTTCTCGCCTCGGTACGGAGGAATCTTGATCTCACTTCCGCGAAGCAGAGTCACGCCGTCGGCCATCAGAATGGGAATTCCGATCGAGATGATCTCCGCGCGCACCTGCTGGTCGGCGGTAATGATTGCGGTCAGTTTCTTCGACATCTCGGAGGGCTTCGCCTCCAGGACGGCCTTCATACTCCCATAGGCGATCTTGAGGAGATGCGCTTCGTGCAGGAGTTTCGACAACCTCGGCGGTCCGAGGATTTCGAATGCCACACTCTCCTTCCTGTGTTTCCGCTCTAACCGTTTCATCTCCTGGAGTGCGCTTTCAAAAAGGAATCCGGCGCGATATGTGGGAGCCAGCGTCGCATTGTCGAGGGCGTTGATGATATCCCGACCGGTGTTTCCACCTTTGATTTCATAGACGACTGCTTCCGCGATTTCTTCCGGTGTCACATACTCCATCTGTCCGGGGGTCGAGATCGATTCAAACTCCCCTCGCGAAAACAATCCATTCTCACCGGTATCAATGAAGACGGACTCCAGCGATGTATGCAAAGGGGTCCAGCTTCTCTCTTCGGTTTTCAGCTTGAGTGTCTTCCCGAGCTTGATCCCTTGGTCCGGCGAACAGTCGACGAGCTGGATGGCCTTGTGACGCTTCTTGATTTCTCCATAGCCGATCCGCTTCCACGCGATGGCCGCCGTGGGCTTGATTTCCTTTGTGATTGGGGCGTCGGGTGTCCTTCCCATCAGGAACAGCAACAGCGTGTGCGCTCCTGCCACTGACGATTTGCTCAGAAGGACTGACGACGGGCGTTCCTCACTATGGGTGTACGGAATGTTGAGTCCCATCCCCCCCGTGCCGCTGGTCCCGATTTTCACATAGATGCGAGAGCCGGACATCTGCATCGATCGATAGAGAAGCTGAACGTGTCGGATGAGCTGCGGAATGTAGAGCGTTGCGATTAAGCGTTCGGTCGATTCGATGAGGGCGCCGTGGTCGGATTCCGAAGATTTCCTCATCGCTTTGCGCGTCTCCCGGGCCGCGTGGAACAAATCCTGATAGGCGATCGCTGTCGCTGAATTGATGCAATCGACAACAATGTCCGGCTTATGGCGGTTCAGCAACTGATAGATCGTGGAACGTTCGATCACATCCTTGTTCAAATCATCCAGGAGATCGTCGATCAGCATCTGTCGCGTGGCATGGTGCTTCAGAATTTCTTCCCGCGGTTTGTCCTTGAGCTTGTGTCGGAGGAATATGTTTCCCCACCATGGGACAAACATACTTCTCTTTGATTTCGGGTATTCTTTTCGAAGGAGATCCACAGCTTCCTTGGCTTCCCATTCCTGGAGAGAGGCGATGACAATCTGCCGGGGCCCGTTTTCCATGATCTTCCGGCTGATGGCGGAGCCCACCAATCCCCATCCGCCAAGGATCAGTGCTTTCTTATTCTTGATTTCCATACATGAGGTTCTTTGTGAAGGTTTCTGGAGTAGTCGGTTTGTGAATCAGTCTCTGCCAGTATCCGCTTGTTTGATCTTGTCGGCCTCGATGACGACCGCTTTCTTCAGCTCCTTGCTCAGTTTGTAGGTGATCGTGGTCTTGCCGATTCCAGGCGCGCCGTTGATGATGATAATCATCTCTAAGGTCGGTCTATTTCTGGCGGAGGAGATCCCGGACTGTCCTTGTATAGTTTTCGATCTCCCTCTGATAGTCTTCCCCCGTCCCCGGTCCGCTGAATCCAGGGTGAATCTTTTTCACCTTTCCGTCGCGACCGATGAAAATCGAGGTCGGATAGGCAAAGAAATCGTCAAGCTGGCTCCGTAATCGCTCGTCCACGTTCGATCGGTCGATTGACCCGGCAAATAGGATCGGATACGTGATGCCGTGACGTTTCGCGTAGATACGGAAATTCTTCTGCGCGAGAGCGACATCGTTCTTCATTTCAAATGCCAGGCCGACAACTTCGAGTCCCTCATCGTTGTAATCGCTGTACAACTGCTGGAGGAGTGGGGCCGCATCGAGACAGTTGTGACACCACGTTCCCATGATGTCGACGAGAATCACCTTTCCTTTGAATCGATCGTCGCCAGAGGTGATTGACTCCCCATCGGCCGTGGTTCCCTCAAATGTGAAGGGCACCTTCGGGTTCTTCATCCGCGTGTTTCGTACGCCAACTGGTCGCGCAAGAAATTCCACTCTCGGTTCAAGGCGTACCGGCTGTGACGGAAGATTGCGCGTGAAGTACCGTCCTTCCCATCTCTCCTCCTCGTACTGAACGTCGAGGCGGTGGATTTGCCATCCCGTAAACCTGTGGAGGATCGCGCGATTGCCGGTCTGCACGCCTGCCAGGAGTCCGTGATCGCCGCTGGCCTCGAGGATCGTGCCGAAGATCGAGTCGTTCCTTGCCCAAAAAGTCGCGGCCATCGTCGTATCCGTGCCCCCGTCGCGACCAAAGAACGCCCGGAACCTTCCCACGAGTTTGGTCGAGGGCGTGGATGAGGGGGGAACGGTCGCCCCATACGGAGCCGATTCCTCCGCCGGAGACGCCTCGAATTCCAGAAACGTCGTATCGGCACGGTAGCGATAGTAGCGTCCTTTGAGGGTGTCGCCGGTCCAACGCGATTTCATCTCGACGCCGTACTCAGAGATCACGAAAAAGAGAGAATCGCCCCGACGAATGATTTCCGGTATCTGCGTCTGCTCGTTTCCGACGAGAAAATACCCCGACGGGGGAGATACTGCCACGTCTAGGTAGAATCCCAGATCTACCGATTGTCCATCGGCGATCTTGATCGATCCTCTCCAAATCTTCTTCTCGGGGAGAGGAGTCTGGCAGGCAGAAACGAATACAGAGAAAACGAGAAGGATACACAGAGAGTATTTCATTGAGATCTCCATCAACCAAAGAAGCCGACATGCTTGGCTGTGCCGAACACAGAGAGCGCCGCGATGCCCATGAGGAGGACGAACTGGACCACGTAGAAGAGCGTGACTTGGTTGTTCAGAACGGCAAAGTTGACTTCGGCATCGTGCGGAGGATTTCCGGCGGCGATTTCCTTCGCAGCGGTCATCCGGCGGCGGGCCAGACGCGGCCCGTAGATTGTTCCGTTGATGAGGAAGATGACGAACACAAGGAGCTTGGCGACGAGCCATCCTTCTGTGTACCAACGACTCATCGCGTCGGGATACCGGTGAAAGATGTTTCCAATGCCGGATATCAACAGAATGACGGCGGCGACTGGCGAAAGCAGCCCGATTGTCCGCATGAGACCTCCGACATAGAGCTGAATCTGGCGATCTTTCTCCCGCGCGAATCGGCGGTTGAGGATCCAGCCCGCAAGGATTACTGTGAAGACAATGCCAAAGCCGATGAGATGAATAAGAAAAAGGATTGAGCCCGACATGAAACGTTCCCTCCGCCACAATTGATGAGTACTAGCAGGTTATTGAAAAGACTACCCTTGGTGGAATGACTGCTCCCCGGCTTTTTCAATAGTCTGCTAGGCAATCCACGAGCGGTAAGATAACAAATAGAGTTCAAAAGTGTGACCAAATCTGCGTGACCGGCGTTCAATCGGCGTCGCCGTCACGGAACGGTCCGTGCCTCGGGCGCGGGAAGGGTTCGCTCAGCAGTCTATGGGACTCCCGGAAGGGAACAAGATCTCAAATTCGCGAATCGACTCAACAGCAAATATCACTTCGGCAATCCGTTTTTTGCCACATCCCTCATCACTTCGCAGAATCGATCGAGCTCGTACAGGTTCGTGTAGACGTTTGGCGTGACGCGGATCCCCTTGAACTCGTCGTGGACGATGGCGGTCGTGAAGATCTTATGCTTCGACATGAGGTAGCTGGTGAGAGCCGGCGGCTCAATCCCGACAATCTCGACGGTAGCCAATCCGCACGATTGGTCGCTGTCGAACGAGGTGTGAAACCGAATATTCGGGAGATCTTTCAGATTGTTCATCCAGTACCGAGAGAGATATCGCATCCGCGCCTCTTTGCGTTTTGCGCCGATTCCGTGGTGAAACAGGATTGCCTCACCGATCGCCAATCGCATCGCGGCAGAGTGCGTTCCGATTTCCTCAAATTTTCGGATGTCGTTGGTCTGCTTCTTTTCCGCGGCCATCAACGGCCATATCTTCTCGATCTTGTCCCGCTTCACGTAGAGCAGACCTGTTCCCTTTGGCGCAAAGAGCCACTTGTGCAGACTCGTTCCGAAGTAATCACACTGGAGATCGTTCTGTTTGAAGTCGATATGGGCAAACGTATGCGCTCCATCGACAATCACCTCGAGACCCCTCGCGCGCGCAAGTTCGCAGATTGATCTCACCGGGACGATCTGACCCGTAATGTTCACCATGTGCGAGATGAGTATGAGCCTTGTCTTCTTCGTGATTGCTCGGGCGAATGCATCCGTAATTTCTTCGAGGTTCCTGGGAGGGATCGGGATCTTGATGAGCTTGAGAGCCAGTCCCTCTCTCAACTCTCTCTGACGAAATGTGGTGAGCATGCGCGGATAATCCTGAGTGGTCGTCAGGATTTCATCACCCGGTTTCAGATCCATGCCCATCTGGATGATCTCGAGCGATTCGGAGGCGTTGCGCGTGATGGCGATTTCTTCCGTGTCGCAGCCGAACAGCTCGGCCAGTCCCGCTCGAATCGTCTCTGATTGTGGCTCGAGGATCTGCCACATGGTGTAGGCGGTCGCGTCTTCCTGCTGCCACGTGTACCTCACAAATGCTTCTGTGACGATGCGCGGGGAAGGGGAGACCCCGCCGTTGTTGAGATTGATGATGCCTCGGGTGACGGAAAACGAACGCTGGATTTCCGACCAGAAGTCCTCGTTCATGGCCGCTTGCTCGGGTGTCAGATGAGCAACGCGCGAGGTGGCAGCATGGAGTTGATTGAGAAGAGTACCGACCGTCGCGGACGTGAGGGCTGCAAGCCCCAGTCCCTTGCCGACAACCGAAAGAAAATCGCGGCGATTGTACTCAGCGGTGAAGGGATACCCTATCGATTCCATAACAACCTCCTATGATGAAGAGAGATGGAACCGCGGATGACGTTGAAGAAACCGGACTGTTCACAGAATCGCGATCCGCAATCCGTGTCAATCCGCGCTTCTTCCGCGTAATCCGTGGCCAATATCAAAAAGGCTACTTTTCCTTCGCTTCACGAACCATCCGGCGCACATCTGCAAGAAGCTTCTGTGCGTCGAACAGGATACCGTCCTTGATCGTATACTTCACTCCGCCCACTCGGACCGACTCGTTCTTGTCATTCAACTTGATCGCTCCGGTTCCATAGAGAACCTTGAAATTCACGAGAGGGTTTTCCTGGACGATCACGAGATCGGCGAGTTTTCCCACCTCCACAGATCCGATCTGCTTTTCCATCCCGAGGGCTTCGGCGCCGTGAAGCGTTGCGGCGCGCACGACTTCGAGCGGATGGAAACCGGCTTCCTGAAGCAGCTCCAGCTCGCGAACATAGGCAAATCCATACGTTTTGAAGATGTAACCAGCATCGGATCCGGTCGTGACGCGACCGCCGCGATTTTTATATTCATTCAAGAATTGCATCCAGAGGCGATAATTTTCTTTCCACGCAATCTCATCCGCCGTCGTCCAATGGAACCAGTACGATCCATGCGTGTTCCGATCGGGCTGGAAGAATTTCCAGAGCGATGGCAAGGTGTATTCATCATGCCACTCGGCGCGCACTTCACGCATAAGATCGCGGCTGGCTTCATAGATCGTCAATGTCGGATCAATCGTGAAGTCCCAGGTGATCAGTTCATCCATCACCTCATTCCATCGCTTCGAAAAGGGGGGAGCCGCCTGCCTCCAGAGACGACCTGCCTCACCAAACCGGTGTTGTTCGTCATTGTAGTTGTAGTCGTGCGGATAGTCCTGCACGACCCGATCGGTGAACATCGCTTCCGGCAAACCATACCAATGTTCCATGGAAGTGAGACCGGCTCGTGCCGTGTGCAGCACATTCATCCGGACGACGTGCAGCTGGGCGTGATGACATGCGGAACGAAGTCCTTGTTTCTTCGCTTCGTCGAGGGCGGCAAGAAATATGTCGGGGCGTGCGCCGAAGAACTTTATTCCATCACCCCCTTTCTTTTTGAGATCGATGACCCATGCGCGTGCCTGCTCGGGCGTCGCGATCGGACCCTGATTTCCCTGTCCGAAGTTTACGTACGCCTTGATACGCGGAGCGGTGATCTCGTTCTTTTCACTCTTTGATCGGTGTTCCAGCGTCCAGTCCAAACCGTTTCCGCTTCCTGGCTCGCGAATTGTTGTCACGCCGTGTCCGAGCCATAACTTGTACACGTACTCGGCAGGAGTCCCCTGGGCAAAGCCCCCCGTGTGAGCATGCATGTCGATGAAGCCAGGGAGCACAAACATCCCGTGGGCGTCCAGCTCCTTATCGCCAGGTTGTGCTTTGAGCCGGCGATTCGGGTCGATGGGAACACCGGGGACTCCCGCGTTCCTGATCGCCACGATTTTGTTTTGTTCGACCACGATGTCAACGGGTCCGACCGCAGGTGCACCGGTGCCGTCGATCACGGTTGCCCCGCGAATGATCAGTCGGGCAAATGGTCCTTCCCCTTCGGCTCGCGGTGGTGCCTTCGGAACCACGCGTTGAGCCGTACCTGCCACAGGAAGGCACGTGAGGATGAACACGAGGGTGAGGACGTATCGTCTGGCGGATGTCATGCTGGCGTTTCCTTCAGAAAAGTGATGAACAAACGGTACTATTCCTTTGTGCCGATCTGGTTCCACCGATGGGAGAGCATCGCATAGACATTGAGATCGACGAAGTGATCATACAAGAATTCGGCTTCTCGCGTAATTCCCTCGAAACGGAATCCAAGTCGTTCCGGGACCCGACAGCTTCTCCGATTGCCTGTCGCACAGCGAATCACGATGCGATGGAGGGCAAGTTTCCCGAAGCCGAAGTCGACCAGAGCTCGGCACGCTTCGGTCATAATCCCTTTTCCCTGGTACGGTTCGGCAAGCCAATAGCCGATCTCGCCGGAGCGATTCGAATGATCCAATGTACGAAACGCAGCGATGCCCGCCAGGATGTTCGGTGTTTGTGGATCTCCCTCGTGAGGAATCCAGAGACCGAAGGTGAACGCTTCGGATCGAAGGCGCTGTCCGATGGTGAAAAAAACGAATCGCCGGGAATCTTCGGAGGTCTTGTCCTGGTCCACCCAGGGCAACCACTCCCGGAGATATAAACGATTGGAATCAACGAGGAGGAAAAGAGGTTCAGCATCTTCCTCCCGCAATTCCCGCAATTCAATGTTGGCGCCTGCCTGAAGGACAATGGTTGAGTGAGCAGGTAGATCGTCGGGGTTGTCGGGCACGCGCACGTTCATCTCTTCCCGGTGTGAATTGTGTGAGTCGTGAGTCTATTCGCCGGCCATCGACTCCGTGAGGTATCGCTGCAGTGAAAACCGCCTGGCCTTGGAAATCACGAGCACGATCCCCAGAAGCAGCAAGCCGGAGTTCTCGATGATCTTGCTCCAACCGATTCTCGAGGCACTGGGATCGAGTGTGTAGCAGCCGCACAGGATGTCCAATCCCCGCATCAGCGCCGAGAGAATGGCGATGATGAATACGAGCATGAGGGCGCTGATGAGCAGTGCGCTGCCGTGGACCAGTATCCCTATGAGGAGAAAAAGACCGCTGAGGAGTTCTATCCACGGAAGCACGGTCGCAACGCCCATGACGGCGAACGGGGGAAGCAGGCGATAGTTGGCAACCGATTCTGCGAACGCTCCGGGATCATGGATCTTCTCAATGCTCGCCATGATCAAGAGAAGTCCGAGGAAGACGCGGAGGGCAAGCGCTCCATAGTCGCTATGAAGGATCTTCTTCATCCGGGCGAAACCTGAGTCGGAAGGTCTTTGGATTTCCATTCATCCCATCCCCCAAAGAAGATATAGACGTTGGAGAATCCCCTCGATTGGAGCATTGCGGCGAGCTCAATACTCGAATTGCACTGCGCACCATCACAGTAGGTCACAATGGTCCGATCTCTGGAAAACCGATTAAGAGTGTCGATGTGTTGATCAAAATCGGCGAGAGGAAGGCTGTAAGCCCCGGCGATGTGACCCAGCCGGTAATCGAATTCATGTCTTGCATCGATGAAGAGGGCCTGGCCAGATTCGTGAAGCTGGCGCGCTTTATGGATGTCGATAAGTTCTGCCGCAGCGACAGACGGACGCTTCTTCGAGGGAGGAGTGGATCCAAAGTATCCCTTTCCCGTCGAATAGGTGTAGACAAATCCAATGGAGAGGGAGAGGAGGAGGACGATGGTTGATTCGCGGACGATGGATGAGAATTTCATGTTACTGGCGGGTCGCAACGAAGGTGACGCGAAGGGGAACCCGCGGCTGATTCTTGCTGTCGGTATGGAGAACGAGATCGGCTGATGCATAGCCCTCCTGGGCGGGCCGGAGGGTCACTGCAAACGTGACGGAGTCCCCCGGAGCAATCCGTTTCTTTCCGAGGGTCGTCGTCACGTGTGGCGATGACGATGATGCTGAATTGACCGTTATCGGTCTTTTCGTGATGTTGATGTAGGTGAAGCTCTGCACGCTTGGCTTTCCGATCGGAACCGTCCCAAACCAAAGAAATGATGAACTGCCGGAGGGCATAAGCTCTTCGGCAACGTCTGCTGTCATTGGAATAGAGACGAACTTCGCGTCCGGATCGTCGGTCTCGATGCTTATATATTTTGTCACGCGTCCGCGGAATCCGGTAGCGTCGAAACCTACGTCGAGAATATCCGACTCCCCGGGAAGGAGAATCTCCTTCGGTTTCCTGATGGTCGTGCACCCGCAGGAGGTCCGCACATTGTGGATGCGGAGCGTGTCTGAGCCGACATTCTTCAACGCTACCCGCGCCGTCTTTGAAGAACCGTTAAAGACCGTGCCGAGCTTGATCTCCCCGTTCGGGTACTGGAGTTTCGGTTGGCCGTTGAGAGGAGCTGGCGAGCACCAAACCAGCACTGTGCCGAGAATGATGGCCAGAGACAACCGATTGATCGCGCATACGAGAGTCTTCATACGACATTGCTCCGAGGCGTTTGTTCTATCTATGCGATGACGAATCGTCCGCTGACATCCGTTTCCACCACTCTCCCGAAACCGCAAGCTGGGAAAGAATCGGTGCGACGTGGTACCGCGGATCACCCAGATCCCGCTGGAGGGCATGAAGCACGGCGGCAACATGTTTCAACGACATCCGCGCTCCAAACGCAATCGGTCCGCGTGTCGAGCCCAGTGCAATCGAACCGGCCAGGTCCACATCGTGCGGATGGGCAACTTCTTCCTGACAAAGCAGAAGCGCCTCGTTGACGATCTGGCAGACAATCCGTGGTATCACCATGCCCACACAATCCTGGACGAATTCTGTTTCCTTCCCAAGCGATCGAAAAAACAGTGAGACCTGCTCGAGCGTTTCCGACGAACTGAATACCGTTGGAGCGACTTCGACCCGATGGGATTTCCCAAATCCAGGCAACGCCGCAAATCCGACTAGACGATTTCGCGTTGCGAGCCACGACGACTGTTCGGTTGCCGAAACAGTCACAGAAGTGCTGAGGATCGGGATTGAAGCCGGGAGGATCCGGTCGAGAAATTCGAGGTTGTTGCGTTTGACCTCAATGTCGAGGTTTGAGAGTTCCAGGACCATTCTGGTCGAAGCGGGAAGCTTCTTCGGGAGAGCAGGTACGACACGAGGATGTTCGGCGAGGTCGTCTTCGCGACGAGTGATGAATTCGACGCAGTCGATATCGTGAGCCCCGCACACGTCCCCGTACTCGGTGACCAGCATCTGATCACCGATGATCAGGAGGGTTGGCTGAGCGACGGGCGGCTTTTTCTTCCTCCCCTTCTTCGTCGTCGACGGACGAGGGATGGTTTTCTTCGATTTACTTGGTCTTCTTGGCATATTGATAGAAGCCTTCTTGGGCAGCCAGGCCGGTCTTCCCGGAGTCAACAAGCCGTTTCAACATGAAGTGTGCCCTGTACCGCGTCTCTGCCGGATGAGCCTCGGAGAGAACCCGTGCCTGGATGAGAATCTGGTCGATGCCGATCGCGTCCATGGATTGAAACGGCCCTGAAGGCGATCCAAGATGATCCTGTACGAGCCGATCGATCTGAGCCACAGATGCGATGGAATGGCCGGCGATGAGCAACGACTCGCCGCACCAGGTTTGGAACATGCGGTTGAAGATGAAGCCGGGGATGTCCTGCGTCACCACTGACGATATTGAAAGAAGATCTCCAATCCCTCTCGCTTTTTCTATTGAATCTTTCGAGGTGTACGGCGTCTGCACGATTTCGAGTAGTCTGAGGGGCGGAACCGTCTGCGGAAAATGCATGCCCAGAACGCGTTCGGGTCGCGTGGCAGCCCGAGCAATCGCCGTTACGCAGAGGGATGGAGTCGTGGTGGCGAGAATCGTTCCCGCTTTGGCATCCTGTGAGAGGTGCTTGAAAAGATCCTTCTTCGTTGTCAGATCCTCAATTGTCGCTTCGACGATGCATTCACAGACGCGAAGATCCGTCAGGTGGGTTCGCGGGTGGATGCGACTGAAGATTTCCCCCAGCGATTCCTGGATCAGCGATCCCTCTCGGACGCGGCGTTGGAGATCCGAGCGGATTTGTTCGAGGGCCCTCCGAAGGAGGGTATCGTTGATGTCGTAAAGGACCACATCGATGCCGGAAATAGCTGCTCGCTGCGCGAGCGCTGAACCAAGAGTTCCTGAGCCCACGATTCCAAGTTGTTTGGGCATGCGGCCATGATCCGGGGAAAATGGGTATCAACGAATGACCATGAGGTGCTGGCGGGGACCGAACTCATCGGTCACTGAATGTGCGAACGTACTGAATAGACCAGAAAAAAACAACCTCGGATCCGCATCCGATCAAATGAAAATGAGCCTCTTTTTTCATACTATAATCGTGATCCATGAAGACGCGCAAGAAGATAGCGAAGATTGATGCACTCGAATCAGGGATTTCCTCGCTGGGGAGAATGGTCGCCTCAGCCGGGCTGTCTCCTCAGACCGTTCTCGCCGGCTATCAAGCCGATCTGAAAAACACGCCCGATCCTTCACGGGCTCTAACAAACTTCCTCAGGTACCTTGAATCGGGATTTTCCTCAAAGCTCCTCCGAGATTTTTCGGACCAGCGATTCCTCCAACAAATCATTCTGGAGCTGTTTGCGCAATCCCAATATCTCGCCGACATTATGATCCGCGATCCTGAGCTCTTTGCCTGGCTGACGCTCGGAGGTGCGCTCAAGCAAGCCCGCGGCCGGGAAGATCTCCTGAGAGAAGCCCGCGCGGTGATGGAACCGTTTGGGCGGGTCGAAAAGCAGCTCGATGCCTTGAAGCGGTTTCACCGGCGGCAGATTCTCCGTCTCGGGGCACGGGAAATCTTGAAGGAAGCTGATATCGATGCCATCACCGCCGAGCTTTCATCCCTTGCCGAAGCCGTGATCCAGGCCGTTTTGGAACTGAGCGACGCGGGACTTCGTGCAGCAACCGGCTACGATGGTCCCAACACCCTCGCAGTCGTCGGACTCGGTAAATTGGGGGGGTGCGAGCTCAACTTCAGCTCGGATGTTGATCTCATGTTTGTCTATGAAGGAGAGGGGGAATTCCACGCGCCCCAGGAACGCATTCACTCGCTCCATGAATACTATTCACGACTTTCAGAACTTCTTCTCCGGCGGATTACGGAGTCGACTCACGAGGGGCACCTCTATCGCGTCGACATGCGCCTTCGACCGGACGGCAACGTGGGTCCGATCGCGATGTCTCGTGTCTCGTACCGGCACTACTACGAAAGTCGTGGTGAGCTCTGGGAGCGTCAGATGCTGACGAAGGCCCGGGTCGTCGCGGGCAATCAGGAGACAGGCGAGAAGTTCCGCTCGGATATTCGGCCGTTTGTCTATCCGCGTACGCACCTTGAAGATCCGCGGCGGGTGATTTATGGAATCAAACGAAAGATCGAGCTGAAAGTCCAAGTGATCGAGAATGTGAAATTGGGAAGCGGCGGCATCAGGGACATCGAGTTTATCGTGCAGGCGCTTCAACTCTTGTACGGCGGTGTGCGTCCCGAACTCGATTCGACGGGAACGCTGCAGACTCTTCAGCACGTCTGGAAGGCCGATCTGATCGGCGATGGGGATGTGAAAGATCTGTCCCAGGGTTATCAGTTTCTCAGGATGGTGGAACATCGTCTGCAACTGTTGATGGGAAGGCAGACGCATGCGTTGCCTCAATCGGTGGAGGAAATCTTCCTCCTTGCCAAACGACTCGGCTATCCCTCCACTGCCGCCTTCCGTCGCGAGCTTGATCGGCACCGTTCAAACGTTCGCCGGATTTTCGATCGATTCTTTCTTGAGGAGGAGGTCGAGGGCGTGAGAACCGTTGTCCAGGAACCGACGTTCGGGGTTCAAGACACATCGCTCCTCGCATTCGAAGAGTACGATGATGCATTGCGTCATACTAGGATTGTCAAGGAAGAATTATCGATCGGTGAGGACGATGAGATCCTTTCAACGATGCTGACGTTGCTGAAGTCCCAACGGGCACCCGATTGGGGATTGCGGAACTTCATGGCTCTCTCCTCGACAAAGCTGATCAAGCGAAGTCTCCTCTACGCCATGGGCCATCCGAAGGTGTTCGAACTGATCCTCCTGATCTGCTCCCGGAGCAGCGCGATGACGATGACGCTTGTGGAAGAACCGCTCCTGTTCGAGACGCTCATCGGCCAGCCCGATGAATTCTTCAGGGAAGGTGTGTCATTCGAATATCTTAGAAAATCGGACATCCGGCGATACAAAGTCTTCAACGAGTTCAAGCTGTTGCTCCGCTTCTTGCTCGGGGAAATCACCATCCGGACCCTCACCCGAGGTCTGAGCGAACTGGCTTCCGATGTACTTTCGGAGATTTACGCTGAGCTCGTCGGGGAACGGTCTCGAAGAAACTTGTCGTCCAATCTGTGCTTCATCGGATTGGGATCGCTTGGGGGAAAAGAGATGACCTTCCGGTCGGACGCTGATGGAGTGTTTGTTGTCGGGATTCCAACCGTGAGGGACGAGGCTCGTGAGACGGAAAGGATCGCGAGGGATTTCATGACAAAGATGGACCAGATCGGTATCTACGCCGTCGATTTGCGTCTGAGGCCCGAAGGGAAGAGTTCGCCGATCATGAGCGATTCCGACTACCTGTATCAGTACCTCACGGCGCGTGCGTCTCTCTGGGAGCGCCAGACCCTGACGAAAGCGCGTTTCGTATTCGGCGACCGAGATCTGTGGAAGCAACTGAATGAGATGATAGAGCAATGGGTGTACGCGGTGCCACTCCCTCCAGGTTGGATATCGGAGGCCCGATCGATGCGCAATCGATTGGCCGCTACTCGGTCGCGCGCGCGCGATCACAACGCCGACTTGAAGGTAGATCGTGGGGGTATCGTCGACATCGAATACGTCGCACAAATCATGCAGCTGAAGCATGGGGGAGAGAAGACGAATCTCCGGAATCCCAACACGTTTGAACTGATCGAAATACTGACGGCGTCCGGTCTTTCCCCCGATGTTGATTTTCCGAGACTCCTGGAGAACCTGGAATTCCTGCGGCGGCTCGAGACAACGGTCAAAATCAACGCGGAGACCGGCGGATATGTTCTTCCGGGATCAGGGCCGGCCGCGGCCGCCGTCGCTGCCGGGATGGGCTTTTCCACGACGGATGAACTCAAACGTACGATCGATCGTATCCGGGACGAAAACCGAATGATGTATGACGCAGTGATCACCTCACTCGAAAACGGGAGGGTTGATTGAAAGCTTCCGTTCGTTCGTCTCATCTCCCCTCGCTTGCTGCCGGCGCGATTGCCTGTGTCGCATATCTTGCGACGATGAATCGAACGGTCACGTTTATCGACAGCGGAGAGCTCGCGGCGGTCGCCTCAACGCTTGGTGTCGCGCATCCGACGGGATATCCCCTCTTCACCCTCCTCGGACGGATCGCTGCGCTCGTCCCGCTGGGTGGTGAGGAGATCTATCGACTCAATCTCCTCTCTGCAATCCTTGTCGCGATTTCGGTATCCCTGTTTGCCAGACTGATCATGACCATTGATGCTGCCCCTCACGTCTTTCCGGCGGCACGGAAGACGAGAACATCATTGCCTCGATACGCGGAATTTGCAGCGGTGTTCGGTGCTTCCCTTTCTTTCGGATTCGTCTCGACGGTATGGGCTCAGTCGGTCGCCGTCGAAGTCTATGCGCTCCATCTCTTTTTCCTCGTTCTCATCCTGTTTCTCTTCATCAAAGGCATTGAAGCGCAACACTCCTCTCCACGAACGCTGAGTCGTGAATTGCTGCTGGGGTCGTATCTCCTCGGTTTGAGTTTTTCGAATCATTTCACCACGATTCTGGTTGTTCCGGGTGTGGCAGCATTGCTGGTGATGTCATTCGGATGGAAGTCCGATACGCGCCGGCGCCTCGTCCAAATGGTTCCGCTCTTCCTTCTCGGTCTGTCGACCTATCTCTACCTGCCGATACGTTCGGCCTCACGACCGCTTCTCGACTGGGGATTCACGAATGAGTTCGGTCGCCTGATCTGGCACATTTCCGGCAAACAGTACCGAAGCTGGATCTTCTCGGGAGTTGAGAGCGCTTCGCGACAGGCCAAATACTTCGTCAGCAATCTGCCCGGCGAATTTCATCTCGTTGTGCTTGGTCTGGCGCTCATCGGACTTGCGCTGATCGTGTACCGGACTCCTCGCCTTGCTGTGATTCTGGTCCTCCTGTTTTTGGTCTGTGTCGGATATGCCATCAACTACGATATCCATGACATCGATTCATATTTTTTGCTCGCGTATGTTGTTCTTTCCATTTGCGTCGCGGTTGGAATCAGGGGACTTCTTGAATACGTTCACCGGAAACGAACTCATCTGCTCGTCGTCGCGGTGGTGTTGGTTGCCTTGGGCACTCCGACCGTGCAGTGGTATGCCAACAGGAGGGGGGTGGATGAATCAGAAAACCGGCTTGTTCACGACTACACACTCACGATCCTCAACCAGCTGAAGCAAGACGCGCTGGTGATCAGTTATCAGTGGGATTATTTTGTCTCGGCAGCGTTGTACTTCCAGCACGTTCGCGGAATTCGCCCTGATGTGACGATCATCGACAAAGAGCTGCTGCGCCGCTCGTGGTATTTTAAGCAAGTGGAATCGATCGCCCCATCGGTCGTGCATCGTTCGCAAGAGAGAATCGATGCCTTTTTGCGCGAGCTGTATAAGTTCGAGCACGATATCCCATACAGTCCGCAGATCATCGAATCTCGATTCGTTGAAATGATCAACGATCTGATTGACCAAGGAACGAAAGATCGCCCTGTCTATGTCGGGCCGGAAATCGAGCTGAATCTCGGGGGGCAGTACGAGCGGGTGCCGGAGGGGCTTCTCCTCCGACTCTTGTTGCCAGGGGAAAGAGGCGAATTTCAAGCACCCGAATGGCCTATTGTTCCCCCCCCCAACCCGGATGACCCGGCTGACGCTGGGTTTGCTGCGGCAATACGCTATCATGTCCACTCTCGTCGCGGAGGAGTTCCTTCGCAAGGGGGACCATGTGAAGGCACGAGAGTGGGCAGAACGGGCTCTTGGCCATGATCCGGGCTTCCTTCCTGCCCAGCGCCTCCTCAAAAGTGTCAGTTCTCGGTAGAGCGCCAGATTCCGGAAGCTGGAAGTGAATTTTTCTCGGATCCGGCGTTGACTCTCTGGGAAATATTTTCGTAATTGAATGCCTGGCGAAAACTCCCGGTTGAGATTTTACCCCGTTTTTGCGGACTCAGGTCGGCGACGTGATTGAGTCAGCGAGGGTGTAATCTGTGCCAGGAGCGCGTGTGCGCGGTCGTTTGAGTTGAGGACGGAACGAGGGAGCAGTTTTGTCGACATGCTGGCGTAGCTCAGTTGGTAGAGCAGCTGACTTGTAATCAGCAGGTCACCAGTTCAAGTCTGGTCGCCAGCTCGAAAGGAACTGTGAAGGGGCAGGTAGCGAAGCGGTCAAACGCAACAGACTGTAAATCTGTCGGCTCATGCCTTCGGAGGTTCGAATCCTTCCCTGCCCACACCGAAAGTCCTGCGTCAGAAGGACTCGGCGTTGACATGCGGGAGTAACTCAGTTGGTAGAGTCACAGCCTTCCAAGCTGTTGGTCGCGGGTTCGAGTCCCGTCTCCCGCTCTGAGAATCGAAGATTGAATATTGAAAGTTCTGGATCACACTCAATATAGAATTGTCGATTTCAACTGTTCGAAGTTCTGCTTGCGTAGCTCAGTTGGTAGAGCACGTCCTTGGTAAGGACGAGGTCACCGGTTCAATCCCGGTCGCAAGCTCGAAGAAAGAAACGACGACGGTACTCAATTTTCTACGGAGATTCACACTGTGCGCGAGCAAATCACTCTGG
This sequence comes from Ignavibacteria bacterium, assembly GCA_016873805.1. Lineage (GTDB taxonomy): Bacteria > Bacteroidota > Ignavibacteria > UBA10030 > UBA10030 > VGVZ01. Next base: position 68,149 of record VGVZ01000003.1, read on the forward strand.
AATGTACGAGCTGCAAACGCCGCAACTATTCGACGATGAAGAACAAGAAGAAACATCCCGGTCGAATCGAACACAAGAAGTACTGCCCCTGGTGTAACAAACGTACACCTCACAAGGAGACCAAATAGCTCTCGCGCGTGAACTACGTCAGTAGCTCAATTGGCAGAGCAGCGGTCTCCAAAACCGCAGGTTGGGGGTTCGAGTCCCTCCTGACGTGCTGAGCCGTCCAAATCACCATCCACGTTTCGACAGCAAGAATTGAAACGACATGAAAGAAAAGATTATCAATTACTTTCAGGACATCGCGAAGGAAATGCAGAAGGTCACGTGGCCGACGCGAGAAGAACTCGCGGAGTCGACGAAGATCGTGATCGTTGTGACACTCATCATCGCGTTGTTCACCTGGGTCGTTGACACTGCATTGAGCGAGGCGCTGAAAGCAATCCTCTAACCAATTCCACGAAGAAACGAGTCAAGCTTGGAAAAGCGTTGGTACGTCGTCCGGACATATTCCGGGCACGAAGCAAAAGTAAAGTCATCTCTTGAGAGCGAAGTCGCACGACTCGGTCTCGAAGAGCGGATCTCCGCCGTGTTGATCCCGTCGGAAAAGGTCGTCGAGGTCAAGGGCGGCAAGAAAAAGACGCGGGTGAAAAACTTCTTTCCGGGATACGTGCTCGTGGAGATGGTGATCGACAAAGAGACGACGCATATCGTGCTCGAGACGCCGTCCGTGCTTGGCTTTGTACCGGACAAGAACAATCCCGCTCCGTTGCAGCCTGACGAGGTGCGACGTCTGATTGGCACGATGGAAGAACGAGAAGATGTCGAATTGGTTGAAGTCCCGTTTCGCGTTGGGGATCCGGTAAAAGTGATCGACGGTCCGTTCAACAATTTTACAGGATTCGTTCAGGAGATCAGCCCGGAGAAGATGAAGATCAAGGTCATGGTCAGCATCTTCGGTCGGAAGACACCGGTTGAGCTGGACTTCATACAGGTTGAAGTAGAAAAGTAATATTGATGCAACTATAAAGGTATGTCGCAATGGCAAAAAAAGTCGTCGGCTTTATCAAACTGCAGATTCCCGCCGGTCAGGCCAATCCAGCCCCGCCGGTTGGGCCCGCCCTCGGTCAGAAGGGGGTCAATATTATGGAATTCTGCAAGCAGTTCAACGCGAAGACGAAGGATCAGCAAGGATTGATCATCCCGGTCGTGATCACCGTCTACAGTGACAAGTCGTTTACCTTCATCACGAAGACGCCGCCGGCGGCGACGTTGATTCTGCGGGCCACAAAGCTGGAAAAGGGCTCCGGAGAGCCGAACCGGACGAAGGTCGGCACGATTACCCGCAAGCAGGTTCGCGAAATTGCCGAATTGAAGATGCCTGATCTCAACGCCGGATCTGTTGAAGCCGCGATGAGTATGGTCGCCGGAACTGCCCGTTCCATGGGCGTGACGGTCGAAGAGTAATGTCCCAATAACATTCTGAGATTGTTTGTCATGAGGAAGCACAGTAAGCGTTTCAGAGAAGTCTCCAAGAAAGTTGACGCGAAGAAACTCTTCTCGATCGAGGAGGCCGTTCGGCACGTCAAGGAAGGCGCCACCGCGAAGTTTGGCGAGACCGTTGACATCGCCGTGCGGCTGGGCGTCGATCCCAAGAAGGCGGATCAGGCGATCCGCGGCACGGTTTCTCTTCCACACGGGCTGGGCAAAACCGTGCGCGTGCTCGCCATCGCGAAACCGCCGAAGGACGAGGAGGCAAAAGCTGCTGGAGCCGACCATGCCGGTTTCACGGAGTTCATCGAAAAGATCAAAGGCGGATGGACCGATGTCGACGTCATCATCGCAACGCCCGATTCAATGGGTGAGCTGGGAAAGCTCGGCAAGATTCTGGGACCGCGAGGGTTGATGCCGAATCCAAAGAGCGGCACGGTGACGATGGAAATCGGAACGGCGGTAAAGGAAGTGAAGGCGGGAAAGATTGAATTCCGCGTCGACAAGGCGGGCATCGTTCATGCGGCGATCGGCAAGGCGAACTTTGAAGATGCCAAGCTTGTCGAGAACATCCGATCATTCCTGAGCACCGTGATTCGCTTGAAACCGACGACGGCGAAGGGCCAATACGTGAAGAGCATCGCGATTTCGTCTACGATGGGCCCTGGTGTCCGCATCGACAAGAATGAAATCGCCGGCGTCGTCTAGCAGGGCGTTGAAGAACGAGGCCCAATGTCATTCTGAATCCCGCTGTTTATTAGCGGGATGAAGAATCTGGCTCATAAAGCGAGATTCTTCAGTCGCTTCCCTGCCTGCGTGTAGTAGTACACTGCGGCAGGCAGGGCTCCTTCAGAATGACAGAAAAAAACTTTCTAGACCAATTTGACATTACGCACTCAACACATAACTCACTTCATTACACTTGATGCCTCGACGACCGTCTGAGGGCTTCTCATCAGGTGAGAGGAAGTTCACGCAGCAGGATCGCGTGAAAGGGTAGAGGTACACAATGAACCGTACAGAAAAGGAAGCCGTCGTTGCCGAAGTATCGGAGAAGATTTCTCGGGCAACCGGTTTGTACTTTGCTGACTTCAGAGGATTGACTGTGGCTGAGGAAACGGAACTCCGACGTGAATTCCGGAAATCAGGCATAGACTATCAGGTCGTGAAGAATACACTCGCAAAGCGTGCGCTCCAGAGCAGCGAACAGTACGACCGGGTCGCGGAGAAACTGGTAGGTCCGACAGGAATCGTCTTTGCATACGATGATTCGGTGGCGCCGGCGAAGATCATCAAGAAGTTCTCGGACAAGACCGGGAAGTTCAAGTTGAAAGCTGCCGTTGTCGAGAAGCAGGTGTACGACGGATCGCAGCTCGGCCAGCTCGCGTCGGTGCCAAGCAAGCCGGAGCTGATGGCCTCCATTCTCGGCAGTCTTCAGTCCCCGATATCGGGGATCGTCGGTGCGCTCAACGCCGTCATGCGTGACTTGGTCAGCGTTGTGGATGCCATCGAGAAGAAAAAGGCCGCGTGAGTGAATCTGATTATTTTATTCTAAGGAGAAACACAATGTCAGCAGTTCAGGAAATCGTTGAAAAGATTGAAAAGCTTACGTTGCTCGAGGCGGCCGAACTGAAGAAGGCGCTTGAGGAGAAGTTCGGTGTGACCGCCGCAGCCCCCGTTGTCATGGCGGGTGCCATGCCCGGCGGCGGTGCTGCTGCACCCGCGGCCGAAGAGCAAACTGAATTCAACGTCGAGTTGAAGAATGCCGGCGCGCAGAAGATCAACGTCATTAAGGTGGTGCGAGCGGCGACAGGTTTGGGTTTGAAAGAGGCAAAAGACCTGGTTGACGGAGCACCAAAGGTGGTCAAAGAAGGGCTGTCAAAGGCTGAAGCTGAGCAGCTCAAGAAAGAACTCGAAGAAGCAGGAGCACAAGTCGAACTGAAGTAAAGTTGGACGACGGTTGCTTCTGATCCTCCTGTGTGCCGATGGCAGACAGGATTCGAACAGCAAACGCACATGGAGAGCCGACGACTGAACTTCCCTCGGGGAAGGAATCAAGCGTCGGCTTCCACACTATTCAGGAAGTCATCTTCGCCGGGCCGAAATTCAGTCAAAACAAGTGAAAATCGAACATCCGTTCTGCTCGATGAACGTTCGGCCATATCACTACCCGGGGAACCCAAATCATCACATAGAGGAGTGGTTGCATTGAAGAACCAATCCGGCGGTACAAACGGTCGGCTTTCGTTCGGCAAGATTCAATCGGTGGTTGAAATGCCGGACCTGCTGAATGTCCAAATCGATTCGTTTGAGAAGTTTCTTCAGCCCAACATCCATCCCAAGCGGAGAAAGAAGACCGGCCTTCAGCAGGTCTTCGAAATGAATTTCCCGATCATGGATGCGCGGGAAAACTTCCTCTTGGAATTCGTGGAGTACTATGTCGAGAAGCAGAAGTACTCCATCGTCGAGTGTCAGGAACGCGGTCTGACATTCGCCGTCCCGCTCAAAGCAAAGCTCCGCCTTTCGTCGAAGAAAGAGGGGAGCAAGGAATTTTCCGACACGGTCGAACAGGAAGTGTATCTCGGAAATCTTCCTGCGATGACTGAACGCGGAACGTTCATTATCAACGGCGCCGAGCGCGTCGTAGTGAGTCAGCTCCATCGCTCTCCCGGCGTATTCTTCAGCGAATCGAAACACCCGAATGGAACAATGATGTACTCTGCACGCATCATTCCGTTCCGCGGCTCGTGGGTTGAGTTTTCAACCGACATCAACAACGTGATGTATGCATACATCGATCTGAAGAAGAAATTTCCCGTTACGACGCTTCTCCGGGCCCTCGGCTACTCGACCGACGACGAAATCCTCGGACTGTTTGATCTCGTCGAAGAGGCCGATCTCTCCAAAGTCAATCTCAAAGACTACATCGATCGCACGATTTGCAGCGACGTGTTTGACCGGAAGACGGGCGAAATTTTCATCACAAAGGATGCAAAGCTCACCGAGGAGCATATCAAGCAGATCAAGAAGTCGGAGATCAAGAAAATCCGTTTTCTGAAGACGGAGGCAACGGTCGAGAGTTCGGTTATTGCCAACACCATCCTTCGCGATGCCGCTCGCTCGGAAGAAGATGCACTGGAAACCATCTATCGCCAACTGCGATCCGGCGATGCGCCAGATCTCGACACGGCAAAGAATCTGATCGATCGTTTGTTCTTCAATCCGAAGCGCTACGATCTGGGGGATGTGGGCCGACATCGTTTGAATTCAAAACTCAATCTCTCCATCTCGGCCGACGTCACAACGCTGACCAAAGACGATATTGTCGCGATTGTCCGATATCTGATGGATCTGAAACAGGGAAAGAAGACGGTCGACGACATCGATCACCTCGGCAATCGCCGCGTACGGACGGTAGGCGAGCAGCTTGCCCAGCAATTCAACATCGGACTTTCGCGCATGACCCGGACGATCCGAGAGCGAATGAATCTTCGTGACAGCGAATCGATTACGCCTCAGGATCTCGTGAATGCGCGTACAATCACAAGTGTGATCAATGCGTTCTTTGGAACCAATCAGCTGTCGCAGTTCATGGATCAGACGAACCCGCTGGCAGAGATGACGCACAAACGGCGAGTGTCGGCTCTCGGCCCCGGCGGATTGACACGCGAACGCGCGGGATTCGAAGTCCGCGACGTCCACTACACGCACTATGGACGGCTGTGTCCAATTGAGACTCCCGAAGGACCAAACATCGGTCTGATTTCCTCACTCTGCATTCACGCGCGGATCAATGATTTCGGATTCATCGAAACGCCGTACCGCACGGTGAAAGGAGGAAAGGTCTCGGAGGAAATCGAATTTCTCACAGCCGAGCAGGAAGATCTCGTGGTGATCGCGCAGGCGAATGCGCAAATCGACGATCGCTGGAAGTTTGTCGAAGACAAGATCAAAACCCGAAGCGAAAGCGAATACCAGCTGTCCGAGCCTGAGAAGGTCAACTACATGGACGTCGCTCCGAATCAGATCGTGAGCGCAGCGGCAGCGATGATTCCGTTTCTCGAGCATGATGATGCGAACCGCGCGCTGATGGGCTCAAACATGCAGCGCCAGGCGGTTCCGCTCCTTCGGCCGGAATCCCCTATCGTGGGGACAGGTCTCGAAGAAAAGGTAGCCAGGGATTCCCGAACGCTGATTCTCGCCGAACGCAGCGGCGTCGTCGAGTCGGTTTCCGCCGGCGGCATCATTGTGGAATATGACATCGATGAAAACAGTGCCGAAGCGATCGTGAGCTTTGAAGACAAGCGACGGGTCCAATACAATCTCACAAAATTTCTTCGAACCAATCAAGATACGACCATCAACCAGAAACCGGTGGTTGTGGCAGGTCAGAGAATCCGGAAAGGAGATGTTCTGGCCGACGGCTGCGCGACGCAGAACGGCGAACTCGCTCTGGGCCGAAACGTGCTGGTGGCCTTCATGCCCTGGCGCGGGTATAACTTCGAAGATGCAATCGTCGTCAGCGAGCGAATCGCAGCTGAGGATGTGTACACGTCGATCCATATCGAAGAGTTCGAGCTCCAGGTTCGCGATACCAAACGCGGCGAAGAAGAACTGACGCGCGAAATCCCGAACGTGAGCGAAGAAGCAACCAAGGATCTCGATGAAAACGGCATCGTACGGGTCGGCGCCGAGGTGAATGAGGGCGATATCCTCATCGGCAAGATCACACCGAAAGGTGAAACCGATCCAACCCCCGAAGAAAAACTCCTCAAGGCGATTTTTGGCGAGAAAGCGGGCGATGTCAAGGATGCGTCGCTCAAAGCGCCTCCGGGATTGAAAGGCATCGTGATTGCCACAAAACTCTTCAGCCGGAAGAAGAAAGACACAGAGAGTAAGCGCGAGGACAAGAAGAAGCTCGAGGCCCTCGATCGCTCCCGTCGAAAAGATATCCAGGACTTGCAGGCAAAGCTGTCGAAGAAGCTTGATGCGCTCCTGAACGGCGAGAAATCGGCCGGCATTCGCGACAAGGACGGCAACGTGGCGATCCGAAGCGGAACTTCGCTCAAAGAAGATTCCTTCCAGACCTTCGAGGATATCGACCGCCTCGATTTCGATCAGGACTGGGTCGAAGATCGCCGCAAGAACAACCTAATCTCCAAGATACACGAAAATTACCGACACAAGATGGCGGAGATCGAGGAACTGTACCGCCACCAGAAGAACAAGGTTCAGCTCGGTGATGAGCTGGCGCCGGGCATCGTGCAACTTGCAAAGGTGTACGTCGCGAAGAAACGCAAACTCGCGGTCGGCGACAAGATGGCGGGACGACATGGAAACAAAGGCGTGGTATCGACCATCGTGCCGGTTGAAGATATGCCGTTTCTCCCCGATGGAACGCCGGTGGATATCGTCCTGAATCCTCTTGGCGTCCCTTCACGAATGAATCTCGGTCAGCTGTTTGAAGTGGCATTGGGTTGGGCGGGAGCAGTTCTCGGAACCAAATATTCGACGCCGATCTTTGATGGGGCGACGTGGGACGAAGTGCAGGCCGAATTGAAGAAGGCGGGCTTGCACGAGAACTCCAAGACGGTTCTCCACGACGGAAGGACAGGTGAGCCGTTCGATCAGGAAGTCACCGTCGGCCAGCTCTATATGATGAAGCTGTCACACCTCGTGGACGACAAAATTCACGCACGCTCGATTGGCCCATACTCGTTGATTACACAACAGCCGCTCGGTGGAAAGGCTCAGTTCGGTGGTCAGCGATTCGGTGAGATGGAAGTCTGGGCGCTTGAGGGCTACGGCGCTTCTCACGTGCTTCAGGAAATCCTCACCGTCAAGTCTGACGACGTTCTGGGTCGAGCAAAGGTTTATGAGGCGATTGTCAAGGGAGACAATCTGCCGGAGCCGAATGTCCCGGAATCCTTCAACGTTCTCGTTCGAGAACTGCAGGGACTTGGCCTGGAAGTCAAGATCGACTGACAGGCGCGGACATTATCATTTTTGAACTCTGGAGGTAGTCACATGCCTTTTACGTTTCAGGACACGAGCGCACGAAAGAACTTTTCGCGAATCACCATCTCCCTCGCATCGCCCGACATGATCCTGTCGCGGTCACACGGCGAGGTGACCAAACCCGAGACGATCAACTATCGTTCGTTCCGGCCAGAAAAAGATGGATTGTTCTGTGAGAAGATTTTCGGCCCGGTGAGGGATTGGGAGTGCCATTGCGGGAAGTACAAGCGGATTCGCTACAAAGGGATCACCTGTGACCGCTGCGGAGTGGAAGTGACCCAGAAGAGCGTACGTCGCGAACGAATGGGGCATATCGGTCTCGCAGTTCCCGTCGTCCACATCTGGTACTTCCGATCGCTCCCCAGTAAGATTGGATACGTCCTCGGTCTTTCGAGCAAAGAGCTCGAAAAAATCATCTACTATGAATCGTATGTGGTGATCAATCCCGGCATCACAGGACTGCAAAAGCAGGATCTGATCACGGAAGATCAATTCCTTGAGATCCTTGCATCGCTGCCCGATTCGAATCACGACCTCGAGGAGGACGACCCGAAGAAGTTTGTGGCCAAGATGGGCGGAGAGGCGGTCAAAGATCTCTTGCGACGCGTGAACATCGAAGATCTCGCCGGAGAACTCCGAACCGCCGTGAAGACCGAAACCTCGGTTCAGAAGAAGAACGAGGCCCTGAAACGGCTGCGGGTCATCGAAGCGTTCCGCAAGAGCGATCAAACCCAGCCCAACAAACCGGACTGGATGGTTCTCGGTGTGATTCCGGTGATACCGCCGGAACTCCGTCCGCTCGTACCGCTGGAAGGGGGAAGATTTGCGACGTCGGACCTCAACGATCTCTACCGTCGCGTCATCATCCGGAACAACCGTTTGAAGCGCCTCATGGAGATCAAGGCCCCTGAGGTCATCTTGCGCAACGAAAAGCGGATGCTTCAGGAAGCCGTCGACTCCCTCTTTGATAATTCCCGTCGGATCAATGCGGTCCGAAGCGACAACAATCGCGCGTTGAAATCTCTTTCCGATATGCTGAAGGGGAAGCAAGGCCGCTTCCGCCAAAACCTGCTCGGCAAACGTGTCGATTACTCGGGACGATCCGTCATCGTGGTGGGACCGGAATTGCGGCTCCACGAATGCGGCCTGCCGAAAGACATGGCAGTCGAGCTCTTCAAGCCACACATCATTCGCAAGCTGATTGAACGAGGTCTCGTCAAGACGGTCAAGAGCGCGAAGAAGATGGTCGAAAAGAAGGGATCCGAGGTTTGGGATATCCTGGACCATATCATCGACGGACATCCTGTCCTTCTGAATCGCGCGCCGACCCTGCACCGACTCGGTATTCAGGCGTTCCAACCTGTCCTCGTCGAGGGCAAAGCCATCCGGATCCATCCGATGGTCTGTACAGCGTTCAACGCCGACTTCGACGGCGACCAGATGGCCGTCCACGTTCCGCTCTCGTACGAGGCCCAGCTCGAGGCGAGAATTCTGATGCTCTCGAGCCACAACATCCTGTCTCCGGCAAACGGTGCACCGATCGTAACGCCGACGCAGGATCAAGTTCTCGGATGTTACTATCTGACAAAATCCCGAGCCGGCGATCGCGGTGAGGGGATGGTGTTCTACTCACCGGCAGAAGCGATTATCGCGTATGATCAAGTCAAGGTGGGACTCCACGCGCTCGTGAAAGTCAATATCAACGGGGAGTTTCTCGAGACGACGCCTGGTCGGGTGCTCTTCAACGACATCATTCCTCCGGGAACACCGTTTGTCAACGAGCTTCTGAACAAGAAGCGTCTCGTTCAGATCATCGCAATCGTCTTCCGCAGACACGGCAATCTTCTCACGGCCCAATTCCTCGACAATCTCAAAACACTCGGATTCACCTATGCGACGAAGGGCGGACTTTCGGTCTCCATCGAAGACGTCGTGATACCGAGTAAGAAGCAGGATATTGTCGGGCGAGCACAGAAGGAGGTTGAAGCTGTCGAGCAGCAGTACTATCGCGGATTCATTACGCCGGGAGAGCGCTACAACAAAGTGATCGATATCTGGACCCGAGCGACAGGCCGTATCGCCGAACGGTTGTTCAGCGAGTTGCAGCATTCGAAAGGCGGATTCAACTCTCTGTACATGATGGTAGACTCCGGCGCTCGTGGTTCTCGTGAACAGGTGCGTCAGCTCGCGGGCATGAGGGGTCTGATGGCAAAACCTCAGAAGAGCCTGTCGGGTGCGACCGGAGAGCTGATCGAGAATCCCATCATCGCGAACTTCCGCGAGGGACTCTCGGTGCTTGAGTACTTCATCTCTACCCACGGTGCGCGGAAGGGTCTGGCCGATACTGCTCTTAAAACGGCCGATGCCGGATACCTCACACGCCGGCTCATCGACGTTGCACAGGATTCAATCATTTCCGAGCACGATTGCGGCACGATTCGCGGTGTGGTAACCGGTGCGCTGAAAGAAGGGGAGGATGTGAAAGAGCCCCTCGCCGAGCGAATCCTCGGTCGAGTGTCGGTTCACGATGTGACCGACCCGCTGACCGGCGACGTTATTGTCGAGGTCGGTGAGGTCATCGACGAGGACAAGGCCGGGAGGATCTCGGAGACTTCTATTGAAACAGTCGAGATCCGATCGGTGCTCACGTGCGACTCGCGTCGGGGTGTCTGTGCCCGGTGCTATGGCCGCGATTTGACGACCGGGAAGCTCGTTGAACCGGGGACTGCAGTGGGTGTTATCGCGGCCCAGTCGATCGGTGAACCCGGAACCCAGCTGACTCTCCGGACATTCCACACCGGTGGTACGGCGAGCTTGATTGCGGCACAGTCACAGGTGCTCGCGAAGTTCGAGGGGACAATCAAGTGCGAAGGCGTGAAAGTCATCGAGTACGGCTCGGAGGAACAGACTCATGTGATCGTGTCGGGCCGAAGCGGTGTCATCAACATCCTCGACAAAGACAATCGAATCTTGACGAAGTATGACGTCCCCTATGGCGCAACGCTTCTGGTTCAAAACGGAGCGCTTGTTCAGAAGGGAGAACTCGTCTACGAGTGGGATCCGTACAACGCGGTGATCATGTCCGAACATGATGGCGTGGTGCGGTACGTCGACCTGAAAGAGAACATGACCTACCGGATGGAGCCGGACGAGCAGACCGGTCACATCCAGAAAGTGGTTGTGGATTCCCGCGAGCGAAATCTTATCCCTGCTCTGACGATCGAAGGACCCAAAGGGCACAAGCTCGCCAGCTACGCGGTCCCGACGCGGGCACACTTGACCGTTGACGACGGTGAAAAAATCAAGGCCGGCACGATCCTCGTCAAGATTCCTCGCGATATCGGCAAGACCAGAGATATTACCGGGGGGTTGCCTCGAGTCACCGAGCTCTTCGAAGCGCGTCATCCGAACGATCCTTCGGTGGTCTCTGAAATCGACGGCATTGTCACAATCGGTCAACCGAAGCGCGGATCACGCGAGGTGTTTGTCACCAGTCATGACGGAAAGGAGAAGCGCGCATATCTCGTTCCGCTCGGAAAGCATATCCTGGCTCAGGACAATGATATCGTCCGGGCAGGCGAAAGGCTTTCAGCCGGCTCGATCGATCCGCATGATATCCTGAGGATCAAAGGAACGACCGCGGTGCAGGAATATCTGGTGAATGAAATTCAGGAAGTGTACCGGATGCAGGGCGTCAAGATCAACGATAAGCACATTGAAACGATCGTCCGCAACATGATGCAGAAGGAACGTATCGTCGATCCGGGCGACACGCGCTATCTTGAAGGAGATATCGTGGAGAAGGGGCGGCTCCGAGACGAAAACGACGCGATTCTTGGCAAGCTCTTCGTCGAGAGCAAGGGCGATTCGAAGTTGAAGAACGGCGCGATCGTGACCAAGAAAACCCTTCGAGAACTCAATGCCGACCTGAAGAAAAAGGCCAAGAAAGTGGTCGAGTCGCGAGACGCAGAACCGGCAACCTCCGAGCCGATCCTGCTTGGGATTACACAGGCCGCATTGACCACCGACAGCTTCATTTCAGCCGCATCATTCCAGGAGACCACAAAGGTCCTGACCGACGCGGCGATTGAAGGAAAGGTGGACCGTCTACTCGGGCTCAAGGAAAACGTCATCATGGGTCACCTTATCCCTGCCGGCACGGGGCACAAGAAATACAAGGACTTGCTTGTGACAGGCCCGGAACCGGAGGTCATTGTCGAAGAGGGGCCGGAAGAAGTCGACACCCCCGTGGTGGTGGAAGAGGTGGAAACAAAGAAGAAGAAGAGGAAGACGCAAACGACCGCGTAGCGACCGGTGGGATTTGTGCAAATAGTAGTGCAAGGTGATTGACATTGTTGATGATAAGTGCTATCTTTATAAGCTTTTTTTCATACAGAATCGTCACACAGGAAATGGAGTCAAGCTGATTGCCGACCATTAATCAACTAGTGCGGAACAGTCGCGAGAGGGTGTTTTGGAAGAGCAAGTCTCCCGCGCTGCAGCAGAGCCCGCAGAAGCGGGGAGTCTGCACACGAGTATATACGACGACACCGAAGAAACCCAATTCGGCGCTTCGAAAGGTGGCGCGCGTTCGGCTCGTGAGTGGCATCGAAGTGACTGCGTACATTCCGGGAGAGGGACACAATCTCCAGGAGCACTCGATCGTTCTGATTCGCGGGGGAAGAGTGAAAGATCTCCCAGGCGTGCGATATCACATCATTCGGGGGACGCTTGATACTCAAGGTGTGCAAGATCGCAAGCAGGGTCGGTCCAAGTATGGGGCCAAACGTCCAAAGGCGTAATCAAGGTTAGTTCGAGCATGAGAAAGAAGAGAGCTACAAAACGGTATACATCTCCCGATCCAAAGTTTCAGGATGTTCTTGTTGCGCGGTTTGTCAATTCCCTCCTGAAGCGGGGGAAGAAACAGACGGCGCGTCAGATCCTCTATTCGGCGTTCGATCTGATCGAAGAGAAGACGAAAAACGCTCCTCTCGATGTATTCAAGAAAGCTGTACATAATGCATCTCCGCTGCTGGAAGTGCGTGCACGTAGAGTAGGTGGTGCTACCTATCAAGTACCCACAGAAGTTCGTCCCGAGCGGCGAACCGCTCTTGCAATCCGATGGCTTATCAACTACGCCAATGAACGCTCGGATAAGTCGATGTCCCAGAAGCTCGCGGCTGAGCTGATGGCTGCTGCCGCCGGCGAAGGTGGGGCAATCAAGAAGCGCGAAGATGTGCACCGAATGGCCGAAGCCAACAAGGCGTTCGCCCATTTCCGGTGGTAGTCCGAATCAGAGTGTCATTTCAAAACCCAAGAACATCGTACCGAGAATCATGAAGGGAGGAGCCCTGTCCTCTTGAGAGGATGAGGGTGTGCGGAGATTTTTCTATGCCTCGCGAATACTCATTAGATAAAACCCGGAACATCGGCATCATGGCCCACATCGATGCGGGGAAGACGACGACGACAGAGCGCATTCTGTTCTACACCGGTCGCCTCCATCGAATGGGAGAGGTCCATGATGGTGCCGCGACGATGGACTGGATGGAACAGGAAAAAGAGCGAGGCATTACCATCACAAGCGCTGCGACAACATGTTTCTGGCAGGATCATCGCATCAATATCATCGACACACCAGGACACGTCGACTTCACGATTGAAGTCGAACGATCGCTGCGGGTTCTTGACGGCGCGGTGGCGCTTTTCTGTTCCGTTGGCGGTGTGGAACCACAGTCAGAGACCGTCTGGCGACAGGCCGACAAGTACGGCGTGCCGCGCATTGCGTTCGTCAACAAGATGGACCGGGCTGGCGCAGATTTCCTTGGTGTGGTCGAAATGATGAAGGTCCGCCTGTCGGCGAATGCCGTCCCGATTCAACTGCCGGTCGGCGAAGGAGAAATGTTCGCGGGGATTATCGACCTCATCACGATGAAAGCAAAGATGTACATCGAGGGCACCCAGGGGACGGAATGGACGGATCTGGAAATTCCCGATTCCCTCAAGGCCCGAGCAAACGAATATCGTATGAAGATGCTTGAGGCCGTCGCCGATGAGGATGATTCGCTCCTCGAGAAATATCTCGAAGGCAAAGTAATCTCAGCCGATGAAATCAAGAAGGTGTTGAGGCGTGCCACGCTCAAAGTGAGTATCGTGCCGGTGCTATGCGGATCGTCGTTCAAGAACAAAGGTGTTCAGCTTCTCCTGGATGGCGTGCTCGACTATCTCCCAAGTCCGCTGGACCTTTCGAATGGCGAGATTCACGGACACCATGCCCGGCGAAGCGATGATGTGATCCGGAAGGTCAACGACACAGAGAAGTTTACTGCTCTCGCGTTCAAGATCGTCACCGATCCGTTCGTCGGACGATTGACGTATTTCAGAGTGTATACCGGTTCCTTGAAAGCCGGATCGTACGTGGTGAACTCGACGACCGACCGCAAGGAGAGGATCGGCCGGCTTCTCCGAATGCACGCGAATCATCGCGAGGATGTCACAGAGGTGTACGCGGGAGATATCGCGGCGGCCATCGGCTTGAAGGCGACGAAAACCGGCGATACCCTGTGCGACGAAAGTGATCCGATTGTGCTTGAGAAGATGGTCTTCCCCGAACCGGTCATCGATGTCGCCATTGAGCCGAAAACCAAGGCGGATCAGGAGAAGCTCAGCGAGGCGCTTCAGAAGCTCGCGGAGGAAGATCCCACCTTTCGCATTTCCACAAACGAAGAGACCGGACAGACCATCATCAGCGGCATGGGCGAACTTCATCTCGAGATCATCATTGATCGCATGAAGCGCGAATTCAAAGTGAGCGCCAACGTTGGTCGTCCACAGGTCGCCTATAGGGAAACCATCACCAAGAAAGTGACGGCACACGGACGTTTCGTACGTCAATCCGGCGGACGCGGTCAGTACGGACATGTCGTGATCGAGATGGAGCCGAACGAGAAGGGAAAAGGCTTCGAATTCGAAAACGCGATCGTCGGCGGTGTGGTGCCGAGAGAGTATATCAGGCCGACAGAGGAAGGAATCATCGAGGCGATGAAGAACGGCGTTCTGGCCGGTTACCCTGTCGAGGATCTGAAAGTGAAGCTGTTCGACGGATCGTACCACGAAGTGGATTCGTCCGAAATGGCGTTCAAGATTGCGGGATCGATGGCGTTCAAGGAAGGTGCGTCGAAAGCATCACCCGTCCTGCTCGAACCGATCATGGCTGTCGAAGTGGTGACGCCCGAGGAATACCTCGGCGACGTGATGGGAGACTTGAATTCCCGTCGCGGAAAGATCGAAGGAATGACTCCGCGCAAGGATGCGCAAGTGGTCAAAGCGATGGTTCCCCTCGCGGAGATGTTTGGTTATGCGACCCACCTTCGGTCGATGACGCAAGGTCGAGCATTGTATACCATGCAGTTCTCACACTACGAACCGACACCGAAACAGATTTCAGATCAGATTATTGAGAAAGTGCGGGGGAAAGAGGCTGTCCCTGCTTCGTAAGAACGTAGTTATTTCTAGATCCCAGATCTAACCAAAAGGAGATCCGTCAATGGCAAAAGAAAGATTTGACCGTAGCAAGCCACACGTGAACGTCGGAACAATCGGTCACGTCGATCACGGCAAGACCACATTGACTGCGGCTATTACCATGGTGCTGGCCAAGAAAGGCTTGTCTGAAATCCGGACATTCGATTCGATTGACAATGCCCCAGAAGAGAAAGCTCGTGGTATCACCATTGCAACCGCACACGTCGAATACGCGACCGAGAATCGCCACTATGCGCACGTTGACTGTCCGGGTCACGCCGACTACATCAAGAATATGATCACGGGAGCCGCCCAGATGGACGGCGCGATCCTCGTGGTTGCCGCGACGGATGGTCCGATGCCGCAGACACGCGAGCATATTCTGCTGGCCCGACAGGTTGGCGTTCCCCGCATCGTCGTGTTTATGAATAAGGTTGATGCAGTTGACGATCCCGAGCTTCTCGATCTCGTGGAGCTCGAGCTTCGCGATTTGCTCAAAAAGTACGAATTCCCGGGAGATGACATCCCGATCATTCGCGGATCGGCATTGAAGGCGATGGAAGCCGCCCTGCGTCCCGATGTAAAGATTGATGATCCGGCGTTCGGATGCATCATGGAGCTGATGGGTGCGGTGGACAGCTACGTGCCAATTCCGCAGCGCGACGTCGATAAGCCGTTCTTGATGCCGGTCGAAGACGTCTTCTCGATCACTGGGAGAGGCACAGTCGGCACGGGTCGCGTGGAACGAGGTCGTGCGAAAGTCGGTGACGAAGTCGAGGTCATCGGTCTCGGTGCTCACAAGAAGACCGTGATTACCGGAGCCGAGATGTTTCGGAAGGAACTGGACGAAGTTGTGGCGGGCGACAATGCCGGTCTTCTTCTCCGGGGCGTCGACAAGACCGATCTTGAACGCGGAATGGTTATTGCAAAACCGTCATCCATTACGCCGCACAAGAAATTCACGGCCCAGGTGTACGTGCTGAAGAAAGAAGAAGGTGGACGTCACACACCGTTCCTCAACGGGTATCGTCCTCAGTTCTACTTCAGAACAACCGACGTGACGGGAGTCGTAACGCTTCCCCAGGGAGTTGAAATGGTTATGCCCGGTGACAACCTGGACGCGATCAACATCGATCTGATTTCCACGATCGCGATGGAAGAGGGACTTCGCTTCGCCATCCGCGAAGGCGGTCGGACGGTCGGTGCCGGAGTCGTCTCAAAGATCCTTGAATAAACCCTCGCGAGCCCCCGATCCATCATGGTCGGGGGCACTGCGACGTAACCGCAGGCCTTGTCATACAAGGAGGCTTCATTGGCTGGACAGAAGATACGCATCAAGCTGAAGTCGTACGATCACAACCTGATCGACAAATCGGCGGAAAAGATCATCAAAACAGTGAAGTCGACCGGTGCGGTGGTATCAGGTCCGATTCCGTTGCCGACCAAGCGTTCGGTCTACACGGTGAATCGGTCTCCGCACGTCGATAAGAAATCGAGAGAACAGTTCGAGACGCGGTCGCACAAACGGCTGATCGATATTCTGAACTCGACGTCAAAGACGGTCGATTCGCTGATGAAGCTGGAGCTTCCTGCCGGTGTAGATGTTGAAATTAAGGTCTAGTGACTGCAGACACGGTGTGGGCGGTGGTGCGGACGAGCTCGTCCGGCGGCCGGGGCATCGATGTGCGGGCGCACAAGGAGATCATAAGGAGTACAAATCGTGAGCGGTATCTTAGGCAAGAAGATTGGAATGACGAGTCTCTTCGATGAGAGCGGAGAAGCGATTCCGTGTACGATCATCGAAGCCGGACCTTGCTATGTGACACAGGTGAAGACGGCAGATCGTGATGGATACGATGCTGTTCAGCTTGGTTTTGACGAGGTCAAAGAGACGCGAATCAACAAGCCTCTTCGGGGTCATCTCGCGCGAGCGGGTGTCAAAGCACTCCGGCTCATCCGGGAATTCCGTGACTTCAACGGGGCGGAACTCAAGCCGGGAGCTGAAGTCCGGGTGGATGTTTTCCAGCAGGGCGACGTTGTGGATGTCACCGGTCGCTCAAAGGGACGGGGGTTCCAGGGAGTTGTCAAGCGCCATCATTTCGGCGGAGTCGGGATGACCACGCACGGACAATCTGATCGCG
Source organism: Ignavibacteria bacterium (assembly GCA_016873805.1). Taxonomy (GTDB): domain Bacteria; phylum Bacteroidota; class Ignavibacteria; order UBA10030; family UBA10030; genus VGVZ01. The sequence continues at coordinate 85,323 of VGVZ01000003.1, forward strand.
TTCGTGCCCCCGGGTCGATCAGTGCAAGCTCGTACCCGTCACGCGTCTTCAAAGGAACACGCATGGGCGGAAGAATGGGACACTCGAGAGTTACGGTGAAAAACCTCAAGGTCGTCAAAGTCATCTCGGAATCAAATCTCCTGATCGTGAAGGGATCGGTTCCCGGGGCGATCAACAGCTACGTAGAGGTCGTGAAGCAGCGCTAACAATGTTTGAGACTCAGGAAAGACCGCGATGCAAATAGACGTGCTTATGACAAACGGGTCACCCAGCGGAGAGAAGGTCACGCTGGATCCTTCAATTTTTGGAATTGAACCGAACGATCACGCGATCTACCAGGATGTTCGTTCGATTCTGGCGCACCAGCGTCAGGGAACTCACAAAGTGAAGCCGCGCAACGAAGTTCGAGGCGGCGGGAAGAAACCGTACCGACAGAAAAAAACCGGCCGCGCGCGCGCGGGTACGACGCGATCCCCGCTGTGGGTCGGCGGAGGCTCGATTTTCGGCCCGACGCCCCACGAGTACAACCTGAAGCTTCCGCGAAAGATGAAGCGACTTGCCCGCAAGTCCGCGCTCAGCTATAAGGCGAAGGATGCCGCCATTGTTGTCGTCGAAGATTTTTCCGTCGGCGGGCCGAAAACCCGGGAAGTCGCGGGAATTCTCAAGGCCCTTTCGCTTCACAAGAAAAAAACACTCATGCTCATGCCGGCTGCGAACGAGCCGTTGCTTAAATCGGGACGGAACATCGCGAAGCTCCTCATCCAGATCGCTGACAAGGCTTCGACGTACGACATTCTGAACAATCAGGTGCTCCTGATTCAAAAGAGTGCGATTCCGGTCCTTGAGAATTCACTTAAGAATTAAGGTGTAGATCATGGGCTCATTGCTGAGACGACCAATCCTGACCGAAAAGATGAACATCCTCAAGGATGTGCGGCAATATGCGTTTGAGGTTCCACACGACGCCAACAAAATCGAAATCGCGAGAGAAATCGAGAAGAAGTTTAAGGTCAAGGTGGAGAGCATCCGCACGCAGAAAGTGAAAGGAAAACACAAGACGCAGTTTCGGCGAAGCGGTCGGTTCGAAGGACGAACACGCTCCTGGAAGAAGGCGATCGTCACCTTGAAAGAAGGAGATGTAATCGATCTCCTCGAGAACGTTTAGGGAGGTATCTGAATCATGGGAATTCGTAACCTACGTCCGGTCACCCCCTCCACGCGGTTCTATTCTGTTTCCTCGTTCGACGAGATCACGAAGAAGAAGGCAGAGAAGTCGTTGTTGACACCGCGTAAAGGATCAGGCGGACGAAACAACACGGGAAGGATCACGTCTCGCCATCGCGGCGGCGGACACAAACGTCGATATCGCGTGATCGATTTCAAGCGTGATCGCCACGACATCGAATGCAAAGTGATTGCCATTGAATACGATCCCAACCGGTCGTGCCGCATCGCCCTCGTGCAGTATGTCGACGGCCAGAAACGATACATTCTGGCTCCGGATGGCGTGAAGGTCGGTTCGAAGCTTGTCGCCGGTATGAATGTCGATCCCGATGTCGGGAATGCGATGCCGCTGCGCAACGTCCCTGTCGGCACCTTCGTGCATAATGTGGAAATGAGGCCGGGAAAAGGGGGCCAGGTCGGTCGGAGCGCGGGCAATTCGTTACAGTTGATGGCAAAAGAGGGTGAATATGCGACCCTGAAGCTCCCCTCGGGCGAAGTGCGAAAGTTCCGTCAGGATTGTTTTGCGACCGTTGGCGTTGTCGGCAACACGGACCACGAAAATCTCAGTCTCGGGAAGGCCGGACGATCGCGCTGGCTTGGGATCCGACCACAAACGCGAGGAATGGCCATGAACCCGGTCGACCATCCGATGGGCGGCGGCGAGGGACGCTCGAAGAGCGGCGGCGGCTGGCAACATCCGGTCTCGCCTTGGGGTCTGTACGCAAAGGGTCAGAAGACACGTCGTCGTCGGTTGCAGTCCAGCCAGTACATCGTCAAGAGAAAGAAGTAACACTATCCACACTCCTCACACCGTAAAGAAGAGCATATGAGTCGTTCACTGAAGAAGGGCCCCTACATCGACGAGAAGCTGAGCGCGAAGGTGCAGGTCCTCAACAAGACGAATCAGAAAAGGGTCATCAAGACCTGGTCACGGGCATGCACGGTTATTCCGGACTTCGTCGGGCACACGTTTGCCGTTCACAATGGAAACAAGTTCGTTCCTGTGTATATCACTGAGGCAATGGTCGGTCACAAGCTCGGCGAGTTTGCACCGACTCGGATCTTTCGTGGTCATCCCGGACTGAAATCGGAGAAGGCGACCTCATCGGCATAGTGAACAGCGCAAAAAGGAATGAATGATATGGAAGCTCGTGCAATCAACAGATATGTCGGAACGTCCCCGCGAAAAATGCGGCTGGTGATCGACCTCATTCGGGGAATGGATGTCGAACACGCGTTGACCGTACTGCACTTTTCGCCCAAGCATGCGGCAAGGACTGCAGAGTTGGTTCTCCGGTCCGCGATTTCGAACCTTCAGAACAAAGATGATTCGGGGAGAATCGATTCGGCAAACGTGTATGTGAAAGAAGCGTACGTCAACGGAGGTCCGGTGGTAAAACGGATTTCGCCGGCTCCGATGGGTCGCGCGTACAGAATTCGGAAGCGGTCGAACCACATCACGATCGTGGTTGCTCAGCGGGAGACGCCGGCCGAGAAAGCCCAACCGAAGTCGAAGGCGAAGGCAGCTGAGGCGGTTGCTGAGCCCCCGGTGGAAAAAGCGAAGAGAGCACCAAAGGCATCAAAGGCGGCACCAAAGACAAAGAAAACAACAACACGCAAGAAGAAAGCTTCTTCTTCACGCTAATCGGAGGAACTCTTGGGTCAGAAAACTAATCCGTTGGGATTTCGTCTTGGGGTATCGCGATCGTGGGATTCGAACTGGTACGACGAGCGCGGATTTTCAGCGAAGCTCCAGGAAGATATGATGGTCCGGAACTACATCCGCAACCGTCTGAGAAAGGCGGGGATTTCCCGTCTCCAAATCGACAGAACGCCGAAACGCGCGGTCATTACCATCCACACCTCGCGCCCCGGTATCGTCATAGGTAAGAGCGGTAAAGAAATCGCCCAACTTGAAGAAGAATTGAAGAAGCTGACATCCAAAGAGGTCAAAATTCTGATCCACGAAATTAAGCGACCTGAACTCGATGCCTACCTCGTCGCGGAATCGATCGCGAGTCAGTTGGAGGGACGCATTTCGTTCCGACGGGCGATGAAGCAATCGATCACGCAGGCGATTCGGATGGGAGCCGAAGGAGTTCGCGTGATGTGTGCGGGTCGGCTTGGCGGTGCCGAAATCGCGCGAACCGAGCAATACAAAGAGGGACGCATCCCGCTTCAGACGATTCGCGCGGACATCGACTATGCAACATCGACTGCGCGGACGATCTATGGGGCGATCGGTGTAAAGGTGTGGATCTGCAAAGGTGAGATTCTGGGTGCTCCCAGTCGCTAAGAGAAGGAGTTGGTAGCTCATGTTAATGCCAAAGAGAGTGAAGTTTCGAAAGGCCCAGCGGGGTCGCACGCGCGGAAAGGCGACACGCGGCAATACCGTCGCCTTCGGCGACTACGGCTTGAAGGCCATCGAACCGGGCTGGATTACCCAGCGACAGATCGAGGCCTCCCGCGTGGCACTCACCCGCATGATGAAGCGCGAAGGGAAAGTCTGGATTCGGATCTTCCCCGATAAGCCGGTCACCAAGAAGCCGGCGGAGACCCGTATGGGGAGCGGAAAGGGCGCTCCGGAATTTTGGGTCGCCGTAATCAAGCCGGGTCGCGTCCTCTTCGAGTTGGGTGGAGTCACCAAAGAGGTTGCGGCAGAAGCGTTTCGGCTCGCGATGCACAAGCTCCCGCTGCGGACAAAGTTCGTGACACGCGTGGATATGGAAGACTAATTACGCAAGGCGATCGACATCATGAAACCATTTGAACTGAGAGAGCTTTCCGACGCGGAGTTGCTCAAGAGAATCCAGGAGGAAGAAGAGAGTCTCTCCAACCTGAGATTTCAAAAGGTGCTGAGCCAGCTCGAAAACCCGATGAAGTTGCGGCTGATCCGGAAGGACATTGCACGGATGCGCACCATTCTGCGGGAACGTCAGCTGAAGTCAGCCCCCGAAAAGAAAGGCGCCCAGACTGCGGCACCTGAGGGTGCGTCACCCAATCCATCGAAGTAATCAGCCAAGGTGAGGAATTGTCGTCACACATGAATACAGAACACACAGCAGCCACGCCGATCCGGAATCGACGAAAGACTCGAGTCGGACGAGTAATCAGCAACAAGATGGACAAGAGCATCGTAGTGGCCATCGAAACGCGCACGCCGCATCCGATCTATAAGAAGTATCATCGTCGAACGTCGACGTTGATGGCGCACGATGAGAAACGTGAGGCGGGCATCGGAGATCTTGTGAAGGTGATGGAAACGCGTCCCCTCAGCAAGCAGAAACGATGGCGTCTCATCGCAGTCGTCGAAAAGGCAAAGTAACGGAGTGGATCACAGGAGCCGATCATGATTCAGGAAGAAACCAATCTCGTCGTGGCGGATAATTCGGGTGCGAAACGGATCCGTTGTATCCGAGTCCTCGGCGGTCACGACAAGCGCTATGCGACGGTGGGCGATCTTATCGTCGTCGCCGTGAAAAGCGCGATCCCCGGAGCCCCTGTGAAGAAGGGAGACGTCTCCCGGGCCGTTGTGGTTCGCACGAAGAAAGAAATCCAACGGAAAGACGGATCATTCATCCGCTTTGATGAAAACGCCGCCGTTCTCCTCAATAATCAGGGAGAGCCGCGTGGGACCCGCATCTTCGGTCCCGTTGCACGCGAGCTTCGCGAACGTCAGTACATGAAAATCATCTCACTCGCGCCTGAAGTACTCTAAGGGAATTGAAGATCTATGCATGTGCACAAAAACGATATCGTGAAGGTCATTGCCGGGAACTTCCTCGGGAAGCAGGGAAAGGTGCTGAAAGTGTTTCCCGACAAAAACCGGCTCATCATCGAGAATGTTAATCTCGTCAAGCGACACACGCGCCCGAGTCAGAAGAATCCTCAGGGGGGTGTGGTCCAGAAAGAAGCTTCAATCAACGCCTCGAACGTCGTCGTGATCTGCCCGAAATGCAGCGAGCCGACACGCACGGGTTCGGCGCACGTCACAGACACCGTGAGCAAACGCAAGAAGAAGATGCGTGTCTGCAAGAACTGCAAGGAGATGTTCTAAGGATAGAAGGTATGGCCAAAGACAAAGCACCGAAAAAAGGGAAAAAGGCGGAAGGGACTGCTGAGACGTCGTCCAAGCGCGACGGCGGGACCGTGGAGAAGGGTGTTCCGGCACGATTGTTCGAGATGTACAAGAAGGACGTTGTCCCGGCAATGATGAAGCGGTTCGACTACGCGAACGTCATGCAGGTCCCGAAACTCGAGAAGATTTCGCTCAACATGGGCGTGGGGGATGCCGCACAGGATCCCAAGCTGCTCGATATCGCTGTTCGCGAACTCGAGACGATCACAGGCCAGAAAGTGGCGATCACGCGATCTAAGAAAGCAATCTCGAATTTCAAACTGAGAGAGAACGTTCCCATCGGCTGTCGAGTGACGCTCCGCCGGGCGCACATGTACGAGTTCCTGGATCGGTTGATCAATGTAGCTATCCCGCGTGTTCGCGATTTCCGAGGTGTCTCCGACAAGTCATTTGACGGTCGCGGGAATTACACGCTCGGCATCAAAGAACAGATCGTGTTTACAGAGATCGACGTCGACAAAGTGACGCGGATTACAGGGCTCGACATCACAATCGTCACGACGGCAAAAACCGATCTCGAGGCATACGAGCTTCTGAAGATGCTCGGGATGCCGTTTGTGAAGCGACAAGAGATTCTCACCGAAGAGATAGCCACCACTGCAAACTAACGAGGAGTAGCTGCTTGGCACGCTTAGCAATGAGAGTGAAGGCGAAACGAACGCCAAAGTACAAAGTACGACAACACAATCGATGTGGCATCTGCGGCCGATCCCGGGCGTACTATCGGAAGTTCGGTATCTGTCGGATCTGTCTCCGCAACCTCGCGCTCGAAGGCAAGATCCCCGGACTGAAGAAGGCCAGCTGGTAGCATCGACTCAACATTTTTGAGGAGCACGTATTCAATGCCTGTTACTGATCCCATCGCAGATTTTCTGACGCGCATTCGCAATGCCGCGAAGGCGAAGCACAAAACCGTCGATATCCCAGCGTCGAATCTCAAGAAATTGATTGCCCAGATCCTGGTCGATCAAAAGTTTATCGCGGGATTCACGCTCCTTGAGGATAGCAAGCAGGGAATCCTTCGAGTTCAGCTGAAGTACTATGAAGGGCGGCCGGTGATCCAGGGCCTGCGGCGCGTCAGCAGACCGGGAATTCGTCGATACCGAGGGAAAGACAGCCTGCCACGCGTGAAAGGCGGACTTGGAATCGCAATCGTGTCGACTTCGAAGGGTGTCATGACAGATGTTCAGGCAAGAAAGAATAATGTGGGCGGCGAGGTGCTCGCCTACGTTTGGTAAGCCGTACCAGGATCTGATGAGGAGTAACCACCGTGTCAAGAATCGGTCGTAAACCTGTCCAAATCGCAAAAGGAATTACTGTCACCCAGGAGAGCGGAATCCTGAAGGTCAAAGGACCCAAGGGCGAGCTCTCCACCGTCCCGCACCGCCTGATCGGCGTCGACATCAAGGGACAAGAGATCGTGCTGACTCGTCATTCGGATGAGAAATTCAGCAAATCCCTTCATGGTCTGTGGCGAGCGCTGATTCAGAACATGGTCACGGGCGTCAGTGAGGGATTCAGTCGCAAGTTGGAGATCGTTGGTGTCGGATATCGCGCGGAAATGAAGGGAAAGAAACTCCATCTCCAGGTCGGCTATTCCCATCCGATCCTGTTTTCGCCGCCCGACGGCGTGAAGATCGAGACTCCGACGCAAACGAGTATCCTCGTGAGCGGCATCGACAAGCAACTCGTGGGACTCGTTGCATCGAAAATCCGCTCCTTCAGACCCCCCGAGCCGTACAAAGGAAAGGGGATCAAGTACGAAGGTGAATATATCCGACGCAAGGCAGGGAAAGCGGCGGCAACAGGTGCCAAGTAGCGCGCCACACGCGTAGAGCTATCAGAAGGAACATGCAATGATTCTCCAGAAAAAAGTTGAACGCCGGATCAAGAAGCGGATCCGGATCAAAAAGAACATCACCGGAACGCCTCAGCGACCGCGTCTGACGGTCTATCGGAGTCTGAAACACGTTTACGCGATGATCATCGACGACACGAGCGGCAGGACGCTTGTGGAGGCCTCGACACTCTCGAAGGATCTTCGCGACAGAATCAAAGAGACTTCGGCCCGCATGGATGCCTGCAAGCTGATTGGAAAGGCGGCGGCAGAACGGGCGCTTCAGAAGAACATCACCGAGGTTGTGTTCGACCGCAACGGCTTTCTCTATCACGGCCGTGTCAAAGCGGTGGCTGACGGCGCACGCGAAGGCGGACTGAAATTCTAATTCTCGTCGTTTTCATCAACACCAAGAGCATATGTCAAAAATCAAAGCTGGCGAACTCGAACTCAAAGAACGACTCGTTCACATCAATCGCGTCGCGAAGGTTGTTAAAGGCGGACGGCGGTTCAGTTTCAACGCCGTTGTGGTTGTTGGCGACGGCAACGGCCACGTAGGAATCGGCCTGGGAAAAGCCAATGAAGTTACTGACGCCATCGCGAAGGGTGTTGACGATGCCAAAAAGAATGTCGTGAAGGTTCCCGTGTACAAGGGGACGATTCCTCACGAAGTCATCGGCAAATACGGAGCAGGAAAGATCTTGCTGAAGCCGGCGTCTCCCGGTACCGGATGCATCGCCGGAGGAGGGGTGCGTGCCGTTCTCGAATCCGCAGGGATCAAAGACGTTTTGACCAAGCAGATGGGATCGTCAAATCCGCACAACGTCGTGAAGGCGACGATGAAGGCCCTGCTGATGCTTGCCGATCCACTGTCGGTTGCCCAGCGTCGAGGAATGAAGCTCAACGAATTGTTTCAACAGAATTGAGTGTGAATCACCATGGCAGAACCCAAGAAGATCAAGATCACCCAGACTCGCAGCATCATCGATCAATTGGAGAAAACGAAACGTACCATCAAAGCACTGGGACTTGGGCGTCCGCGTCGATCGGTGGTGAAGGTCGACACGCCCCAGATTCGCGGCATGGTGCGTGTGGTTCGACACATTGTGAAGGTCGAAGAAGTCTGAGTTGAAGCTGGTGAAGTCACCCGAAAGAGGAACCAACGAAATGGCCAAAGATATTCTCAGCAATCTTACACCCGCCGCCGGCTCGCGCAAGAAAACGAAACGGATTGGTCGGGGCCAGGGATCCGGACACGGCAGGACCGCGACCAAGGGGCACAAAGGCGCCCGGTCACGTTCCGGTCACAAGTTCAAAATCTGGTTTGAGGGGGGACAGATGCCCCTGACGCGTCGTGTGCCGAAGTATGGGTTTACCTCGCGCAACCGGATCGATACGCAGATCGTCAATGTGGAAACGCTGGAAAAACTTGCCGAAGCGAAAAAGATCGGCGGCGCCGCAGTGACACCGGAACTCCTCTTCAACGTCGGTGCCATCGCCAAGAAGAACATTCCCGTCAAAATTCTCGGCAACGGCGCATTGAAGTCAAAGTTGGAAGTCTCGGCTCACGCGTTCAGCAAGTCAGCAGTGGCAAAGATCGAAGCAGCAGGCGGAACGGTTACACTTCTCTCTTAACGCTAGGATCTTATGAGCAAGCTTACTGAAACCTTTCAGAATATTTTCAAGATTCAGGAACTGCGCGATCGGTTGTTTTTCACCGCAGCGCTGCTCGTGGTGGTCCGGATTGGATCGCACATCACGCTCCCCGGCGTCGACGCGAAGCTGTTGGCGGACACGATCCGAACCTCTTCAGAGGGAACGCTGTTCGGTTTGTACGATCTGTTCGTGGGAGGCGCATTCAGCAATGCGGCGGTTTTTGCTCTCGGCATTATGCCGTACATCAGCGCCTCGATCGTGATCCAGCTTCTTGGCGCCGTTGTCCCGTACTTCCAGAAGCTCCAGAAGGAGGGGGAGGACGGACGGAAGAAGATAACGCAATACACCCGATACGGAACGGTCTTTATTTCGTTGTTGCAGGGGAGCGGCGTTGTCGTGAAGCTGCTCAACACGAACACGCCCGGTGGACCGATCGTCCCCATCGAAGTCCAGGGCTTCGGATTCGCGTTCAGCACTGTGCTGTTTCTGACGGCAGGGACCGTATTTATGATGTGGCTTGGTGAACAAATCACTGAACGCGGCGTTGGGAACGGGATCTCGTTGATCATCTTTATCGGAATCATCGCTCGCTTCCCGACTTCAGTGATCGATGAGTTCATGATCGCTCAGAACTTCATCGTCGAGTTGGTGATCCTCGCGCTGATGGGACTCGTCGTTGCCGCTGTCGTCCTGGTGACACAGGGAACGCGTCGGATTCCGGTTCAGTATGCCAAGCGCGTGGTCGGCCGAAAAGTCTATGGCGGTGTCACGCAGTACATTCCGCTCCGGGTGAATACCGCCGGCGTGATGCCGATCATCTTTGCGCAGGCCATTATGTTTGTCCCGAGTGTCATCTTCTCGTTCTTTCCCGAGAGTGATTTTGTTGCCGAGCTGAACGCAAATTGGTTCAGCTACGATTCGTGGTTCTATTCGATCGTCTACGGCTTGATGATTATCTTCTTCACCTATTTCTATACGGCCATCGCCTTCAATCCGAAGGACGTCGCCGACAACATGAAAAAGCAAGGCGGCTTCATTCCTGGGATCAGACCCGGAGCCCACACGTCTGAATTCGTGGACAATATTCTGACGAAGATTACGCTCCCCGGTTCGATCTTTCTGGCCGTTGTGGCGATCCTTCCGACGGTCATGATCAAGATGGGCGTGACGCCGAGTTTTGCACAGTTCTTTGGCGGCACAAGTTTGTTGATCTGTGTTGGTGTCGCACTTGATACGCTCCAGCAGGTGGAGTCGCACCTTCTCATGCGTCATTACGACGGATTCATGAAGAGCGGCAAACTGCGAGGCCGGCGCTAGAATGCAGTAGAGCGACCATGGTCTGGATCAAAACGAAACGCGAAATTGATGTGATCCAAGAGAGCTCGAGGATTGTCGCGGAAGTGTTGCGGCTTGTCGGCGCGCATGTCAGGCCAGGAGTGACGACGCTGGAGCTTGATCAGCTCGCGGAAGAGTACATCCGGGCAAATGACGCGCAGCCGGCGTTCAAAGGGTACGGTTCTCTGAAAACAAATCAGTTTCCTGCAACGCTCTGCACGTCGGTGGACGAAGAAGTTGTTCATGGAATTCCGTCGAAACGCACATTGCGAGAGGGTGAGATTCTCTCCGTCGATGTCGGCGTGAAGAAGAACGGATACTTCGGCGATGGAGCGAAATCGTTTGCCGTCGGTCACATATCGGCCGACAAACAGCGGCTCCTGAGAGTGACGGAAGAATCGCTGTATCGGGGGATCGAGCAGGCGGTCGCAGGCAAGATGGTTCATGACATCTCGGCTGCCGTTCAGGAGCATGTGGAGCGGAACGGGTTTTCAGTCGTCCGCGAACTCGTTGGTCACGGCATTGGCAAAGAACTTCACGAAGAGCCGCAGATCCCAAACTTCGGGAAAGCCGGAACGGGGATGAAGCTGAAGGAGGGGATGACGCTCGCGGTAGAACCGATGGTGAATCTCGGCGACTGGCGAGTGAGAGTGGCGGCGGACGGCTGGACGGTCATCACGGAAGATGGATCACCGTCGGCCCATTTTGAACATACAGTCGCCATCGTGGATGGCAAACCGGAGATCCTTACGCAATAGACTGAACTATGGCGAAACAAGGTCCAATCAAAGTAGACGGAGTCATTACGGAAACACTGCCGAATGCCTCTTTTCGGGTGAAGTTGGACAACGGTGTGGAGATTCTGGCGCACATCTCTGGAAAAATGAGAATGCATTTTATCAAGATACTGGTTGGTGACAGGGTGACGGTCGAGATGTCGCCGTATGATCTCACCAAAGGCCGCATCACCTACCGGTACAAATAGTCGAACGCGGGTGCAAGCATGAAAGTACGATCGTCAATCAAGAAACTGTGCGAAAACTGCAAGGTCATCCGGCGCAAGAATGTCGTTCGGGTGATCTGCAAGAATCCCAAGCACAAACAGCGGCAGGGATAGTCGCTGAGAAACAAAGAGCAAGGAGAACAAGACATTGGCTCGAATAGCTGGCATTGATATTCCCAAGAACAAGCGTGTCGAAGTCGCGCTCACGTACATTTACGGAATCGGACGGACCACTTCTCAGCAGATTCTGGAAGAGGCGGGCGTCGATCTCAACAAGCGAGTCGCTTCGTTGAGCGATGACGAAGTTTCAAAGATCCGGTCGATCATCCAGACAGACTACAAAGTTGAGGGGTCGCTCCGATCCGAGGTGCAGATGAACATCAAGCGGCTGATGGATATCGGCTGCTACCGCGGATTGCGGCACCGCAAAGGATTGCCGGTCAACGGACAGCGGACGCGAACCAACGCCCGGACGCGTAAAGGGAAGAGGAAGACTGTCGCGGGCAAGAAGAAAGCGGCAGAGAAGAAGTAATGTGTCGTCGGCCGTGTTCGGCCGATCATTTTGGGATTCGTGTGTAAAGGAGAAACGACGTGGCAAAGCAGACCGCAGCGCCGGTTACCAAGAAAAAGAAGAAAGTGCACGTTGATGTGAACGGGAAGGCCTTCGTGAAGGCGACCTTCAACAACGTGATCGTCACTCTGACCGATACGTACGGCAACGTGATTGCATGGTCCTCGGCTGGAAAGAACGGATTCAAAGGTTCGCGCAAGAACACCCCGTATGCGGCCCAGGTTTCGGCCGAAGCAGCTGCCAAAGAGGCATATGATTTGGGATTGCGAAGGGTGGAAGTGTTCATCAAGGGGCCGGGCTCGGGACGAGAGGCCGCTGTTCGGTCGCTCCAGACTGCAGGCCTTGAAGTGACGATGATCCGGGACATCACGCCGATCCCGCACAACGGGTGTCGGCCGCCGAAGCGTCGAAGAGTCTGACATCCGCGAACAAGAGTTTACTCAGATACTCACCAAAGGAGAACGATGGCAAGATACATTGATGCCAATTGCAAACTGTGCCGACGGGAACGACAGAAGCTCTTCCTGAAAGGCACGAAGTGCTACACCGAAAAATGTCCGCTCGAAAAGAGGAACTATCCTCCGGGAGAGCACGGGCAGGGACGCCGTTCCAAGATCTCGGAGTACGGTGTCCAGCTTCGTGAGAAGCAGAAAGTGCGCCGGATGTACGGACTGGCGGAGCAGCAATTCCGCAACTATTTTGAGCGGGCATTGAAGCAGACCGGTCGAACGGGCGAAACGTTGGTGAAGACTCTCGAGCGTCGGTTCGACAACGTACTGTACCGGCTGGGCCTGGCGCCGTCGCGCAAATCTGCCCGTCAGCTGATTCTTCATCGTCACGTGATGGTGAACAATCGCATCGTGGATATCCCCTCATACCTGCTGAATGCGGGAGATGTGATTCAGATTCGTGAGAAGAGCAAGAAGTTGGATGTTATCCACGAATCGATGAAGAGGATGAAAGATACGGCGATGCTGCCGTGGCTCAGTCTCGATAAGGCGACCTTGTCGGGGACTTTCCTCCAGATTCCCGAGCGTGCCGACGTTCCGTTGAATGCGAACGAACAGCTCATCGTTGAGTTGTACTCCAAGTAGTTGTCCGCGACGTTTGTGCCTGACAGGCACGGGACGCGGAACGTGAATTGCATTGACACTATCACAACCTATTATGCCCCGTTGATCGACGGGGGGAAGGACATCCATGAGTAATTCCTTTGTTCAAATGCCGGAGAAGATTGAACTCGATGAATCTTCCAAGAGCGGAACCTTCGGCCGGTTTACCGTTCAGCCGCTTGAGAAGGGATTCGGCGTGACGATTGGAAACTCATTCCGGCGAGTCTTGTTGTCGTCGCTCCATGGGACGGCGATCACGGCAATCCGTGTGGATGGTATTCATCATGAATTCTCCACCATTAAAGGCGTGGTCGAGGATGTGACAGACCTCGTTCTGAATTTGAAGCAGGTTCGCATCAGACCGATATCGAAGAAAGCCACAAAGGTTAGTATTCGCGCAAAAGGACCCGGCAAGATTTCCGCGGGGACATTGCAGGATGCTTCCCCCGAGCTTGAAATCCTGAATCCGGAACTTCATCTGGCGACGTTGAACAAAGAAGCAGACTTCGAACTCGAGATGCGGCTCGGTCGTGGAAAAGGGTACGCGACCGCAGAAGAAAACAAATCGCCTGATCATCCATTGGGAACGATTGCGGTCGATTCGATCTTCACGCCGATTCGAAACGTGCGGTATTTCGTGGAGCCCACGCGTGTCGGCGGTCAGACTGACTACGAGAAACTTATCCTCGAAATCGAGACCGATGGATCGATCACTCCGGAAGACGCGCTCACGCACGCAGGAAAGATTCTCCGGGATCATATTCAGCTGTTCATCGATCTCTCCGTAGAGCCCGAAGCAGAGAAAGAGGAGACGGAGTTGGACGCGGAAGTGGCCCGGATTCGGAAGCATCTTCTGACGAACGTCGATGAGCTCGAGCTTTCCGTCAGATCTCACAACTGCCTGCGCAGCGCCAATATCAGAACACTCGCCGATCTCGTGCGCAGGGATGAATCCGAGCTTCTCAAGTTCAGAAATTTCGGAAGAAAGTCCCTCGCCGAGCTCGCTCAGATCATTGAGGAAAAGGGACTCACCTTCGGTATGGATGTCGACAAGTACTTGAAGGATGGATTAGAATAACGACATTGAAGGAACAGATTCATGCGTCATCTCAAGTCAGGTAGAAAGTTAGGCCGCACGCGAAGCCATCGAAAGGCAACGTTGTCATCGCTCAGCACTGCAGTCATCGCTCACAAGCGGATCACGACGACGCTCGCGAAGGCGAAAGAGACTCGAACGGTCGTCGAGAAGTTGGTGACGCGCGCGAAGCGAGCCGTGGCTTCTGAGGGAGAAGGGCAGACAAAGAATGTCCATGCGCGCCGGGAAGTGTTTTCCTTCCTTCGTGATCGCAAGGCAGTGACGACCTTGTTCAACGACATCGCCCCAAAGGTGGCCAGCAGACCGGGCGGATACACTCGGGTGGTCAAATTGGGACAACGTCGGGGTGATGGAGCGCAGCTCGCGCTTCTCGAATTTGTTGATTTCAATGTTGGTCAGTCCAAGACCACGAAAACCCAGCCAAAAGCCGCAAAATCTGCGCAACGCAAAAAAGCCTCCAAGAAACCGGCCGTCAAGGCCGAAGCTGCTGCGGCAACCGAGGAGGCAGCATCACCGCAGGCCGAAGAACATACGGAATCAGAGACGAAAAAAGACTAGAGCGTTCGTTGGGTCGGTGATAGACGTTTCTTTTGAACAACGAAGAGGTACTGGCATATGCTCAAAATACATTCGGCTGAATTCCTTCAGGGCGTCACAGATCTCCGCCGGCTTCCCAAGAACGAGCTCCGAGAAGTCCTGTTCATCGGACGCTCGAACGTCGGGAAATCCACACTCCTGAACAAACTCTGCAATCGGCGAAATCTCGCACGCTCCAGCTCGACACCCGGAAAGACGAGGGAAATCAACTATTATCTCATCAACAACGAATTGTATTTCGTTGATTTGCCCGGATACGGCTATGCAAAAGTTCCGGAGCAGATGCGCGCAGGATGGAAGAAGCTGATCGAGGAATTCCTCAAGCGGGGATTCCCCATCACGCTCGCCATCCAACTCATCGACGCGCGTCAGGATCCCACGCCGCTCGATCTCATGATGATGGACTGGCTCGAATACTATGAGGTTCCCTACTTGCTTGTCCTGACGAAGTCAGATAAGCTTCCGGTCAGCAAGCTCGGCAAACAAGTCGACGCATACAAAGTGAGGTTTGAAAAGAATCTCTCCGAAGGATTCTGCAGCGGCATCGTTCCATTCTCGAGCGTTTCGGGCGATGGGCGAAATGATCTGTTGAAGATCGTCAATGGTCATCTCAAGAATTCCGGAGGCCGGCAGAAGGAAGCGGTCTAGATCAGTCCAACGTGACATTCAGCAAAGCTCCGCATCGCAGTGGGGCTTTTTGCTTTTTGGACGTGAGGAACATCCTGCTCAAGTGCGAGAGAGTGCCGCCAAATGCTCTCTCGCACCGGCGAAAGCATTTCCATTGCCTTCCACCTTTCCACGCACAGTGAAGTCCCTTCTCTTCGTTGACTTTCACCGGGTAAAGTGATACTATTGGGCGAATCAAAATGACCTTCATGCCCGCATACGGAGCAGCCGTGAAGAAACGTCTCTTTACACCTGGACCGACACCCATTCCGGAGTCCGTCCTGCTGAAGATGTCCGAGCCGATCATCCATCACAGGAATCCCGAGTTTCAGGAAATCCTCACGAGGATGCATGACAACCTGAAGTATCTGTTCCAGACGGACCATCCGGTTGTTGCATTGACGTGCTCCGGCACCGGCGGTGTCGAGGCGACGTTCGTCAGTCTCTTTTCACCGG
The DNA here is from genome assembly GCA_016873805.1 of Ignavibacteria bacterium. Lineage (GTDB taxonomy): Bacteria > Bacteroidota > Ignavibacteria > UBA10030 > UBA10030 > VGVZ01. The sequence goes on from VGVZ01000003.1 coordinate 101,014, forward strand.
GCGACACGATTATCTCCGTGAACAACGGCAAGTTCGGGGAGCGATGGGTGAGAATGCCGAGGACATTCGGACTCGAGGTTGAAGAAATCGCGATTCCTTGGGGATCCGCGCCCACCGTCGAGCAGATTCTTGATGCCCTGAAGCGCAGGCCCGAAGCGAAAGCGGTGTACCTCACTCAGAGTGAAACGTCGACCGGAACGGCAACGGACGTCAAGGCCATCGCCGCGGCCGTGAACGAAGAATATGACGCGCTGGTGTGCGTCGACGGTATCTCGGCGGTTGGAGCAATGGAACTAAGATTCGATGAATGGGGCATCGATGTCTGCATCACCGGTTCGCAGAAGGGTCTCATGGTTCCGCCCGGGCTGGCATTCGTGGCGGTCAGCGCACGCGCAATTGCGGCGATGGAACGTTCCACCATGCCGAGGTTCTATCTCGATCTGGGGCGAGCGCTGAAATCATACAAGGCAAATGACACACCGTGGACTCCGGCAATCACCCTGTTGATCGGCGTGGATGTATCACTCCGGCTGATCCGAGAAGAGGGTCTCGAGAAGGTGTGGGAGCGACATACGCGCCTCTCGAATGCGGTCCGTGCCGGAGTGTCCGGCATGGGCCTCCGTTTGTTTTCGCAGAATCCGTCAAACGCGGTTACGGCTGTCTGGATGCCTGAGGGGATTGATTGGAAGGCATTCAATCGCGTCCTGAAGCACGATCACGGGATAACGATTGCCGGGGGACAGGATAGCTTCGCCGGCAAGTTGTTTCGCATATCGCATCTCGGCTACTATGACGATCTCGACGTCATCGCAGTGATCTCGGCAATCGAAAAATCGTTCGTCGCATGTGGCTATCAATTTGAAGTCGGTTCCGGGTTATCAAGCGCGCAAGCGTTGCTGGTTTGACAAACCGAACCGAACGGAGAAGGAATCGTGCCCTCATCCCCCAAAATCCTCCTTACCGACCGAGTTGAGGCCGTCTGCGCGGAAATCTTGACGCGGGAAGGTTTTCAGGTCGATATCCACAAAGATGCCGATCCGGCACGCCTTTTTGATGTCATTGGCGAGTACGACGGCTTGGTCGTGAGAAGCGTGACGCGGGTCACATCAGAATTGCTGAATCGGGCTCTATCGCTCAAGGTGATCGGAAGGGCCGGAGCCGGAGTAGACACGATTGACGTAACAGCCGCCACCCGACGGGGCATTTTGGTCATGAATACCCCTGGGGGAAACACCGTTTCCACGGCTGAACATACGATGTCTCTACTCCTGTCAATGGCTCGAAACATCCCTCAGGCCTGCGGTTCCATGAGAGAAGGGAAATGGGAGCGAAGCAGGTTCCTCGGGACGGAGCTGTGTGGGAAGACTCTCGGAATCGTCGGTTTGGGAAAAATCGGCCGGGAGGTCGCCAAGCGATGCCAGGCCTTCGAGATGACCGTTATCGGGTGCGATCCTGTTCTTTCAGCCGAGGTTGCTTCCAAGTTTGGAATCGAGCTGGTCGCTCTTGAAGAGCTTCTCAATCGGTCAGATTTCATTACGATTCACGCTCCTCTCAATGACGAGACGCGGGGCCTCATCGGAAGGAAACAGATTGAGCTCTGCAAAGATGGCGTCCGGTTCGTCAATTGCGCCCGCGGCGGTATCGTGGAGGAACAAGCGCTTCTCGAAGCGCTGGAGAGCGGAAAGGTCGCTAGTGCGGCACTCGACGTGTTCTCGACGGAACCCCCTTCGCACAATCCGCTGGTTCATCATCCTAGGGTTGTCGTGACTCCACATCTCGGTGCATCGACAGAAGAGGCACAAGAGAAAGTGGCGAGACAGATCGCCGAACAAATTGCAGACTTCTTTCACGGCAGGCGGATCACCGGAGCGGTGAATGGAGAAGTTCTGGGAATGGCGTTGAGCGAGGATGTGCAGCCCTATGCGCGATTGGCTGAACATATCGGGCGATTTCTCGCTCAGGTGGTGAACGGATCTCTCAAGCAGGTGACGGTGGCCTGTAAAGGGAGCGTCCTGGCTCGTTCATCCGAGCTCATCGTTTCCTCGACGATGAAAGGCGTGCTCGCCCAGTTCCTCTCGGAACCGGTCAACCTGGTGAATGTCCGAGCGATTGCGAAGGAGATCGGTATTACGGTCGTCGCGTCTCAGGAAGATGCTGCGAAACCGTATGCGAACCTTCTTGAGATTGAATATGTTACAGACAGGGAGGCACGAAAGGCAGGAGGAACGGTATTCAATGGCTCGCTGATCCGGATAGTTCAAATCGACGGCTATCACGTCGAGATCGTACCGGAAGGGTATTTGCTGATCTACGAGAACGTCGATCGACCGGGAATGCTCGCGCAGATGGGGACGATTCTCGCGTGTGAGAACATCAACATTGCAGGCCTCTCGCTGGGGAGGACCGTTCCGGGCGAGCGCGCATTGACTATCATGAGCATCGATTCGAAGATTCCGGACGGGATCCTAGGCAGATTGCGGCAAGTGGAGGGGATTTCGAATCTGAAGTTTGTGTTCCTTTGATACTCCGGTAGCGGGGTGTCGATTTAATTTCTCTTAAGTTACGTGATGCGGAACTCGAAAGAGACGATCTTGATATATAAGTCTCTCATTTCAGGGGGCTTAGAGGCATCATCGACGTGAGGCTTCTGGTTGTCAGGGTGGGAGATCCGGATTGCGGAGCTGCAACTCCATGGAAACTTGACAAAAAGCCTTATGTGTTCTATATTTGACTCGAAGTGCTTCACGCTATCTGTTTATAGTTCGGAGGGAGGTGATCTGAGAGCGCGCGGTATCCAGAGCGCCGACGTATGAGTTTGTGAACGCTTCGCGGTAGATGTATCCATTGGCCAAGCAACCTGCTTCCGTAGTCTGCTTTGCGCTTGAGCGAGTAGTAATGTGCGGAGTGCTCGTTGGGTTGAGGAATGACGCAGCATCGCGGTCAATCCTCGGGTGCTACTCATTCTGGCCAATCCTTCTGTTTGTAGAAACCTCTGTACAATCAATTCAACTCATATCCATCAAAGAGGAGGTAGATATGCTTCGTAACCTCTTGATTACTACCACTCTGTTGCTCGTTTTCCCAGTGCTCCTTTTTGCCCAGGACGGTAAGCTCCGTGGCAAAGTCACAGACAGGGAGTCCGGAGATCCTCTGATCGGGGCGAACGTGGTGATAGATGGTACAAGTCTGGGTGCATCGACAGACATCAGCGGTGAATATGTCATCCTGGCTGTGCCGCCGGGCACCTATGCGGTGAAGGTCTCGTACATCGGCTACTCGCCGGTCACGATCTCCAACATCCGGGTCGGTGCAAACCTGACGGTCAGGCAGGATTTTGCTTTGTCGACCACGGCTATCGCGGTTGAGGCCGTTGAAATCGTGGCCGATCGTCCCCTGATTCAGAGAAACACGACGAATACGGTCCGAGTGACGACCCAGGAGAATATTAAGAACCTCCCGTTCCGCGGGCTTCAGAATATCATCGCCTTGGAGGCCGGTGTTGTTCAGCAGAACGGAAACCTGTATGTCCGCGGCGGCCGCTCGGGTGAAGTGGCATACTTTGTTGACGGCGCAGGCGTCACAAACCCGATTTTCAACAGCGAAAACGTCAGTGTTATTCAGGAAGCGGTCGAAGAACTCCAGCTCCAAGCCGGCGGATATACGGCGGAACTGGGCGGTTCGAACGCCGGTATCGCACGGACAACGATGCGATCAGGCGGCAGTTCCTTCACCGGCAGTATTGACTACCAGACTGACGACTTTGCGAAGCCGGGCGAGGAGTTTTTGGGTACGACATCGCGTGGCTATCGGAACGCTGTTGTCACCGTCGGTGGCCCGCTGCCGTTTGCAAAGAACGTGAAGTTATTCTTTGCCGGTCAGCACAACTACGTCCGCAATCGTCAGGCCATTCTCATCGAACCCTTCAAATTCGAGAACCTCTTGAGCGACGTGAATGATGCGAGAGGGGCAGGGCAACCGTTGCCGGGTCCAATCGAATTCAAGCGCAACTATCTCTACAATAACTATGGCATGACCAATACGTTTCAGGGAACCGTGCTATGGGATTTGGCGCCGTTCAAGCTCAAGGCGACCGCAAGCTACGATTTCTTTGAGCGTCCCTCTGGTGGTCAGTGGCCGACAGCATTGCGATTTTATTTCAACCAGGGCCGGAACCTGATGCAGGAGACGGGAACGTATTTTGGCAACGTCAGATTGACCCACGTGATCAATCCGACCACGTTCTATGAAATCGGCGTGTGGGGACAGCTGCGTTCGTTCCGTTCCTATGATCCTGACTTCGGCGACGACTGGAAGTTGTATGCGGACAGCACTGCGAACGCCGACAAGGGATTCACAGGGTTCCGCGCGAAATATCGCGGCCCGAACAATTACAGCATTATCAATGCGTTCACGATCCAGCATGAAAACTCCCCGAACAACTCGTACAGCAAGAACGAGCAGATGTCGCTCGGATTCTCCGCTGACCTCACCTCCCAGCTCGACAAAAACTGGGAATTGAAAGCCGGCGGCAGGTTGGAATCATGGACGGTCCGCAACTGGGCAATCAGCGACATTTCCTCTTACATGCGGTTCGCGTTTGGTGAGGATGGGAAGAGCGTCCGGACGTTCACCGACGCGCAAGAGCGGAGAATTCGGCTTGCGCAGCGCGGCGTCATCAACCACTACGGCTTCGATGTGGATGGAAACAAGGTCGATAGCGGCGTCGATGCTCCTCCGCAGCCGATGTTTGCCTCGGCATATGTCCAGAATCGGTTCGAGTACGATGACCTGATTCTGAACCTCGGTGTTCGGTTCGAGTATTTCGATACCGATCACAAATCGTTCAGCGATCCGAACAGCCTGAAGAATGCAAACTTCAGCGCTGACTTCGATCCAAACCTTGACGTGATTAACGAGCAAGCCCTCGTTGGCGTGGATCCGTTCCAGCTCGTTCTTCCGCGGGTCAGCTTCTCGTTCCCGGTCACAGACAAGACCGTGTTCTACGCGCAGTACGGCAAGTACGCTCAGATGCCCTCGTTGAACCAACTCTACGTCGGCACGGCGACTTTGAGCCGCTCGGTCAGCCCGATCACTCGTGGAAATGCCTTCTTGACGCCGGTTGGGTTCTTCATGAAGCCAGAGCGCACCACGCAGTACGAAATGGGTATCCGTCAGCTGCTGAGCGACAACTTTGCATTTACCGTCAGTGGGTTCTACAAGGATCTTAAGGACCAGCTGAATGTTCGTCTCTATGCTCCGGAAGGCACGCGACTCTTCATCTCGTACCTGAACGAGGACTTTGGTACGACGAAAGGCGTCGAGTTGACCCTCGAACTGCGTCGGACGAACCGACTCGCCGCAAAGGTGAACTACACGCTCTCCGATGCGCAGGGAACGGGCTCCGATCCTCGTTCGGCTCAAGGCGCGATCGAGCAGAATATCGGTCGACCGATCAGCATCATTGCTCCGCTTGCGTTCAATCAGGCTCATCGCGGATCGATCATGCTTGACTATCGCTTTGCGAAAGGGGACGGCGGACCAATTCTTGAAGGCCTTGGAGCCAACGTTCTCCTGACCTTCAATAGCGGCCACAATTACACACGGGTAAAGGAACCGACCGAACTCGGTCAGTCGAATCCCTGGGACGTCGGAGTCGAGAACATGAACGATCCTCGCTCCAGCTTCCCGGTTGAGCCGCTGAACAATTCGACGACTCCTTGGATCTTCAATGTGGATCTCAATCTCAGTAAGATGTTCTATCTTGGTGATGTGAATCTCGAGTTCTACGTGAACGTACTGAATCTCTTCAACTCGAAGCAGATTCTGAACGTCTATCCGACCACTGGTACTGCGCAGGATGACGGATGGCTGACGAGCCCGCTCGCGGCTCCGTTTGCCGCAGATCCGCAGTATGTCGCATTCTATAAGGCGATCAATCAGGACAATCGCTGGGCCTATATGGGTGCGGGACGCGGTCAGGTTGGCACCGACATTTACGGTGCTCCCCGTCAGATTCGGGTCGGATTGAAACTGGAAATGTAATTCGGAGGATCGCAGACGAATTGTCGTCTCCGATCGTTCGGCACGTCCACACATAGAACGGTTGAAGATCCTGAACTTGAATTAACCTCAGAGGAGTTTTCAATATGAAGAAACCGAATATCAAACTCGTGATCCTGTTAGGCACGCTGCTCGCCTTTATGTTTGCGTTCGCGAGCGCAGCCGAAGGTCCCGAGAAGACCAAGCGAGTTGATACGAAGCAGGGACTGACCAAGACGTCGGGAACACCCCTCTACCAGGTATTGAACATCAACAATATCCGGACATGGGCCCGCGCCGACGGTTCGTCCAACCACTCCCCTCAAGGGGATGATGGCGGCTACTATCCTCGCGGTGCGAAGTGGGTGATCTACCAGGATGGATTTGTCTGGGGCGGCAAGGCATATTTGAATGCCGCGCTCACTCAGCCTCATGCAAGTCAACTCATTCGCGTGGGCGGTGGTACCTACAACCAAGGAACACGCGAAGGTGCCATCGTGGGTACGGGAGCTGCTGCAGTTCCCGAAAACAGACAGCTCGATCTCGTTCGGATGTTTAAGATCCGACGCGACTACTATACCATGAGCGATGTTGAACTGACGAGGGATGCATCCGATTACTATGAGATTCCAATCTCCGATGTGACGGAATCCCAGAAAGCGGCGGTCAAGGCGTTGTACGATCTTGACTGGAAGCAATGGCCGGTGTCCAAAGGTGCGCCGTACATCGAACGAAACGGCACGCCGGGGTACCAGGCTCCCCCCGCATTCAGTGCGACATTTACGGTAAACAACCTGATATCGGGCAATTATGATGAGCCCGGTTTCGCAGGCGGAGATCCGAGCTCCCCTGCGGATCAGGTCATCTGGACGGTATACAATGATCTCGAGCCGGCAGCAGTTCAGGGCTTCGCTGGTTCTGATCCGTTGGGCCTCGAGGTTCAGATGACCCTGTGGGGATACAAGCGCACGGACGCCATGGGTAATCTCTACTTCAAGCGCTTCCGCTTCATCAACAAGGGAGGCGTCACGACAACCGGTACGACGAAGGGCTCCTTCTGGATCGACAGTATGTATGTCGCCCAGTGGTCCGATCCCGACGTCGGCTCGTTCGGCGATGACCTGGCCGGTTGCGATACCACACTGAGTCTGGGATATGCCTACAATGGCAATGCGATCGACGCTGAGTTCCGGAAGTTCAACCTTCCTCCTCCGGCCGTGGGATACGATTTTCTCCAGGGCCCGATCGTCAGGGGTGCCGCAACCGATGTCGGCATCTTCGACATGAAGAAGAGGACAGGTTTCAAGAATCTTCCGATGACCTCGTTTGCGTACTTCTCCGCCGGTAGTGGAATCTCCGATCCTCCGTTCTCCTATGAAGGAGGTCTTCGGTGGTGGAGAATGCTCCAGGGCTATGTTCCTGATGCTTCAACCGCGGCATGGCGACTCTATCCCTTCCCGCCGGGAATGACCCCGAACAAGTTCCCCCTCTCGGGTGATCCCGTACGGAGGACTGGATTCATCGATGGTCTTGGTCAGACGTTTTCGTTTGCGCCCGGCGATCGCCGAATCGTCCTCAATAGCGGTCCATTTACCCTCGCTCCCGGTGACACGCAGGAAGTCGTCGTCGGAACAGTGGCGGGACTTGGTTCCGACCGGTTGAGTTCGATCGCGGTCATGAAGTTCAACGATCGCTTCGTGCAGAACACCTACGACGCGCTCTTCCAGGTCGCGAAGGCACCGGCCGCGCCGGATGTCAAGATCGCGGAACTCGATGGCGAGGTCATTCTCGAATGGGGTTCGAACCTCGATCGCGTCAAACTGACTGAAGAGACCATCAGCCAACCGGGTGCGTACAAGTTCGAAGGGTACAATATCTACCAGCTCCCGAGTTCATCTTCGAGGCTTTCCGAGGGAACACTCGTGGCGACCTACGACTTGACCACGGATCCGACGGTTGTTCTGGATGAGCAGTTTGACCAGAAGTCCGGTCAGATTCTCCAGCTGCCCGTTCAGTTCGGTACGAACAGCGGCATCGTTCGTTACTTCCAGTTCAAGCGGGATTATGTTCGCGACATCGACAAACTGAACAACGGCCAGGAATACTACTACGCGGTGACAGCGTACAGCGTTGCCACGGTCCCTGGATTCCTCCCGTCTGCACTCGAATCTGATCCTCTGGTGTTTACGGCACGACCGAAGGTTCCATTCGGCAAGGTCATTTCGATCAGCATGGGAGATACGCTGAAAGCCACCAAGACCGGTGTCAGCGACGGCGCGGTTCGCCCAATCGTTGTCAATCCCCTTGCCGGGACGGGCGACACCTATGAAGTCACGTTCAAAGACGCAGGTGGTGGAAGCACAACCTGGAGTCTCACGAACAAGACCAAGGGTAAAACCGTTCTCACAGATCAGACCAATCAGTCCGGCGACGAGAACTACAAGCTCGTCGAGGGGGGTATCTTCCTGAAGGTGGAAGGACCTCCTCCGGGGATGAAGGATTGGGATATTCCGAACGGTGCCCGGCGCTTCACCTGGGCGGATGGATGGACCGGCTTTGAAGGGTTCGAAGGGACCATCGGCTGGAACGAGCCGGCATACTACTTTGGCAGTATTCCGGAAAGGACGGTCAAGGCGCACGAGCTGAAGAACGTCCTGATCAAGCTTGCTGCGGCAAGTTCCGGTACCGCAACGAATCCAAATGCGGGGAACAATCCGTATGGCGGTTGGGATGTCAACAATCCGGGTGCTGATCCCAACTTCTCGTACGCGTATCGTTTTCTGAGAGGTGCCACCGCAGCTCCGGCACGTCCAGAGTTCGCGCCGTATATCGTGAACGCCACGTCGGGCTATCCGTATCAGGACTACAAGCGTGGTGTGCCATTTTCCGCGTGGGATGTGGAAGCAAATCCGCCGGTGCGGCTTGCTGTCGCAATCCATGAAAACAACGTCGCCGCTGGACTGGTCGACGGTAAATGGTGGCCGCCTGCGAACGGGACGGGTGTGACACAGTCAACTGTGCGTGATATGGTCTTCATTATGAATACGCCATACACCGGTGCCACACCGGACCCCGCCATCACATCGAAGAACATGCTGACTCAAGGTTTGCCCATCATGTATTGGCTCGGCGTCAATCGCCGCGGCGGCGCAGATTTCTCCGCCGGCGACGAATTCCTGATTCTCGCGAATCATGTGAATACACCGACGACCAAGTTCACATACACCGTTCCTGCGCCGCAGGCCGGTGCCGAGGTCGAGAAGATGTCGGCGGGCAAGGTCGGCGTGTTCCCGAATCCATACTACGCTTTCAACGCGGCTGAGACCAACAGACTGGTTCGATTCGTCACCTTCAACAACCTTCCGCAGGTTGCCACGGTGCGAGTCTTCAACCTCGCTGGACAGCTTGTGAGAACACTGAGGAAGGATGATGCGTCACAATTCCTGCGCTGGGATTTGACGAATGAAAACAACTTCCCCGTCGCAAGCGGAATGTACATCGTTCATATCGAGCTCACCTTCTCCGATGGCTCCACCAGCACGAAGGTGCTGAAGCTGGGTGTCATCCAGGAGCAGGAAGTGCTCGATGTGTTCTAAGTGCTCTCAAAACTGCCAATAAGGAGACAAGAATATGAAACAACGACTCTTTATCAGCGGTCTGTTGCTCTGCATTCTGATGCTTGCCGCACTTGGAACACTCGAGGCACAGAGCAAGAGAATCGGTACAGCGACCGCTACTGAACTCCTGATCCCCATCGGCGCGAGAGACCTCGCACGAGGAGGATCGTCTATCGCGGATTCCCGCGGCATTGAAGCCGTGCACTGGAATCCCGCGGGCCTTGGCCGGATGGAACATGCGGCTGAGGGAATGTTTTCCTCGATGACGTACATCGCCGATATCGGAGTGAACTTCGGCGGCGTCGCAGCCTCGTTCAGCGGCTTCGGTGTCGTCGGATTCACGGTGAAATCGCTCGACTTCGGCGATATTCCACTCACGACAGAATCGGATCCTGAGGGAACGTCCGGACGGCTCTATTCGCCGGCGTTCGTCACCATCGGCCTGAGCTATGCCAGGTCCCTCACCGATGCGATCTCTGCCGGTGGAACGGTAAAAATCGTGTCCGAACAGATCGACCGAGCCTCGGCGTCTGGATTTGCCCTCGATTTCGGCGTGCAATACAATAAGCTCGCCGGTATCAACGGACTGCACCTTGGCGTGGCCGTGAAGAATATCGGTCCCCAATTGCAGTTTGATGGACCGGGACTTCTGCGAAATGCGCGATCCAGTGATGGTGACCGCCCCGAGCAGAAGTTCAAGTCTGAGGCAGGATCATTCGAGCTCCCGTCCGTTGTGGAAATCGGCCTCGCGTACGATGCGACGCTCACCGACAATCTGGTGGGAACCGTATCGGGGTCATTCACCAACAACAACCTCTATACCGACGAATACCGGGTAGGAGGTGAGCTGGGCTTTGATCTCGGATCCGTGAAGCTCTTCGGTCGGGCCGGACTCGGTATGGCTCCGCAAGTCGATACGAATATCTTCGGCGCATCCTTCGGCGCGGGAATATTCTACGCGGCTCCCGGAATCAACCTGACGGTTGACTATGCCTACAGAAACGTCGACTTCTTTGACGCAAATTCGGTCATTTCTGTGAAGATTGGATTCTAGCGTCTGAGCAGTCTGAAGAATGCTCCAAGAAGGCCGGTTCAGATGATGAGCCGGCCTTTCTTTTTCCCGGCGGGGATGAACAAAGTGCTCCGGCTCCCGCTTGTATCCGCAGGCACAATTGCTGTTTCAGAGGTCGAGCCAACCCTATTGAATTCTCCTGCGAATAAGTCTCAATTATTGAAAAAAGTCCTTGACAAGAATTGCGCTTCGAGGTATATTCGCAAGCCGCAAGATCTCTCGGTATCCTTCCACAGTTCCGCAACCGATAGACCGGGAAACTGAAGTCGATGCGGCACCATGCCACACTCCAGGCCGTCGCGCACCCGCGACGCTAGACTTACCGATAAGCTCCGTTCTGCCGAGCAACGCTCCGCAGGACCAATTGACAACTGAAAACCGCAAACGGTGTGGATGCTTTTTCAATCCCATCTTGATGCGGTCCGTTTGCTGATATGGATTGCTCAACAATTTATCGCGAAGCCGACAGATGGAGAGCGTCACTGGTGTTGCTCTCACGGTTGTTCCTTTTTCGTTGTCGTTAGCGGATCCGGGTCACGGGATCTGACTCTCTCGACATCGCGTCATCATAGCCGCCACGTAAGCAGAATCGACGAACTCACGCTTTCTCAACGATCATTTTCGCTGCGAGTTGATCTATTTCCATTTGCACATTGAAAGGAGGTGATATCTGGGCGCGCGAAATCTGCGGGCCGAATGGGGAGACTTGCGATTGATTTGTCGTTCGTTTTCTGGTTGAGGGAAATGGGAGTGTACGATGGGAAGGGATGGAGGGCGGCGGCGGGGCGTTCGTTGGATCGACGGAAGAATCCAATCACAGTTGCTCATTCCCTCGCAGGTAGTATCCGATCACTTCTAGTGTAATCAACACACATCCATCTCTGGAGGAGGTAGATATGCACCGTAACCTCTTGATTACTATCATCATTCTATTGCTCGTTGTGCCCGCGCTCCTGTTCGCTCAGGATGGAAAGATCCGCGGCAAAGTTACGGATCGGGAGACAGGAGATCCTCTCATCGGGGCGAACGTAGTGATAGATGGTACAAGTCTGGGCGCATCGACAGACATCAATGGGGAATACACGATTCTGACAGTGCCGCCCGGTACGTATGCAGTAAAAGTTTCGTACATCGGCTATGCGTCGGTGACGATCTCGAACGTTCGCGTGAGTTCGAATATCACGACGACGCAGGATTTCCTCGTTTCATCGACAGCGATTCAGGTCGACGCCGTGGAAATCGTTGCCGAACGACCGTTGATTCAGCGCAACACGACGAACACGATTCGCATGACGACGCAGGAGAACATCAAGAACCTCCCGTTCCGTGGACTGCAGAATATCGTGGCGTTAAACGCCGGCGTTGTTCAACAGGATGGAATTCTCTACGTCCGTGGCGGCCGCTCGGGTGAAGTGGCATACTTCATCGACGGAGCAACCGCAACAAACCCCTTGTTCAATTCCGAAGCGATTTCCCCAATTCAGGAAGCCATCGAAGAAATCCAGTTGCAATCGGGCGGATACACAGCGGAGTTCGGTGGGGCCAATTCGGGGATCGTGCGGACAACCGCGCGCACCGGCGGCAAGACATTTCAGGCAACGGTCGATTATCAGACAGACGATTTCGCCAAGATGGGGAGTCAGTTCCTCGATACCTCCCCTCGCGGCTATCGCAATGCCGTCGTCACGCTCGGGGGACCGGTCCCGATGATGTCTGCCATGCGTTTCTTCGTTGCCGGCCAGCACAACTACTTGCGCAATCGGAATCACATGTACCTGGTGCCGTTCAGATTCGACAGTCTCGTCACGGACGGCTATGACAACCGTCCGATCGGCACGCGGCTGCCGGGTCCGGTGGAGTTTCAAGAAAATGCACTTCCCGGGAATACCCGACAGGAAAACACTCTCCAGACGACCCTGCTGTGGGATGCCAATCCGGTAAAGGTTCGATTTACGGGAAGCTACGCGCAGATCGTTTCGCCGGGAGGCAAATCATGGCCGACTGCTCTCAACAGCTATTTCCGAAAGAGGAATACCGAGAGCACGACGAACAACACATTCGGAAGTCTGCGAATCACGCACGTTCTCTCTCCGACGACATTCTATGAAGTCGGACTTTCATATCTCGATCGAAGCGCAAAGACGATTGATCCCGCCTTCGGTGATGACTGGAGACTCTATGTCGATAGCGTAGAGGCGTTCAATCGAGGGTACGTGACCAACGGGACGACCGGATGGCGAAGCCGATTCACAGGGCCAACCTCGTACAGTGTGATCAATGCGTTCTCATTCACGCATGAGAATGCACCGATCAATTCGTACAGCAAAAGCTCGCAGACCAATATGGGCCTCACCGTCGATCTCACCTCCCAGATCACCTCGAACTGGGAATTGAAAGTCGGCGGCCGTCTGGATGCCTGGTCGATGCGCTCCTTCTACGTTGGCGATATCGCCACGCTCAATACGTTCCTCGATGGAGCCGGAGCAAAGTATGATCGTGCGAAGCTCGATGCCGATCCGGCTCTGATGAGAGAGTACAAAGTGTACGCCGATCGCAGGGGATCGATGAACAACTACGGGTACGATGTGTTCGGCGATAAGCTTGACGATGGTCCGGAAGGTCCGCGCAAGCCAATGTTCGCCTCCGCGTACTTCCAGAACAAGTTCGAGTTCAGCGACCTCGTGCTGAACCTCGGACTGCGGTATGAGTATCTCGATGTCAACAACATCACCGTCGCGGACTATGTCAGCCCTGACTGGGACTACGCGCTGAACTATTTCAAGACTGATGATATGCTGGTCGAGACCGATCCGTTCAACATGCTCCTGCCGCGTATCAGCTTTTCGTTCCCCGTAACCGAGAAGACGGTCTTCTATGCGATGTACGGGAAGTATGCGCAGTTCCCCGATCTGAACCGATTGTACGATGGGAACGGATATTTCGCCTCACGCATCAGCCCGGTGAGTCGCGTCGGCTATACCATCGCCGCCGCCCCTGCCGGCACGGGATTTTTGGCGAAGCCTGAGCGCACAACCCAGTACGAAGCCGGATTCCGTCAGACCGTGGGGGACAACGCAGCATTCACGATCAGCGGATTCTACAAAGATATCAAGGATCTGCTCCAAATCCGTCGCGTAACAAATGCGCTGGGCGTTCCAATCTTCGCCGCGTACGGCAACGAAGATTTTGCCACGACCAAAGGTATCGAGTTGACGCTTGAACTCCGCAGGATCAATCGCCTCATGGCACGGCTGCACTACACGCTCTCTGATGCCCGTGGCACTGGCTCAAATGCCATGTCGTCACGTGTTGCGGTGAGTGACCAGTCGGATGTCCGCTTCCCGAACTTCATCTACCAGCTCGACTTCAACCAGGGCCATGTGGGAACCGTCATGGTTGACTATCGCTGGGCGAAGGGAGACGGCGGTCCGCTCGTGGAAGGTCTGGGTTTCAACTGCCTCGTCACGTTCAATAGCGGTCACAACTACACACGAATTCTCGAGCCACAGAACCTCGGTCAGGCAAGCCCCTGGAACATTGGTGTCCGGCCGTTGATCGATGCCCGCACGAGGAATCCAATTGAACCTGTGAACAGCTCATCGACACCCTGGGTGTTCAACGTCGACTTGAACATCAACAAGGTCTTCTACTTTGACGATTTCAATGTTGAATTGTACGTCAACGTGTTGAACCTCTTCGACACGAAGCAGATCATCAACGTCTTCCCGAACACGGGAACGGCGCAGGATGACGCATGGCTGCGAAGCCCGCTTGCTGCTTCGTTCCTTGCGATTCCCGGCTATGCCGAATTTTACAAAGCGATCAACATCGACAACCGGCATGCCTACATCGGCGCGACAGGGAATGATCTCTTCGGCACTCCGAGACAGATTCGCGTTGGGGTAAAGGTCGAACTCTAGTTGGTGAGCGGCCGCGTGTGAACGACGCGGCCAGTGAAGTTCATTGATTGAAACTAACTCGATCAACGTAAGGAGTTTTCCTATGTCCAAAACAATTCATCGATTTCCTCTTGTGGCTGCCGTGCTCTGTTTGCTGCTCGCAGGATCGGTCTCGTTGAGTGCGAAGGACCCTGACAAGAGCGGTACCGAAAAGAAGCAGTCTCTTGCCAAAGGAGCCGCATACAATACGAAGTATGCCGTACTCAACATCAGCAATCTATCGACCTTTCACAGGTACGATGGATTGTCAAACCATTCTCCTGCGTCGGACAACGGCCTTTACTATCCCAAGTTCACCTCGTGGGCAATCTATGAGGATGGACTGATGTGGGGCGCCAAGGCCTACACCAACGCGGCAAAGACGAGTCCAGCACCGCTCAATCAATTGATACGCGTCGGCGGTTCTCACTACCGGTGCGGCACACAGGCCGGTCGGCTTATCGGAACCGGCGCCAGTGCGGTCGGGGACGACCCGAACGGTCCCCTCGTCCGTGCCTTCCGAATTCGCCGGGACTACTTCACAATGGACCCGGAGGAGCTTCGGAAAGATGCTGCGAACGTCTACGAAATACCGGTCATTCAGGTAACCGATGTGCTCATGGCGGAAGTTCTGGCCCAGTACGAAAAGGATTGGAAAGACTGGCCGGTTGCCTACGGCGCACCATACATCGAGCGGAACGGAGTCCCGGGTTACCAGGCTCCGAAAGCGTTCAGCGCGGCCTTCAACGCTGATAGTCTCATCTCGGGCAATTATGATGAACCGGGAATCGCCGGCAGCGACCCAAATTCCCCTGCCGACCAGGTCATCTGGATGGTCTTCAACGACCTCAGCAGAGCGCTCACCACGGCTCTCAATGGTTCCGAGCCGATGGGTCTGGAAGTCCAGAAGACACTTTGGGGCTACAAGCGCTCCGACGCGTTGGGCAATCTCTACTTCCAACGATACAAACTCATCAATAAGGGTGGGGTTGATGTCAGCGGAACAGGAACGAAGGGCTTCTTCTGGCTCGACAGCATGTACGTCGCGCAATGGTCCGATCCCGATCTCGGCGGAGCAGGAGATGACCTGATCGGTTGCGACACCGTGCTCAGCGTGGGCTTCGTGTACAACGGTGTTCCAATCGACCTCGAGTATCAGAAATACCGTCTCCCGCCCCCATCCTCAGGCTATGACTTCCTCGCCGGCCCAATGGTGGCTTCACCGGGAGGCAGAGCCGTGTTTGATATGAAATATCGGGATGGGTACAAGAATCTCGGCATGACGGGATTCTCCTGGTTCTCTGCCGGAGCGGCGATATCAGATCCTCCGTCCGCGTATGCGACCGGAACGATCAGGTGGTACAAGATGCTTCGGGGGTATGCTCCTGTCGATGGAGCTGACAGCTACTATCCCTGGCATCCTGCATATCTCCCGGCAGGTCCCTTCCCGCTTTCCGGAGATCCTGTGACCGGAAAAGGGTACGTTGACGGTTTGGGGACGACCTACTCGTTTGCCCCGGGCGATCGACGCTTGAACCTTGCGTCAGGACCATTCAATCTCGCCCCCGGCGACACGCAGGAAGTCACCGTCGGCGTGGTGGTTGGTCTCGGTTCCGACAGAATCTCGAGCGTGGCAGTGTTGAAGTTCAACGATCGGTTCGCGCAGAATACGTTCGATGCTCTCTTCGCTGTCACGAAACCTCCGGTCGCACCGGATGTCAAGATTGCAGAGCTGGATGGCCAGGTGGTTCTGGAATGGGGCTCGAATCTCCAGCGAGTCAGCGACATCGAGACCCGGGTTGGGAATCCCGGTGCCTACAAGTTCGAAGGGTACAACGTCTACCAATTCCCGACCGCCGGATCGTCCTTGAAGGATGCGAAACGCCTTGCGACGTTCGATCTTCCGACCGATCCTGCCGTCGTTCTCGATGAGCAGTTCGACGCGAATTCTGGGCTTGTTCTCTTCAAGCCGGTTCAATTCGGAACGAATAGCGGAATCACGCGGTATTTCAAACTCGACAAAGACTACATCCGAGATCTCCCGAGGCTGTACAATGGCCAGGATTACTATGTTGCAGTCACGGCCTATGCAGTTGCTACGGTACCGGGATTTCTCCCGTCCGTGCTGGAATCAAGTCCGACGGTTCTGGCAGTCCGTCCGCAGGTTCCGTTCGGAAAGGTGCTTTCGATCGGGTCCGGTGATACTCTGAAGTTCACGAAGGTTGGAACCAGCGATGGTGTTGTTCGACCGATCGTGGTCAATCCGCTGGCCGGGACCGGCGATACGTACGAAGTGACGTTCCAGCCGATCGCAGGGAGTGCCAACACGAGCTGGACGCTGAAGAACAAGACGAAGAACACGACGCTTCTTTCCGGCGAGACCAATCAATCCGGGGACGGCAACTACAAGATGGTGGAAGGCGGTATCTTCCTGAAGGTTGAGGGACCACCACCCGGAATGAAAGACTGGTCCATTCCAAACGGTTCTCGGCGCTTCACCTGGGCAGATGGATGGACCGGCTTTGAAGGTTTCGAAGGGACCATCGGCTGGAACGAACCGGCATACTACTTTGGCAGTATTCCGGAAAAGACGGTCAAGGCGCATGAGTTGAAGAACGTTCTGATCAAGCTCGCCGAAGCACAGTCGCACACATCATCCAATCCGGCATCGGGAACTGGAAATCCGTATGGCGGCTGGGATGTCGACAATCCGGGCGCTGATCCGAATTTCTCCTATGCTTACCGCTTCGTGAGAGGCGTTGCGGTTGGTGGTACTGCCGCGCGTCCGGAGTTTGCTCCATATATTATCAACAGAGCGAGCGGATATCCGTATCAGGATTACAAGCGAGGGGTGCCATTCTCCGCCTGGGATGTGGAAGCGAATCCGCCAGTGCGGCTTGCTGTCGCAATCCATGAAAACAACGTCGCAGCTGGACTGGTCGATGGCAAATGGTGGCCGCCTGCGAATGGGACGGGTGTGACACAGTCAACGGTGCGTGATATGGTGTTCATTATGAATACGCCATACACCGGTGCCACACCGGACCCCGCCATCACATCGAAGAACATGCTGACTCAAGGTTTGCCCATCATGTACTGGCTCGGCGTGAATCGCCGCGGCGGCGCAAATTTCTCCGCCGGCGATGAGTTCCTCATCCTCGCCAATCACGTCAACACGACGGCCACGGTATTCAACTATACGGTTCCTGCGCCGGCGACATCAGCAGAGCATCAGATTGCCAGCGCGAATGAGCTCGGCGTGTTTCCGAATCCGTACTATGCCTCAAATCCCGCAGAGACGAACAGGTTCGGCAGATTCGTCACATTTAACAATTTGCCGAAGAAGGCGACAATCAGAATCTTCAACGTTGCCGGTCATATGGTCACGACACTCGAGAAGGACGACAACTCGCAATTCTTCCGGTGGAACCTGACCAACAGGTACAACTTCCCGGTGGCGAGCGGAATGTATGTTGCGTTCGTTGACATGCCGGAACTCGGCATCACGAAGATGCTGAAGCTGGCTATTATCCAAGAGCAAGAACTCCTGGATGTCTACTAGTCATTCTCACATCCAAAGAATGAACAAGGAGAAATTGAAATGAATAACAGGTTTCTTAATTATCTTGCGGTGGCCTGTCTGATTCTCGCTCTTGGCATTCAAACCGGCGAAGCGCAGAATAAGAGGATAGGGACAGCCGCAGCATCGGAACTGCTTGTTCCCATCGGTGCCCGTGATTTTGCCATGGGAGGTGCATCAATCTCCACGGCAAAAGGTGTCGAGGCGATTCACTGGAATCCGGCGGGGCTGGGCCGAATCGGCTATTCCGCCGAGGGAATGTTCTCGACGATGAGCTACATCGGTGATATCGGTGTGAACTACGGCGCCGTTGGTGCACACTTCAGCGGTATCGGAAGTATCGGCATCAGCGTCAAAACTCTGGATTTCGGTGATATCAAGCTCACAACGCATGACGATCCGGAAGGAAAGGGTGGACGTCTGTTTTCACCGACCTACGCAACCATCGGCTTCACGTATGCTCGCGATCTCACCGACGCGATCTCGGTCGGGACCTCCGTGAAGGTCATCTCCGAGCAAATCGACCGCGTCTCAGCAACCGGATTCGCGATTGATTTCGGCGTTCAATATACAGGTCTCGCCGGTGTCCGGGGTCTGGGCGTCGGAGTTGCCGTGAAGAACATCGGACCGCAGATGAAGTTCGACGGACCGGGTCTTCTCCGCAGTGGGACGGCGAGCGGCGAGCGCCGACCCGAACAGAAATACGTGATCGATGCCGCGTCATTCGAACTCCCTTCACTGATTGAGATCGGATTGTCCTACGGCGGCGCTTTCGAGGACAACCTGAAGTATTCGATGAACAGCTCGTTCACGAACAATAACCTGTACTACGACGAGTACCGACTTGGAGGGGAAGTCGGATACACGATCGAAGATCTGTCACTGTTCGGTCGCGCCGGTATGGCGATGACGCCACAAGCAGAGGAAAAGGAGAATATTTTCGGACCGACATTCGGTTTTGGTATTCACTATACCATGACCGGCATGAGTGTCTCCCTTGACTTTGCGTATCGGCAGGTCGAATTCTTCGACGCCAACCAGGTGATCTCGGTGAAGATCGGGTTCTAGTACCCTGATCATCCCTCTCCATCGATGCTGTTTCGTGTGGAGAGGTCGTCAGGATGAATGAGGTACAGAGAGGCTGTCCGGATGTCTTGGACAGCCTCTTTCTTTACAACCCGTGTGGCAATTCTGGGAAAAGAACGTTACACTATCTCACGATGTCTCCCAACGCTTTCCTCCCATGCATTGAGCTCAATCTCATCAATCAATTCGATGGACGTATGATTCGCACTCTGTTTCTCTCGTTGTCACTCTTTTTTTTCACCCTGTCACCGTCACTCCGCGCACAGTCTGTTGGTCCTCAGCAGGAGTCGCATGATTTCTACTCCCTGGGCCTAGAACTCTCGAGCACGCTGAATGTGTTGATGATTTCCCTGCAACCGGGCTACGAGGATTTCTCTGCTCTGGCCTATTTCAAAATGGGGCGGGGAGCGAAAGTCATGAGTGCGTACGTTACGAACGGGGAGGCGGGGAACAGCGATGCCGGCTATGAGTATCCGAGCATCCTTGCCGCCACTCGGAGGCAGGAAGCGTCTCACGCATTGAAAACATTAGGGATTGAGCACAATTTCCTCGCGTTTGTCGGAATTGAAGCTGTTCACGATTCGGCGCGTCTGGAGACCTTGTGGCCCGCCGACTCCCTCCGGATGAAACTTGCCCGATTGATATCGGGATTCAAACCGGATCTCCTCATTCTAACCGGAGACTATGAACTCGGGAACTCCAGCATCAGGTGGAAGACGGTGCGCCGCGTCCTGCTCGAAGCGGTCTCGAGCCTCCAGCCGCCAAAGCAAACTTCAGCATTACGGTCCGCAATACCACAATTCCCCTATTGGTCAGTGGGACGCGTTGTCTGTGATGACGGTCAGGCACGAGGCGTGAAAATCCCGGTTGGTGCTAGACATCTAAGATCAAACAAGACGTATGAGGAAATCGCTGAGACGGCGGCCGGGCACTATGCCTCGCTGCGCTTTCAGCGCGCGATGTGGAATGTGAATTCCTCGCGGACTTACTCCGTCATCTCTCCAAAGAACTCACCCGCCCTCAGCGCGATGGATCAAGGGCTGTCGCCCAAGCTCTCTCAGACCTACGAATCACTTGGCTCTCGTATCAAGTCGCTTGCCGCGACACTCCAGAAGATCCCGAAAGGGAGAAGCGTGCCGAAGTCTGAACGAGCGGCGCTGCTGAAGAGTATTGTGGCCCTCATTGACGAAGTCGATTCTGCTCTCTCCAATGTGAACCAGCTGAGCGCGGCCGAACGGAAAACGATTCTCGGTTGGAAAGGAGATCTGGAAGCCCTGCGGGCTGCCCTGCTTGGCGTTTCCTTGCGCTACTCTCTGAGCGAGCGCATTCTCACAAACGTCCAGTTGACGTACCTGATGATCGACTCGATCAGCGGTCTTTCGAGGAGCGGGACAACCGAGATCTTTTTTCCCGGAGTGGATCATGGGTGGATTGTCAATGAGTGGACCGAAAAACGACTCCCGCTTGAGGTCGGGACTGCGTATCGCCTGCTTTCTCCCAAGAGCGTCGTCTACAATCATCCCGATCATCAGTTTGGTACTCAAAACCCGTCGCTGGAGAATCCTTTCCTCTTTTTCATCATCCATCGTTCAGCGGCGAGAGAATCGACATTTGTCTATCGATCGGCGGTGGACATCAAGTTTGCGCCGCGCTTCAACGTGGAAGTGCTGAGGCCAATCGTCTACGCGGTCGACTCGGAGGTCGTGCCAGTCCGATTGACCAACAACTCTCGTGACGGCGTCTTCGATGAATACGGAGTGAGCGAACCGAATGCGAGTTCGAACAAAGTGGCCTTCCGGCTATCGAACAAAGGTGACTCGCGCCTGGATACGCTGTTCCTGACCTGGAAAGAACTGCCCGAGGAGGGATCTCACATCATCCCGATCAAGATCAAGGATGAATCGGTTGGGGGTATTGTCGTCCGGCGATTTGAGGTTGCCACCGGAGACGCGAAGAACGTCGGACTCATGAGCCCTTACGAGAGTGGTCCCACCGAGGAGACTCTCCGGCGTCTCAAGCTCAGAATTCGGCGAATCTCGCTGGCATCGGAATCGCTCGCAGATATCCCTGATCTCGATGTCCTCATCGTCGATCATCGCGCCTTGACGTTTCGGCAGATTTCTCCAGAACAACGACGCTCGATCGAGAACAGGGTGCGAAGCGGTCTCCATCTCGTCGTCCTCACGCAAGATGCCTCGGTGTGGAACCGGTCACCGTTGGTCGATGGAATATCGCTCCTGCGCGTTGAAGGGAACGATGAAAAAACCGAGGTGGCGTATGAGCCCGACCATCCCTTCATGATGCGTCCAAACAAGCTGACCGACGAAGACTGGAATAATTGGATTTATGAACGGACGCTGAACGGTGTGGATGTCCGAAGTCTCGACGGCGCCCTGACCGCGGTTGCCCGCAGTTCGGAAGGCAATCCTTACATCCTGACGAAGGGTTTCGGCTCAGGAAAAGTCACCTATGTCAATCTCTCTCTCCATCATCAGTTCATCAATATTCATGATGGTGCGATGAGAATTCTCGCGAATGTGATTTTCAACTAAGCATACTCAAAGGATCACGATCATGCGAACGCACGCACTCCTTGCTCTCATCCTCACCGTCGCTCTTGCGGGCTCGCTCGAGGCGCAACGCCTCGAACCGTCGGCCTCGTTTGTCGCAAGTGTCGATCTGTCCCGATTCAGGTACGATGAGACAAAGACGTACATCGAAATCTACTATGGATTCTATCCTCGTCTCATCACATATGGATTCATGAATGGACAGTATGAGGGTGCAATCTTTCTGACGACGAAGATGACGAACAAGGAGACCGGCGAGAGAGTCATCGACAACACATCGGTCATACCGCTCTCGGTACGAGATACGTCAGCCGGAGCGAACAGAAATCTCCTGGTGTCACAGTCGGGATACGCGATCCCGTTTGGCGAGTATTCACTGGAAGTTGTTGTCGTCGATTCGATTGCGCCGGCTCGGAGAGACTCTGTCACGCTGGATGTCGTTGCCCGTGCGAATGGAGGAGGAATGTGGGCGAGCGATCCGGAGCTCTGTTCCCAGATTGTCGCTTCGACCAACACGGGAGATCCGTTCTACAAGAACTCGCTTGAAGTCGTGCCCAACCCCACATTGGTGTACGGGGTCATGACGTACCCGGTTCTCTTCTACTATTACGAGTTGTATGGTGTCCCCAGCGACAGGAACCTGAAGCTAAAAGCGTCCATCGTGGATGGCACGGGAAAGGTTGTACGCGAAGCCGAAAAAGAGAAAACGTACGGCGCGAGCAACGTCGTTGAAGTGGGAACGATGAATGTGTCGGCCCTTGAGTCGGGGAAGTACATCTTCCGGTGCACGATTCAGGATGCGGCGGGAGAAGTGCGGACAACCTCCGAGAAGGCGTTTTTCGTCTTCAATCCCCACATCAGAACTGTGGCCGTGACCGATGCGGCTGTCATCGAGACCCAGCTCGCCGGCTTGAGTTCTGATGAGCTCGCCGATGAATTCCGGAAATGTCAGTATATCGCCACCGATCAGCATGTAAAGCTCTTTGCGCAGCTCACCAAGTCCGATGCCCAGAAGCAGTTCCTCGCTCAATTCTGGGTCGACGCGGAAAAGGGTATCCAGGGCAAGCCGCCCATCAAGCGTCACCTTTATCTCCAGCGGGTCGCGGTGGCGCAACAGCGATTCAGTGCATTCTCGAAAGAAGGTTGGCGGACGGATCGAGGCCGAGTGCTCATTCTCTTCGGTGAACCAGACCAGATCGACAGATTCCCGAGCTCCGAATCTGCTAAACCTCATGAGATCTGGAACTACTACCAGTTGGAGAACGGAGTGGAATTCGTCTTTGTCGATCGCTCGGGATTCGGTGAATATGTCCAGGTCCATTCCTCCAAGAGAGGCGAATTGCGGGACGAGCAATGGCAGCGTTACTTGTACTAATCTGTCTGGTGATCCCTTCAATTCTCCGCGCTCAGCCGTCACGAGAAGATCAGCTGATCGTGGAGAAGTATTCGTTTGGTGATTTCACGGACGCGTACCGAATTCTCATCCACGTACAGAAGTGGGTTTATATCGCCGATCGCGCCCAGCACCGGATTCTTCTGTTCCGTGATGGTCAGACCGATCCAACGACAATCGGCGGATATGGCTGGAGTCCATCGAGCTTTGATACACCTTCCGGGATCGCCACCGACGGCCTCAACATCTACGTTGCAGACTACGGAAATCATCGAATCCAGCGCTTCGATCGGACGTTGAGCTTAATCTCCTCATTCTCCACACGGGAGTCGGATAATCGACAGGCGCGCTTCGGATATCCTACCGGAGTTGCTCTCTCCAACCAAGGTGATCTCTTTATTCTGGATAGTGAAAACGTGAGAGTTGTCCGTTTCTCGCCGCGATCTCTTCCGCTCGGATCCTTCGGAGAGATCGAAACAAGAGCTCGTCGGCTGGTCAAGCCGCTGAAGATCGGCGTATCGCAGACCGACCGCATCTATGTTCTCGAGCCGAATCGCCTCGTTGAATACGATCCTGCGGGTAACTTTCTCCGCACAATCGGAGAGGGAATTCTCACCGATGCGAGGAGTTTTGTCATCGGGACCGAGACGTTTCTCGTTGTCGAGCCATGGACGCTAGTCGTCTTTGACGGCAGGGGGATGATGCAGAGACAAATCTCACGAGATATGATTGCTGCTGAGCGCCCCGTCGGTGAATTCGCCGACGCCGCGATTGTGGAAGCGCAGTTCTATCTTCTCAGCCGTCATCGAGTTCACGTTTTCGATCTGGCCGATATCGTACGGGGATCGAGCAGGGAATGACAAGACAGAACGACTCCAGCGGGGAGAGACGGCTTGACATTGAGTCCCTTTTGCTCTATTTTCGATTCACTCCCCTAAGCTAAATCCAACTGATATTAACGTAATTGTGGGAGGAAGACCTCTATGGCAACCCGGAGCGTAAACAAGGTCATTCTGATCGGCAATCTCGGCAAGGATCCCGAGCTGAGGTATACGAACAGCGGCGTGGCCGTCGCGACATTCAGTCTGGCTACAAATGAGTCGTGGAAAGACCAGGATGGGAACGTTCAGGAGCGGACCCAGTGGCACAACATCGTTGCGTGGTCACGGCTGGCCGAAATCTGCGGGGAGTATCTGAAGAAAGGATCAAAGATCTATCTCGAAGGTCGACTGCAGCATCGAAACTACGATGACAAGAACGGGGTGAAGCGCTATGTCACCGAGGTCGTGCTCAACGAGATGGTGATGCTGGACAGCAAGGGAGCATCAGGGCCGGCCGATACCCCACAGAGCGGCCCCGCTTCTGACGGACCGCCCGACAAAGGCAACGATTTACCCTTCTGAGCAGACTTCAGGCCCCGATTCCGCTCGATGTTCCCATGGGAGTCGGGGTTTATCTTATCTATTGGGACGAACATGAATCGCGTGAACATCTCTACCCTTCTTCTCCTCATTCCCGTTGCCCTGCTTTCCGTTGCTAGCCTTTGCGCGGCGTCGAAAGAGCCGGTGCGAGGGCGAAACGGGATGGTTGTTTCCGCGGAAGCACATGCCTCGCAGGTAGGAGTTGACATCCTCAAGCAGGGGGGCAATGCCGTCGATGCAGCCGTCGCGGTCGGCTTCGCTCTGGCCGTCACCTTTCCTCAGGCAGGGAACATCGGCGGCGGAGGATTCATGGTCATTCGGATGGCTGACGGGCGGACAGCCACGATCGATTTTCGTGAGAAGGCGCCGCAGCAAGCCCATCGGGATATGTATCTCGATTCAACCGGAGCGGTGGACGCGGAACGAAGTCTGGTCGGACATCTCTCCGCAGGCGTGCCGGGATCGGTCGCCGGTCTGCTCCACGCGCTGGAGAAATATGGAACGAAGTCCCGACGAGAAGCAATGGCTCCGGCTGTCCGTCTGGCCGAAAAGGGATTCGAAGTGAGTCACCGATTTGCCCAGTGGCTGAAGGCCGATTCGGCGAGCTTGGTGAAGTATGCGGAGACCAAAAGAATTTTCACGCGCCACGGTCATCCTTTTAAGGAAGGGGAGAGACTCGTGCAGAAAGACCTCGGCGCCACTCTCAGACGCATACAGAATGATGGCACCGACGGTTTCTATAAGGGAAAGACTGCCGATCTCATCGTCGAAGAAATGAAACGAGGAAACGGGTTGATCAGCCATGACGATCTTCGATCGTATCGAGCCATTGAACGTCCGCCGGTGATCGGCACGTATCGCGGATACGAGCTTATTTCGATGGGGCCGCCAAGTTCGGGAGGGATCGTGCTGATCCAGATGTTGAACCTCTTGGAAGCGTACGATCTCGGCCGTCGTGGTCCCGGTTCATCCTGGAACATTACGAGAATGACGGAGTCAATGAAGCTCGCATATGCGGATCGCGCCGAATATCTCGGTGACCCCGATTTCTTTCCCGTGCCCGAGGAATGGCTCGTCTCCAAAGAATACGCGCGCGAACGGCGAGCATTGATAGACACAATGCGGGCGACTCCGAGTCTGCGCATCCGTCACGGAGTTGCGCCGGCGCGGGAATCGGAAGAGACGACTCACTACTCCGTCGTGGATCGATGGGGAAACGCCGTGAGTGTCACCACGACGATCAACAGCTGGTTCGGATCGTATGTGACGGTCAAAGGGGCAGGATTCCTGTTGAATAACGAGATGGATGATTTTTCTGCAAAGCCGGGGGTGCCGAATCAGTACGGTCTCATCGGGGGAGAGGCGAATGCCATCGCCCCACAGAAACGGATGTTGAGCGCAATGACGCCGACGATCGTTCTTCGCGACAAGCATCCATGGATCGTGACGGGATCGCCGGGAGGTTCCACAATCATCACGACGATCCTGCAGGTCCTCACCAATGTCATCGACTACAAGATGAACATCCAGGAGGCCATCGATGCTCCGCGGATCCATCACCAGTGGCTCCCCGATACGCTGGTCTATGAACGCCATGCGCTTGTCCACGATGTGCGGGAACACCTTGCCACGCGAGGATACAATGTGAAGGAACGACACGGCACACAGGGCCGCGCTGAAGGCATTCTGATCGATCGAGAGCGAGGGATCATCTTCGGCGCCACTGATCCGCGCGGATACGGCGCGGCGATCGGATACTAGAGGACCGTTCGTTCGAAGCTGTTGACAATCACTCATCTAATCGATACATTCTGTCCGGAATCGAATTGTTCTTTGCCAGTACTCTGTGGTCTCTGCATCGTCAGATGCCGATGATGCAGGAAAAGGGAATTCCGTGCTTTCCAATGATTGGTCACGATCAATGGAAAAAAGCGGAAGCTGCCCCGCAACTGTAGTCCCGATCCCAAACTGATGCAAAGGGATACCGTCTCGGTCATAGAGAGTCACTGTCCTGCTTCAACTGCGCTTGAAGCGGGGTGGGAAGACTGACCGGAGATCGGGAGAGCCAGGAGACCTGCCACAGAAGGAAAGTTGTTGTCCTTCGCGGGAGGGATCTATGCGGCTTCAGCTGTGACGACGCCTCATCCATTTTCGCGGATGGGGCGTTGTCGTTTTCAGGGGGGTCCACTACGTCGTGCGCTTCGCTCGTTGAGAGCAGAACAATTGGTCGGTAGTCCACATTCTCAGTTCAAACTGTGAGGAGATTGGGTATGCGTTTACTTCGAAGAATGATGGTGGTGATTTTCGTCGTCGCTCGGGTGCCTGCGGGTGACAAACCGGACGTTGCCAAGGTGGCCGCCGAGGATACACTTAGACTGTACCACATGCCGGAAATTGTTGTGACGGCGGCCCGGATATCTCAGGATCCGATGGATGTCGGACGGAGTGTGACCGTGCTTCGCGGAGACGAACTGCGAAACGCTCTCTCGTTGAGCGTTGGGGAGGCCTTGTCGCTTCAGTCTGGAATTTACGTCGTCGGAGCGGGACAAACGCCCGGCGCCCTCCAGAACATCTTCATGCGCGGTACCGGCAGCCATCAAACGGCCCTCTTCGTCGACGATATCCGGATTGCCGATCCCACCGGCGTGAATGCTGCAGTTAATCTTTCCGAGCTTTCAACGGGCGAGATCGATCGCATCGAAATTGTTCGGGGAGCACAGAGCTCGCCGTATGGTTCAGCAGCGATCGGAGGCGTTGTGAATCTGATCACTCGACGACGTGAAGACCCGGGATTCTCCGTTTCCACCGAAGCACGGTTTGGAACATTTGGCCGCGGTACATCTCTCCTCACGCCGGGGTTGGATCTCTCCTACAGGGACCGGACCGGAGTGTACTTCACCGGCCACGCCCAATATGAGAACATCAGGGGACTCGATGCGACTATCGATACCGTCTCGACCCCGGGGATCTTCCAGAACCGTGATCGCGATGACTCACAATCGCTCCACCTTTCAAGCCGTATCGGCTTCAGAAGCGAAGAGATCGATCTGCACGTGGCCTACAGAACGTTCCTGCATGAGCTCGATGTGGACAAAGGCGCGTATCGTGACGATGACAACTATACGGTTGAAAACGGCCGGAGGTCGTTCGGGTACGGTGGCACATGGCTCATCAATCAGGAGTGGTCAATCAAGGCACTCGGCGGATTCTCGACGATGCACCGAATTGCGGTCGATGATTCATCGGTGGTGGATCGCTTCGGAAATACGGATAGAACCTATGCAAGCGGAGAGTGGCGTGGTGCCACTTCGACTCACGAAGTGCAAACGAGTGTTCGGTACGCCGGGAGTGCTGGGCTCCTTGGCGTCGGGATATATCGGGAATCCATGACCTCGAAGAGCCATTTCTATTCGAAGAGCGACTTCGGGGAAATCACGTATGACACAGACCTGTTCGATCTGAATCTTTCCACCTCAACCTCAAGCGTGTACGGGCACATCGAACTCCAGGGCGCAACCATTCGAACCGAACTCTACCGCCTCTCGCTTGGGTTGGGGGCTCGGCTCAGTCGCCACAGCGGCTACGGCGCGAATGTCACGTACGGTGTGAGCCCGGCAATTCGCGTCTCGAGCGACCTCCTCGTGTATGCCTCTCACTCGACCGGTTTCAATGCCCCAACACTTTACCAACTCTATGCCCCCGATCGGGATTTTGCCTCCGGCATTCAACGCGGCAACGCGCACTTGAAACCGGAGCATTCATCCTCCTACGAAATCGGTTTCAAGTACAGGAGTCGGAAGTTCCTCAGGGTCTCTGTTGCGCTCTTCCGGAACGCTGTGAGGAATCCTATCGAATACGTCTATTTGTGGGAGAGGAGCATCCCGATCGGCCAGCTCGGTACCGACTGGATGCGAAATGATTTCCGGGGGGACACGTACCTTAATATCGGCACGAACGCCGCGAGGGGGATTGAATGCGAGTGGGAAATGGATGTTACCTCCTCCTTGGCTATCGGTGGGAACATAACGGTGTTGGAAGGATACGCTTCATATGCATCGAGCGAGATTGACGCTGAGTACACACAGGGTCACCACGTTCAGTTGTACAATAGCGGCGCATTTCTCGATCGGCGCGTGGAATCCTGGGATCTTGTTCGAAGGCCCAGCACAGGTCGACTGACACTCGACTATCGGCCGAATGAATCGCTGTCGTTCAATCTGGCAATCCGTCGCGTTGCCGAGCGAACAGATGTCTTCTATGATCTGACCCGTGGGCCATACGGAGCGCTTGGCTCGCTCCCGGTCGAGGGGTATACATTGGTCGATTTCGGTGCGAGAGCAACGATCTCGAAAGGACTCTCTCTTACAGGGCGAATCGAAAACGTTTTCAATTTGAGGTACGCCGAGATTCGAGGCTTCACGACTCGAGGTCGGGGCCTCTATCTCTTTCTTCGGTACTCGCTGGATCAGCCATTTGAGATATGAATCGTATCGTCCTCGATGGTCAGAAGTTCCCGCCCCTGGGAATTTCCTACTTCTGATAGGAGACGGGAGCATTCGGAGTAGGTTTTCTCACTTTTTGCTATTCCCGATTCCCCATTTCCTTGATTCTGCGTGAAAAATCGGCGATTTTGTAGCACAAAGGTTGCATACCGTCACACCAAAATCGCGAGCCGCACGCTTGAATCTGGATCTCGTATCTCTTTGGAGAGAGTGTCTTCTTCTCTCTTCTTCCGCAATTTCAATCCACGCATTTTCAAACTAAGGAGTTTCTATGTCAAAATACGTAAGCGATTTCATGGCACATGTGAAGGCGAAGAATCCGAGCGAGCCGGAGTTCCATCAGGCAGTTCAGGAGGTCGTGGAGTCTCTGGAACTGGTGCTGGAAAAGTATCCGGAATACCGGAAGGCCAAGATTCTGGAGCGCATCGTCGAGCCGGAGAGGGTGATCATGTTCCGTGTCCCCTGGGTCGATGATCAGGGAGAGGTGCAGGTCAACCGCGGATTCCGCATTCAGATGAACAGCGCGATCGGTCCGTACAAGGGGGGACTACGATTCCATCCGAGCGTGACGCTGGGGATCTTGAAGTTCCTCGCGTTCGAACAGGTTTTCAAGAACAGCCTGACCACCCTTCCGATGGGGGGGGGTAAAGGCGGTTCCGATTTCGATCCAAAGGGGAAGAGCAACAACGAGGTCATGAGATTCTGCCAGAGCTTCATGAATGAATTGTACCGACACATCGGTCCCGATACGGATGTTCCGGCGGGAGATATCGGTGTCGGAGGACGTGAGATCGGATACCTGTTCGGCGAGTACAAGAAACTCCGAAACGAGTTCACCGGCGTATTCACCGGCAAGGGATTGAATTGGGGCGGTTCGCTCATTCGGCCCGAGGCGACCGGGTACGGCGCAGTCTATTTTGCCGCTGAGATGCTCGGGACGCGCAACCAGACGCTTGAAGGGAAGACCTGTCTCGTGTCCGGCAGCGGAAATGTTGCCCAGTTTACCGTCCAAAAGATTCTTGATCTCGGCGGAAAGGCAGTCACGCTCTCCGATTCAAACGGCTACATCTATGATCCGGAAGGCATCGACCGGAAGAAGCTGCAGTTTGCCATGGATCTCAAGAATGTCCGTCGCGGAAGAATTCAGGAATATGCGAACGAGTTCAAGAGCGCGACCTATACGCCGTTGGATCCGAAAGCGGATCACAATCCGTTATGGAATCACAAAGCGGATTGCGCATTTCCGAGCGCAACCCAGAACGAAATCAACGGCAAGGATGCCCAGAATCTTCTGAAGAACGGCGTATACGTGGTTTCGGAAGGGGCGAACATGCCAACCGTGATCGAGGGTGTCAACATCTTCCTCGATGCCAAGATCCTTTACGGGCCGGGCAAGGCGGCGAACGCCGGCGGCGTCTCGACCTCGGGTCTCGAGATGTCCCAGAACAGCATGCGCCTCCCTTGGACACGCGAAGAGGTCGATGCCCGGTTACATCAGATCATGAAGAACATCCACAAGACCTGCGTGACGGTTGCGGAGCGCTTCGGAACTCCCGGCAACTATGTCAACGGCGCAAACATTGGTGGATTCCTGAAGGTCGCCGATGCAATGATGGATCAGGGGGTCGTCTAACCTCATCTCAGCATGGTTCAAAAAAATCGGAATGGCAAACATGCCATTCCGATTTTTTTTATATTGATCCCGAATGCCCATGCCCGAAGAATTCGAGTATAGAAAATCCACCGGCTCCCTCGATCCGTTCTGGTTCGAACACGGGTACGGAACCGGTTATCACGGATTCCAGAATCTCATGCAGCAGCGAATTCGTGAGGTTATGCTGGTCTCCAGTCCCTACGATCTCTATCTTTTCGAAGAAGACGGGCGTCTCTACGATCTTATCCGAAATGAGTATCAAGGTCTCCACCTCTCACACTCTCCAGAGATCACGCGTGTCTCCAGCGGCGAAGAAGCGCTGGCCCTGGCGACCCAGGATACGCACTTCGACCTCATCATCACGACGCTTCACATCGAAGATTTGACCGCTGTTCGCCTGGCACGAAGTATCAAAGATATCCGGCCCGAAGTCCCCATCGTGCTTCTCGCGTACGACAGACGGGAGCTTGGCGAACTCATGATGCACTACGACACGTCGGTGTTCGATCGGATCTTCATCTGGCAAGGGGATTTCCGACTCATCATTGCTATCATCAAGCATCTGGAGGATCTGATCAACGTTGATTCCGATACGGCGACGGTCGGCGTGCAGGCGATCATCCTTGTCGAGGATAATGTCGGTTTCTATTCATCGTATCTTCCTCTCATCTATACGGAAATTCTCAAACAATCGCGCAGACTCATCACCGAAGGAATCAATCTCACACACCGCTATTTGAGGATGAGGGCGCGTCCGAAAATTCTTTTGTGCACGAACCATGAGGAAGCCCTGGACAACCTCAACAAATACCAGGAATACATCCTCGGCGTGATTTCCGATGTCGATTTCAAGCGCGATGGAACGCGAGACTCCCGCGCGGGTCTGGATTTTGCACGCGAGATCAAGAGCCGTCACGCCGATATCCCGGTCCTCCTTCAGTCCAACAACAAGAACTGTGAACAGGAAGCACGAGAGATCGGTGCAACGTTCGTTGTCAAGGATTCTCCAACGCTCCTCTTCGAGCTGAGGCAGTTCATGACGCAGTATTTCAGTTTCGGTGACTTCGTGTTCCGACTCCCCGACGGTTCGGAAGTTGGACGCGCCTATGATCTCCGAACGCTGGAAGAACAGCTCAAGATTGTTCCGGAAGAGAGCGTTCGGTTTCACGCCGAACGGAATCATTTCTCGAACTGGCTCAAGGCGCGCACAGAGTTCTGGCTGGCCCATCAGCTCCGCCCGCGCATGGTGTCTCATTATCCCACGGTCAATGACCTTCGGAAAGATCTCATTCGTTCGCTGAAGGACTACCGGCGACAACGTCAGCGAGGTCAGATCACCGATTTCTCGAGGGAGACGTTCGATCCGAACTGGAGCTTTGCGCGCGTGGGGGGAGGATCGCTGGGAGGGAAAGCTCGTGGACTCGGATTTGTCAATATTCTGATCAACAACCTCAACGTCAAAGACAGATTCGCCGGAGTCCATCTCTTTGTCCCGTCGGCGATCGTCCTCGGCACCGATGTGTTCGATGAGTTCCTCGATGACAACAATCTGAGAACGTTTGCGCTCAATTGCACCGACATCAAAGAAATCCGGAGCCGCTTTCTCGATGCAGGGAAGTTTCCGGAATCGATCCTCCAGGCGTTACGGGACTTCCTTGACATTGCGCGCTTCCCCCTGGCCGTTCGGTCCTCGAGCCTCCTCGAGGATTCACAGTATCATCCGTTCGCAGGCGTGTATGAAACCCACATGATTCCGAACAACAATCCGGAGTCAGCTGTCAGATTGCAGGAGCTGGTAAACACGATCAAGCTCATCTACGCATCAACGTTCTCGCAGGGGGCGCGCGATTACATGCGGGCCACCGCCTATCGCCTCGAAGAGGAGAAAATGGCGATCATCATCCAGCGGATGATCGGTTCTCGTTTCTCGAACAGATTCTATCCGGATCTCGCCGGCGTTTGAAAGTCGTACAACTTCTATCCGGTCGCCCCGCAGAAACCAAGCGACGGCATCGCCGCAGTTGCGCTCGGTTTGGGCAAAACGATCGTCGATGGAGGTATCTCGCTCCGGTTCTGTCCAAAATACCCTGCTCATCTCCTCCAGTTCTTTTCACCCGCAGAGGCTCTCCGAAACAACCAGACCGAATTCTATGCGCTCGAAATGGATGGCGAGAGTCCGAATTTCAAGGATTCAGAGCTCCTCTTCATGCGCAAGTACGGCCTGAACATCGCAGAGCTGGACGGCACGCTCCACGTCGTAGGATCAACATACTCGCCGGAAAACGACCGACTCTATCCTGGAATCTCGAGACCCGGCGTGCGAATCGTAACATTTGATGCGATCCTGCAAAGCAAAGTATTTCCCCTGGCGGAAATCCTCGAATTCCTCCAGGAGATGGGAACGTGGGGAATGGGCGCCCCGGTGGAGCTCGAATTTGCGGTCAATCTCTCGCATCCCGCCGATGAGCGGAAAGAATTCGCTCTCCTTCAAATGAGACCTCTCGCGTTGAGCAGGGAAACGGACGAACTGGAGATCGGTGCGTACGAGCCCAAAGACCTTCTCTGTCAGAGTTCCCATGTCCTCGGAAACGGCGTCATTGATGAGATCCGTGACATCATCTATGTTCCCGCGGAACAATTCGATAGGTCCCGCACTCGAGACGTCGCACGGGAAGTCTTCGAGCTCAATGAAAAACTGCTGGACGAGCGCCGTCCGTATTTGCTGATTGGTGTGGGACGATGGGGGAGTCTCGATCCGTGGCTTGGCATCCCCGTGAAGTGGGAACACATCTGCGGCGCACGAGCGATCGTCGAGGCGGGGTTCAAAGATACCGACGTGGAACCTTCACAGGGATCCCATTTCTTCCAGAATATTACTTCCTTTAGCATTGGATATTTTTCCATCCGTTCAAGAAACGAAGACGATTGGATCGATTGGGATTGGCTCGCCCGCCAGCCCCGGATCGAAAGCCGCAACTTTACACACCACATCCGTTTCGATTCACGCATCGTCATCAAGATGAACGGACGATTGAATAGAGGCGTCATTCTTAAACCGGCATAGCGTGGCATGGCGGTGAAGTTGTGACGGGCCCGGGATCTTCCGCCACTCTTCCCCGAATCCAAACCGAAACAGCGTATGTGTATTCCTAACCCTCGGAGGTTATCGATGAAACGACTTGCCATTATCATCTTCGTCCTTGCCTTCACTCTCCCCGTTGCATCTCAGGTGAAACGGCCCCTTTCCTTTGACGATCTGATCTCAATGGGACGAATCTCAGATCCGCAAATCTCTCCCGATGGAAGAACAATTGCGTTTGTGGTCACCTACCACAGCAAATCGGAGAACTCGACAAACAGCAATATCTATCTTGTCCCGCTGGCAGGCGGAAGTATTCGGCAGCTGACGTCGGCAAAGGGACAAAACGCCAATCCAAAGTGGTCTCCAGACGGCCGGACTCTGTTTTTTGTCTCGTCTCGTGACGGTGAATCGCAAGTCTGGAAGATCCCCGTCGGTGGCGGCGAAGCTCAGAAGGTCACCACAATCTCGACAGGTGTTTCAGGACTGGTTCACTCCCGAGATGGCAAGTGGCTGGGATTCTCGTCGGAGATCTATCCGGACTGCGTGACGGATGACTGCAACAAGAAGAAAAACGAGGAGATGGCCCGAAGCAAAGTGAAGGCAAAAATGTTTGAATCCTTGCCGTACAGGGTTTGGAACCACTGGAAGGACGGAAAGAGGAGTCACTTCTTCGTTCAAAGAACTTCAGGCGATGGGGCAATTGATCTGACGACCGGCGACTATGATACGCCGCCGATCGACCTGGGAGGGTACGTCGACTACGATATTTCCCCCGATGGGAAAGAAGCGGTATTCACCCGGAATACCGATCCGATGCTCGCAATCAGTACAAACAATGATCTCTTCATTGTACCGATCGAAGGTGGCACACCCAAACGCATCACAACAAATCCGGCCAATGATAATCAGCCTCTCTATTCTCCGGATGGGAAATATATCGCATACCGACGAATGGAGCGGGCGGGATTTGAGGCGGACCAGCAGGAACTTGTTTTGTATGAGCGCGCGACGGGAAACCACATTAATCTCACCAGGGGATCGGCGTACAGCGTCGGGGAAGTCGCCTGGTCGCCCGATTCAAAGTCCCTCACCTTCGATGCGGACGACAAAGGGAGTCACTCGATCTTTCGCATCGGGATTGCAGATCGCATGATCGTTCCGCTGATCACCAATGGTTACAACCGGTCTCTCCGCATCGCGCCGGATGGGAAAAAGATTGTCTTCATCCGTGAGTCGATGAATCGGCCGGCCGACATGTTCACGATGGATGTGTCGGGGAAGAACCTCTCGCAACTGACCTTCCTCAATCGGGAGCGTGTTGCGGAATTAGAGATGCATCCTGCCGAAGGATTCTGGTTTGACGGCGCGGGTGGGACGAAAGTCCACGGATGGCTGGTCAAGCCCCCCTCATTCGACCCGGCGAAGAAATATCCGATGGTATACCTTGTCCATGGTGGTCCGCAAGGCCAATGGGGAGACCAGTTCCACTTTCGCTGGAGCGCGCAGATGTTTGCCGCGCGCGGGTACGTCGTTGTGTTGGTCAATCCGCGCGGGAGCACCGGATACGGTCAGCAATTCACGGACGAGATCAGCGGTGATTGGGGAGGCAAAGTGTATGAAGATCTCATGAAGGGACTCGACTACGTGGTTAACACATATGACTATGTCGATGGGAATCGCATTGCCGCAGCGGGAGCATCGTACGGTGGATATATGATGAACTGGATGGCCGGTCATACTGATCGTTTCCGCTGTATGGTCACTCACGCCGGAGTCTACAATCTCGCAAGTATGTACGGAACAACCGAAGAACTCTGGTTCCCCGAATGGGAATTCAAGGGAACCTACTACGAGAATCCGGAATTGTACAAGAAGTGGTCTCCACTTGAATATGCGTCGAACTTCAGGACTCCCACACTTGTGGTCCACGGCCAGCTCGACTATCGTGTCGACATCAGCGAAGGATTTCAGCTCTTCACCGCTCTCCAGCGACAAGGGGTGAAATCAAAGATGTTATACTTCCCCGATGAAGGCCACTGGGTCGGTAAGCCGCAGAATGCCGAACTCTGGTGGAAGACAGTGTTGGATTGGATTGATGAACATACAAAGTGACCTATGACGAGGAGAAGATCATGGAACATTTCAAGCAGAGCATGTATGACTTGATCGTCGAGACCTCCACCAATCTGCCCGCCGATGTCCGACGGGCGATCGCCGAGACGATGAAGACCGAAACGCCCGATACCCAGTCATCGCTGGCGCTCCAAACGATTGCCATCAACGTCGATATGTCTGCGGCGAATTGCGGCGCGATCTGTCAGGATACGGGATATCCAACATTCGAGATCAAAACACCGATCGGTGCGAACCAGATCGTCATGCGCAAAGAAATCATGGCGGCGATCGAAGAGGCGACAAAGGCAGGTAAGCTGAGACCGAACTCCGTCGATTCGATCACCGGGAAGAACAGCGGCAACAATCTCGGGCCCGGAACACCCACGTTTTATTTCGAGCAGTGGGAAAAGGACGATATCGATGTGCGGCTGGTGTTGAAGGGGGGAGGGTGCGAAAACAAGAACATCCAATATTCACTCCCCTGCGAACTTCCCCAGCTGGGACGGGCCGACCGCACCTTAGACGGTGTCCGCAAGTGCATCATGCACGCGGTCTATCAGGCACAGGGTCAGGGATGCAGCGTCGGCGCGATCGGAGTGGCAATTGGAGGCGATCGAGCGACCGGCTATTCGTTCGCCAAGAAACAGTTGTTCCGGACGCTCGACGATGTCAATCCCGATCCGGAACTCCGGAAACTCGAGGACTACGTCATGAAGCATGCGAATGAGTTGGGGATCGGCACAATGGGATTCGGCGGCAAAGCCACGTTGATCGGGTGCAAGGTCGGCTCGTACAACCGCCTGCCCGCGAGTTTCTTCGTTAGCGTTGCCTATGACTGCTGGGCATTTCGCAGACTCGGTGTCGAGCTCGACTCAAAGACCGGTGCAATCAAACAGTGGCTCTATCGCGAGGAGAGCAAAGCCGCGAAGCTCGCAAAGACCACGGAGCTTCCGCTCACAGGAAAAGAAATCCGACTCACGACACCGATCACCGAAGAACAAATTCGTTCTCTGAAGGTCGGAGACATCGTTCTCTTGAGCGGCATGGTCTATACGGGTCGCGATGCTCTTCACCATCATCTCTTGACGCACGATGCCCCCGTCGATTTGAAAGGCGGAGTCATCTATCATTGTGGACCGGTCGCGATCAAGCAGAACGGAAAATGGAAGATCAATGCCGCCGGACCGACGACCAGCATTCGGGAAGAACCGTATCAGGCCGACATCATCAAGAAGTTCGGCGTGCGCGCTGTGATCGGCAAAGGGGGCATGGGCGCGAAGACTCTCGCGGGCCTGAAGTCGGAAGGAGCCGTCTATCTGAATGCGATTGGTGGGGCGGCACAGTACTATGCCGAGTGCATCACCGATGTTCCGGGAGTCGATTTCCTGGAGTTCGGCATTCCCGAAGCGATGTGGCATATGAAGGTCAAGGATTTTCCCGCCATCGTCACGATGGACGCTCATGGAAATAGCCTCCATGCAGATGTCGAAAAGCTCTCGGCGAAGAACCTCGCGCAGTTCGAGCATGCCCCGGATTTTGAGCATTGAGAATGGCAAGAACACGAAGTTCGGAGGAATCAATGATCTCATCGCGGCGGTTGCGTTTGTGGCGGTCATTGATCCTTCTATGTTTCGCGGCACTGGCATTCAACAGAAGCGCAAGCGCGCAGAATGGTCAAGATCCCGAGGCGGTGTTTATCGTCCGACATGCCGAGAAAGATACGGTTCGAAATGATCCTGGCCTGACGCGAGTGGGAACCGAGCGAGCTGAGCGTCTGGCGGAGATGCTGAGTTCATCCGCCATCCAGGCCATCTACACGTCTCAGTATGCACGCACGCGTCTGACAGCTCTCCCTCTGGCCGGTCGACTGAATATTGAGCCGACAGCTGTTTCTGTAACCTCTCAAGACACGCGACCACACGTTGATGCACTGATCGCGGCGATCAGAAAACATCATCCGAGGAAACGCGTGTTGATCGTCAGTCACAGCAATATCATTCACCGTATTGTCGCCGGTTTTGGTGGGGATGGAGTCGAGGAGATTTCGGAACACGACTACGGAAATCTCTTCGCACTTGTTTTTCAGCCGAACGGCAAACCCACGCTGCTCAAGCTTCGTTTCTGAGGAGTTGGATCGGTTTTCACACACAGTCGTCCACGAAGGATTCTCATGAAGGCGATTCGCTTGCACGAGCTTGGAGGTCCGGAAAAACTTACGTACGAAGATGTGCCGTTGCGCGATCTCCGATCCGGGGAAGTGGCGGTCCGGCTCAAGGCGGCGGCGCTGAATCACCGCGATGTCTGGATTCGAAAAGGACTCTATGCCGGCATCAAGCTTCCCGTGATTCTTGGATCGGACGGAGCGGGAGTGGTCTCAGCCGTCGGACCTGATGTCGATTCCTCTCTGAACAATCGAGACGTCGTGATCAATCCGAGTCTCGGATGGGGTACCGACGAAAAGGTGCAGTCGGCAAGCTTCAAGATTCTCGGCCTTCCTGATGATGGAACGTATGCCGAATTCGTCATTGTCCCGGTCGCCAATGTCCTTCCGAAGCCAACATCGCTGTCATTCGAAGAGGCCGCGGCCATTCCGCTCGCTTCGCTCACGGCGTATCGTGCCCTCGTGACGAGAGCACAAATCAATCGTGGGGAAACAGTTGTCATTACGGGGATTGGAGGCGGTGTGTCGACATTCGCCCTGTTGATCGCCAGGAAACTTGGGGCAAGGGTCTTCGTGACCTCGGGGAGCGAGGCGAAGCTCAAGCGCGCAAACGACCTCGGAGCCAGCGGAGGTGTGAATTATCGCACCGGCGAATGGGTCAAAGAGCTTTCGGAAATGTGCGGGAACGGCGGTCCCGATGTCATCATCGACAGTGCCGGAGGTGATACATTCACAAAGGCGATCGAGCTGGTTAAACCTGGGGGAAGGATTGTCACATTCGGAGCCACCACCGGGGCATCAAAACAAATCGAAGTGCGAAGAATTTTTTGGAAACAGCTCACAATCTGCGGTTCGACGATGGGAACTTCGGAAGAATTTTCAAGAGCCCTCGCAATGTTCTCGGACGGCACTCTGAAACCAATCATCGATTCGGTCCATCCCCTCGCCGACGCCCAAGAGGCACATCGGAAGATGGAGGAGGCAGAACAATTCGGCAAGATTGTTCTCCAGATCGATTAGCGAATCTCTTTTCTTTCCCCCATATCATCCTGAATTGCCGTGCGCAGGGATTTCAAAACATTTCCATTGACCACACTCACTTCTGAGAAGGACATATCGTCATGAGGCCATCCTTCCGTTCTGTTATCCTTCAGGCGCTCTGCCTCGCCGTGTTGACCTCCACTTCATGGTCGCAGGTCCCCTCGTTTCGCGATGCGGTGGGACACGATATCGGCAGCCGTATCACGTTGCACCATCAGATGATGTCGTACCTGCTGAAGCTGGAAAACGCCTCAGACCGCGTGAAGATCATTCATCAAGGAGAATCATGGGAGGGGAGGGCGTTCAAGGTGGCGATCGTGACGTCGCCGAGCAATCATGCGCGTCTCAAGACCATCCAGGACAACGCCCGGAAGCTGGCAGATCCTCGAACGCTTTCGCGACTCGAAATGCTCTCTCTCGTGAAGAGCCAGCCCGCCATCGTGTGGCTGGGGGGCTCGATTCACGGTTTCGAGCTTTCGGGGAGTGAAGGACTCCTGATGCTCCTGGATCATCTGGCGACCAAGAACGACAGCGCGACGATGAACGTTCTCAATAACACCGTTATCCTCATCGATCCTGTCTTGAATCCCGATGGACGTGACGCATTCGCGCACATCAATATCGAAAACATGGGGCGGATGCCCAATCCCGAGGGAGACGATTGGGGAAACAGCTTCACCTCGTGGCAGGCAGTGAAGTTTCGAACGGGACACTACTACTTCGACACAAATCGTGACTGGTTTGCTCACACGCAGAGGGAAACGCGCACCCGCATCCCAACGATTCTTTCGTGGCGTCCGCAGGTGGGAATTGACGCGCACGAAATGGGTTCCGATGTCGAGTTTTACTTCGATCCCCCGACGCAACCCTATTCACCCTATTTTCCCGACTACGCGCGCAGATGGTTCGTGAAATTCGGAGAATCATACGCGAAGGCCTTCGACCGGGCCGGCTTCGAGTATATGACGCGAGAGCAATTCAACTACTTCTATCCGGGATATACGACGGTCTTCCTCAGCTACCAGGGAGCGGTCGGCATGCTGTACGAACAGGGCTCCAGTCGCGGACTCGCTCTCAAGCGGCCCGATGAATCG
The DNA here is from genome assembly GCA_016873805.1 of Ignavibacteria bacterium. Classification (GTDB taxonomy): domain Bacteria; phylum Bacteroidota; class Ignavibacteria; order UBA10030; family UBA10030; genus VGVZ01. Next base: position 141,379 of record VGVZ01000003.1, read on the forward strand.
ACCCGCACGCTCCTTGATGCGCTGCGGCAACAGTACACCGCGGCCTGGGCTGCTCTCCAGTTCTCGGCCGGCGAACGCGAAAAGCTTCTGATCGAATATTATGAATCTCATCTCCGCGCAATCGAAGATGGCCAGAAGGGGACAAGGCGGTATTTCATCATGCGCGACGGAGATCCGCATCATGTGACGGAATTAATCAATGTCCTCGTGAGGAACGGCATAGAAGTCGGAACACTCGCCAAGGAGCAGTCGGTGAAGGATGTGAAAGACCGTGAGGGGCGGTCAATCGGCTCGAGATCGTTTCCTGCCGGCACATACGTTGTTGAGTCGAGCCAGCCCAGGGGAGCATTTCTGAAGACATTGCTCGAGCCCCATCTTCCGCTTCCGGAGGAATTTCTTAAGTCGGCGCGTGAACGCCTGGATCGCGGAGAGAATCCGCGATTCTACGACATCACGGCCTGGTCCCTCCCGCTCATGTTCAATGTCAATGGATATACTTCGAGCGACGGACAACAGCTCCCGGTGGAGCAAATTGCGAACGAGATTCCGATGTCCGGCGAATTTCCCCAGAGCAGACCGACGTACGCATACCTCATCGATGGAAAGCAATCAGCCTCCATGTCGGCGCTCTACCATTTGAAAGAGAAAAACGCCCGGGCTTCCTTCCTGTGGAAGCCGACGAAAGTTGCGGGCAAGGAATATCCGAGCGGGACCGTGATCGTTCGGATTTCGCAGAACGAGAATTCAATTCACGAAGTGATGAGAAATCTTTCGCGGGAATTCGGTCTCCGTGTCGACGGCGTGAATACGGGATTCGGCGGGGATCTCGGACCGTCGCTTGGATCGGGTGACGCGACGTTTCTTGTCAAAAAGCCGGTGATCGGGATTGTCGCCGAGGACCCATTTCAGGGTTATTCGTTCGGATGGGCATGGTATACGCTCGACCGGCAGTACAACATTCCCGTAACTGTGTTGCGCGCAGGAACGATCAGCCGGACCAAACTCGATCGCTTCAACGTCCTCATCCTCCCGGAAGTCGGCGACACAGCATCACTTGCCCGCTTGCTTGGACCGACGGGAATGGATCGGATTGCTCGGTGGGTGCGTGAAGGGGGGACACTGGTGACGATCGGGTCGGCGACAGAAGTGGCGCGCAAGCAGTTGAACCTCATAAAGCTTCGCTCATGGTATGAAGTCCAGGAAAAGGCGAGGGCCAAAGGGGGTGAAGGAGAATCTACGCGCATCCGTCGATTCTCTGTGCCCGGATCGATCTTCCGGGCGTCGCTTGAGCCCAATCGATGGATCACGGCCGGATACGACGCCGAGCTTGCCGTTTTTGTCGGTTCCGATCGATTGTATCTCGCGCCGGATGATCCCCCCTCGTCTGCGATACGAGCGGTCGCTCGCTACGAAGATGGCGCGAAGGGAAGAATCTCGGGACACGCGTGGAAGGAGTCGCTGGAGCGTATCGGCGGCGCTCTCTTTCTCTACGAGGAACGAGTGGCGCAGGGGCGAGTCATCTGTTTTGCTGAAGATCCAAACTTCCGCGGCTATTGGCGCGGCGCCAACCGATTGTTCCTCAATGCAGTGATTCTCGGGCCGAGCGCTCCGTAGAATGGCGTTGGATTCGCCCCAACTTCTTCTTATGTTATGCAGAATTTGATGTATTCAGCAGTCGATCACCAAATGTGGAGAGTTTCATGAGATCAGTGCTATTGTTCGCTCTCGCTGCCGTGCTCATTGGATGCCAGGACAGCCAATCGGGAAAAGCGTCGCTCGGATCCAGGACCGACAGCATCAGCTATGCCATCGGTCTTGATATTGGGAGAGATCTGAAGTCACAGTCGTATGAGGTCAATCCCGACATTGTCGCGCACGCCATTAAAGATGTTCTCCTCGATAGAGAGAAGGCCATCGCCGAAGATGATGCAGGAGCGATGATGATGTCGCTTCACGATGAGATGATGGCCAAGCATACGAGCAACCTGCGCGAGACCGCAGAGAAAAACAAGGCAGCGGGGGAAGCGTTTCTCGTTGAGAACGCCAAGAAACAGGGGGTGAAAACCCTTGAGAGCGGACTTCAGTACAAGGTGATCAAGATGGGGAGCGGCAAGAAACCGAAGTCGAATCAGACGGTACGAGTTCATTATCGCGGAAAGCTTGTGGATGGAACGGAATTCGACAGCTCCCACAACCGCGGACAACCGGTGACATTCGAAGTTGGCAATGTGATCGCCGGATTCTCGGAGGCCCTTCTTCTGATGCCGGCCGGCTCCAAATGGGAAATCTATATTCCTGCAAAGCTGGCGTACGGCGAGGCTGGAGCAGGAGCAATCATTCCGCCAAATTCGACACTTATTTTTGAGATCGAACTTCTCGAGGTTCTCTGATCTCGTATTGGGATTCCCGTTGATGGCGTTCCTCGAAGAGAAGAGAACGCCGTCGATGGCAAGGGTAATTCCGGCCTCGGAGTAATCAGTTGATTGGCTCGACGGTTTTTGGTATATTGAGTCCATTCCAAACGACGCTCTGCGTTCTTCGTGAGCGTCCAACGAGTTATTCGCTGGCGTAGCTCAGCTGGTAGAGCAGCTGATTCGTAATCAGCAGGTCACGAGTTCAAGTCTCGTCGCCAGCTCAAGTTATTCACGACCGATTGTTTCTCGAAATCCGCGCCGCGCGGATTTTTTTTTGGCTCTTCGATTTCAGAACCGCGGTGCTCGGCTGGACTTTGGGAGCCACCAGGGAATGGTGCAGAACCGAACATTTGACGACGGAGTACAGAATATTTGGCTGACAAGCGTAGAACTTCGTACAATTGATTTTCGGTCAAAATCTTCATATTTTTTGTATGAATTTTTCAATCGACAAATTCGCTGTGAAAGGAGTCAGATGAACGAGGGAAGGATCGTACAGGTGATCGGTCCGGTAGTCGACGTGGAATTCAGTAATGGTGAGTTGCCGGAGATCATGAATGCGGTAAAAATACCTCGCGTGAACGTAGAGGGACTCAAGGAAGAACTCATCGTCGAAGTCCAGCAACAACTCGGCGAAGATCGTGTCAGAGCGGTTGCGATGGATTCCACAGATGGGTTGACGAGAGGAATGCCGGCATATGATTCCGGCGAACCGATTGCGGTGCCCGTCGGTCCGCAGGTTCTCGGCAGACTCCTGAATGTCACCGGACAGCCGATTGACGGCCTCGGAGCCGTCGAGACCAAGAAGTACTATCCTATTCACCGTCCGGCTCCTGCCTTTGGCGACCTCACGACTCAGAAGGAGATGTTCGAGACGGGGATCAAGGTCATCGACCTTCTCGAACCATATTCCAAAGGGGGAAAGACCGGACTGTTCGGCGGCGCGGGTGTCGGCAAGACCGTCATCATCATGGAGTTGATTCACAACATCGCGACGCATCACGGTGGCTACTCCGTCTTTGGCGGAGTCGGCGAGCGGACGCGCGAAGGAAACGATCTCTGGCTCGAAATGAAGGGATCGGGAGTCCTCGACAAGACGGCGCTGGTGTTCGGACAGATGAACGAGCCGCCGGGTGCCCGTCAGCGCGTCGGTCTCACGGCCCTGACGCTGGCAGAGTATTTCAGGGATGAAGAAGGGAAAGATGTGTTGTTGTTCATCGACAATATCTTCCGGTTTGTCCAGGCCGGTTCCGAGGTTTCTGCGCTCCTCGGGCGCATGCCCTCGGCGGTAGGGTATCAACCAACCCTTGCAACAGAAATGGGTGAACTCCAGGAGCGAATCACGTCAACCAAGAAGGGATCGATTACGTCGGTTCAGGCGATCTACGTCCCCGCCGACGATCTTACCGATCCCGCCCCAGCGACGACATTCAGCCACCTCGATGCAACGACCGTGTTGAGTCGACAAATCTCCGAGCTGGGAATTTATCCGGCCGTGGATCCCCTCGATTCCACCTCGCGGATTCTGGAGCCGGGAATCGTGGGTCAGGAACACTATGCCGTCGCCAAGCACGTGAAGCAGATTCTCCAGACGTACAAAGACCTGCAGGATATCATAAACATCCTGGGCATGGATGAGCTTTCCGATGATGACAAGCGCACGGTTGCTCGCGCACGTAGGATTCAGAAGTTCCTTTCACAGCCCTTCTTCGTTGCGGAAGAGTTCACCGGGACACCAGGACGCTATGTGAAGCTGGAAGATACGATTCGAGGATTCAAGGGCATCATCGAAGGAGAGTACGACGATCTACCGGAGGGGGCTTTCTACATGGTCGGCACCATCGAGGAGGCGGTTGAAAAAGCGAAGCAGATCCAAGGAGCGTAGCGGTGATGACCGGCAGAACCTTTCATCTGGAAATTGTGACTCCCAAGAAAGTCCTCTATGCGTCGGAGGTGCAGAGTTTTCGTGTTCCGGGATATGTTGGGAGTTTCCAGATCTTGTACAACCACACACCATTGCTTTCCCTGATTACGGTCGGTGAATTGAAGATCGTCGATGCGGATGGAAACGATATCCGTTTCGCGACCAGCGGCGGCTTTGTTGATGTGAAAGACAACACCGTGATGCTTCTGGCAGAGACGGCCGAGCGGGCCGACGAGATCGACGTCCCCCGTGCCCAGGTGGCATATGACAAATCGAAGCGCCGGCTCGTCGAAAAGAGATTCGAAACGGATGTGGAGCGGACGCGACTTGCGTTGGAACGAGCCCGGAATCGACTGAAAGTCGCTTCGCGCGCGGGGAAAGTGCCGACGGGCTCCTCCTAGAGACCGCCCGTGTCAGGATCCCGCGCTGCTGGAGAATCGTGTGCGGCGTGCTGCTGAACTACTCCAAAGGGGCGAACAATAGCCACTCAAGAGCATCCTGTGCCGTCGAAACGAAAACCTACCCGTCCTACAGTCGCAGAAATAGACCTCGGGGCTATTGCCCACAACGTCTGCCTCATCCGACAGACGGTCGGTCCCAAGGTAAAGATCATGACCGTCGTCAAGGCAAATGCGTACGGTCATGGCCTGACAGAAGTTGGACAGTTCCTCGAAAAGCGGTTCGCCGACTACTTTGGCGTGGCTTTTCCCGAAGAAGGGAAACGCCTGCGCGAATCGGGAATTCGGAAACCGATCCACATCGCCACTCTCCCCGCAAAATCTCAGGCCGATTTGTACTACGATTTTCGACTTGAGCCCTCTATCTGTTCGGCGGTGGAAGCGCGGATCCTGAATTCAGCGGCACGAGGCCGCCGACGAACTCTTCCTTGCCACATCAAGATCGACACCGGGATGAATCGAATCGGCGTCCGGGTCCACGAACTTGGGGAGTTTCTTTCGAAGATCCGGCGGCTGCGTCACCTTGAAATCAAAGGGGTCTATACGCACTTCGCGACGTCGGATGAGCAGAACAAAGAATTCATGCGCGCACAGCTCGCCGAATTCCGTCTGGCCCTCGAGGTGCTTCGGAAGCACCACGTTTCCTACGATCTCGCTCATGCCGCAAACAGCGCGGCAGTCTTCGAAGAACCGGATGCCCATTTCGATCTTGTGCGGCCGGGGATCGCGCTCTACGGTCTCCACCCCGCGAAACATATGCGGCCCCGATTGAACCTCAAGCCGGCGATGAAACTGAAGACCACCGTGGCCCTGGTGAAATGGATCGATAAGGGAGAAGGAGTGAGTTACGGCCGGACATTCATTGCGCCTCATCGAACACAAATCGCCACACTCCCGGTGGGGTATGCCGACGGGTATTCCAGGCAACTCAGCGGCCAATCGTTCGTGCTGATCCATGGGAAACGGTTTCCTATCGCCGGAAGGGTTTGCATGGACCAAATGATGGTCGATGTTGGACATTCGCCTGTCGCGGCCGGAGACCAGGCTGTGCTCATCGGACAAGAGGGGGGGAAGTCGGTTGATGTGTGGGAGCTCGCTGATATGATCGGAACGATACCATACGAAATTGTCTGCGGTATTTCTCAACGAATTCCTAGGACCTACGTACAGCCATGAGCGCCATGACCGAATGCCTGCTTGCGTGGATGGATTCTCTCCCATCGACGGAGTTTCCGACGGACGCCGATCGATCGGTGTTTGTGAAGATTCGTGATCGCTTGGCCGGGAGTGAAAACCTCGAGGATGAGCTTCGTACACTCTATCGCGTCGAACAATTCGCCGAGTTTGCACTTGCGATGATGTGGGTTTCCAACGATCCGGAGAAGACCCAACTCTCGGACGAGGAACAGTCGTTCCTTTTTCAGCGCTTCCTTCAGGGTTCGGCGCAGTCGGCCGGGGTGATCGAGGCGGCTGCTGAGCCGGAGCAGGAAATCAGCACTCCGACGCCCCTGATCGAAGAAGAGCGGGCACAGGGGATTGAATCGGCGTCGTCGAGCGAGCCCGGAGATGTCTCATTGCCCGGATTCGCTGCGCGATTCGAAGGATTCGTCGAGGCGATGCAGGCCGGTGATGAAGGAAGAGTCTCTCTGGTTTCTGAGATTGGGAAGCTTGCCAACCAGCTGCGACTGCTGTCGGGTCCTGACGATGTTGAGGTCGGACAGTTTTGTGAGCTTCTTGTCGATTTTCTCGGATACATCGAGCGGGAACAGTTGATGGATGATGTTCGCGTCATGAACATCCTCTCGAATATCTCCGGAGATGCCGCAGCGTGGCTGCAGCCGGATATCGAAAAACGAAAAGCAGCGATGGCCGAGGCGGTGAGTATTCTGCAGGACTTCCGTTCGCTGTTCGAATAAACAGGATGAGTATGGCAAACGTTTACGCAGTCATTATGGCGGGAGGGGTAGGGGCCCGATTCTGGCCCAAGAGCAGGGAACGCTCGCCAAAACAGCTCCTCGAAATCCTTGGTGCGCAAACCATGATTCAGCAGACGTTTGTCCGAATCAATCGGCTTGTGCCTGCTGACAATGTCTTCGTTGTCACGAACGCGAACCAAGTGGAAGAAATCCAGCGCCAGCTTTCCGGCATTCCGAACCAGAATGTTCTTATCGAGCCGGTTGGACGCAACACGGCCCCGTGTGTCGGACTTGCGGCGACCTGGATCCATCGAGCGGATCCGGGTGGGATCATGATCGTTCTCCCCTCAGATCACATGATCCGCGACGAGGATGAGTTCCTGAGAGTACTCCGGACGGCAATCTCCGTCGCAGAGTCGGGAAACGTGTTGGTGACGATCGGGATCAACCCGACCCATCCGGAGACAGGATACGGATATATTCAATACAGCGACGAGCGCGATCAATTCAACGAGTTTCACTCCGCCGGCGTTTTCCGCGTCAAGACATTCGCAGAGAAACCGAATCTCGAAACAGCCGAGAAGTTCCTCCAGAGCGGTGATTTCTTGTGGAACAGCGGAATGTTCGTTTGGAAGGCGCAATCGATCATTCGGGAAATTGGAGAATATCTTCCGGAATTGTCGGAACAACTCGGTGCGATTCGTGATGCCATAGGAACGACAGAGTATTTCGAGACCCTGAGGACCGCGTACGGCATGATGCGAAGCATTTCCATCGACTACGGTGTCATGGAGAAATCCGCATATGTCTACGTCGTGAACGGACATTTCGGTTGGAGCGATGTGGGATCCTGGGATGAGGTGGTGCGCCTCACCGCTCCGGACGAGAAAGGAAATGTTCATCGGGGAAAGGTCATCACGAAGGATTCATCATACAATTACATCGATGCCGGGAATCGTCTGGTCGCAACAATCGGCGTTGAAGATTTGATTGTCGTCTCTACCGACGACACGGTGCTCATCTGCAAGAAGGGGCGCTCGCAGGATGTGAAGGACCTTGTCGACTACATTCGTCGGAAACAGATGAATGAATATCTGTAGGAGCGCCATCGTACGATTTCTCGTCGGGATCGTGCTGAGCTGTGCAATGATTGCATGCTCGACGGCGCCACGCTTTTCCGGTTCCGGGTCGGTGCGGGGGCAGACCGCCGGCGGTGGATCAACCGGACGGGAGGCGGCTTTGGAGACCGTACCCCCGCCGTCGGGGCGCGTGCTCCTGACGCTCGAAGGAACGGCATCCTACTACGCCGACGATTTTCACGGCAAGTTAACCTCGAACGGCGAAACGTACGATATGCATGGTATTACCGCGGCGCACCGCACGTTTCCATTCGGGACGCTAGTTCGCGTGACCCATCTGGAAAGCGATAAACAGGTGGTCGTGCGTATCAATGATCGTGGTCCCTTCGTTGAGGGCCGCATGATAGACCTCTCGCTGGGAGCCGCAAAAGAAATTGGATTGATCCAGAAAGGGACCGCGCGGGTGCGACTGGAGGTACTGCAGTGGGGGCTTGGAAACTAGATGGCCCCGTATCAGGCTGAGACATGGGAAAGAAACTGATCTCAGAACAAGACATCCTGAAGGCGCATCGATCGGGTCTCCGATCGATCGAGATCGATGCCGAAACAGTGGTCACGCCCGCCGCTCGGGACGCCGCGCAATCGTACGGAATTCCCCTGGTACAATCCCGTCCGGGGCAGGCGTCGGCAAACCGGTTCTTCGAATCTGTTCAGCTTCATTCCCCCTCAACTCCTTCGTCAAAACAAAAATCTGTGATCGCGGTTGGCTCGGATCACGGGGGGTTCCAGCTCAAGGAAATTATCAAGCAGTCACTGCTGGAGATGGGATACAGCGTGGCCGACGTAGGTACACATTCAGATGAAGCGTGCGACTATCCGGACTTTGCGTATGCTGTGGGAGTTCTTGTTGCGAATGGAAATACCGATCGAGGGATCATGATCGATGCCATCGGAATCGCCTCAGCAATCGTCGCGAACAAGGTACCGGGAATTCGGGCCGTGCCGTGCTGGAATGAATTCGTCGCGCGCAGCAGCCGTGAACATAACGACGCGAATGTTCTGACATTGGGGGGAAGAGTCATCGGAACCGAACTCGCCAAGGCGATCGTGAAAGCATGGCTCGAAACAGATTTTGCCGGCGGCCGTCATCAGGGTCGAGTCCGAAAGATCTCCGACGTCGAAAAGAAGACGCTGACGGGATAGAGAGTTCCGGAATCCGATGCGCCACCCGACACCTTTTATGCAACCGCGACCAGCAATCTGGAAGCGGTTCTTTTGTTTCTGGCAACCGGGGGTTCGTCTGTGATCATCCATGTGAACGTGAAGCCGCACGCAAGGCGAAACGAAATCAGAAAAATCGCCGATGGGACTCTCGCCGTTTCGACCACGATCTCGCCCGAGCGTGGCAAAGCCAACGCGGCAGTCGTCGCGATGCTGGCTGAGTACTTCGGCAAATCCAAAAACCAAGTTCGAATCGTTCGCGGAGCGACATCCCGCCACAAGACCGTCGAAATCCTCTAGTCTATCCTCGTGGAGGTATACCTTGAAAGCGAAAAAACTGATTCTGGCCCCCGGTTTCCTTTGTCTCACACTCATCGTGCTTTCCGGAGCCGTCACAGCCCAGACCCTGAAGAATCCTCTTCCCTCCCTGCGCGAACAGGCAAAGATCGAGCAGGAATGGCTGCGGATACGTCTGGATACCGTGTTGCCCGGACTCTTGCGCGAGAACAATGTTCAAATGTGGATCATCCCGATGCGCGAATATGCCGAGGATCCGGTCTTTTCGTCGCTCGTCTCGCCGACAACGTTTGCCGCGCGCCGTCGAACAATCTATGTCTTCCACGATCGGGGTGACCGGGGGATCGAGCGGCTCGCCCTCGGGGGCTCGTCGCAGGGAGGTCTCTATACGGCGTATCGCGACACAACTCTTGAAAGTGACGCTGAACTCTGGGGAGCAGAACAGTGGAAACTTCTCACAAAGGTCGTCCGGGAACGCGACCCCAAATCGATTGCCGTGAATGTTTCACACACCTTTGCCTTCTCTGATGGTCTGACGGCAGGAGAGTGGGAGCAACTGAAGGAGTCCCTGGGGCCTGTATACGTTCCCCGCGTCGTTCGGGCTGAGCGGCTCCCTCTCGACTACATCAGTATCCGCCTTCCAGAAATGCTGCCGACCTACAAAGCGATGATGCAGGTCGTCCATGAAATCATTGCCACTGCCTTCTCCTCAAAGGTCATCACCCCGGGAAGGACAACAACCCAGGACGTCGTCTGGTGGATGCGTCAGCAAACTCATGATCTGGGTTTCGGCACCTGGTTCCAGCCGAGTGTCTCCCTTCAAAGAAAAGGGGTTGATCTTTCGCGAGAAACGAATCCTGTCATCCAGCGCGGTGATCTCCTTCACTGTGATTTTGGAATCACTGCCATGCGGTTGAATACGGATACGCAGCACATGGGGTATGTCCTCAAGCCCGGGGAGAGCGATGCGCCTGAAGGTCTCAAGGCGGCCTTGAGCCGGTCGAACCGACTCCAGGACATCCTCATCCAGAATATGAAACTCGGCTTGACAGGAAACGAGATCCTGAGGCAAACGCTTGCCCAGATGCAGGGGGAGGGAATCACCGGAACGGTCTATTCCCATCCGATCGGACAGCACGGGCACGGGGCTGGACCCCTCATCGGACTTTGGGATCGCCAGATGGGGGTGCCGGGCCGCGGGGATATCCCATTGATTCCCAACACCTGGTATTCGATAGAGCTCCAGGCGACGACTCCGGTCCCCGAATGGGAGAACCAATCCGTGAGGATGGCCCAAGAGGAGGATGTGCATATCACCGCCACCGGGGAAGTGAAATGGATTCTCAGTCGCCAAACTGAATTGCACCTTGTGAGGTGAGTACGGGAGGACCAACCATCTTCGCAAATATGTAACGAATGGTGTCGAAAACAGGCCATTTTTGGCAGTTCTCTGGTGGTACGCACTCTCCCCGTTGCATCTTGTCCGCCGTTGTCGTATCTTGGATGCCATAATTCTGCAAGTGCTGGGGATGTTTCGTGCTAGGGGAGTTCTTTCATACTTTCTGGCATGGGTTTTTCAGATCTCCTTTAGAAATCTGCAGATAGCGGAGATCGTTAATCGGCGCTTGCCCATGTTTCACGAGTATGGAGATTGGCTTGGATTCATTTGGCATTCGAAGCTGTGTCGTAGCTGTTCTGCTCTCCCTATCGCTTCTCCTCATGGGTTGCTTCCAGCCCAATGCTGGAATAACCTTCTCTCAAAAACGACAATCCACAAAGACGCTCGAAGATCACCTGTTTGCCTCGGATGCGAGTCTGGGCAACTCAGCTCACCGGTCCATTGAGCGCTACGGTGATCTGATCCGCCGTCATGCGATCGAGTATGAACTCGACTGGAGGCTCGTGCTGGCTATTATCCGCCAGGAATCGAGCTTTCGGGCCACAGCCGTCAGTCACAAAGGGGCCTACGGGCTGATGCAACTGATGCCGGTGACCCAGATGGAGCTTATAGAAAAACTCGGAGTTCCAGAGGCCCAGTCGCCCCATTTCAACATCCAGGCAGGGATGTATCACCTGAGGTCTCTCTATCGCTATTTCAGCGATGCCAAGCGAGAGGACCGGCTGAAGCTCTCTCTTGCGGCGTACAACGCTGGACTGGGCAGAATTCTTGATGCTCAGGAGATCGCGAGGTATCTTGGGAAGGATCCGAACTCCTGGGACACAATCCGGAGAACGCTTCCGCTTCTCTCCAAGAAGTACGCGACTTTGCATGAACGCGTCTGGCGGGCCCGGAATCCCCGGAGCGGTCCTTTCGGTAGCTCTCAGGAAACCATCCACTACGTCGCAAGCGTTACCCGTTATTATGAGGAATATCAGAGGGTACTATAGTTGGTTCTTCCCCGCCTCGCCGAGGAGGCTCTTTTTTGTTCCTCTGATACTCATAACATTTCTCCTGCCAGTCGGCGCCGACGCGCAATCGCTCGCCAAGGTCGATATTGACCTTTTTCGGTCTATCAATAGAACCCAGAGTCCGCAGCAGGGTCTCTTCGACCTTCTGGATGCCGCTTCCGGCCCCACCTTCGTGGCCGTTCCTGCCGCCCTTGTGGTTGTTGGGGTTTTCGATGATCAACCGGATCTTTCCCGGGCCGGTGCCATCATTGGGGCAGGCCAGATTCTGGCCGGTGGGAGCGCCGTGTTGTTGAAGGTGATCACCGCTCGTCCTCGGCCGTTTGATGCACTTGACGATGTCAAGGTCAAGCGCCGGTCATCGGCGACAGGGTTTGCCTTTCCATCCGGTCATACGGCGCTCGCGTTCGCGCTTGCGACGTCGGCATCGCTTTGCCTGGAAAACCCATATGCATCGCTCCCGCTGTTCGTGTGGGCGGGGATGGTCGGCTACGGGAGGATCTATCTCGGACTGCATTACCCGAGCGATGTCCTCGGCGGCATCGTCCTCGGAGTTGCCAGCGCGTGGGTCGTGTGGCAGTTTCGCGAAGAGATTGAATCATTCGTGGACAACAATCTGACACGTCAGCATTCGAGAAGTGACCGTCAATCGCTGATTCACATTCCTTCTACCGAGCTGTTGCGGCTGCAGATTCGCATTCGTTGACGTTGCGTGGAGATTTGGATACATTAGGGGTGACATGGAACTACTTGATAGACAAAAGCGTCCCCCCGAACTGATAGGATTTCACTGGCTCAATAGTGAACCCATCTCCATTCGGGACTCTCGTGGTTCGATCGTGCTTCTGGAATTCTGGGATTTCTCGAATCACAGGAGTATTCATGGACTCCGATACGTGACCGAGTGGCATCGCCGCTATCGCGAGTATGGTCTCGTGACTGTTGGGGTACACTCCCCGAAATACGAGTTTGGCCGGGTTGTGGAGAACGTGGAACATGCACTGAAGTCTCTCACGATCGATTTCCCCGTTGTGCTGGACAATGACGGTTCGATGGCACATGCGTACGGGGTTCGAGAATTGCCGACGCGTTGCCTGATCGATCGCGATGGCTTCGTACGCTACTGGCACTCCGGTGAAGGGGGATTCGAACAGTTCGAACGTGCAGTTCAAGCATTGCTTGGAGAAATCGGCTACCACGGAGTCATGCCCGCCTTCCTCGAACCCTTGAGCGAACTCGATCTCGACGGAACTGTCTCTCATCGACAATCAAGCGAACTGGAGATGGGATTCCTGCATGGATGTCTCGGCAACCTGGATGGGTACAATCCGAGTTCCATCGTCGAATATCACAATCCAGGCTACTACCTCACAAATCGATTCTATCTCGATGGCAAGTGGATACAAGAAAAGGAATATGTCCGTTTCGAGGGAGCTGAAGGAGAGTTGGGACTCCTCTCGTTCCGATATGAAGGATCCGGCGTCAATGCCGTCATGCACGGGGGTGGTGCCGGGTCACGCAGAATTCGCATCCACCAGGATTCGGAATCCATCGCACGACGTTCCGCCGGTGATGACATGACCTTCGGCGCAGGGGATGACGGTCAGGTTCTCGTGGGCCGCCCTCGCCTGTACGAACTCGTCCGGAATGAAGAATTTGGGGAACACCTACTCCAGATTTCGGTTGAATCCCCAGGGTTGGAAATCTATTCCTTTTCGTTTCTCACTACATTGATCCCGGATTTCGTTCAACGGAACTGATGCCAGTCAGGGGTGCGTATCCTGACATCCTTTCTGCCCAATCTAAATCGTATCCCACGATTCCAATTCCACATGAGTCCCGAAATTCTTAATGACATTCTCCGAAGTGGGCCGCTCATCTTCGACGGGGCAATGGGGACTGCATTGCAGATGCAAGGCCTGACGCCGCACGATTTCGGCCGTGAGGATTTTTTCGGCTGCAATGAATACTTGGTCATCTCTTCTCCTGAATCGGTCCAGAAGGTCCACAGAAGCTACCTCGAGGTCGGCTGCGACGTCATCGAAACGAATTCCTTTGGTGCGACACCGGTCGTGCTGGCGGAATTCGGGTTGGATCAGAAAACCTACGAACTCAATTTTCAGGCTGCCCGCTTGGCACGTGAAGTCGTCAGAGATTTCCACGCGCTTGGCCGACCGCGGTTTGTTGGCGGCTCGATGGGGCCGACGACAAAACTCCCCTCACTTGGTCACATCACGTTCGAGGAAATGGTCGAGGGCTACTATATCCAATCCAAAGGACTCGTGGAGGGAGGGGTCGATCTGCTCTGCGTCGAAACTTGTCAGGATATCCTTCAGATGAAGGCGGCGCTTGTTGGGATCAACCGCTATCGGAAGGAAGTCGCCCGGAAAATCCCTGTCGCGGTCTCTGTCACGATCGAAACGACCGGAACAATGCTGCTCGGGACAGAGGTGTCAGCCGCACTGACCGCCGTTGAACCCTATGGAGTCAACCTCTTTGGTCTGAATTGCGCGACGGGACCCAGGGAAATGTCCGAGCACTTGCGCGTCCTGTCGGCATCAAGCCCCATCCCAATTCTCGTGATGCCGAATGCCGGGATTCCGGAGAACCGGGGTGGCACGACGCACTATCCTCTCACACCGGACGAACTTGCCGAGTATCTCTCACACTATGTCAGGGATCTTGGAGTGCAGGCTGTCGGAGGATGCTGCGGTACCACTCCCGAACACCTCCACAAGGTCGTTTCCGCTGTGCGCGGATGCTCTCCGAAACCGCGGCAGCCGGAATTTGTGCCGTCTGCGTCAAGTCTGTACCAATCGGTGCCACTCCGAATCGACAGACCCCCCGTCTTGATCGGCGAGAGGACAAACGCCAACGGGAGCAAGGCATTTCGAGATCTTCTGGTTAAGGAGGATTGGGAAGGAATTGTTGCTATCGGGCGCGACCAGGTCCGCGAGCAGGCTCATTTGCAGGATGTCTGCGTTGCCTATGTGGGGAGGGATGAAATCAGAGATATGCGGGAGGTGGTGACGCGTTTCAACCGGCAAATCACCACACCTCTGCTGATCGATTCGACGGATCCCGCCGTCATTGAGGAGGCGCTCAAGCGCCATGGCGGCCGCGCCGTGGTGAATTCGATCAATCTCGAAGATGGCGAGGATCGTGCCTCTGCGATTCTCGACCTCTGCAAGACGTACGGGGCGGCTGGGGTCGCACTGACCATCGATGAACAGGGGATGGCAAAGACGGCTGGAGAGAAGATGCGCATCGCACAGCGATTGCACGACCTCGTCGTCGGGAAACATGGCTTGCGGCCGCAGGATCTGATTCTTGATCCGCTCACGTTCACGCTTGCCTCTGGCGACGAGGAGTTTCGCTCAGCCGGCAAGGAAACCCTCGAGGCGATCACGCAGATCAAGGCGCGGTTCCCACGGGTGCACACCCTCCTGGGTGTCAGCAACATTTCATTTGGCCTCCAGCCGTTTACACGGCAAGTCCTCAACAGCGTCTTTCTCCACCACGCGGTCGAGGCCGGTTTTGATATGGCAATCGTCCATGCGTCCAAGATCGTTCCACTGTATCGGATTGATGAACAGGGGCGGGAGATCAGCCGGAAGCTCATTTTTGACGAGCGTCGCTATGAAGGGGAGGGTGCCGACCGACGCGTGGTGTATGATCCGCTGGCGGAACTCCTGTCGCACTATTCGGGGAGGAAAGCTAAATCCACGCAGAAGAAGATTGTCGCGGGAGAGACCCCTGAGGAGCGGCTCCGAAATCGCATCGTCGAGGGGGTAAAATCAGGGCTTCATGACGATCTGAGACTCGCGCTCGAATCTCGCCCGGCGCTCGAGATCATCAACGAAATCCTCCTTGAGGGGATGAAGATTGTTGGAGATTTGTTCGGCTCTGGCCAAATGCAGCTCCCCTTTGTGCTCCAATCGGCCGAAGTCATGAAAGAGGCAGTGTCGTTTCTTGAACCCCATATGGAAAAGGCGGAAGGACGCTCAAGGGGTACCTTGGTGTTGGCAACCGTGAAAGGAGACGTTCACGACATCGGTAAGAACCTTGTGGACATCATACTGACGAACAATGGCTATCGTGTCATCAATCTCGGTATCAGGTGTCCCGTAGAATCGATGATCCATGCGGCGCAAGAGGAGAGGGCGGATGCAATCGGTATGAGCGGATTGTTGGTAAAATCGACCGTTGTGATGAAGGAAAATCTTGAAGTCCTGAACGAGAGGAACCTCCACATTCCGGTCGTGCTCGGGGGTGCGGCTCTGACGCGCCGGTACGTCGAAGAGGACCTCCGCTCGGTGTACCGGGGACATGTTGCATACGCCGGCGACGCGTTCGATGGATTGAGATTCATGGAATCGATCGTCGGTCGTACACCTTCGATCCCGGCTTCGGCCTCCCACGAACACAGAAAGGAATCGTTTCTCAGCGGGACCGAAGCAAAGGTCGGGATGAGTCAGCCGCAAGTTCGGAAATCAGGGCCGACACGGGGTCCTGTCGGAGAGTGGTCCGCGACGATTCCGGAATCAAAACATGAGGCCCTCCCTCATGATCATCCGGTCCAGAAACCCCCGTTCTGGGGATCCAAGGTGGTCGAATCAGTGTCATTGGACGAAGTCTTTTCGTTTGTCAATGAAATCGCCCTTATCCGCGGTCAATGGAGAGTTGTGCGGGGAAAACGCTCTGAACAGGAATATGACGTCATCCTTCGGGAACAGATCTATCCGGAACTACGGGAACTCAAGCGGAAGGTGAAGGAAGAGGAATTACTTGATCCGAAGCTCGTGTATGGATATTTTCCTTGTCAGGCGGCGGGGGAGGAGCTTGTGATCTACCGGCCGCCGGATGAAGGCGCGGGGTCTTCAGGACTCTCGGAATGGATGCGGTTTAGGTTTCCGCGGCAGAAGAAATCTCCATTTCGCTGCATTTCGGATTTCTTCAAGCCGATCGAATCCGGCGAAACCGACGTCGTTGCGTTTCACCTCGTGACGATGGGCTCCGTTGCTTCTGAGCATTCGAAGAGATTGTTTGAATCGGACCGATACAAGGATTACCTTTACTTTCACGGACTCAGTGTTGAGTCTGCGGAGGCTCTCGCAGAGTTCTGGCACAGAAGAATCAGAGAAGAATTGGGCATCAACGGTTCGGACGCGAAGGAAATCAGACAGCTCTTCGCCCAGAAATACCAGGGAGCACGATACAGTTTTGGATACCCCGCCTGTCCGAGCCTCGAGGATCAGGAAAAGATCTTCGAGCTCCTTCGCCCCGAGAGGATCGGCGTCCGCCTGACCGAGGGATTCCAACTCGTCCCGGAGCAATCCACGAGTGCGATTATCGTGCACCATCCACAGGCGAAATACTTCACGATCAACTGAGCTGAACAAAATCTGAAAGAGAGAAAACAATGCCCAATCTGATACTGTTGCGGCACGGAGAATCACAGTGGAATCTTGAAAACCGGTTCACGGGATGGGTCGATGTTCCGCTCTCTCCCAAAGGCGAACAAGAGGCCCGCGAGGCAGGGGAAAAGCTGAAGCCTTACAAATTCGACAAGGCGTACACGTCCGTGCTCAAGCGCGCAATCGATACGCTCAACATCGTCCTGAAGGTGACGCACCAGATGGACATCCCCATCGAATATGACAAGGCCCTGAACGAGAGGCACTATGGTGCTCTGCAAGGGAAGAACAAGGCTGAGATTGGACGCCAGTATGGGGAAGACCAGTTGAAGATCTGGAGGAGGAGCTATGATGTTCCGCCGCCGAATGATGTGACGGAACTAAATCCGGATGGAGTGGGTGAAAGCCTGAAGGACACCGCCGCTCGGACACTGCCGTACTTCGAAGGGAAGATCGTGCCTGATCTCCGGGCAGGAAAGAACATCATCGTCGCTGCGCACGGCAACAGCCTGCGTTCGATCGTGATGTCGCTCGACGGCCTCAGCGAAGCAGAGGTCCTTGAACTCAACATCCCCACGGGCATTCCCCTTCTCTATGTCTATGATGACAAAGGAACAATTCAGGAGCATCGCTATTTGTAGGCAGTGAATCCGGCCAATCCAACGGTTGAAATTGACCTTGATGTTTTGTATACTGGCGACAGTGCGCAAGCTCTGATCTCGTGGCCTGCGTCGTCCGGATGTGGCCGCAGGGACTTGCTCACCTCACCACGGATGAGAATGCAGATGGTATGAGGATCCCCCTTCTGCCCTTTCGATCCTAGAAAACAGTACACCCAATCTCGTCGTATTCTACTAGAAGGAGAAGTTGAATGGCTACGATGATCACAGAGGAATGCATCAATTGTGGTGCATGCGAGCCGGAATGTCCGAACGTGGCAATCTACGCAGGCGGTGCCCAATATGAGTACAACGGGCAGATGATTGATGCCCTCTCGAACGATTTCTTCTACATCGTTCCCGAAAAATGCACCGAATGCGTCGGTCACTTCGACCAGGAACAATGTGCGGCGGTCTGCCCCGTCGATTGCTGTGTTCCGGATCCAAATCATCCTGAAACCGAAGAAGTCCTCTTTCAGCGGGCAAAGACGCTTCATCCCAACAAAGAATTCGCAGAGCTTTCGGCAAGCAATTCGAGATTCCGCAAATAACGAATCACAGACGCGTAAGGGTCGGCGACATGTCTGCCGTTCACTGATGGGCAGAGGGCCGGCCTTTACTCTTTTTGACAATGAAAATAGGACCATACGACGTAGTTCCAATTGAAACGGGGAGATTCGCGTTGGACGGGGGCGCGATGTTCGGCATCGTCCCCTGGGCGCTCTGGTCAAGATCAATGAAACCGGATGAGCGACAACGAATTGACCTGGCGGCTCGATGTCTCCTGCTTCGCGGCAACGGACGAATCATCCTGATCGACGACGGCAACGGGACGAAACTGACTCCGAAGCAGCGCGACATCTACAAGCTCAACGACGGAGAAGTGAACCTCGAGTCATCCCTCGCGAGTCACGGTGTGACATTGCGCGACGTCACGGATGTCATCCTCACCCATCTTCACTTTGACCACGCGGGAGGGTCTACGAAGAGCGAAAACGGCAAGATCGTCCCTACATTTCCCAACGCCCGCTACTATGTGCAGAAAGATCATTGGAACCTCGCTCTGAATCCCGGTGAAAAGGATCGCGGGAGTTTTATGATGGATGACTACTTCCCCCTCAAGGATTATGGGGTACTTGAACTTGTGGATGGTGAAGGAGAGATCTTTCCCGGCATCGATCTCATCCTGTGTCACGGCCACACATCGTCGCAACAACTTCCGAAGATCTCCGACGGGACAAGCACCCTGCTCTTTTGCTGCGATCTGTTTCCAACGATCCACCACGTGGCGTACCCTTACATCATGGCGTATGATCTGCGTCCGCTCGTGACGATCGAAGAAAAAAAGAAGATCCTCCCCCGGGCCTTCGAAGAACGCTGGATACTAGCCCTGGAACATGACCCCGAGGTTGAAGCAATCAGGGTGGCGCCGGCGGAAAAGGGGTTTGTTGTGACAGAAAAACTTCGGATCACGTAACGGAGACGTAGGTCCACGATGAAAGCCGAGCTGACATCGGCAATCACGCGGAAGGCGCTGGAACTTGGTTTCGTGAGTGTTGGGATTGCGGAGGCCGGAGCATTCGAGAAAGAGGCGGCGGATCTCCAGGACTGGTTGCGACACGGATATCACGGCACCATGGGCTGGATGGAGCGAACGGCCGCAAAGAGATCGGATATTCTGAAGGTCGACCCGGATGCCCGGTCCGTCATCATCGCCGCGATGAACTACTACTCGCCCGAGAAGCATTCGGACGAGTCCGATCGCGCGAAGATCTCCCGCTACGCCTGGGGAGACGATTACCACGAAGTCGTCGGCGAACGACTTGACACCCTTCGGGATTTCATCGTGACCCTGGCGCCGAATACTGTTGCCCGTCGGTATGTCGACACCGGTCCCGTGATGGAAAAAGTGTGGGCCGCCCGGGCCGGAATCGGTTGGCAGGGAAAACACACCAACGTGATCTCCCGAGAGTACGGATCATGGATCTTCCTCGGAACCGTGATCACCAATCTCAGACTACGACCGAGCCCCCCCGGCGAAGACCTTTGCGGAACCTGTACCGCCTGTCTCGATGCGTGTCCCACAGATGCCATCGTGCAGCCGTATCAGCTCGATGCCTCGAGGTGCATCTCGTATCTCACCATCGAACACAATGGAACAATTCCGGATGAATTTCACGGCAGATTTGAGAATTGGGTCTTTGGATGCGATATCTGCCAGGACGTGTGTCCATGGAATAGATTTCAGAAGATCACAGGTGAGCCGGCGTTTCGTCCCCGACCAACCGCCCTCAATCCTGCGATTCACGAATTGACAGAAATGTCGGAAACGGAGTTCGCGAAAAGATTTGAGGGAAGCCCGGTAACGAGAACGAAATGGAGCGGATTGGTCAGAAATGCCGGGGCATTGCGACGGGATGAATCCAATCGCTGATTTGTTCATCACATCTGATGGAGTGAATTGGAGAATAGCAATATGATTGAAGAAAAGAGACACAAACTAATTGTCATCGGATCTGGTCCGGCAGGCCTGACCGCGGCTCTCTATGCCGCGCGCGCAAACCTCAGTCCCCTGGTGTTCGAAGGAACTCAACCTGGTGGCCAGCTGACAATTACGACGGAAGTCGAGAACTATCCCGGATTCCCTGACGGGATCATGGGGCCGGAGCTGATGGATCTGTTTCGCAAACAAGCGCAGAAATTCGGCGCCACATGCGTATTCAAAGAGGTGACAGCTGTCGATTTCTCCCGTCGCCCATTCACGGTTTGGGCCGACAAGGAGGAGTACCTGGCAGATTCGGTGATCATCTCGACGGGGGCGTCAGCGAAATTGCTGAACATCCCGTCGGAAAAAGAATACATGGGCTACGGAGTCTCCGCGTGCGCCACATGTGACGGATTCTTCTTCAAGGATCAGCACGTTGTGGTGATCGGAGGAGGAGATACGGCGATGGAAGAGGCGACGTTCCTCACAAAATTCGCCTCAAAGGTGACTGTTGTTCATCGGCGTGATGAGCTTCGTGCCTCGAAAATCATGCAGGAACGGGCACGAAAGAATCCGAAGATCGAATTCATATGGGACTCTGTCGTCGACGAAGTGCTCGGCACATCTGATGGAGGAAAGAAAAGGCTCACCGGAGTCCGTCTGAAGAACGTGAAGAGCGGGACGACGACCGACTTTGCCTGCGACGGTTTGTTCCTCGCGATCGGGCACCAGCCGAATACGAAAGTCTTTGAAGGTGTGCTCTCGCTGGACAAAGTCGGCTACATCACAATCGACGGCGCGGGAACGAAGACAAATATCCCCGGAGTCTTCGCGGCCGGAGATGTCATGGACTCGGTCTATCGACAGGCCGTGACAGCCGCGGGAAGTGGTTGCATGGCGGCCATCGATGCGGAGCGCTTTCTGGCAGAGCACGAAGAATAGCGCACCATCGGTTCCCCCGCACAGCAGAATCCCTGGACCCGTCAATTCTCCTTTGAAACTTGGAGAATCGGCGGGTTTTTTGTTTTCGGATTCACGCAGCGGGCATCTACCCTTCATACCAAACCGAAAGGAAGAAGTTGACTTTATGCCATCGTTTCCTTATAATGCTCTGTAATTAAAGGACTTACGAGCACAGCGATGGCAATGTCAAATGCGGCGAAATGGGCGCTGGGTATTGTGGCCGGGGTGTTTGTATTCGGAGCTGCTCTCCTCTTTCTTTTTGCCATCATGATTTTCTGGACTCCCGAAGATGAAACCTTGTCAACCTCCGGCAAGAAGGTCGCAATCGTTGAGTTGAATGATGTCATCCTCTCCTCGAAAGAAATCGTCCGGCAATTCAAGAAGTATCGAGAGAACTCATCCGTTCGAGCGATTGTCTTCCGCATCGAATCTCCCGGTGGCGGTGTCTCCGCAAGTCAGGAAATTTATGAAGAAGTCAAGAAGACGCGGGAGAGTGGCAAGCCCGTCGTTGTTTCGATGGGTTCCGTTGCAGCAAGCGGCGGATACTATGTCGCCTGCGGAGCTTCGAGAATCATGGCCAACCCCGGGACAATCACCGGGAGCATTGGTGTCATCTTTCAATACCTGCATATCAACGAGCTGTTGAAAAAGATTGGCGTTGATGCCGCCACGTACAAGACGGGCAAGTATAAGGATGCGGGATCCCCGTTCCGGAATCCGACGGAGGATGATCGTGTCCTCTACTCTCAACTTCTCGCCGATGTGTATGATCAGTTTGTGGAGGTTGTCGCGACCGAACGAAAGCTGAAACGTGCGACCGTGATCAAGTATGCGGACGGACGGGTGTTCACCGGACGTCAGGCACATGAATACGGATTCGTTGATACACTGGGGACATTTCAGGATGCAATCGGCCTCGCGGCAAAACTCGGTGACATCGAAGGGAAACCACGGGTCATTCAAGAGACGCAAAAGCGACGATTGTGGGATTTTCTGATCGGTGATGCTGTCTCTGAGCTCACCCGACTGAGAAGCGAGCTCCTGGAACAGCCGATCGTTCAATACAAGTTCATCGCGCCTTAATCATAATTGACAGGAGGTACCCTTGACAAAAGCAGATATTGTGGATGTCATCGCGAGCGCGACGGGCCTCACAAAAGTTGAAACGGAAGCCGTTGTCGATGGATTCATTTCGACCGTCATCAACGCCCTGAAAGAAGGGAGGAACATCGAGATCCGCGGCTTCGGCAGTTTCAAAGTCAAGAAACGGAAAGGGCGGATCGCGCGTAATCCGAGAACGGGCGAGCAGGTCATGGTGGATGAACACTGGGTCCCTCTGTTCAAGGTCTCCAAAGACCTTAAGCATTTGGTGGATGCAAACCTCAAGAAGAAAGAATCGGAAGCGGCACAGCAATCATGAAGCCAGTATTGAGCTGTTCAAAGTGTGGTCAAAGTCTCTCCTGGGGCGACCGATTCTGTACTCAGTGCGGGGAGTCCATCGAGTGGCCGGAAGGCGTCGCGGCGCCGAAGGGAGAGGCCGCGGAGGAAACCGAGCGGTGCAGCAAATGCGGCGCCTTGAATTCCGCTACGTCCGAACGCTGTGAATCATGTGGATCACCGCTGCCTCGAAAGACGACGCGGGACTTGAAGGCGCGTCCCGATCGTCCTCGCCAGGCGACGGAAAAGCGGGAAAAGTCTCGGAAAGAATCGAGCTCGTGGAAATCGATGGCGTTCTTCATCGGCGTTGTCGTCGTGGGGGTCGTGATTCTGGAGTTGGCCACGGGCGGAGATCCGACCACCCAAGAAAACAGTCCAGTGGACGACCACGAACACGAGCACTCGGAAATGACGACGGCCAACATGGCCGCGCTTCCTCAGATCGAAGAAATGGAGAAACGGATTGCCGCCAATCCGTCCGATCAGAAGCTCGTCCTGCAACTCGCCAACTTCCTGCATGACAATCGGTTCACCGACAAAGCGATTATCCAATACCAGAAATATCTTCAGAGCAATCCCAATGACGTCGACGCCCGGGTTGATCTGGGAATATGCTACAACGATCTGAACAACTTCGACGAGGCCCGCAGGCAAATGGAGCAGGCCGTGAAGATCAATCCGAAACATCTCCTCGGCCACTTCAATCTGGGAATTGTGAACCTCCGGGCGGGTGACGTTCAGCAGGCGAATGAGTGGTTCAAGAAAGTGATCGCGCTTGATCCGGGGAGCGGACCCGCTCAACGCGCAAAGCAATTGATGCAGCCGCATTCAACCATAACTCCCTAGCAGCGCACCATCGGTCATTCAACCAGGAGGTCTTCGATATGCCCAGCGGAAAGAAACGAAAGCGCCACAAAATGGCGACGCACAAAAGAAAGAAACGCCTCAGAAAGATGCGTCACAAGAAGAAGAATCGCTAGTTCTCAAACCCTCTCATCGTTTCGGTACCCTGCTGTGCGTCTATGGCAGGGCATCGTGTTGCGAACTTGTTCCTGATAGCCATATGAACTACAAATATCTCCCCTTTGCTGTTCTTCTTTTCGTTATTCTGCTCCTTGTGCATGACCGATCGACGGAGGCATGGGGATTCTGGTCTCATCGCCAGATCAACCGTTATGCGATCCTCTCGCTCCCCGCAGACATGAAGCCGTTCTTTAATAAATACGCGGAAACGATCATCGAGCGCTCGGTCGAGCCCGACACAAAACGGCATTCCGATTCCCTGGAGCAATTCCATCACTACATCGATATCGATCGGTACGGAGCCTATCCATTCAATGACCTGCCCCGAAATTACGATTCTGCGATCGTGAAGTTTGGCAAAGGACGGGTCGACTCGAGCGGAATCGTGCCGTGGAGAATCGCGGACTTCACCGCAAAACTCACACGGGCGATGAAGCAACGACGAACCGATGAAATCATCTACTATGCTTCATACATCGGACATTACGTGGCCGATGCCCACGTTCCCCTCCACACGACCGACAACTACGACGGTCAACACACAAACCAGAAAGGAATTCATTCACGATGGGAATCGCGGATCCCGGAAATGTTTGGGGATGGATTCAACCTGCGGCCTCAGGACGTCGAGTATGTCCGGGACCCGTTGCACCACGCGTTTGCAGTCGTGCTGGAAAGCTATTTGAAGGTTGATTCAGTCCTTGCCATCGATCTCGAAGCGCTGGCCAGCGTTCCGGAGAACCGACGATTCAAGAGCGTCGAACGGAGAGGCAAGACGGAAACGCAGTTGAGCGACGATTACTATCGTGAATACCACACCCGATTGAATGGGATGGTTGAGCGGCGTCTCAATGAATCGATCAAGGGTGTGGCGAGCTATTGGTACACCGCCTGGGTCGATGCTGGACGACCCGATCTTCTGAAGTAACGCATCGGGCGGCAGGCTCGCAACGCGGCAGAAGTCGAAATAACCAAGCTTTGCTTGTATCTTTGGCCTGATTTTTCTACTTTGAAATCACAGACACGACGTGCGAAGCACCATAGAATCGGAGGATATCATGGCAAATGAGAATGAAGGCATGGCGAAAGGCCTAATTATGGGATTTCTTGCGGGAACTGTGGTAGGCGCAGTCCTCGGACTCCTCTATGCGCCGAAGCCCGGCAAGGAACTTCGCGCCGACATCAAGCGCAAGACCGATGAGTTCGTCGGAGACGCCGAAGAGTACATCGCCAAGGCAAAGAAAAGAGCCGGTGACCTCATCTCTGAAGGTCGACAAAAAGCTGAAAACCTCGTTTCCGATGCACGCAAAAGAGCCGAGTCGTTGATGGAAGACGCCGAGCGCATCCTCACCGACGTCCGCACCAAAGGCCCCGGTGATTCGAAAAAATCTTGAGCTTCGCGTTGTGCACCCCCTGTGAGAGCGTTTGACCAACCAGGCGAAAGATCCCGATGATTTCTCCCACCACCGGGTCTCTGCGTCCTCACGGTTGACAGCCTAATCGAAAGAGGAAACCTCTGTGGAATCAATCCTTTTGATATTGCAGATCGTCGCACTCCTGTGTGTTTCCGCGCTTTGCGTCTACCTCATCGTCGTCCTCACGAGAGCCCAGAAGGTTCTCACGTCGATGCATGAGAATCTGAGCGAGTTCGGCCAGCGGTCCAAACCAATCCTCGAGAACCTCGAATATATCACGGAGCGGACAAAATCGATCGCCACGAAGATCGATGACCAGGCCGCTCTGGCGAAGGGATCTCTTGAGGCGGTGAAGAAAGCAGCGGACAACATCCTGGAAATGGAAGAACGCATTCAGCAGACGCTCGAAGAGCCGGTGCTGAAAATCGGTTCGGTGGTGGCCGCGATCGTCAATCGGTTGAGTGCGTACTTTGATCGGACGCGTCACCAGGAGTGAAAGCCGAATGTGAGAGCCGTGCGGCGCGTACCTTCAACTCTGCTTCCCCCGTTCTAATGCCCATCTTGACCTATTTCTTTTCCATGAGGAGATAACACTGTGGCACATGCCCCTTCGAAGGAATACCCAATAGAGAAAATCCGCAACATTGCATTGATCGGTCACGGCGGATCTGGAAAGACCACCCTGACCGAAGCTATTCTCTTCACCACCGGAACCGTCAATCGCCTCGGTAAGGTTGATGATGGTTCAACGGTGTCAGACTATCATCCGGACGAAATCGAGCGCAAAATCTCGATCAATGCATCGTTGCTCCATTGCGACTGGCAAGGTCACAAGATCAATCTGCTTGATACCCCGGGGTATTCTGATTTCACAGGCGAGGTTGTCTGCTCACTCAAAGTCGCCGATGCCGCCGTGATGCTCATCAAGGCGGTGGAGGGACCGGAAGTCGGATCAGAAATCGTCTGGAATTACTGCAAGGAGAACGAACTCCCCGTTCTGTTCATCGTGAACAAGCTGGACAATGAAAACGCCGACTTTGAGAAGTCCACTTCCAGGATGAGAGAGCGATTTGGGAATGATGTTACGTTGTTTCAGTTTCCTCTGAATCCGGGCTTTCCGTTTGATTCGATCGTCGACGTCCTGCGCATGAAGATGTACAAATATGAACGGGATGGGAGCGGAAAGTACACAGAGGCCGATATCCCCGTCGAAGTCAAGTCCAAAGCAGAAGCGCTCCACGAGGAACTGGTCGAGAAGATCGCGGAGAGCGATGAGAAGCTTCTGGACAAGTTCGTCGAGGCCGGAACACTGCCGGAAGAAGAACTCACACGCGGTCTCAAAGACGCCATCAACTCCCGGAAGATGTTTCCCGTCTTCTGTGCCTCCTCGTCATTGAATATCGGCGTTTCCCCGCTTCTCGATTCCATCGTCGCGAGCGTTCCCTCGCCAAAGGAGAGAGGAGCGATCCCGGCGACAAACAAAGATACAAAGGCGGAGGTCAGTGTGGCCCCCAATCCGGCTGGTCAGCCGGCCCTGTTTGTGTTCAAAACGGTCTCCGAACAGCACGTCGGTGAACTCTCCTTCTTCAGGGTCTATTCCGGAACGGTTACGGCTGGTCTGGACCTCGTGAATCAGTCCAACGCGAAACATGAGCGGCTTGGCCAGGTGTTCCTGATGAACGGGAAAGAACGGCGGGAAATCGGAAAGATTCCGGCCGGTGATATCGGCGCCGTCGTGAAGTTGAAAGACACCCACACGAACAACACCCTGGCAAGCAAGTCCCTCCCAATTGCATTCAATCCGATCAATTTCCCCGATCCCGTTATCCGAATGGCAATCGCCCCGAAATCAAAAGGGGATGAAGACAAGATCGGCACCGGATTGCACAGCCTCCATGAGGAAGATCCAACATTCGTTGTCCAGGTCGAAGGGAAGCTCAGCCAGACCGTCATTTCGGGACAGGGGGAACTCCACCTCC
Organism: Ignavibacteria bacterium; assembly: GCA_016873805.1. Classification (GTDB taxonomy): domain Bacteria; phylum Bacteroidota; class Ignavibacteria; order UBA10030; family UBA10030; genus VGVZ01. Next base: position 168,472 of record VGVZ01000003.1, read on the forward strand.
TGGTCGTGACGAAGCGTCTCAAGGAAAAATACGGGGTGGATGTCGATTTGATTGAGCCGAAGATCCCGTACAGGGAAACAATCAAAGCGTCGATCGCCGACTCCGAGTATAAGCACAAGAAGCAGACTGGAGGTCGGGGCCAGTTTGGTCACGTCCATCTGAAGATTGAGCCGAAACCTCGAGGCGAGGGATTTGAATTTGTGGATGCGATCGTCGGAGGTGTGGTTCCCGGTCGATTCGTCCCCGCTGTCGAAAAGGGTGTCGTCGATGCAATGAACAAGGGTGTGCTTGCCGGTTGTGAGGTGGTTGACGTGAGAGTCACTCTCTTCGACGGATCGTATCATACCGTCGATTCCGATGAGCTATCGTTCAAGCTCGCGGGGTCACAGGCCTTCCGCAAAGGATTCCTCGAAGCAAAACCGGTTTTGCTGGAACCGATCTACGAACTCCAGGTAATGGTTCCCGAAGAGTATATGGGCGATGTGATGGGGGATATTTCGGGGAGGCGCGGCAAGATCTTGGGAATGGAAACGGAAGGTTCATTTCAAAGGATTAACGCCCTCGTGCCGATGGCAGAGCTTCATAAGTACTCGACCGTCCTCCGATCGATGACTCAGGGACGCGGGATCTTCAGGACGAAGTACTCGCACTATGATGAAATCCCTCGCGACCAGGCTGAAAAAGTCATCGCAGCGTATGAAAAGGCGCGCGCAGAAGGAGAATGACGGACGCGTCCGTCGGATGTGGAGCGCTCTTCAGATGCACTTGAGAGGTCGTCGATTGATCGACGACCTCTCTTTTTTGCGACGACATCAAGCCCCAGTGATCAAGGCGGTTACCCAAGGCATGCTCATGGAGAGGGAGGACCATGTCCCTTGCTTGCCAGACATTTTGTTTGTAACATCGACACGTTCGCGGCTCAACGGCGGCGGTGTGTTCGCACCTGCTCGTTCCTGGATGGCCGGACAGCTTGCACCCACGCGTATCCAAAATGAAGACCCTCGAATCAAAGATCACTTCAAAAACAGCCCGAATCGGCGTTGTTGGATTGGGGTATGTCGGTTTGCCGCTGGCTGTCGAGTATGCCTCGGCCGGATTCACTACAATCGGGATTGACCTCGATCGCCAGAAGGTTCAGACCGTCTGCGACGGAAAGAGCCATGTCACCGACGTCGGGGGAGATCGAGTGGCTGCCGGCGTCCGTTCAGGCAAGTTGACCGCTCGGTTCGACTACGAGGAGGTTGGTTCGCTTGATGTCGTGTTCATCTGTGTGCCGACGCCATTCACCCCCTCGAAAGATCCTGATATTTCTGCAGTGCTCCAGGCTTCTCGCGAAATTGCCAAAAGGTTGAGAAAGGATCAGCTTGTCGTTCTGCGAAGCACTACCTTTCCAGGTACGACAGACGAATATGTGCAACCGATTCTCGAAGAAGGGGGGCTTGTGGCCGGGAAGGACTTTTCTCTCGCCTTTTCTCCGGAGCGTGTCGACCCCGGGAATAAGACCTTTTCAACGTCGAACACGCCTGTGATCGTGGGAGGTATCACTGCCGAGTGCACGCGTCTGGCCGCCCTCTGCCTCAGGCACATTGTGCCCCACGTCGTAACGACAGCAAGTCCCAGAATTGCCGAAATGGCCAAGCTCCTCGAGAACATCTTTCGAAGTGTGAACATTGCGCTGGTTAACGAACTGGCGCAGTTATGCGATCGCATGGGCGGGATCAACATCTGGGATGTTATCGAGGCGGCCTCGACAAAGCCGTTCGGATTCATGCCGTTCTATCCCGGGCCTGGAATCGGGGGTCACTGCATCCTCGTAGATCCGTTCTACCTTTCCTGGCTGGCGCGACAGTACGATTTCCAAACGAAGTTCATCACCCTTGCGGCAGAGACGAACGAGCTGATGCCGTTCTATGTGAAGAACATGGTGGTGAAAGAAATCAGTATGATGCCGGTGAGCTTGAAAGACGCGAGAATTCTCCTGCTTGGCGTGGCCTTCAAGAGAAACACCGATGACGTCCGCCACTCTCCGGCTGTTAAGATCATGGAGCATCTGCGCCAGGACGGTGCAGAGAATCTGATCTACAGTGATCCGCTGGTACCGCAGTTGGATGTCGGAGGTCGCACCATGAAGTCCGAAGACCTGACTGAAGAACTCCTTCGCGCCTCGGACTGCGTCTTGATTGTCGCGGATCATTCATCGTTCGATTACGATCTGGTAGTCCGACATGCGAAACGCGTCGTGGATACGCGTCATGCAACCCGAAAAGTTGTGGCGGGACGGGAGAAGATCGTGGTGTTGGGAGACGGAAAGTAGCCGATGATCCCCCTATTGTTGTTGGTTGTACTCCACTTTGTCGGAGAGGAATCGTGAAACGACTCTTTTCACCGTGGCGCTCGGCGTATATTGATTCGTTCAAGAAGAAACAGAAGAAGTCCGAGAAGTGTCTCTTCTGTCGAATTGCGACTGAAGATCGGGACGACAAGAATCTCGTGATTTGGAGAGGCGAACATTGCTATGTTGTCCTGAATCTCTTTCCGTACAATAGCGGCCATGCGATGATCGTGCCCTACCGGCACGTTCCGGGGATTGGTGATTTGCGAGCAGAAGAGCACCGTGAAATCATGAATGCCGGAGCGAAATGTATCGACGCGCTGACGAAAACCTCCAAGCCGCACGGGTTCAATTTTGGCGCAAATATCGGACGGGCGGCCGGCGCTGGTATCGAGCATCATCTCCATTTCCACGTTGTTCCCCGCTGGGAAGGGGACACGAACTTCATGCCGGTTCTGGGCGAGACGAAGCTCATCTCCGAGGATCTGAAAAGAACATGGACGCGGCTCCGAAGAAGAATGTCGACTTGACCAAAGAAACAGATTGACCGTATCGACTCATCTTTCAGATAACCACATATGAGAATTTCAGTAATCGGGACCGGATATGTCGGACTTGTTCAGGGGGCGGTGTTTGCAGACACCGGCAATGACGTCACCTGCATGGACATCGATCGTGAGAAGATCAAGCTACTGCAGGGGGGGGGAATTCCGATCTATGAGCCGGGCCTCGAAGAACTTGTGAGGCGAAATGTTCATGAGGGGCGCCTGCGATTCACGACGTCACTCGATGAAGCTGTGCGCGCGGGTGATGTGATCTTCCTCTGCCTTCCAACACCCGAATCAGAGGATGGATCGGCAGATCTCTCACGCGTGATCGACGTCGTGACGAAGATTGCCGATCTCACGGAAGATGGAAAAATCATCGTCAGTAAGAGTACGGTTCCGGTCGGAACGGCGAACAAGATCAAGGAGATTCTGTCGGAGAAGGGAAAGGGGAGTATTGCCGTCGTCTCAAACCCCGAGTTCCTGAAGGAAGGAGCCGCGGTGCAGGATTCCCTGAAGCCCGATCGGATCATTATCGGCACGACGGATGAACGCGCGATCGCCGTGATGAACGAGCTCTATGGTCCCTTCGTCCGGACCGGCAATCCGATTATTGTGATGGACGAGCGCAGTGCGGAGATGACAAAATATGCGGCGAACGCCTTTCTGGCAACGAAGATTTCTTTCATGAATGAGCTCGCAAACCTCTGTGAGCGGACCGGAGCGGACGTGGATTGGGTGCGAAAGGGAATGGGATTCGATCCCCGCATCGGACAGCAGTTTCTCTTCGCTGGAGTGGGATACGGCGGCTCATGCTTTCCGAAGGATGTGAAAGCATTGGTGAAAACCGGAGAGGAACAGAAATACGATTTTCAGATTCTCCGTGCCGTCGATGCAGTGAATGATCGGCAGAAACTCGTGGCGGTAGAAAAACTCCGAGATCACTACCAGGGAAAGCTGGAGGGGAGAATTGTGACCATCTGGGGACTCGCGTTCAAACCGAATACAGACGACATGCGCATGGCTCCATCGTTGTCGATCGTTCGGGCCTTGCTGGACGATGGCGCGAAGATACGCGCACATGATCCGGTCGCGATCCGGGAGGCGCGGAAGGTCTTTGGAGACAGCGTGTTGTATTGCGAAAACAACTACGACGCGCTCGCAGATGCTGATGCTCTGATCGTCGTGACGGAGTGGAATGAATTTCGGCGTCCCGATCTCGCAAGAATGAAGTCGCTGATGAAATCTCCCGTCATCATCGACGGGAGAAACATCTATGATCCGAAGAAAATGATCGAGAGCGGATTCACGTACTACGGAATCGGACGGAAGAAGTGATTTGACGGATTGAAACATGAAGGGGATTGCCAATCGTGAATCGTGTGATTGGGGGGCTCAATGATTAATGATCGTCCGCACAAGAACCTTACGGTTTGGAAACGATCGTTAGAATTGGTCAAGCTTATCTATGCACTCACCAGTACATATCCGCGTGGGGAGGAGTATGGGTTCAAGGCACAATTGAGGAGGGCGGCGATCTCCGCACCTCCAAACCTCACTGTGGGCCTGAGCCGGCAAACGAGTAAGGACAACCTGCATGTTATCAATATCGCAGATACGTCATTGAGTGAGATCGACACGCAGTTGGAGATTTCAGTGATGTTGAGCTACATTGATGAAACAAGATTTTCGGAAGTTCAGCAATTGCTGATCCCGGTGGAGCAGTTGGTCGGCGGGTTGAGACGCAGTATCAGGAAACAGTAGTCCTCGACAATAGACAATTCACGATTAGCACTTCGCTGGTCACAATCGACCGTTCGTCGGATATGTCTCACACAATGTTTACCCAAACGTCCATAGTCACCGGCGGTGCCGGATTTCTTGGTTCCCATCTCTGCGATCGACTCGTTCGCGAAGGATTTCGGGTGATTTGTATCGACAATCTCATTACCGGAAACATGTCGAACGTCGCCCATCTCGTCGGAAATCCCTCCTTTGCGTTTATTCAATACGACGTGACCAATTATCTTCATGTGGACGGACCCGTCGACGTCATCTTCCATTTTGCCTCTCCCGCCAGCCCGATTGACTATCTCAAACTGCCGATTCAGACACTCAAAGTCGGTTCGCTCGGCACACACAAGGCGCTCGGATTGGCCAAGATGAAGAAGGCACGGTTTCTCCTCGCATCGACCTCAGAAGTCTATGGTGATCCGCTGATGCATCCGCAGTCGGAGTTGTATTGGGGAAATGTGAATCCGGTAGGTCCGCGAGGGGTCTACGACGAAGCGAAACGCTTTGCTGAGGCGATGACGATGGCGTATCATCGCTATCACGGAGTCGATACGAGAATCGCCCGCATCTTCAACACGTATGGCGAACGCATGCGTCTCAATGACGGACGCGCGATACCGGCCTTCATGTCGCAGGCCCTCAAAGGAGAAACCGTGACGGTCTTCGGCGACGGAAATCAGACACGCAGTGTCTGCTATGTTTCTGATCTCATCGAAGGAATCTTTCGGCTCTCTCAGTCAGATTACGTTGATCCTGTAAATCTCGGCAATCCGGATGAGATTTCTATGCTGGATCTGGCGAAGGAGATCATCACACTGGCCGCCAGCAAAAGCAGTATTGTGTTCAAGGATCTGCCTGTGGATGATCCGAAGATCCGACAGCCGGATATCGGTGTGGCGAGGAGCGTCTTGGGTTGGACGCCGTCGGTTCCGCGGAAAGAGGGTTTGCGTCGTACGATGCAGTATTTTTCAGCAATGCTTGGATTGACGAAATAGGTGATGAAGTCCCAGATCTCTCCTCTCAGGTTGGTTCCCTCTCTCCACCAAGAGCTAAACGTCAAAACGGTAGATGTGCTCGGCCTTTCGGTTGCCGCGCTGCGTCGCACCGAACTCACGCAGTTATTGGATCGGACGCTTCAACACGATACCAGGGGATGGATGAGCTATGTCAATATCCGCGCAGTGAATCTCGCCAACGAGATTCCCTGGTTCAAGGTGTTCTTGAATGAATCGATCGTTGCATATTGCGATGGGATGGGTGTCCGGCTGGGTGCGATGTTCCTCCGGGAACGAATCCCTGAGAGGATCGTTATGACCGACTGGCTTCTGGATGTCTGCGAACTTGCCCAGCGCACCGGTCGCATCATCTACTTCCTCGGATCGACGAAGTCGATCGTATCGAAAACGGTGCTTGTACTTCGCAATCTGTTTCCGAATCTCGCCGTGGGCGGTTATCACAACGGATATGTTGATTCCTCTGAGATCTCAAGAGTAATCAGTGACATCAATTCCAGCGGAGCAGAAATCCTTGTGGTCGGCATGGGGATGCCTCTCCAGGAACGGTGGATTCTCGATCATTGGGGGGATCTCAACGTGAAGATCGCCCTGAATGCGGGATCGTGTTTCGACTACATCGCGGGGGCGAAGAAGCGATGTCCACGCTTCGTCGGTAACCTTGGTCTGGAGTGGCTGTACCGCTTTATCCAGGAGCCGCTGAGACTCTGGCGACGGTATCTGATTGGGAATCCGAAGTTTGTTCTGCTTTGTCTGAGGGAAGCGTTTCGCAGGTCCTCACAACGAATTGGCTAGGTCACAATGGGACGCTACATACTGGGGGCCGGCGCCACGGGCTTGGCTGCGGGGTCGATCCTCGGGTGGAAGATCTTTGAGGCAGAGGAGGGTCCCGGAGGTATCTGTTCTTCCTATTATCTCACGACCGGTTTGACCTCGCGTCGCCCAACGCGTGCGCCGGACGAAGAGGATTACCGATTCGAACTCGGCGGCGGTCACTGGATGTTCGGTGAAGAGGCCGATGCGCTCCGCGTGATCAGCCAACACTCTGACCTCAGGCTCTATGAAAGAAAATCGTCGGTATATCTTCCCGCCCGCGATCTCTTTGTTCCCTACCCGATTCAGAATCACCTTTCATATCTGCCGCCCCAATTGGCTGATCGAGCCCTTGATCAGTTGCTGGCCGGGTCAGAAGGTCCTCAGACATCGATGTCTGATTGGCTCCGTCGGACATTTGGTTCGGTTTTGTGCGATCTCTTCTTTGCCCCCTTTCATCGCTCTTACACCGCCGGTCTCTGGGAGGATATCAGCCCGCAAGACTTTCACAAATCTCCGTATGATCGCGCAATGATAGAGAAGGGGAGACATGGAAAGATTGATTCCGCTGGCTACAACGTGAGGTTTTCGTACCCTGTCGGTGGTTTGGGGAGTCTCTTTCGGTCGGTGGCCCAAGATTGCGATGTCTCTTACATGAAGAGAGTGACAGCGATTGATCCGGTGAAGCGGATATTGAAGTTTGCTGACGGTACAGATGTTCGATACGAGCTTCTGATCTCGACGATACCACTCAACCGAACCGTCGAGATGGCTGGATTGAACATCCCCGAACGACCCGATCCCTATACGTCGGTGGTGGTCGTAAACATCGGAGGCACGCGCGGGAAGAAGTGTCCCGACGATCATTGGTTGTACGTTCCCGAGAGCAGGTCGGGATTCTTTCGGATTGGATTCTACAGCAACGTGGAGCGTTCCTTTCTCCCGGCATCTCGCAGGAGCGATGCACGATGCATCAGCATGTACGTGGAATGGGCTCTCCGCGGCGGAGAGAAGCCTTCCCCTCGCGAGGTTGCGCGATTTTGCACGAATGTCGTGGGTGAGCTGCGGGAATGGAATTTCCTCGATGAAGTTGATATCGTCGATCCGACATGGATTGATGTGGCCTACACGTGGTCGCATTGCGGCTCCACATGGCGCGAACGTGCGATATCCGCGCTGCGTGACATCGACATCCATCAGGCAGGGAGGTACGGTCGGTGGCAGTTTCAAGGAATCGTGGATTCGTTCAGCGAGGGCCTGAACCTTGGACAGATGTTTGGCCATGACAAGGCTGCTCCGTATCGACTGTCTCCCTCAGGGTTGGAGTGATGATAGATCTTCGCTGGTTGCCATCCCACTTCTTCCGAAATCTCGTATCCCTCCACGGAGCGCAGGCGGTCGGCTATCTTCTACCCCTTGTGACAATCCCGTACATCGTGCGCATCATTGGTCCTGAGAACTATGGATCGATTGCCATCGCGACCGCCATTGTGCAGTATTTCGTGATTCTCTCCGAGTACGGATACAATTTCACGGGCCCCCGGGATGTTGCGTGCAGCCGAGACGACCGACCGAAGTTGAATCGCTACGTCAACGCGCTATTCTGGACTCGAGCTTCTCTCGCCCTGGTCTCCATTCTCAGTGGCGGTGTCCTTCTGACAGTTCTGCCCCTCTCTCCGGATTTTGTAATCCTTGTCTGTCTCGCATCGGGAATCCTCTTGGGGAAGGTTCTATTGCTTCATCCCGTCTTCTACGGACTTGAACTTGCCAGAAATCTCGTTGGTTTCACAACTGCTGGAGGCCTTGTCGGCTTGTTCTTGATACTTGCGTTGATTCAACAGCCGGGCGACTACGTATTGATCCCCCTGATCTACTCGGCAGTCTCGGTCGTCATCGGGTGTGTATCGCTCGTCTGGATGCTTGCCAAGGAAGGCCTCCGCATCCGGAAGCCAGATGTGAACGACGTGAAAACCGAGCTTCAGTCGGGATTTCGCGTCTTTGTTTCGACTCAGATGATAGGTATTTATGTCGTCGGCAATACTCTCATTCTTGGGATGTTCGCGTCGTCGACGATCGTCGGTTGGTATGCCGCGGGGGAAAAATTGGTGAGGATGGCCCAAGGGTTGTTTCTTCCTTTGCAGAATCTTATCATGCCCACGATCTCAAGGGACGCCACGACCAACAGGCACAGTGCTCTGAACAAGCTCAATCGGGCAGCGGTTATGGTTGCCCCGTTTGGGCTGGCAGTATCCCTCCTGATCGTTTTGCTATCACGGCCCATCGCACAGATTCTCTTCGGTGCCGAATTCTCCGGTACCATCGAAGTGCTGCGCATTCTTGGGGCAATCCCTTTGATCATGAGCATGACTTTCCTCTATTCTGACACGTTTCTCATAGGATTCGGATATCAGAAATATTGGTCGACGATGATCATGGTCGCAGGATTGTCCAGCATCTTCATCACGTTGGTTCTTGTGGGGATCCTGGACATGCGACACATTGGCTCAAGCCTTGCTCTCTTGATGACAGAACTCCTGGTCTTGTCTGGTGCACTGTGGAAGTATCGTGAGGAGGCAAAGAGTGTCATCGGAATCTCACAGACACAAACTTGAACCAGAAATGCAGACGAACACGGTGGAGGGTCAACACAAACATCCGCCTGTTGTAGTCATCATTCCAAATTGGAATGGGAGGCATTTTATCGTCGATTGTCTCAGATCGATCTCCGAACTTCACTATCCAAGGGAGCGTTTGCAGATCGTCGTCGTCGACAACGGTTCACTCGACGGATCTCAGGAAGCAATCCGAAGTCAATTCGATCAGATGAGAGCGGCGGGTTTTGGCAGTCTTCAACTCATCGAGAATGAATCAAACGCCGGGGCGCCCGCAGCGTACAATCAAGCCATACAACTTGCCGATCCTGCCTGCGAATACATCTGGAAGTTGGACAACGACGTGACGCTCGATCCAGAGTCCCTTCAAGGACTCATCGGGGTGCATCGATCCCTGATTCACGAGAACGTCGGCGGTGTGGGGGGAAGAATTCGCAACGTTCGAGCGGGTGGGGATGATCCCATCGGGGCGCGATTGATGCCGTGCCCGCGGCGGTGGACGAAGATCGTCGAATATGTTTATGCTGACACGACCGAGCAACGGTCCGACTTTTTGGAAGAGCTGGATATGGTCTCCGGATCGTGCTGTCTGTTTTCCAGACGCGCCTTTCGGGATCACGGCGAGTTTGATGATCGATTCTTTCTCTACTATGATGACACGGAATTGTGTCTTCGTTTTCGGAAGAACGGCTGGCGTTTCTTTGTGACGCACCGTGCGCAGGTGTACCACCATGGATTATCAAGCACCGCGTCGATACCAGGATGCCGACTCTACTACTGGTTGCGCAATCATCTCCTGCTGGGAAAATGCTTCTTCGAGGGAGTGGAGCGTCTGTTGTTCTACGCGGTTCACGTGACGAATATTCCATGGAAGCTGTTCAGAATTGGTCACCGGTATGCTGCCGGCAGGTACATACTGGTGGCGGTCACAATGGCGCGAGCATATCGTGACTTCATCCTTGGTCGATACGGACCATGTCCGGACAATATCAGCGACTTTGGATAGAAGGACACAACATCGATCTGTCACGGAGCCACGGATTGTTCACCGCGTTCAATGAGAATTCTACTTGTCACAGACAAATGTCCCATCCCGGGATTCCCAGATTGGAATGACTGGTGTGTGGACCATCTTTCAGTGGTGGGCCGCTCGCATTCCATCGATGTCGTCGCAATAGTGGCGGTTCTTCCCCGCCTCCGCAATCTGATTCGCCTCCGGCGATTTCTGAGTTGGATCAGAGCATTGCGATTGCTGCCGCGTGACCTGGAGTGTTCGACAAACGTGCACATCCGGTTTCTGAGGGTGTTGAATTTCCCATCAACGCTCTCGTGGTCGCTTCTTCCACGGTTTCTTTCATGGCAGTGCCGACTTCATCAGGAAATCCTTCCCACTCACAAGCGATATGATCTTTGTTTGATTCACGGTGCGTATCCTGCGGGTTTGTGCGGTGTTGATCTTGGGGCTCGATTGGGTATTCCCACGGTCATGGTTAGTCATGACGGTTTGGATATCTATGACAAGTATTTCCGAGCGTCGGCAAAGAATACTCAGATCCGTATCATGCAGAGGGCAGGATCAATTGTGGCACTGTCAAATGAGCACGCGGACGAGCTTCGAAGTTATTTCCCCAGGATACGAATCTGGACCATTCCTCACGTTATCAAGAATGATGCTGCGATAAGCCCGGGCCCTGCGGAGAATACTCTCCGGATCATCACCGCATGTCGGTTGGATGCAAAGGAAAAAGACGTTTCAGCGCTCTTGGAAGCCGTGAAGCACCTCTCAGGGACGTGTCGTGTGAGACTCACGATTGCAGGAGATGGATTTGAACTTCCGTCACTCAGACGCACAGCACGCCGACTCGGAGTTGAGCCAC